>NZ_JBQAHM010000011.1:0-200611 GCF_051916885.1 Bacillus cereus group sp. MYBK14-1 | reverse complement strand
ACTTCACATAGCACTAACGTGCTTGTAATGTTGTTATGATAATATGTTAATGGAATCGCTACTGACTCCCCTACAGCTTTAAATCCTGCAAAGTGAATAACTGCTTCAATTTCATTTTCTTCAAAAATTGCGTCAAGCGCTTCGCGATTTAAAATATCTTCTTTATAAAACTTAAATTGTTTTCCTGTTATTTCTTTCACTCGATTTATAGATTCTACCGAGCTATTCGAAAGATTATCCACTACTATAATTTCGTAACCGCTATTTAGTAATTCTACACATGTATGACTACCAATATATCCTGCTCCACCTGTTACAAGTATTCCCATAATTAAACCTCCAATATTATTAAACCTTAATAAAAAAGAAAATCATTTATCCTTTATTAAAACAAATGATTTTCTTCTCACAGATTTTATTTAGCTATGAAATAATTCGTTACATATTGAGCCCAAACATCATGACCTTTAGCACTTGGGAAACCAAATTCTTCTTGTAAGTACGGTAAAATAGCCTTTGTTGTTGCATCCGGCCATGCTCCCCAATGATCAATATATGTATAATTATTTTGCGTCGCAAATTGTTTTAATGCTTCAATCGATTTCGGATAATTCTTCGCACCATACACTGGATTTGATGGTTGAATCATAATCGTAGCACCCTTTGCACTAGTAGAAAGTGCTTGAACGAACTTCTGTGTATTCACAACAGAGTTTCCATTACCAGTTTTACCGTTATCAGTAATAAACGGTGGTTCAAATAAAATCACATCTGGATTCTCTTTTGCAATCTCTTTATCACGTTTATTCGTAATTAACTCTTCTGTGCTTTCACCCTTATATTCCTTTACAGTCACATTCCATAAACCTTTACCGTAAGCAGTTTCTAAATTCGCAGTTAACTTAGCTGCCCAAGCACTTTTTTCAGATGAAGAAGCTTCGTCACCAACAATAACAAGGTTTACTGCCTTTTTATCCTCAGCGGCTTTCTTTAACTTCTCTTTCACTGCATCTGGCAAGTTCTTCGCGTATGCCTCATTAAAAGATGATTTCGCATCTTGTTTTTTTTCTTCCTTTTTCTCTTCTTTCTTTGCCTTGCTATCTTTTACTTCAGCCTTTGTTTTCGTTACTTCACTCGTTTGTCCTGTTGCATTCGCAATCTTCTTATTCCAGTACAATTTACCGCTCACAATCGAAGCTACAAACAATACAAAAATAACAAGGACAAGTACTGCTTTCTTATTCATCGATTCACCTCATCTATTAATCTCACAACATATAATATTAATATAAATCCATGCAAAAATAAACCCAACTCCTTCCAAAGGAGTTGGGTTGTTACATATTACTTAGTTAATTCAAGATGCGCTTTTAATTTATTCGTTAAATCTTGTTTTGCTGCATCTGGAACATAATAGTACCAAATACCATCGGCGGCTTTGTGGCCGTCACCTGGGATTTGAATCTCTTCACTATTCTGCATGCAATCTTTATAATTCTTTTGAATATCAAACATTTGATCTTGCGTTAAACTTGTTTTTACGTTTTTCTCAATTGCTTTTAATACATCACCGTAGCTTGATAGAGACGATACACTTGCGCCCTTTTTAATTACAGCTTGAATAACTTGACGTTGGCGCATTTGACGACCGAAGTCACCGCGTGGATCTTCATAACGCATACGAGTATATTTTAAAGCTTTTTCACCATCTAAATGAATTTCACCTTTAGCAAAGTGTGTATCCCTTGATGTAAAATCTAAATCGTTATTTACATCAACGCCACCAACAGCATCCACAATATCTTTAAAACCAGCCATATTCACTTCAATGTAATGATCGACTGGTACATTAAGAAAATTCTCCGTTGTTTTTACAGCCATATCAATACCACCAAAAGCATAAGCATGGTTAATCTTATCTTTTTTACCTTTACCAATGATTTCTGTATAAGTATCACGGGGAATACTTGTAATCTTCATTGATTTTTTTTGAGGATTCAAAGTAAATAACATCAATGAATCAGATCTTGATGTTTCACTTTCTCTTTGATCTGTTCCCATTAATAAAATAGAAATAGGCTTTTTATCTGCAACATCTACTTTTTGATCACGTTTTTCAGACTTATCACGTTCTAGCGGTTTATGCACCGCATCTAAAGTATTAGATACATTAGAATAAACGCTATATGCATATGCACCACCTGCAACGATAAGAACACCAACAATACCTAGAATCCAAAATATAATTTTCTTTTTCATATTTTATACCTTCTTTATATTCTTATAATCCATTTCATATCTTAATTTATCAGTTATCTATTAAAGTAGTCAATCTTATATTGTCAAAATTTATTTACTTCCTCTACGGACCAACATATTTTTTATAATCTGGACACAATCCATAAAATACTTATCCTTAAGTATTCCCAATGAAATAAAATAAAAAATAACACTACCTATTATAGTAAATACAGATGAAAATATCCCTTTAGGGCTAAATATTATATACGGTACTACAATTGTTATAATAGATATAAAGCAATATGATAAGTAATTCTTTGAAAACAACCTAGAATTCATACCCAATCTTCTTAAAAAGAAATAATAAACCACTAACTTAGAGAACTCTGTTAATACAAATGTAATCGCTGCACCAACGACAAAATACTTTGTTGTCAAAATAATATTTGCAATAACATTAATAACTAAGGCTATTATCATGGCATATATGGATATATGTTCTTTGCTAGCAGAATACAAATAATATGCATAAATTGCTACCAGTGGCATTATTACTAAACATACTGATGTAATTTGTGATACTATTATAGCGCCTGAATAAGATTGCCCAAAGAGAGTATTTATTATTAAATCTGAATATAAAATAAAACCTATGCACACTGGTATTGAAACAATGCCTAAAAAATGTCCACTCTTATTTAAGATTTTCTGCTGTGAGCTATGGTCATCATTGCTATTCAAATAACTAAGCCTTGGTAATAATACAGCAAACGCATTTGAAACAATAGCTACTAACATTGTTGTCATTTTTATACCCACATTATAAACTCCTAGTTTTGCCTTTACAGCAATGGTTCCTAAGAGAACTGAATTTAATTGTAATGTAACTGTACTTATAAACGAAATGACTAATGCTAAAAGCACTGGTTTTAGGTGGTTTTTTAAAGATAATTTTCCTTTTTTCAGTTTAACAAACTTTAATAAATACCAACTGTTTAAAGAGGCCGTCAGCATAAAACTCCCCAAATTTAATACAACATATAATAGGTAATCATTTTTTTCTTTGATGAATATAAATACACAAAGAACAAAAATAATTTTCACCACAAGATCACGTGTTGTAATATATTTAAATTTTTCTATACCCACAAAAAACCATTGAAAAGTAAATAAATTAGTTAACATTGTTAATCCCGTAATAAAGAAGATGAGAAATTCACTTCTCATTTCTGTATTATTAAATAAAAACGCTCCGTATAAACACAACATAATAATTGTCAATACTAGTTGTATAATAAATAATTCTTGAAATTTCAAACTTAGTTTTTCTTTATCATTACTAACTATAGCTATTTCACGTGTTGCATATCCAATTAATCCTGTTCCCGCAAATACGGCAAAAATAGTTACTATACTAGTTGCATAATTAATAGTTCCATAGTTTCCTGGTCCTAATACTCTTGAAATATAAGGAAAAGTTATAAAAGGTATAATTAATAATACTATTTGATTTATAAAACTATAAATTGTATTTCTGGTTAAACTACTCATGATTTATGACACATCTCTCATGTTTAATATTTTCTGCACTTAGTTCTCAATTAAAGAAATTACTTTTTTCATATTTTCTCGATTAATTGTTTCAACCTCTATACTTCCTTTACTTGCCCTACATTTAAAGGAATGAATATCGCTAGTTAACTGCTTTACCCCTTCGATAATACCTTCTGTTGTATTATCTACAATCAAACCATACTCACTTTCACCAAGTATGCTAACCGTTCCAGTCCTTGTTGACACCACTGGAACCTCTAAAAGAATTGCTTCTGCTACAACTAAGGAATACCCTTCAACTCTCGATGAAGATATAAAAAACTCACTATTTTTAATATACTTATATGGGTTTTCTACAAAGGGTATAAATATAACATCTTCCCCAATCCCTAGGTCGACTGCTAATTGTTTTAATTTATTTTCTTCATAACCACTACCAATTATAACTAATTTAAAATCCTTAATCTTATCCTTTTTTCTTAAGATCGCATATGCTTTGATTAATCTATCAAATCCCTTTTCTTTCACTAATCTTCCAACAGAACAAATATATTTAAAACTTAGTTCGCATTTTTCTTCAGCTAATGTTTTAATACGTTCGCAATCTATGAAATTTGGAATAATAGCACTACCATTATGTTTTTTATTAAAGTATGCATTATAGCCTTTTTCCGATTGTTCTGATACAAAAACCATATTATCCAAACTATCGTATATTTCTGTTTCTATTGAATAGTTTTTAAAAAAGTTTTCAGCATGGTTGTGTCTGCTTAAATCTGTATGAATCCATCCGATATGTTTTCTAGATTTAATATGATCTAAAGAAGAAGATATTTTAATAGGTAACCCTTCAACAAAACCAATCTCAACATCATAATTTTCTTTCAAACGATAACTCATTATTTTTCGTATATAATTTGCATCAATCTTTTGGCATAACTTGAAAAAATTAATTATGATAAACCGATTTAAAATTCTATCACTAATTCTTCTTGAACTGGCACTTATATTAAATAAACTAACATGCTTTACTTTTTCTGAAAGTTGATTATCTAATTTATTTTTACAAAAGGTAAAAACAGTCACAGAATAATCTCTATTCCTTGATAAATTATTTGCAACATCCACTAGAACTCTCTCTGCTCCACCTGCACCTAATTGCCCTATAATAAATAAAATTTTCTTCAAATATTTCCCCCCTATTACTCATCGGCATTCAATAAATACTCTTAAGATTTCTTCTAATAATATATTTTCATTATAGATAATAGTAACTTTCCTTTTTCTATCGCTCAAGAAATTCAATAATTCCACTCAGCTTGTGCTGATTTTGGTCTAATACCATTTTCTTTCCAGATAATGCTTTTGTTGTATACAATGGTCTATTACATATTAATTCTTTCATACCATCTATAATTCCATCTGAATTATTTGGAACTACTAAACCGAATTCCCCAGCATTTAAAATTGTAGCCGCACCTGTATTAGTAGCAATCACCGATTTTTCAAGAATTAATGCTTCTAAAACAACTGTAGGGTAACCTTCTACCCTTGAAGATGAAACAAAGAATTCACTATTCCGTATGTACTTATATGGATTTTTATTGAATGGTATAAACAGAATATCCCCTTCTAGTTTTAAATTTGCAACAAGGTTCTTTAAATCATTTTCTTTCTTTCCACTACCTATTATCACTAATTTAAGATTATTTATATGCCCTTCGTCCTTTAGCCTATAATATCCCTTAATTAAGCGATCGAATCCTTTTTCATCACTTAATCTACCAACACTACAAATATACTTAAAATCTAAATTTACACTTTCCTTAGATAAAGCTATAATTCGCTCTATATTAAGAAGGTTCTTTATTACATAGAGATTATTATGATTATCAATATGATTAAAATATTCTAGGTACCCTTCTTTACATAACTCAGATACAAAAGCTATCTTATCCATTTTCGAATAGCTATCCATCTCTTCAGATTTACTTTTAAAGTATGATTTACAATAATTAAACCGATTTAAATCTGTGTGTATCCAACCTATTTTTTTCGAATTACTTTGCGATACAAATTTTATTGGAAAGCCTTCTAAGAAAGCTATTTCAATATCAAATTTCCCTCTTAAAAATTGATTTAAGAAGCTCCTCATCCTTGCTGGACTCAACATTTTCAATAACTTAAAAATTACTTTAATTTTTATTTTTGAAAACATGTCCTGATTAGCTAAATTTACTTTAACCAATTTAACATGTTTTATTTCACTATCTAATTGATCATCTAATATGCCGCTTCCAATTGTAAAAAGGGTAATATTGTATTTTTGTTGTCGATTTAAGACATTCATTAAATCTATTAATACTCTTTCTGCTCCTCCACCACCTAGATAAGGGATGACAAATAATATATTTTTCATTTTTTAACCTACCATCAATAGAATTTAAATCCATCTAGAAACAAGATAATAACTAATAAATTATTTTTTAGTTATCTTTAATGTCTATTTCCTTTAAAAATCTATAAAATCGGGATTCTATTTTTTCCCATTCATAATACTCAACAGTTGCTGCTAATTTTAATACATTGTATTTAGAGATACCTTCCAAAACCCTTTCCATCCCATTAACAATGCTATTTATATCGTCATTAATCAGTATTCCGTTTGTACTATTAATAATTTCTGCATTAGCTTTTGTATTAGTACCTATACATACAATTCCATTAATAATATATTCATATGTTTTAGTAGGAGGTTGTACGTCATAGTAATCTGTAATTGGTACATAAGAAAAACCTACTGTTGCTTGTCTGAAAAGATCTCTTATTTCATCGTGGCTCTTTCTACCATGATATTGTATCTTGTCTTTATTTTCTGCATCATCTATTGCTCTTATAACTTTTTGTTGATATTTTTCCGTATATGCAAAACCAACTATATCAAATTGGGTTTTTATACCCTTACCTACTCTTTTACAAAAAATATCATACGCTTTAATAACATTTTCAAAATTTCTATTCTCAAATGTCCCCACATATAGAAATCTAATCTCACCTTTATTAAGCTCTTTTTGGCTTATATCAACAATGCGGTTTGCTCCTAAAGGTAATAACGTATACTTTGGTATTTGTAATTTTTTTGCTAACAAATTAGAAATAACTGTAACATGATCAAAAAACCTTGTAGACCACTTCATGGCATTATCATAAAAACGTCTTTTCTTTTCACTGGCAAACACAGCACATGTTCGAATATCCATTATCCATTTTGTTCCAGGTGTTATTTTTTTCATTAACATTGGAATAAGACCACAATATTCAATTGTTCCGCTTATAATAATCCAATTATATTCTTTTCTATTTTTCATAATATATTTAATTATACCTAAATTATATTTGACATAATTAATAAATTTATTTTTACTACGTGATACATATTCCAAATTAACATTATTCGGAATTTTCACTTTAGCGTTTCCGTTATCGAAACAATATATATCAATCTCTATATTTTGATCAGCTAAATAATCAACCATTTTCAAATAATCCGTGTTATATCCATATTGACTCTTTGGTACAAGTAAAATTTTTTTCATATTTATTTACCTCTTATAATTTCCTGCATCTTTTTAATTTCATTAATAAAAGGTAGCAAATAAGCATTTTGCTACCTTTTACTAAAAAATTATTCTAATTTACGTTTTGACGGATTTCACATCAGTTAATTCCTCATTACTATTCAAGAAAACTTTGATTATTAAATAAGAGAACCAAAAAACAGGAATTATCTCCCAATAATAAACATTATCAACCATAAATAATATTGTCGTAGCTAAAAAGAAGCCTATCGTTCTCTTATCAATTTTAAATAAATTGTAGAAAAAGAGACAATAAACAAGCAAGAATATGCTACCACCTATAATTCCGTAATCGAGAAATTCATTTAAAAACACATTATGTGCGCCTTGAAAATATGTATTTATTCTATATAAATACCAATTGTCTATCACTCCATAAGGATTTTGTTTTAAAAGATCTAGTGCACCCTCCCAAATATATTTCCTTGAGCCCCAACTACTTAAATCTCGTATATTTGAAGTATAATTTAACACTAGTAAACTACATATAGAAGCTCCCAAAATTGTAGCAAAAGCAATAAGATATCTAAAATATTTGTTAATTTTTTTATAATTAATAAACGTAACTATTAATGCCGCCATCGCTACAAGAGACATCATCGAATTTGTAAGTACAACATTAATGGCTAATATTATTATTCCAATCCAACGTATTTTCACATCTAAATATGGATTAATTTTTAACAAGAACATTCCTGTTAGACAATAAAAGGCATACTTTGTTTTTTGTGAGAATATTGATTGCAGCCTAACTTCGTTAAAATAATGCATCATGGTATTCTCATCATACGTGGTGAAAAATGGCGAAGTAAAAGTAATATTAATTCCATAGATTCCTTTAATATACAAGAAAATACCCATTATTCCCATAATAATTAATATATAACTAAAGATTCTAGCGAATCTAATCGAAAAATCATCTGTCCACTTAAAAAAAACAAGAATAAATATAAATGTTATAATATATAAATTATTTAGATATACTTTATATATAGATTTATTCTCAATTCCCATATATAACCCTATTACTAATGTAAATAGCATATACACCATAAGTGCCACTATCATTGTCAATTCTTGTTTAGTTATATTAATCTTTATGCGTTTTACCTTTAATAAATTAAATAAGGTATACATAATATAAATAAAACATATCAAAGCAGATGGGTATACATATATATTATTGAACTTATTTCCCATAATAAGAAAATAAGAAAAAAAGAATACACTACCTACAATTATTTTATTCATTACTCTATTCCTATCTATTACATTCACTTGGAGTTTTACAGTACTTTCAATTTTACGTAAAACCAAAATAAATATAATTTCCTTTTTTATCTTTCTTATTTCCGAAAAACTAATTTTATTTCTATATTATTTTACTAGCTATAAACACAATAGCCTAACATTTCTTCTCTTTATGCTTATATCTCTATTATATGTACCTTTAAAATTTATAATAAAGAAATACTCACTAAAAATTATTAACTAAAAAGTAACTTATTTATTTTTTATTATTTCCTCGTATAATAAATAAACCTTCTCCAAAGAATTATATACATTATATTTTTCAGATATTTTTTTTGTGTTATTTTCACCAAAAGATTCCATATTATGTGGATTATTTAATAAATAAATGATTTTATCTGCTAATTCTGTTACATCTCCCGGTTTTATCACAAATCCATTATCTTCTTCTACAACAGAAGCAATAGAACCAACATCGGTAGATATAACAGGTAAACCGTAACTCATTGCTTCTAATATAGACATTGGCATGCCTTCATTATAGGATGGTAGTACATAAATGGCACTTTTTCGATAAATTTCTTCTATCTTAGTCTCATCTGATATCCAACCTGGAACAACAAACAAATCCTCTAATTCCATTTCAGCAATTTTCTTTTTGACCTTATCGATTTCTCCATCACCGGCTAAAACAAATTTATATTTGTTATCTATTTTTCCTTTTAATTTAGCGCCTACCTCAATCAAATCATATGTACCTTTTCTTTGAGAAAGCACTCCCATTGTTGTGATATAAACTGCATCCTGGGAATTGCTGCTGACGTTTTTCGGAAAAACTGCATTATCTAAAGAAACCACTTTCGCTGTACTAATTGATTTATAGTATTCTTTCCACTGCTCTCCTAAAGCTAATATCACGGTTACCTTGTTTAATGCATCCACAATATCTTTCTTTCTTTTATCCGAACTTTCATTATAAAAATCTTTAAATTGAGAGCCGTGCATATGTAATACAATTGGAATACCATTCTTATGCAACATCTTTATAATTTTACTTTTTCGAATAAAACTTCCTCTATACGACATATGAATATGAGCTATATCATATTTATTTTTTAGTATATTAAGTTTAAAGAACAACTTTACATATTGAATGATAAAATAAACTATATTTACAAAATGATTACTACCATAATAAGTTGGAAAATATTCTAAATCAGTTTTCTCATTAAGGCCCGCTTGTATATAGTTCTTTACCACTCTGGTAATCCCACCTGTTACACGTATGTGAGATCCAATCATGATAACTTTCATTCGCTCACCTATTTCTATATATTTTTAGTTATATGTATTATAGAGTCTTTTTTAAAAACGTCTCAAGTATATCAATAATATTACTAGTATTAGATTGATATTTTTTGAAATTCATTTCTTTCACAACATCTAATGATTTTTCTAGTTCTTTAACATCTGAAATTCCATATATTAAGTTTGAATTTGTGAATTGCTCAATTATTTCAAATTGGTGATTGTCTACATGTTCACCATATTCTACAGTTCGAGGAACACCTATTACTTTCTTTTCTTGTTTTACCCCGTTTATAATAGAACCTGTTCCTCCATGAGTAATCACTATTTCACTTTTAAACATTAAATCCAAAAATTCTTCTTTATTTAAAAATTTCTTGTATGAGTAATAACGTGGTTCGTATGTTGAATAACCAATTTGAGCAAACACTTCATCTGGTTTTATTTTTTTTTCTTCAACTAAACGATCAACTTCTTCTAACAATCTATTAAATTGGAATTTTTGGGAACCTACTGTTACAAAAATCAATATATTCCGCCTCCATAAGTTGCATCTGGATAAAATTGTTTCATATCTTCCCATTGCACTAAGAATAAATCTGCATACTTATACATCAATTTACCTGTAATAGTCGGTGAAGTGATTTTAGAGAAGGATTCTATAAAAATTAATTTCTTCTTAAACAACTTAGCTAATAAACACATGGGCACTGTCGCTAATGCTCCAGTAGAGATAACAACATCCGGTTTCTCTTTCAATAAAATAAATATAGACTGAAAAACTAAAATAATAAATTTAAAAAAGAAGGAGAATTCCCTTCTATTAATTTGAATGACATCATAAGACTTAATGCCTTTTGAATTAAATTGGTAATTTGTCTTCTCTGTCAAAATAAAACTATCATGATCTTTCATCATTGGATGTAGCATCATTAATTGCTCTAGATGTCCCCCTGATGAAGCAGCAAAACATATTTTCAATATTCCCCCTCCTTCATATACCTTATATAATTACTACTAACTTTTTTACAAATCTCTAGTTAAAAATTACAATTTAAACTAAACCCTTACACTGCTTCTTTTAATAGCTTCTCTTCCTACTGAAAAATAGTTTATATCACTATTCTTCACAGCTTCAATTCCAAAACAATTTCTGCCATCATATATATTTGGATCTTTCATTTCTATTCCAAATTTTTCTAATGGTATAGATTTAATTTCATCCCATTCTGTTAAAATAAATACAATTTCTGTATCTTTAATCGCTTCTATTACTTCATTCACATATTCTATTGTACTAGGTAAGATTTTCTTTGCATTATCAATTGCTATTGGATCATAAGCTTTTACATGTGCACCCATTTCTATAAGTTCTGGGATAATAACTAATGAAGCTGCTTCTCGCATATCATCTGTATTAGGCTTAAAAGTTAGTCCTAATATACCTACTTTTTTTCCTTCTAATGTCCCAAAATCCTTTATAGCCTGATCAAGTAACTTCCTTTGTTGCTTATTGTTAAATTGAATAACCGAACTTAACAAGCTAAAATCATAGTCTACATTTTCTGCGATTTTTTTAAGTGCCTTTGTATCTTTTGGGAAACAAGAGCCCCCATAACCAATTCCAGCTTTTAAGAATTGATTACCAACACGGCTATCTAATCCCATTCCAAGGGCTACCTTCTCTACATCAGCACCTACTTTTTCACATACGTTAGCAATTTCATTAATAAAACTAATTTTTGTAGCTAAAAATGCATTAGAGGCGTATTTAATCATTTCAGCACTACAAATATCGGTTTCATATATAGGAATACCAAAAGGTTTATTAACCTTACGCATTACTTCTAATGCTTCATCACATTCAGCACCAATTACAATACGATCACCGTTGAATATATCATAAACGGCAGATCCTTCTCGAAGGAACTCTGGATTTGATACTACCTCAATTTTAATACCTTCCACTAATAACCCTTTTAATCTATCTTTAATATAATGATTAGTTCCTACAGGTACTGTACTTTTTGTTACTACTATAATATCTCGTTTTACATTTTGAGCAATTTGTTCTATAACTTGATTAACATAAGTTAAGTTTGCTGTTCCATCTTCATTTTCAGGAGTACCTACCGCTATATAAATGACTTGAGCTTCCTTAAATGCTGTTAGATGGTCTGTAGTAAAATTTAAGCGTCCAGCCTCGATGTTTTTCAGCATTAACTCATCTAAACCAGGCTCATAAATTGGTGATTGTCCATCTTGCATTTTCTCCACTTTTTTTTCATCCATATCAATACAAGTAACACTATGTCCTACTTCTGATAAACCTACACCTGTCACTAGACCTACGTATCCAGTCCCTACTACCGCTATATTCATATTAAAAATCTCCCTTGCAGACATTTTATACTTAAATACAAGTTAGTGTACCAACTACCACTTTTTAAATCTGACCTATTAATTGAACTATTCATCAATAGGCATCTTTTGAACCAACTAAAACTAATACCGTCTTTAATATTAACTTACAATCAAACCTAATATTACGCTTTTTAATATAAGTTAAATCTAATTCCACCATCTCTGCAAAACCAACACTATTTCTCTCTGTAACTTGCCATAGTCCTGTACAACCTGGTGTAACAAGCAATCTCTGTTTATCATACAAAGTATATTCTTTTACCTCTCTTGGAAGCGGTGGACGCGGTCCAACTAAACTCATTTCACCTTTTAGTACATTTAATAATTGTGGTAATTCATCGATACTCGTTTTCCGAATAAACTTGCCAATTTTCGTGACACGGGGGTCTTCTTTCATTTTAAACATTGCCCCTGATACTTCATTATGTTCTAATAAATCCTTTAATCGCTCTTCTGCATCTGTCACCATGGAACGAAATTTATACATTCCAAACTCCTTTTCATTTTTCCCAACACGAACCTGCTTAAAAAGAATGGAACCCTTAGGATCTTCTAACTTAATAAGTAACGCTATAACAAGGAAAACAGGAAAAAGAAAAATAAGACCGCATAATGAACCTAATATATCTATTACACGCTTCATAAATAAATAAAACACACTCTGATTTATCTCTTCAGCAACAAGCATTCTTTGTTCTTTTACAACTCCACTTGATACTTTAGTTAAGGCCAATGCCTTTTCACCTCACTTTAAATATGTACATTTTCTTTTTTTACAAGTTCATTCATATAACTTATTAAATCTTCCCTTAAGGATTCATGTTGAAGTGCCATCTCAATTGTCGTCTTAATAAATCCAAACTTCTCCCCAACATCATAACGAATCCCCTCAAAGTCATAAGCAAACACACGCTGAATTTCATTTAATCGTTGAATCGCATCTGTTAATTGAATTTCACCGCCTGCACCTGTTTGTTGATTCTCTAGAAACATAAAAATTTCTGGTGTTAATACGTAACGACCCATAATAGCTAAGTTTGATGGTGCTGTTCCTTGCTCTGGCTTCTCTACAAATTGACGTACTTGATAACGTCGATCATTTTGTTCAACTGGATCGATAATACCGTAACGATGCGTTTCATTTTCTGGTACTGTTTGTACACCTATAACAGATGATTGTGTTCCTTCATATTGATCCATTAATTGACGCAAACATGGCGTTTCTGCTTGCACAATGTCATCACCAAGTAATACCGCAAATGGTTCATTTCCAATAAATTTACGTGCACACCATACTGCATGCCCTAAACCCTTCGGTTCTTTTTGTCTTATGTAATGAATGTTAATTTTTGAAGAAGCTTGTACTTTTTCAAGCATTTCATACTTCCCTTTTTCTAAAAGGTTTTGTTCTAGTTCAAATGAATGATCAAAATGATCTTCAATGGCACGTTTACCTTTTCCAGTAACAATAATAATATCTTCAATTCCTGATTCAATCGCTTCTTCTATTATGTATTGAATTGTTGGTTTATCAACGATCGGTAACATTTCTTTCGGCATCGCTTTCGTTGCTGGTAAAAATCTTGTACCAAGACCAGCAGCTGGAATAATTGCTTTTCTTACTTTTTTCAATTATACTCCCCCTATAAATCTATTTATTTGTATGTAACAATAACAAAAACCCTACCTATAGAGTCATTTTTATAACTCCATAGGTAGAGTTTCTATTACAAATAAATTATGGGCATCTAACCCATCCTCACGCCATACTCCCGACGACAAGCGTCTAAGGTAGGCATGAAATAAAATTTCTACCCACAGCACGACCGAGTGCCCCCGTTGATAACGGTTAGGAGACATCACCAATTCTTTATTTAAAAAATACCGAATAATTTTTTGCGACGAATTTGTTCTGGATCTTCTTTATAAATTGCCTTGCCGCTAATTAATAAGTACGGATTTTCTTTCAAATCACTCATAACATTCATCCCGAATTCTTTCTCAATTAATTCATAGCTTTCCGCTAAATGAAATCCTCTTGAAGTTGTGTTATGTGCATCTGAAGCGACCATATGTGTTAAATTATGTTCCACAAGCTGTAGTGAGAATTTTTTAATTTTTTTGCCAAACTTCCCAAGTAAACTACCTGCTGTTACTTGCGTTAATGTCCCTTTATTTACAAGGTTATATAACTTATCTGGCCGCTCAATTAACTCGGCATTACGTTCCGGATGAACGATAATTGGAATCATTCCCTTAACGCGCAGTTCATATAATAGTTGTTCAGCATAACGAGGTACGTGATTCGATGGAAATTCAATGAATATATATTTATTTGTTTCATTTAAAGTAACAATTTTACCAGTTTCATAGTCTTCTAATAAATCACCATATAATCTGACCTCTTGCCCCGGTAAAATAGTAAGCGGGATATTATGTTGTTGTAGTTCATCATTCAGTTGTTTTACTCCATGAATAATTGAGGTACGTTCATTTATATATTTTCCATTTTGATGATGTGGCGTTGCGACAATGGTATGTATTCCTTCTGAAACGGCTTGTTGTGCTATTGCTAAACTATCTGTTACTGTCTGTGCACCGTCATCGATACCAGGTAAAATGTGACAATGTAAATCTATCATTTGTTTCATCCTCCCTCTCTCATATAAAAATCTTTTTTCCCTTGAATATGAGAAATTTCTCATGTTCAAGGGAAAAAAGGAGATATGTTTCAACCATATCTCACTCTTTTAATTAGTTTGCACCGTAATAATAATATAAGCCTTCTTCACGTTCACGATCGTTTAGAACAACACCTAACAATTTACCTTTAGCCGATTCTAACAATCCCTTTGCTTTTACTGCTGTTTCTTTCTCTGTTGATTCACTACGAACAACAAGAATAGAAGCATCACATACATTTGCCATAATTTGCGCATCGGTAACAGCTAAAATAGGTGGCATATCAAAAATAACTAAGTCGTACATGCTGTATGCTTGTCCAAGAAGTTCTTTCATTGATTTTGAACCTAATAATTCTGCTGGATTTGGTGGGATTGGACCACATGCCAAAAAGTTCAGATTTTCTACAGATGTCGTTTGTACACATTTCTCTAAACGTTCACTATATGTTAATACATTCGTTAGTCCAAAAATATTATCTACTTGGAACATTTGATGCATCGCCGGCTTACGCATATCAGCATCAATTAATAATACTTTCTTTCCTTGTTGAGCAAACACAACTGCCATATTAGCTGTCGTTGTCGTTTTCCCTTCACTTGGATTCGCAGATGTTACCATTAATGAATGTAAATTCAAATCAACAGCTGCAAATTCAATATTCGTTCGAATATTACGATATTGTTCTGAAATTGGTGATTTCGGTTGTTGATGAGCAATTAATTGACGACGTTGACGATGATTCTTTTTCTTTTTAAATAAATTAAGAGCCAATTGTTTGTCCCCTCACTTTTCTTGATGATGGAGCGTGTGATTTTACGTTCAATGTTTCTTCATCCATACGAGCGACAATACCTAACACTGGTAAGCCAAGTAAGCTTTCTACATCTTCTTCTTTTTTCACTGTGTTATCTAAGTATTCTAGTAAGAATGCAAGACCAATTGAAGCCATTAAACCAATAACGAAAGCAATTGCTACATTTAACATTGGACGTGGTTTAATTGGAGATAGATTTTCTGCAACTTCTGCTTTTGATAACACTGTTACGTTATCAACACTCATAATTTTAGCAACTTCACCTTTAAACACTTCTGCAGTTGTATTAGCAATATCACGAGCTAGTTTTGGGTCTTTATCTTGCGCAGTTACCGCCACTACTTGTGAGTCTTTCTCATTAGCTACTTCAATTTTATTGTTTAGCTCTTGTACTGTTATATTTAAACCTAGCTTTTCTTTCACTTGATCCAAAATAACTGGGCTTTTAATAATAACCTTGTATGTATTTGTTAATTGAATATTTGTTTGTACCTCATTGTATTGAATAGCTGCACCTTCTTGCTTCTTCTGGTTAACAAGAATCTGCGTCGAAGATTGATAGATTGGTGTCATAAAGAAGAAGCTAATGATAGCACTTACTATAGCTGCACCAAATGCGATTACGAGGATCATTGCTAAACGTTTTTTTAAGATATGAAATAACTCTTTTAAACTAATTGTTTCTTCCATAAGTTCCTCCAACTTTCTAAAATTTACACATAGGAAAAATTATAACATATAATCTTACATTTTTTTATTTTAGTAATATCTATGTACGATTGTTATTTAAAAACATATATAATCTTACAAAATAATCTTAAATATGACAACACATTCCATCAATTCGCCAAAAATTCTATTGCATTTTGTTTCCTTATATTTTAATAATAAATTTTTAAAAACCAAAAAAAAAGTTAGCGAAAAATTGCTAACTTTTAAAAAATACTATTTCATACATTATTTTCTAATAATATCCATACGGCTCTTGTTCTTCTCTTTTATCGTTCAATATAACACCAAGTAGCTTTCCTGACGCTTTATCTAATATTTGTTTCACTTTTATTAGTTTATCCTTTTCAGTTTTTTCACTTCGTGCTACTAATACAACACCATCGCATTTATTAGCGAGTATTTGTGCATCCGTAACGGCCATTACGGGTGGTGTATCAATTAGAACAATGTCAAACATCTTATATGCCTCTAGAAGCACTTCATCCATTTTACGATATCCAAGTAGCTCTGCTGGATTTGGTGGGATTGGACCTGCTGACATAACATATACGTTCTCTATATCCGTTTTTTGAATACATTGCACAAACGAAGTCTGTCCTGATAATAAATTCGTTAATCCATTTGGACTATATGTAGCGAATAAATTTTGCAATGTCGGCTTACGTAAGTCTGCTCCAATTAACAATACTTTTTTTCCTTGTTGGCCAAAAACAACCGCTAAGTTTGCGATTGTCGTTGTTTTTCCGTCACCAGAATCTACTGAAGTAACAATGATGGAACGAATATGGTTATCTACAGATGTAAATTCAATATTTGTACGGATATTACGGTATTGTTCCGCAATGCGTGATTTAGGCTCTTTATGAGTAATTAGTTGTCTTAATGGCTTTCTTTTTTTTCTCCCGAACATATTATGATCTCCTTTTTTTCAAAATACAACATTTTCCCCTTTTTTCTTTTATGCCCGATATGCTACGCAAATTTTTTATTTACTTCTACCGTTAAATTTCTCCATTTCTTGTCTCTGTAATCCATCATAACTAATCAGAATAACCTTTGTCCTATCTTATACCTTCTATAATGTGACAATGATATCTCTATTTTTATCGCGTTATCATTTATCTTAATTCCAAGATATTTATAGCGTCATCATATACAAATTTCCATTTACTTATAGTTAAAATTCTGGTTATTATTAATTTTAAAACTTCTAACAAAATAGTAATAAAAAAATCCTTCTGCACATGTAGAAGGATTTTTCAGTACTATCTATTCTTTTTTATCACCAATCGCAAATGTAATTTCTGCCTCACATGCAACTTCACCATCTACTGTTGCGATTGCTTTTCCTTTTCCAATTGGGCCGCGTACGCGTGTCATTTCTACTTCTAGACGAAGCTGATCACCTGGGCGTACTTGTTTTTTGAAACGGCAATTGTCGATACCTGCAAAGAAAGCAAGTCTTCCGCGGTTTTCTTCTTTCTTTAATACTGCAACTGCTCCGACTTGTGCTAATGCTTCTACAATAAGTACACCAGGCATAACTGCATAGTCAGGGAAGTGTCCGTTAAAGAATTCTTCGTTTGCGGATACATTTTTAATCCCAACCGCTCTTTTGCCTTCATCTACTTCTAATATTTTATCAACAAGTAAAAATGGATAGCGGTGAGGAATGATTTCTTTAATTTGTTCTATATTTAGCATGTAACAATCGCCCCTTTTGTAATATTGGTCTTACCACTTGGACATATTGCTATTATCCCATTTTGTTTATTGTTTGTCATTACAAAGTAACATTTTATATTTAGCACAACTTCCTAAAAAAAATGCACACACTCTATTCCATTAAAATAGTTGCACATTTTTGCAACTGACACGGAGGTGGAAAGGAGTGTATGCCCAAATTAGGGAAAGGCAATATGTATTGAAACATTATTTGCCTTAATGTCGTATTCGACTCATTATATTATAAACGTTTTCAATTAAGGAAATATTAAATTTAACCATATATATGAATATTTTACCTGTTTCCTTCACATTTCTCTATTTTCCTTCCATTTTCGCAAAAAATCAAAATAAAAAAATATAAAAACGAAAAAAAAGAACTAAGGCATTAGCCTTAGTTCTTTCAAATTATCTCAAAGCACGCTTTGGTAATCTGTCGATATTCTCTAACATAATACCTGTACCAACCGCAACGCAGTGCATTGGATTTTCAGCAATTAATACTGGTACTTTTAGTTCTTCTGCTAGAAGCATGTCGATACCGTGTAGTAAAGCTCCACCGCCTGTTAGAATAACACCGCGGTCGATGATATCTGCAGATAATTCTGGTGGTGTGCGCTCTAATACGCCTTTTGCAGCTTGTACAATAACAGCTGCATTTTCTTTTAATGCTTCTGTAATTTCTTCAGAGCATACTGTAATTGTACGTGGTAAGCCTGTTACCATGTCACGTCCGCGAATTTCAAGCTCTTCGCTACGTGCACCTGGGAATACTGTACCAACTTTAATTTTAATATCTTCTGAAGTACGTTCTCCGATTAATAGCTTATACTTACGTTTAATATAGTTTAAGATCTCCATATCAAACTTATCGCCAGCCATTTTGATAGAGGAAGAGGTAACAATATCACCCATAGATAGTACAGCGATATCTGTTGTACCTCCACCAATATCAACAACCATGTTACCGCTTGGTTGGAAGATTTCCATACCAGCACCAACTGCGGCTACTTTTGGTTCTTCTTCTAAAAATACTGTTTTACCACCTGAACGTTCAGCAGCTTCACGAATTGCTTTTTGTTCTACTGATGTAATATTTGTTGGACAACAAATTAAAATACGAGGTTTTGAAAAGAAGCTCTTTACGTCCAATTTGTTAATGAAATACTTTAACATTGCTTCTGTAATTTCGAAGTCTGCGATTACACCATCTTTAAGTGGACGAATTGCTACAATATTACCCGGTGTACGTCCCACCATGCTTCTCGCTTCTTCACCTACTGCTAATACTTTACCACTATTACGATCAATTGCCACAACAGATGGCTCATTTAATACAATACCCTTACCTTTAACATGAATTAATACGTTAGCCGTACCTAGGTCAATTCCGATATCTCGCGCAAACATTCCCGTTTTTTCCTCCTCGATATTCAAAATCAGGTTACACCCGAATTCTTTTCACCTAATTTCTGATTTTATCATAAATTTAACAGAAACGTAATATTCGCAAAAAGAATTCTTCTGAAAAATATTACCGAATGTGAACGGAATGTTTGCTACTGTAACATTATTGACGTACAGGCTTCTCTACATCTTCTTTTCTATACTTTTGCTTTGTTGCTTCTCCACCTCTTAAATGGCGAATAGACTTATGATAATCAAGAATTTCTTTCACTTCATTTGCGAGCTCTGGATTAATTTCTGGTAGACGTTCTGTTAAATCTTTATGGACTGTACTCTTTGATACCCCAAATTCCTTTGCAATGACACGCACTGTCTTTCTTGTCTCCACGATATACTTACCAATCTTGATAGTTCTCTCTTTGATGTAATCGTGCACACCACTCGCCTCCCTAATTTGGATGTGAGAAGGGTGAAATGAGCCTCGCTGCATACGACTAAGAAGTAAGTGTGAGTGCTGTTTGTAAGCGTTAAACATTCTTGGATTTATAATGAAATGATTCACGATTTCTCACCTCAAACACTCTCTTTGCTTTGGTTTATACCATTGTATTGCCCGCACTACTGATATATGCTACATGTTCACTATTTTTGCGGACTAAGTTAAGAAAAATTACGTTTTTTTGTGAGAAATACGTTAACGGTGACTATTTTGACGAAAAAAAATGACACCTTATATATAAGGCGTCATTCTTCTCTTTCAAACTCTTCTTCTAATAATTGATGGTGGGGAACCTCTTTCTTACCGGCAATATAATAATATAAGGTGAATAAAACAAACAATAAAATAATAGCAGTCGACAGAACAAATAAAAATGACACAGTATCCCCTCCCTTTTGTAATATATATTCGAGAATCTCGTCATTTTTCCTTGTTTTTGCAACTTTTTTCTCGAAATTGAGTATTTTTATATAAAAATAAAAAAATCAGCTCCCTTAGTGGGAACTGATTTTTTCACTTTCTTATTCTTGTGAAGAAGAATCGTTAGATGATTCTGTAGAACCATTTGTTGATTTTTCTTCTTTCTTCGGTTCTTCTTTTTTGTCACTAGTTGAACCGCTTGTTGATTTCTCTTCTTTTTGAGACTTGTCTTCTGTTTTACTTTCAGGTTTCGTGCTCGTTGACTTCTCTTCTTTTTGAGATTTGTCATCAGCTTTTTTACCAGAAGCATTCGTAGCCTTTGCAGCACCTGCATCAGCTTTAATTTCTGTTACTGATTTATTTAAGTAACGTTCAGGGTTCACAGCCACATTGTCTTTACGTACTTCAAAGTGAACGTGAGAGCCTGCCTCTTTATTCATTGCACTTAGACCGGATGTTCCTAATACTTCACCTTGTGCAACTCTTGCACCTTTTTCTACTTTCACACTGCCTAAGCTTTGATAAGATACCGCTACACCATTTCCACTATCAACTGTTACAACATAACCAAGAAGTGAATCTTTTTCAGCTTTCGTTACTGTACCACTTAAAGCAGCAGCAACATTGAATTCTTTTCCATTCTTCGCAGCAATGTCAATTCCTTTGTTCGGGGAATATGTGTTGTTATAAAAGACAAGTGCTTTTTCTTGTTCCGCCTCAGTTGCTGCATCTTCATAGAATTTCTTCTGTACGACTACTTCCGCATTCGCGGCAGCTGGCATTTTCACTACTTCTGAAGATTTCGTTACTGGCACTGCTGGATCTTCCGATTGTGTATACGGTGTTGCTTGATCCTGGTTAGGAGTCTTCTTCGGATTAGCTCCTTGGAACCATAGCGCAACCATTAAGATTACCGCTGCACAAGCAATGTATAGTGCCGGAAACACCCATCTTTTTTGAAATAAATGTACTACCTTTTGCGACTTTTTATTATTTCTTCCTCGCATTCCATCATCACCTCAGCAATCATTTTGAACAATATTCACGTATCCTATACAACGTATAACTAATTACTTTTCGACAAAATCTGTAAAAATATGTATAAGAACTGTAAAATTTCCGAGGAAATGATAGAAAAAAGAAAAAACTGAGCACTTTTAGCTCAGTTTTTAGTCTAATTGTTTCTTTTTATATACGATTAAACATACAACGAGCGATATAATAAGCCAAACCGCAACATTTAATACATGCCCACTAATACTACTAAATCCCGCCCCACCTACTAAGCTTTTAAGTGCTTTCACAATATGAGATGTTGGAAGATATCCAATCATCGTCTTAATTACTTTATTTTCAACCATTGGCTCAAACTGTACAGCCAAATACATCGTCATTAATATCGGCATTCCAATTATTGATGTTTGTGGTACAGAAGATGCAAGTAATCCGATCATTGTTCCAAGTACGATAAACAAAATAGTTCCGCATAAGAATATCAATCCTACCAATGGAAGATTAATATTTAACTGATCTAAAATGAATAAATTTGCAATACAAATGACCATCGTCAGACCCGATGTTAATAAACTCTTTCCAAGTAGAACTTCAACCGAAGATGCCGGTGACAGCATTAATACACGCAATGTATGTTTTTCTTTTTCTTCTGCAATTACCATAGATTGAACAAAGCCTGCGACAAATAGGAAGGCCGTTATAGTAGTAATACCTAACATTTCCTTTCCCACTCCAAATCTGCTAAACAAAAATGAAAGTATAATTGGTAAAAATGCCATTAACAACACTTGTGAATTTGTCTTAAAATCTTGTACTTCTTTTCTAAAAATAGCTGATACACGTCTCATTGAAAATGTCATTATAATCCCCTCCCAGTAACTTCAATAAAGATATCGCCTAGCGTTGGTTCGTGTGAATGAATAGATAACAGTTCGCCCTTTTTCATCCATTCTGAAATACGATTTGCGCCTAATTCATCTTTTTGCACTACTTCTTTTCGTTTACCTTTTAATACGACCTCTATTTGATCCTTAGCGTATTGTAAGCGCAGGTTCTCTGGCGTATCGAGTGCTACAATTTCTCCGCCACAAAGGAAGGCAATACGGTTACAAAGCGTTTCTGCTTCATCCATGTTGTGAGTCGTTAAGAAAATCGTCGTTCCTTCTTCATTTAAGTCTTTTAAGATTTTATGAATGTTTTGTACGTTTACTGGATCAAGTGCAGATGTTGGTTCATCTAAGAAGAGGATATCTGGTTTATGAAGGATTGCTCTCGCTAGTGTGACGCGTTGCTTCATTCCCTTTGATAGTTTCTTTACTGGTGTTTTTTTATCATCTAATAAATTCACTTGCGCTAGTACTTCATCGATTCGTTCTTTTTTGCAATCATATAAGTCACAAAATAATAGTAAGTTATCATAAATGCTAAGTCTTTCATATAAGCCGCTGTTATCTGTTAAAATACCAATTCGTTTGTAATCGATGCTACTTGGTCCTGTAATATCTTTCCCTAATACTCTTACCGTTCCAACACTATGAAGCAATTGAGAAGTTAAAATTTTTACTGTTGTCGTCTTACCAGATCCACTCGGTCCGAGGAATCCGAATATCTCTCCTTGCTTCACCTCAATATTTACATTTCGAAGTGCCGTTTTTCCACTGAAACTTTTCATTACATCTTTCATTTCAATTGCCAATGTCATTTCTTCATCCCCTTTGTTTTTCTTCTTTATAGATGAAAGTCGCTTTAGCGCTTTTCGTTCGTTTGTTTCGCTTTTCTTGACTCAATCATATGAAAAACAAAGGGATTACGCAGTAAAATACCGGTAAAAGGAGTATTTTTACCGGTGAATGAATCGCATGTTGAGCTTATTGGAGCACTTTTTATAGCCCAATCACACCTTTTAATTCATCCATTCGTCCTTTTGAAAGCGGGATTGAACTTTTTCTTTCGTCGTCTAAAATTAAGCTAAAACTGTTACGAGTCCAAGTAATCACTTCTCGCACTCTTTGTAAATTCACAAGATACGAGCGATGACATCTAAAGAAACCAAAACCTGTTAACCTTGCTTCTAGTTCGCTTAATGTTAATGTACATATGAAATCTCCTTCACGAACGTGAATATGTGTCACTCCATTTTGCGTTTCAATGAAATGGATTTCCATCGGATCAAGTAAAATGATTTTATCGTTCACTTTCGCAGGTATTCTTTCTAACTTCATTTGCGGAATTATTTGAACGACCTTCTCTTCATCGACTTTTTCTGCTTCCTCTTGTTCAATTTCTACTTTTTTCACACCATCATTGTTTAGTATGTATACATCTTCCGTTAACGAAAGGGCATCCGATAAAAATGATGACGTAATAAAGATTGCCTTTCCTTGCTCTTTCATTTTCATAATTGCTTTTCGAATAATAACCGTACTCTCTATATCTACATTTTGCTCCGGTTCTTCCAAAATAATTAAATCCGGATTATGAATCATCACTCGTCCGATATGAAGACGGCGTTTCTCTGAAAATGATAATTTTTCTATTTTAACGTTTAGTTTATCTAGAAGACCAACAGACTGCACAACTTCTTCTATACTTATCTTTGATTCATAAAGCCCTAATAGAAATTTGAAGTATTCTTTCACCTTCAAACGATCATATGCCTCATCTTTCAAAAAACAAAAACCGATGCGGGAATAATTTTTCTTTCCAATTGCTTCTCCTTCAAACAGTACATTGCCAGTCGACGCCTCTTCTTCACCAATAATGATGCGGTGTAACACTTTAGCTGTATGATTATTGCATTGCAAAACAATACATTGTCCCTTCTCCACCTCTAGCTCAATTGCCGGTAACTGGTTCGCCTTCTCTAACTGTTTCAACTCCAGTAGCGCCATTTCGTCTCCTCCAAATATTTTTTATCCTATTATATCAAACAATTAATGGAAAATTATTCTATTCCGAACAAAAAAATAGGCGCCAGAGTTCTGACACCTATTTCTTCACCATCAATTTTCCTTCATAATCATTCATCGTCTTTATTTCAACGCCTTTATAGTAATGAGCGACGATATCTGTATATTTCTTTCCTTCTGCTGCCATGCCGTTCGCCCCGTATTGACTCATACCAACGCCGTGACCGAAGCCTTTCGTCGTAACGATGATTTTATCCCCTTGTTGTTTCCATGTGAAATCAGAAGAACGTAAATCTAACTTTTCACGAACTTCTTTTCCTGTTAATGTTTTTCCTTGAAAAGCTACATCCTTTACGCGCTTTCCTTCCGTAAGGTCTTTAATATTGCCAACCTTTCCGTCTGCTAGCACTTTCACACCGAGACGTTTTTGAAAATCAGCTACTGTAAATGTTTGCTCGCTCGTAAACTTTGGAGAGGCTTGATCCCACGGACTATCTACACTTTTCAAGTACGGATAATCATTTCCCCAATAGTCAGCTGCATTTTCTGTTCGGCCATTACTCGTTGAAAAGAAGGATGCTGAAATTGGTTTTCCATCATACGTTAAAACTTGTCCTGCTGTTTTCGAAACGGCTTCTTCGATTTTCTTCAAATTATTTTCGTAGTTATTACCCCATTGCTTCTTCAATTCATCTTTGCTTTTGTACACTTGATCTTTCACCGTATCTGTCACGTCCGCATTATTTTTCTTTCCTCCGCTTAGCATACGTTGTACTACAAATGTTCTCGCTGCTAATGCCTGCGCCTTTAGTGCCTCTATTTCAAAACTGGCATTCATCTCAGAAGCTACTACACCTGTCACATACTCCTCCACTGGTAGTGTTTCTACCTTCTTCTGTTTTTCGCGATATACAGCAACTTGAACAGCTGTATCTACTTTTCCTGGAGCTGGTATGCTTTCTATCGCTGGAGGAGTTTTAGAGGCCGTTTCTTCCCCTACTTTTGCTTTCGCAAATGGAATAACAAGGGCTGCAGGTACAATGATAACGAGCGCTATTAAGAGCGCTACTGTAATAAAAAGTGGCTTTGAAAATTTCATCCTATTTTCCTCCAATATAAAAGCTTTACTCCATTCATTCTTATGGAACAACTCTTTCTTTTAGAACATACTTAAGGGGAAGAGTATAAAACAGAAATTTTCTAAATATTTTTACTGGTACGTGCATAAGTATAGAATTTATTGACTATAACAGTAATAACCCAAAAAAATAGCCCCTATGTCAAAAGACATAGAGACTATTTTAATTAAGCGTGAAGATCAGAAACTTCTTGTTCTTTCACTTCTTCTACTTTTTCGTTTACACGTTCAATAGTTGCACCTAATGCAGCTAATTTCTTATGGAAGTTTACATAGCCACGGTCAAGATGTTTTAACTCAGTTACACGAGTATAACCTTCTGATACTAAACCAGCTAAGATTAATGCAGCTGCAGCACGTAAGTCCGTTGCTGCTACTTCAGCACCTTGTAAGCTGTTTGGACCGTTCATAATAACAGAACGACCTTCAATTTTAATATCAGCATTCATACGACGGAATTCTTCAACGTGCATAAAGCGGTTTTCGAATACCGTTTCTGTAATCATGCTTGTTCCATCAGCTTGTAGTAATAATGCCATCATTTGTGATTGCATGTCTGTTGGGAAACCTGGGTGAGGCATAGTTTTAATATCAACCGCTTTTAACTTATCTGGGCCGATAACACGTACACCTTCGTTTTCCTCAATAATTTTAACACCCATTTCTTCCATTTTCGCTGTAATTGAGCGTAAATGTTCAGGTACAGCATTTTCAATTAAGATGTCTCCACCAGTAATTGCTGCTGCAACCATGAATGTTCCCGCTTCAATACGGTCAGGAATAATAGAGTGGTTTGCACCATATAATTTATCAACGCCTTCGATACGAATCGTTCCAGTTCCAGCTCCGCGTACTTTCGCTCCCATCGCATTTAAGAAGTTAGCTAAGTCAACGATTTCTGGTTCTTTCGCTGCGTTTTCAAGAATTGTTGTCCCTTTTGCTAATGTAGCTGCAGACATAATGTTTTCTGTGGCGCCTACGCTTGGGAAGTCTAAGTAGATTTTAGCTCCTTTTAGTTCTCCCTCAACATATGCCTCAACAAAACCGTTACCAACCTGTACTTTTGCTCCCATTGCTTCGAAGCCTTTTAAATGTTGGTCAATTGGACGTGAACCAATTGCACATCCACCAGGAAGTGCAATACGAGCACGACCGTTACGTGCTAATAATGGTCCCATTACTTGAACAGATGCACGCATTTTACGTACATATTCAAATGGTGCTTCAATGTTTAGTTCTTTAGAAGAATCGATTGTTACTTGATTATTTTCAAATACGACTTCAGCATTTAAATGACGTAATACCTCATTAATTGTGTATACATCAGACAAAACTGGTACTTCAGATAGTACATTCTTTCCATCACTCGCTAATAGGGCTGCAGCGATTATAGGTAATACAGCATTTTTTGCGCCCTCAACACGCACTGTGCCGTTTAACCGCTTTCCGCCACGGACGATGATCTTTTCCAAATTATTCCCCTCCGTGTCCTTTTTTCAGTATCTATTCACTCAATACTCAGAAGTTATGATCGGTGTGCCAACCACAATTGTATCTTTGTTGTCTGTAGAACGTATTGCTATTTGCACATTTATTTTCTCTCTATTTGTTGAAAGAGCGTCATCCCACTTTTTATTGTATGCGGAGACTGACACAAATGCTCTTTCTTCTACTTGTTCGATCGCTCTTGCTGAAAGATCTTTCAAAACCTGATTGGTTTTATTTTGCAAAACACCTTCAATCTTATCATTCAGTACACCTTGAACACAAGTGTAAATTATAGGTTTTTCACTAAAAATTTTATTCATGTTTCGAACATACTTCGGGTCCCATTTCGCCCCACTTACTTCAAAGATAATGAAAGTGTTTTCTTTAGTATTTTCTTTACTCCAAGTTACTACTACTCGTTCTTCATAAGAAGAAAGCTTTTTATAGGATGTAGCTTTATATCCATCTGGAGATTGCTCTACTTCCCACTTTTGAATATTTGCCTTTTCCTTCACATCGTTTAACAACTTTTGAAACGTATGTATGTTAGAAATTGTTTTTGTTTCTCTCGCTAACCATGACCATTTTTCTACTTTAGCATCATTTTTCTCTAAAGCCTTGATCATGCTCTCCATTTTCTGTTCATCGCTTATCGGTTTCATCTCTCTATATCCAACCAAAAATAAAACAACACTAAGTGCAACAATAAGAATGGCTTTAAGCTTCAATTTCATCCCCTCCTATCCCCATTGTTAACGGAGATTTGAGGTTCTATACACTTACTTTACTAAATACGTTAAACTCTTCGAATAGCCTAAATAATCAAGGAAAAAGTTACTTACAGATGTCCCAATTGCAATTGTAATTAAGATGAGTAATACTCGCGTCTGCAGCACTTTTCCGGACTTCATTAAACGCTCAATGTGAATGCCTTGTAAGGCCCACCACGTAATGGTAATAAACAATAAATGCGAAACAATGGCAATCAGTGCTTGTTGCCCTAAAAGTTGTGCCAAAAAATCGACCCCTTTTTACTCAGCTACTACTTATGAAAGAATATAAAAACGATACCATAATAAGTAGGAGCTACACTTTTTCAAATGCACATAGACATCTTACATTTTACATCGTGATTTTCTTTCCAAAAACGTATATCTACATTACAAGTTAACACAAAATAAAAAGCGCAGAGTACTGACTCCACACCTTTTATTTTCACTATTGTACCACGTTCCCTAAGAAGAAGAAATCTTTCATTAATGGAAAATATTCATAAAAGAAATTGTACCCAATCATCGGCATAATCCCTAGTATTACAATCGAAATTGCACAAAGACTCATAACAACCTTTATATTTAACGGTAACCGTATTCTCTCTTCTGTCTCTCCGGTGCGGAAAAACATTTGTTGTAAAATACGGAAATAATATACGAATGAAACAACTGTCGTACCCATCATAATCGAAGCTAGTACGTAATGTGCTGGCTCTACATGAAGTGCGCCTAAAAAGATATTAATCTTTCCAATGAAGCCAGCCGTTCCTGGTATCCCAGCCAACGATAAAATAAAAATTGTCATCATTATCGCTGTAAATGGCGACCTTTTATATAAACCTGTGAAAATTGTTATATTTTCCTCATTATTTTGTAAGATTAAGCCGTGGATGATAGCAAATGCCCCTATATTCATAAGCATGTATGCCAGCATATAAAACCACATGCTATCCATCGTAAATGGTGATAATGCCACAAGTGGAACGAGTAAATATCCTGCATGAGCAATGCCCGAATAAGCAAATAAACGCTTTATATTGTATTGTTTTAATGCGACTACATTCCCAACAATCATCGTAATACTTGCTAGCACCGCAATATATATACTCATATGCCCATATAAAGATTGCATATCTCCTTGTATTAATACACTTGCAAAGATCATAAGGAACAAACGAATAATGAGTAGGAACCCGGCAATTTTAGAAATCGTTCCAAGAAAAGCAGTAACTGGTGTAGCCGCTCCTTCATACACATCAGGTGCCCACATATGAAACGGCACTGTGGCAATTTTAAATGAGAGACCAACTAGCAATAAAAGAAATGCGAGAGCTAACAATAACTGAATACCACTAGCGAGTTCCCCAGTGAGTACCTTTTGCATATCTACAATGTTAGTTGAACCTGTAATACCGTATAAATAACTCATTCCGAAGAGCGTAATCGCCGTTCCAATTCCTCCGCTAATGACGTATTTCATTGCCGCTTCATTTGATGCACGGCTCTTTTTTCGTATTCCTACTAAGATATAGGAAGAAAGTGAAAGTAACTCCAAACCAACGAAAAGGGTAATAAAATCAACACTAGAAGCCATGAACATCGTGCCAAGAAGTGCCATTAAAAATAAGTAATAATATTCACCTTTATCTTCAATTGGATTCTTCTTATCATCGCTCATTGCGGTGCATAAAATGAGAGCTGAGGCACCTAATAGCAACGTTTTAAACCCTTTTGAAAATCCATCTAACACAAACGATCCATTTAAAATATCTCCTGCCGGTTCGCTATATAGAGTAATTAATGACACGATTGCTAATACGATGGCAGCAATCGCACCAAGAGCTACATATCTATGGTTCAGCTTAAAAAACAAATCACATATGGAAAGGAGGATGGCGGCGCCGAGAATAATAAATTCTGGCACCATTAGATGCCACGATAAGCTAAGTAACGTATTCATATCCATCCTACTTCACCCCCAATGTTTTCAATGTATTTTGAAGCGGATCTCCTAGTATTTCTGGCATAACTCCAATTGCAATAATACAAAAGATAAGTAGTAAAACAGGGACATACTCCCATCCGTGTATATCAGATTTTGCTTCCCACTCTTTCTTTCCAAATGTCACTTGAAGTGTCGCCCTTAATACATATACAGCGGTTAAAATGATGCCAATCACACCGACTCCAGCAATGACGGGCTCTCCTTGAAATAAACCGAGAAAGGCAAGAAATTCACTAACAAACCCAGACATCCCTGGTAATCCGAGCGATGCCATTCCTCCTGCTAAGAAGAAGCCGCTAAGTACTGGGACACTTTTTGCGAGTCCACCAAGCGCTGTAATGTCTGATGTTCCGAAACGTTGTTCTATAACACCGAGTAAGAAAAACAGCAAGGCTGCAATTAAACCGTGCGATACAACCTGGAATAACGCTCCTTGTGTACCAGGTGCATTAAGTGACGCAAGTCCCATTAACACAATTCCCATATGCGAAATACTAGAGTAAGCCAGTACTTTCCTAAAGTCTGTTTGGATGAGCGCTAAAAAGGCACCGTATAATAAATTAATTACGCCTAATATCGCAATTAGTGTTGCAACATCGTGAAAATATTCCGGGAATAGCCCTTTCCCGAAGCGAATAATACCGTACGCTCCAATCTTCAGCAAAACACCCGCATGAAGCATAACTACAGCTGGATGCGCTTCTATGTGTACATTGACCATCCAGCGGTGCAACGGAAAAACAGATAGTTTAATTGCAAAAGCAATCATTATGGCAATAAATACACTAAGCTGCAAACTACTTGGGATGACGAGTGCTCCCTCTGCGTTTACGCTTCTTAATATCTCTTTCAGCTCCACAATATTTGTTGTACCTGTTTTCGCGAACAAAATTGAGAAAACAATGAGCAAAATAGCTGAGCCAATACCGTTATATATTAAATAACTATACGCAGCCTTTTCACTCGACAATTTTCCCCACTTTCCAATTAATAAGAACATTGGTGGCAACGTAATTTCAAAGAAGATAAAAAACAACATTAAGTTTTGAGCAGCAAAGACGCCGAGCATTCCTATTTCTAGCATGAGTAACAGCATATAAAATGCTTTTAAATTTCTTTTAATAGAAAAGGCTGCAATTGCTGCAAGCGTTGCTAGAAGAGCCGTCAGTACCATCATGACAAGCGACAAACCATCAATACCGAGCTCGTAATAAATAGAAAACCACCTTTTATCTACCGCTGTAAAATCGCCGAACTTAATCCATTTCATCTTTTCATCGAATAGTGACAAATTCTTTCCAGAAGCATATGTACAAGCGAGGACGATAGCGATTCCAAATGGAAGTGCCGTCCCAAATAAGCCAAGCGCTCGCACTGTACGCAATTCCTTTTTCGGTGTTAATACAAGCAATAAAATTCCTAAAAGCGGGGAAAAAATGAAGAACGTTAACAACAAATCATTCATCGTAAATCCCCTCCCGTATAGAGCAAAATAATGACGAGTACAGCGAGCGAAACCGCCGTTACAGTACCGTACACTTGTACATTCCCGTTTTGAAGTTTCGATCCAAGGTTACTTGTGCCTTTCACTACACTTGCAATTAAAACTGCAATTCCTTCGACTACATACAATTCAAATAAGCGAAGCACATGAGCGATTCCTTTCGTAATAGGGATCACCGTCATGTTGTATAGTTCATCCACATAATATTTTTCTTTCAAAAGATTATAAAGCGATGTTTCCGTACCCCCAGCCCAATCTCTAGAAATTGATTTCTTGCCATATATGAAATATGCAAGAGCGATTCCCGCAAATGAAACGAGTGTCGCAACAATCATAATCCAAACTGGTCCATGCGCTTCTTCAACCTTAAATCCTACATCTTTCGTCAACCAATCTCCAAGAAACGTCCCAAACCATGGTGTATTTATATATCCTGCCACTACTGCGAGAACGCCGAGAACAATCATTGGATACGTCATAACGCGAGGCGATTCATGCACTTCTTCCTTCTTCTTCGTTTCTCCAGTAAAGACAAGAAAGTATAGGCGGAACATATAGAACGCTGTTAAAAACGCCGCAATTACCGCTAAAGTAAATAAAACGTAATTGCCATTCATCCACGTCGCCGCTAAAATTTCATCTTTGCTGAAAAAACCGGAAAGCAGCGGAACACCGCTAATGGCAAGGGTACCTATTAAAAATAGCGTACCAGTTACTTTCATCTTCTTCTGTAAACCGCCCATTTTATTAATGTTTTGCGTATGCACAGCATGAATTACACTTCCTGCCGCCAAAAATAGTAGTGCTTTAAAAAAAGCATGTGTCGTTAAATGGAATATACCAGCTACATAACCGGCAGAACCTAACGCGAGCATCATATACCCGAGCTGGCTAACTGTAGAATAAGCAAGCACCCTCTTTATATCTGTTTGCACAAGACCGATAGAGGCCGCAAAGATTGCAGTGAAAGCTCCAACGATTGCCACTGTCTGCATCGCCACTGTACTTGCTGAAAATAGAGGAAACATCGTCGCTACTAAATATACGCCAGCTGCGACCATCGTCGCCGCGTGAATAAGTGCCGAAACGGGCGTTGGCCCCTCCATTGCATCTGGCAACCACGTATGAAGCGGGAACTGACCTGATTTCCCCATCGCCCCGATAAAAATTAATATCGCTGTTATTGTAATCATGTAAGGAGGTAGATCCCCTGTATAAATCGCCCTAAATATTGCGTCATATTCAAAACTACCTGCGTACCAAAAAATTAAAATCATCCCGATAAATAAACCAACATCCCCAATACGGGTCATAATAAAAGCCTTTTTTGCAGCAGCCTTCGCTTCTTCTTTAAAGAAATAAAAACCGATAAGTAAAAATGAGCCAAGGCCAACTAATTCCCAAAATATATAAAGTTGTAATAAATTCGTTGATATAACAAGCCCTAACATCGCAAATGTAAAGAGTCCTAAATATGCGTAAAAGGTCGGTAATCGTTCATCACCTTTCATATAACCTTTCGAATACACATGTACAAGTAGACTCACAAGCGTCACGATAAATAACATTAAAGCTCCTAATGCAGTCACTTCAAAGCCGAATGATATATCCACATCTCCAGCTCTAAGCCACACCCACTTATGCTTCACGCTTGCTTCTGAAAACCTTTCTATTAACACAAGTACCGCAAGTATAAAGGAGAGAAAGACGAAAAAAATACTAAGTACGCTGCTTCCTTCTCTAATTTTCTTCCCGAATATAATAAGTAACAAAAACGAAACGAGTGGGAAAAGCGGTATGAGCCATGCATAATCGATCATTGTTTCCTTCCCCCTTTTTCGGTCACAATGCTATCCTTTGAGCGTATCCATTTCATCCACCTGTACTGTCGTACGATTACGATATAAAGCAATTAAAATAGCGAGTCCTACCGCCGCTTCCGCTGCCGCTACAGCCATCGTAAACAGTGAGAAAATTTGACCTGTTAAATTCGGAAATAAGCCTAATTTACTAAACGCCACTAAGTTTAAATTGGCAGCATTCAGCATTAATTCGATACAAACTAATACGATTACTGTATTCCGCTTTGTTAAAGCTCCAAATAGACCGATGCAAAACAAAATAATCGCAAGTGTTAAATATGCAGAAGCTGGAACGCTACTCATTGGAATCCTCCTCTTTCTCGTCCTTTTTCGCAAGTATAATTGCGCCAACGAGTGCTACAAGTAAAATAACTGAAGTTAGTTCAAATGGAATAATATATTTTGAATAGAGAAGCGTACCGATTTGAAGTGTGTTGTTTTCATGGAGAGGTAAACTTCCTTGTGTGCTTTCATTTGCAAAATCAACATTATTAACAGCGAAATACATAACCGCTCCAAATGCTACAACTGCAAAGAAGATAATCCATTTTCGAAGAGTAAGACGCGATTCATTTTCCGCGTTATGTTTCGTTAACATAATGCCGAAAATCATAATAATTGTGATTGCACCAGAGTAAAGTAAAATTTGTGCAACGCCTATAAATTCGGCTGACAAAAGAAAATACAAACCTGCAATGCTGAGAAATGTCAGAATGAGAGCTAGCATCATGTGCATAACTTTCGTTAAGTTCAACATAAGAACACCGCCGATAATTGCAGACAAGGATAGTATAAAGAATGCTACAAACTCGCCATTCATGCCTTATTCTCCTTCCTGACGTTTTCGTCGTTTTCGTCAAGCCACTGCAAATTTTTAAATAAGTCATCACGTGAATATTCCGCGAGTTCAAAGTTATTTGTCATGACAATTGCCTCTGTCGGACAAACTTCTGTACATAAATCACAAAGAATACAAATTTCAAAATTAATATCATACGTGTCGATAATTTTTCCTTTTTTCGTAGGATCCGGATGTTTCTTTCCTGTTAACTGAATACAGTCTGTCGGACAAATGTTAGAGCACTGATTACAAACAATACATTTCTCCGGATAAAATTTTTGAATCCCCCGAAAACGGTCTGGCAACGGCAACGGTTGATTTGGATAATCATACGTTACCTTCTTCTTGCTCAAATTACTTAATGTATATTTTAACCCTTTAAATAGTCCTTTCATCTCTTACTGGCACCCCCCTCATAGATTAGAAGAATAACTCCTTAATCAATGCCGTTAAGAAAATATTTGCAAGTGCAATCGGCAATAATACTTTCCATCCAAACTCCATTAACTGGTCACCTCTTATACGCGGGAACGTAACGCGGAACCAAATTAATAGAAAGACTACACTGCTAAATTTCAAAGCAAACCATACGGCACCTGGGATAAATCCAAGAAACATGACTGGATTCCATCCGCCTAAAAAGAGCACTGTAATTAACGATGCCATCCCGAAGAAATATACGTACTCTGAAAGCATGAAAAACGCCCAGCGAAAACCTGAGTATTCCGTATGATATCCAGAAACAAGTTCTGACTCCGCTTCCGGCAAATCGAATGGCGTCCTATTTAACTCTGCAACTGCTGCGATTAAGAAAACGACGAAGCCAATTGGCTGTACGAAAATGTACCAGACCTTCTCCTGCGCCGCTACAATCTCATTTAAATTCAGACTACCAGCTAGCAAAACGATACCAATTACACTCATTACGAGCGGAATCTCATAAGAAATCATTTGCGCCGCCGCACGCATCCCTCCTAAAAGGGAATATTTATTATTCGATGCCCATCCCCCAGTTACAACACCTATCGTCGTAATACCGGAAACAGCAATATAATAAAGTAGCCCGACTCCAATATCTGCAAATTGAAATTTATCAGTGAACGGGATAACCGCAAGCACCATAAATGCTGGTGCAAATGCAATGACAGGCGCTAATATAAACAGCGGTTTATCTGCTGCTTTCGGAATACTATCTTCTTTCAATAATAGTTTTAAAACATCAGCTACCGTTTGCAGTAAACCGAATCGGCCTCCAACCTGGTTTGGTCCAATCCGCCCTTGCATAAATCCCATCACTTTCCGTTCTGCCAAGATTCCATATGTAACGAAGCCAAGGACTGCAAATAGTAGAAGTACCGCTAATCCGAAAAAAATGAAGAAATTCGTCCAGCTTGAAGGTGATTGTAAGAGCGTCTCAATCATTAGCCATCAACCTCCCCAAGTACAATATCAACTCCACCTAAAATCGTAATTAAATTAGCGATGTTTTCACCTTTCAATAACTTCGGTAAAATTTGCAAGTTATAAAAAGATGGCCTACGAAACTTCAAACGGTACGGCTCTTTCTTTCCGTCACTTGCGATATAACAACCAATCTCTCCGCGCGGCGATTCGATACGTACAAATGCTTCTCCCTTAGGTGCCTTAATAATTTTCGGTACTTTTGCCAGCACAGCTCCATCTTTCGGGAACTGCTGAACCGCTTGCTCAACAATCTTTAAAGACTCCTCGATTTCTTGCATTCGGCAAACGTAGCGATCCCAAGCATCTCCCACGCTTCCAACAGGAATATCAAAATCAAAACGATCATAAATCGAATACGGCTCATCTTTGCGAAGATCCCAGTTTACTCCAGTGCACCGCAGATTTGCTCCGCTTAAAGAATACGAGATCGCTTCTTCCGCGCTATATATACCAACGCCTTTCACACGATTTAAGAAAATCTCATTACCGCTAACAAGATCATGATAACCTGCTAATTGCTCCCTCATATACGGAACAAACTCTTCCACCTTTTCAATCCAACCATCTGGCGCATCCCACTTCACACCGCCAACTCTCATATAGTTAAAAGTAAGCCGTGCCCCGCATAATTCATTTAATAAATTTATAATCATCTCTCGTTCACGAAACGCGTACAAAAACGGGCTGACCGCTCCTATATCAAGAAGATTCGTCCCCCACCAAACGAGATGGCTCGCAATTCTTCCTAGTTCCATCGCAAGTACTCGCAAGTATTCGGCACGCTCTGGAATTTCAAGCCCCATCATCGTCTCTACAGCATGGCAAATGACGTAATTATTCGTCATGGCTGATAAATAGTCCATTCGATCTGTATAAGGGATAATTTGCGTATACTGTAAGCTCTCAGCGATCTTTTCCGTCCCGCGATGCAAATATCCAATAACAGGTGTAGCTTCTTTAATAATTTCCCCGTCAATCTTAATTACGAGCCTGAACACACCATGTGTACTCGGATGCTGAGGTCCTACATTCAAAAGCATCTCTTCCGTGCGGATCATAGCTACACCTCCACATCATACGGTTCATAGTCTTTTCTAAGCGGATATCCTACCCAATCATCTGGCATTAAAATACGCGTTAAATTCGGATGCCCTTTAAATACAATGCCGAGCAAATCGTATGCTTCTCGCTCCGGCCAGTCAGCTCCTTTCCAAAGCGCTGTCACAGATTCGACTTGCGGCGCTTCCCGGTCTAGCTTTACCTTCACTGCTACCGATTGTTTCTTGCCATATGAAAACAAATGAACATACACTTCCATATGTGTCACAAAATCCGTCGCATGTAGCTCTGACATATAATCAAAAGCAAGTCCCTCATGGAATCGCAGTGACTCCATCACTTCATAATACTTTTCGGGATCCACCACAAGAGTTGGCACATCCTTTGACAGTTTATTAATGTAGGAATCTACTAATGCACCCTCTCCTAACTTCTCCCTAATAGCCTCAACATACTGATTTAAATACGGCTGATTTACGGACGGTTCTTCCTGCTTCAGCTCATCCTCTTTCTTACCTTCAGCTCCCTTTGTCTTCGCTCTTGCAGCCGCTGCTGCTTTCGCTTTTGCCGCTGCAATTGCCTTTGCCTTTTCATTTCCCGAATCCCCATCACCTTGCGAGGCTTTCTGCTTCGCCAATGCTGCCGCTTTCGCCTTTGCCGCCGCCACCGCTTTTGCTTTTTCTTCTTCCGTTACTTCTTCTGTCCCTTCTCTTTTCTGCTTCGCTAATGCCGCCGCTTTTGCTTTTGCGGCTGCTGCTGCCTTTGCCTTGGCTTTCGCTTTTTCTTCTTCCGTTACTTCTTCGGTTCCTTCTCTTTTCTGTTTCGCTAACGCCGCCGCTTTTGCCTTTGCAGCTGCTGCTGCCTTCGCCTTGGCTTTCGCTTTTTCTTCTTCCGTTACTTCTTTGGTTCCTTCTCTTTTCTGTTTCGCTAACGCCGCCGCTTTTGCTTTTGCGGCTGCTGCTGCTTTCGCCTTGGCTTTCGCTTTTTCTTCTTCCGTTACTTCTTCTGTCCCTTCTCTTTTCTGTTTCGCTAACGCCGCCGCTTTTGCTTTTGCGGCTGCTGCTGCCTTCGCCTTGGCTTTCGCTTTTTCTTCTTCCGTTACTTCTTCGGTTCCTTCTCTTTTCTGTTTCGCTAACGCCGCCGCTTTTGCTTTTGCGGCTGCTGCACGTCGCTTTGCTTCTTCTATAGTAATATCATCATTTTTTGGCAGCGCTTTCTCTTTTTCTCGATCTTCCTCCTCAAGTTCACTTATTTCCGCCTCGTGTTTCGCTACAAGGCGTTTTCTCGCTTCTTCTTTCGCACGCCTAGCTGCTTCTTTTTTCAGATCCTCTAAATCTTTATTTGGATTACTCATTTATTCGTCACCTGCTTTCCGGTCTTTGCCTCGTAACGAATTTTCTCTTTTAATTTATTAATTCCATAGATTAAAGCAGCTGGATTTGGGGGACAACCAGGAATATACACATCAACTGGTACGATTTGGTCTACACCTTTCACAACAGCATATGAATTTACATACGGACCACCTGCTGTCGCACAAGATCCCATCGCAATAACCCATTTCGGTTCGGGCATTTGATCATATAAACGCCGAACAATAGGAGCCATCTTCTTCGTTACTGTTCCCGATACAATCATGACGTCCGATTGCCTTGGTGAAGTTCGAAAAAATGACCCAAATCGATCTAAATCGTAATGTGATGAGCCTACCCCCATCATTTCAATTGCACAGCATGCCAGTCCGAATGTCATCGGCCATAAAGAGTTGCTCCTCGCCCATCCTTTCAACTGTTCCAATGTAGAAAAAAAGATATTTCGTTCTAATTCTGCTCGCTCATTTGGATGTAATTCCTCAAAATTTATAACCATTGTAACACCTTCTTTTTCCAAGCATACGCTAATCCAACTAGCAACATTACAACAAAGATGAGCATTTCAATTAATGCAAATAAACCTAGCTTGTCATACGCAACAGCCCAAGGATATAAAAATAAAGTTTCTACATCAAAGATCACAAATAATAAAGCGAAAATATAATAACGAGCATGAAACCGAATATTTGCATCATGAAAAGGCTCAATTCCACTCTCATACGTCGTCGCCTTTGCTGCACTTGGTTTATTTGGGCGCAGCATCCTTCCTAATGTAAGAGCCACTACCGGCAGCAATATACCTAATAGCAAGAAAATCAAAACGATCATATAACTATTTTCATATACACTTGCCATTGTGAAACCCTCCCCCCTAAATTAAGAACAAGTTCACATAGTAAACAATATGTCCTAGTTGCAGTAATTATTATTTTTAAATTTTTCTAAATAATGCAACTATTCTAATCATTATAGCAAACTTCAAATTCCTATGTCGATATGTTGGGAGACAGAAACAAGAATTATTAAAATCTATCTTTACAACTTGCTATAATTGTGCAAAATAAATATAAAACTTATATATGCTTTTCAAGAAACCGTAGGTGATATAAATGAAAAAACAAACACATGTAAGTATTCTTATAAGCATTGTATTGCTGTCTATAACGCTTCACTATGTAGCAATGCCTTTTGTATATGAATACTCATTTCCTTTTCAGCTATTAATCGGAACGAGCACCCTATTAATTGATATTATCGCTTGTAGTTATATACTTTATTTTTCAAACATGAAAGAAGGGCTATCTCGTTTATTTTGGATCATATTATCTGTTGGAGCTCTCTCTTATTTTATCGGTGATATAGTCGTTGCCTATCAGCGTTTAATTGTAAAGGACTTCTATACGTTCGTTGATCCATCTGACTTTTTTTACTTACTTTTTTTAGTTAGCTTTACGTTTGCCTTTCTATACGAAATCATTTATAACCGAGATTTATTAGAAAAACTTTTTATGCTATGTGATATTTGTATTATCGTTACAGCCCAATTTACTTTAAGTTACTACTTACTTATTGAACGAACTATTCATATCTTTACAACATCCTATATCGACATATTTGTTCAACTTACCTATCCAATGGCTGATTTACTCTTTCTCTTAATAGGAATCAACCTTTTATTCAAACCACTATCCTTATTACCTAAAAAGGTCGGTGCACTTCTTGGCAGTGCTTTAATTTTATATGCTACTACAGATGCGATTTATGCTTATATAAAATACTTCATACCAGAGTATTCTATGTTTACAGTTACTCCTTTCTATCAAGTAACCTTAGTACTAGTAGCAATCGCCTGTATTCTCCATACAAAAAAGCCTGAAAAACAAGAACAAGTACTATTAACACCTAAAATTGGCGAATCAATCCGATTATCATTACCGTATATTTCGGTAGTAATGCTTATTGTTTTTATATTAGTTGAATACGTTTTTGCGCCTATTATAGTAATCGGACTTATAATAACTTTTTCTTTCGTTCTCATACGTCATAGTTTAGTTCGAAAACAAAATAAAATATTATTGATCGCTCAAATGCAATTCAACTCAGAACTCGAGAAACAAATTAAACTACGTACAGAAGATTTAGTAGAACAGAAAAATGAACTCTATCATAATCAACAAATGTTTAAATCTTTATACGAGCATCATCCAGATCCAATTTTTACATTAGATTTGTACGGTAATTTTCTCAAAGTAAATAACGCTGGTACTACTTTACTCGGTTATCAAACGAATGAATTATTAAACCAGCCTTACTATTCACTCATATACGAAGAAGATTTAGAAGAAATGATTAACGCCTTTCATCGCGTGAAAAAGGGATATTCTATTTCTTTAGAAATACGGGCTTACCATAAAAACAGAGATATTTACTACTTGCACGTTACCGCCGTACCGATCTTTTTAAAGGAGAAAATTTCTGGGGTTTATTTAATGATTAAAGATATTACAGAAAGCAAACAACAACAAGAACAAATCAACTTCCTAGCATACCATGATACTTTAACAGAGCTTGCAAATCGACGTGCATTTCATCAACATTTAGAACAGGCAATTGCACGAGCAAAAATATCGAAAAAGCCTTTTGCTGTTATGTTTCTCGACCTAGACCGTTTTAAAGTTATTAATGATACCCTCGGTCATCGAGTAGGAGACCTATTGCTCATCGCAGTAGCAAAAAGGCTCGAAAGAATAGCAACATCAAATATGAAACTCGCGCGGCTAGCTGGGGATGAGTTCACAATCCTTATCGAGAATTACAAAAAAAAGCCAGATGTCCAAAAAATAGCTGATAGGATTGTAGCGGCCATGAATGAGCCATTTGAAATCGAAAATCAACATTTACAAATCTCACCGAGCATCGGAATTGCAATATATCCTGAAGCAGGTGAAGATGCGCTATCCATTTTGCAGCATGCTGATATGGCCATGTACGAGGCAAAGAATAAAGGAAAAAACGGTAGCTCTCTTTACACGAAAGAACTATATAAAAAAATGGAACGAAAAGCTCGAATTGAAAAAGATTTGCCAATCGCTTTAGTAAACAAAGAATTTTATCTCGTTTATCAACCACAAATTGATACGACAACAAATAAAATTATCGGTGCTGAAGCTTTAATACGATGGAAACACCCGCTATTAGGTGACATTTCACCATGTGAGTTTATTCCAATTGTAGAAGAGACGCCACAAGTAGTCCCACTTGGACATTGGGTATTACAAGAAGCTTGTCTCCAATTAAAAATATGGCATACCTTTGGCTACCAAAATTTAAAAATAAGTGTTAATTTATCCGCAAAAGAATTCCGGCAAGATCAATTAATCGAAAACATTTCACAAATATTAAACGACGTGCAAGTCAACCCAAAATATGTAACACTTGAGTTAACAGAAAGAATTGCAATGATTGACGAGAAAGAAACGTTATTGAGACTGAAGCAATTAAAAGAGTACGGTATCCAAACTTCCATTGATGACTTCGGTACTGGGTATTCTTCTCTTGCTTATTTATCAATTTTTCCAATCGACACATTAAAAGTACCGAGAGAATTTACACAATTAGCTGATCATCGTCCTGAAGAACGAGCCATCGTTTCTACAATACTTTCCCTCGCAAATACTTTAAATCTTTCAGTCGTTGCCGAAGGAATTGAAACTGAAAAACAGCTTAAGTTTCTGCAAAAACATAACTGTAAATATATGCAAGGTTACTATTTCAGTAAACCACTTACTAGTAATCAATTTATAAAATTTCTACAAAAAACCCCCAGTATGAACAAATAATTCATACTGGGGGTTTTATAGTGCTAAATTTTTTTCTCATAATATTCTTCTGCAATCTCTTCGTAAAAAGCTGCAGATGTCGTATAGAAATATGGAATTAACCATAAGAATCCAATCCCTAACGTAATACAACTTAATATAAACCAGCCAATAAAACTTAAACATAAAATGAAATACTCCATCTTATGTCCATCCATCATACGACGACTTTCTGTAATAGCTTGGTTCAGTGAATACTCAGGATGATCGTTTATAATAAAGTATGTCATCGCATAAGAAAATGATTTAATAATACCTGGAATAATGAACAATAACGTCCATAAGAAAAGATAAAGATTTACTAATAAATATAATAAAAATGATTTTAGAAATCTCTTTCCCTCTGAAAACCAAATGAATACATTACCAATACTAGCTTGCTTTTCACGAAGGATATTTAAACCAAGGTAATATCCACCTAAAGTTAACGGTCCAGTAACAAAAAATGAAAGAATATTCGTTGAAAGTGAACCATTTGTTTTTTGCCAACCGAAAATTAAAGAAAATCCCCAATCAACACTAAAACTAAAAGCCGTGATAAGAATTGAAATGAGTAGTGTAGCTCCAACAGCTAATCCCCATTTCCCTTCTAATGAATCTAGTGCTTCTCCTTTTAAATCACTAATCATGCGTAGCCTCGCCTCCTATACACAATAATTCTATTAGTATAGCATGTTCCTATTGAAATTCACCTTTTGAAATGTAGCGATAAAAGTGTGCTGTCGTCGTACTCATATACGGACTAAGCCAAAGAAATCCTATTCCAAAAGTAAGCAGCGCTAAAATAGCCCATCCTATGAAGCTCAGCCATAAAAGAAACAAATCTAACTTATGACCCTTCATAAGATTCTTACTTTCCTTCATCGCCTGCGAAACACTATATTCTGGATTTTCAATCATCACATAGTACGTCAGTGCATAAGAAAAATACATCACAATCATACCAACAATTGAAATTGCTAATAGTACGAAGAAAGCTATTGCAAATGACGTATTCCCTTCTTCACCTAACAATGCAAATAAGCCTATTAACAGCATCGGAATCCATGTACCTGTATATAACAAAATCGCAAGCATTGCCCACATTGTTTTCATCATTCTTTTAAAGCCACGAAATCCTTCGAATAAGTAATCTACTTTAGCATCTTCTCGTTTACTAATCTGTAAAAATACATTTGTATAACCATATGACGTAATCCCATACGATGCGTTACTCAAAATTATCATAATGCAATAAAAAATTCCAAAGGTAATACCTGCTCCAATTGACATCGTTTCCTCTTCAAATGATCCAGTTAAGCTTACAACTGAGAGAAATATAATAATTCCTGGAATTAATAGTATAAGCATTGCAGCCAGCGAAACAACATAACTTAAAATAAAATATAAAATTGTTGATCCAACACCTAGTCCCCATTTTCCCTTTAAAGAGTACAATGCTTCTCGCTTCATTTCACCAATCATTGATCCATCCCCTTTATGAAATATAAATTGTTGTACACTTCTACTTATACAAGCATCAATATAATTATACCAGTTTTGTAAAATTATCCATAAAATACACAAAAAAAAATCCGTAAAGGCAAAGCCCTTACGGATTTTTTTACTTCATATCGGAAACGTTCAAACGGTTCACAGCACGTTGTAATGCCATTTCTGCACGTTTAAAGTCAACATGTGCTTGTTTATCTTGCAGACGTTGCTCAGCGCGACGCTTCGCTTCATTTGCGCGATGGATATCGATATGGTTTGCTTCTTCAGCAGATGATGATAATACAGTCACTTTATCTGGACGAACTTCGATAAAGCCACCGCTTACTGCTACATAATCAGTGTGTCCACCATTTTTCAGACGAACTGCACTAATTTTTAATGGTGCAACAGTTGGAATGTGGCCTGGTAAGATCCCCATTTCCCCACTCTCTGCTTTTACACTTACCATTTCTACCTCTTTTTCGTAAACCGGTCCATCAGGAGTTACAATACTGACTGGAAATGTCTTCATACTTCGTCCCTCCTAAGGCCTTACGCCATCATTTTCTTCGCGTTTTCAATAACTTCTTCAATGCCACCTACTAAGCGGAATGCATCTTCTGGAAGGTCATCATATTTTCCTTCTAGAATTTCTTTGAAACCACTAACTGTATTCTTTACAGGTACGTAAGAACCTTTTTGACCTGTAAACTGCTCAGCTACGTGGAAGTTTTGAGATAAGAAGAATTGAATACGACGAGCACGATGTACAACTAACTTATCTTCTTCAGATAACTCATCCATACCTAAGATAGCGATGATATCTTGAAGCTCTTTATAACGTTGTAAAGTTTGCTGTACTTGACGAGCTACTTCATAATGTTCTTCTCCTACGATTTCTGGAGAAAGTGCACGAGATGTAGATGCTAATGGATCTACGGCTGGGTAAATACCCATTTGCGTTAAACGACGCTCTAAGTTTGTTGTTGCATCTAAGTGAGCGAACGTTGTAGCTGGTGCTGGGTCAGTATAGTCATCGGCTGGTACATATACCGCTTGGATAGACGTGATAGACCCTTTATTTGTAGATGTAATACGCTCTTGTAATTGACCCATTTCTGTTGCAAGTGTTGGTTGGTAACCTACCGCAGATGGCATACGACCAAGAAGGGCAGATACTTCAGAACCCGCTTGCGTGAAACGGAAGATGTTATCGATGAACAGAAGTACGTCTTGTCCTTGCTCATCACGGAAATGCTCAGCCATTGTTAAGCCTGTTAATGCAACACGTTGACGTGCTCCAGGTGGCTCGTTCATTTGTCCGAATACCATCGCAGTTTTCTTGATTACGCCAGAATCGCTCATTTCGTGGTATAAGTCATTACCCTCACGAGTACGCTCACCTACACCAGCGAATACAGAGATACCACCGTGCTCTTGTGCGATGTTGTTAATTAATTCCTGAATTAATACTGTTTTACCTACGCCGGCACCACCGAATAGGCCGATCTTACCACCCTTAATGTAAGGAGCAAGTAAGTCTACTACTTTAATACCAGTTTCAAGAATTTCTACTTTAGTAGATAATTCTTCGAATGCAGGTGCTTGACGGTGAATTGGATCACGATGTACATCTGCAGGAACCTCACCATCTAAGTCAATTGCATCACCTAATACGTTAAATACGCGACCAAGTGTTACATCACCAACTGGTACAGAGATTGGTTTACCAGTATCTTCTACTTCTGTGCCACGAACAAGTCCATCTGTGGAAGACATTGCAACTGTACGAACTGTATCATCACCTAAATGAAGTGCAACTTCAAATGTTAAGTTAATACTTCCGTTTTCGTTGCTTTGTTTTACCGTAAGGGCGTTGTAGATTTCTGGTAGCTTTCCGCCATCAAACTTAACGTCTACAACCGGACCCATGATTTGCGTAACGCGCCCTTTATTCATCGGGTTCCCTCCTAGCTTTCTTTTAATTAGCCAACTTTCTACGAGCAGCTAGCTTTTAATTTTTTATTGGTTTATAGCTTACGCGACTCTTTTGACAGAGCCGCTTCCGCTTTTTAATACTATTCTAACGCTGCTGCTCCACCAACGATTTCCGTAATTTCTTGCGTAATCGCTGCCTGACGCGCACGGTTGAATGAAAGTGTAAGTGAATCGATAACTTCCATTGCGTTGTCTGTAGCACTCTTCATTGCTGTCATACGCGCTGCGTGTTCACTTGCTTTACCGTCTAGTAATGCACCGTACACTAAGCTTTCTGCGTATTGTGGCAATAGTACTTTTAAAATTTCTTCTTCAGAAGGTTCGAATTCATAAGCTGTCGTCGGTTTGTCAGACGCCACATCAGTAAGCGGTAAAATTTTATTTTCCGTTACCTCTTGTGAAATTTTACTTACGTAATGGTTGTAGTAAATGTACAGCTCATCATAAGCACCATCTGCAAACATCGCAATTGCTCGAGAAGCAAGGTCTTTAATATCAGTAAATGATGGGTGGTCAGATAATCCAACTACTTCATCAATAATGTTAAAGCCGCGACGTTTTAAATAATCACGTCCTAGTCGTCCAAGCACAATAATAGAATATTGGTTTGAATCCATATTATGACGTTCACGAATTACGTTACTTACTGTACGTAATACGTTACTGTTATAACCACCTGCTAGTCCGCGATCAGACGTAATAACGATGTATCCTGTACGCTTTACAGGACGCGCATTTAGCATTGGATGATTAATCCCTTTGCTTCCTTGCGCAATGCTCGCTACTACTTCTTGAATCTTTTCCATATACGGAACGAAAGATTTAGCATTTTGCTCTGCACGGTTTAACTTAGATGCAGATACCATCTCCATCGCTTTCGTAATTTGACTCGTTTTCTTTGTCGAGTTAATCTTCGCTTTTATATCGCGTAAAGATGCCACAGGTTTTCACCACCTTTTTTCCGGAAGTTGGCACGATTAGTAAGAATCCTCTTCCTAATCTACGTTGCAAGATATTCTTGCTCATGATTGAAGGAAAAGAATAGGTGCACCTACTCTTTTCCTTTACATGACCTTTAGCAATCTCAGAGCCCGAGATGCCTTTTATATATACTATCTAGCTCCAGCGGCTTGAATGCTCGGTGGCTTCACTTCTTCCTACGAGGCAAACACCGCCTCTTCGTCAGAAGCTCCATCCCCCTCACATTCAGAACGAGCCGCTTCCGCTTTTATTAATCTAGTTCCGCCTCCTAGCCCCTTTCGTCTAAGAACCTTCCCCACAAGAAGGTAAAAAGCACCTTCTGTGAGAAAGAACCTTAGCCGATGGGGCTGAACAGTCGGCTTCACTTTTTATTATTATTCAGAAGCTACGAATACTTTTTTAAATCCATTGATTGCTGCTGCAAATTTGTCGTCATCCGCAAGTTTCTTAGTTGTGCGGATTTCTTCTAATAAGTCAGTCGCATTAGAATCTAACCAAGCATGGAATTCTTCTTCAAAACGAGTGATATCTACTACTGGGATATCATCTAGGAATCCACGTGTTAAAGCGTAAAGAATGATAACTTGTTTCTCTACACGTAATGGTTTGTGTAATCCTTGTTTTAATACCTCAACAGTACGAGCACCACGGTTTAATTTCGCTTGAGTTGCTTTATCAAGGTCAGAACCGAACTGAGCGAACGCTTCTAACTCACGGTAAGATGCAAGGTCAAGACGAAGTGTACCTGATACTTTACTCATTGCTTTAATCTGAGCAGATCCACCTACACGAGATACAGAAGTACCCGCATCGATCGCTGGACGTACGCCAGAGAAGAATAGGTCAGATTGTAAGAAGATTTGTCCATCCGTAATAGAAATTACGTTTGTTGGGATGTATGCTGATACGTCCCCTGCTTGTGTTTCGATGAAAGGTAGTGCAGTTAAAGAACCGCCGCCTTTTGCATCACTTAATTTTGCTGCACGCTCTAATAAGCGAGAATGTAAGTAGAATACATCCCCTGGGTAAGCTTCACGACCTGGAGGACGACGTAATAATAATGACAGCTCACGGTAAGCCGCTGCTTGTTTTGATAAGTCATCATATACTACTAATACGTGTTTACCATTGTACATGAACTCTTCACCCATTGTTACACCAGCGTAAGGAGCTAGGTATAATAATGGAGCTGGTTGAGAAGCAGATGCAGTTACAACGATTGTGTACTCTAATGCACCGTGCTTACGTAGTGTTTCTACTACGTTACGTACAGTTGATTCTTTTTGTCCAATTGCTACATAGATACAAATCATATCTTCATCTTTTTGGTTAATGATTGTATCAAGTGCAACCGCTGTTTTACCAGTTTGACGGTCACCGATGATTAACTCACGTTGACCACGGCCAATTGGTACAAGAGCATCGATCGCTTTAATACCTGTTTGAAGTGGCTCATGAACAGATTTACGATCCATTACACCTGGTGCTGGACTTTCAATTGGACGAGTGTTTGTTGTATTGATTGGGCCTAAACCATCAACTGGTTGACCTAATGGGTTTACAACACGACCAATTAGTTCTTTTCCTACCGGTACTTGCATGATGCGACCAGTACGACGAACTTCGTCACCTTCACGAATTTCTGTGTAAGGTCCTAAAATGATAATACCTACGTTGTTTTCCTCTAAGTTTTGTGCTAGTCCCATAACGCCGTTAGAGAACTCTACAAGTTCACCAGCCATAACGTTATCAAGACCATGAGCACGCGCGATACCGTCACCAACTTGGATAACTGTACCAACATCACTAACTTCGATTTCAGACTGATAGTTCTCGATTTGTTGCTTTATCAGTGCGCTAATTTCTTCAGCTCTGATGCTCATGTGCTTCACCCCTATCTATTCTTCATTAATTCACGCTGAATACGTGCTAATTTTCCTTGTAAACTTCCATCATAAATGCGATTTCCAATACGTACTTTAATGCCGCCTAGTAAATCTTCATCTACAACATTTTTCACGCGAATTGCATCTTTTCCTGTTCTCTTCGCAAATGCTTCTGCAATGTTAAGCTTCTCTTCTTCTGATAGAAGACGAGTAGAATATACAGTTGCGTCCGCTACGTTACGTTCTTCATTAGCAAGAACAACATATTCATCTGCAATTTCAGGTAAGATATCAATGCGTTTGTTATCAATTAAAATATATAACGTATTTAAAATAGATTCAGAAACAGATCCGAATACGTTTGCAAGAAACGTTTTCTTTTGTTCCTTTGAAATGTTCGGTTGCGTTAAAAAGCTATGTAGTTCTCCGTTCTTTACATAAACGTTTTGTACAAGGCGTAATTCCTCTTCAAACATTTCTAATACGTGTTTTTCTTTAGCAATTTTAAAAAGAGCGACAGCATAACGTTTTGCTACAATCCCATTGCTCATCGCGCTTCTCCTACTTCTTTAATATAATCGCGAATTAACTTCACTTGATCTTCTTCTTTTAACTCTTTTTCAATTACTTTAGAAGCAATTTGAACAGATAAAGAAGCAACTTGTTCTTGTAAAGCAGCAATTGCTTGCTCTTTTTCGCGTTGAATTTCTTGTACAGCAGATGCTTTAATTGATTCTGCTTCTTCTTTCGCAGCAGCAACAATAACATCTTTTTGATCTACAGCTTGCTTTTTCGCTCTTTCGATTAACTCTTGTGCTTCAACACGTGATTGTTTTAACATTTCACGTTGTTCTTCTACTAATTTCTTCGCCTCAGCATTACTTCTTTCTGCAGCGTCGATTTCATTAGTAACATGCTCTTCACGTTCTTTCATAATTCCCATTAAAGGACCCCACGCAAATTTGCGTAGCATTACTAATAGAAGTAAGAAAATGAACAATGTATAAGCAATCGTTCCAAATGGAATGGCAGCACCTAATAATAAAGTTGGCACAAGGATTCACTCCCTTCAAAATATCTAAATTGATCATATGAAAAAAAAAGACATACGTTTCATTCATAAAGCAATGGCGAAGAAAGTTCGGAAAAACACTCTTCGCCATCTATGTAAGGGGAGTCTCCCTTATTTGTTCATTACGATGAATGCAATAACTACACCGATGATTGGAAGTGCCTCAACTAAAGCAACCCCGATGAACATAATTGTTTGAAGTGCGCCTTTTAATTCTGGTTGACGAGCAACACCTTCGATTGTACGTGATACGATAAGACCGTTACCAATACCTGCACCTAATGCTGATAAACCAATTGCAATTGCAGCTGCGATTACACCTAAACTCATTTAATTTGTCCTCCTTTGTATTATAAAAAAATAAATTTTTTCTTACTTAAATTATATTAATGGTCATGGCTTACTTTATGAGCCATATAAACCATCGTTAACATAACGAAAATAAATGCTTGGATTGATCCAACGAATACACTGAATCCCATCCATGCTAACATTGGTACAAGCGCACCTAATGCCCCAAGGACTGATGCTCCGCCCAACTTAGCAAGTAATCCTAATAAGATCTCACCTGCATAAATGTTACCAAATAAACGAAGACCTAACGTTAATGTGTTAGCAAACTCCTCAATAACCTTTAATGGGAATAAGAATTTCATAGGTTGGAAATAACCTTTTACGTACTCTTTCGTACCCTTCATCTTAATTCCATAATAATGGGTGAGGGTAACTACCATCACGGCTAATGTTAATGTAACTGCTGGATCAGACGTTGGTGATCTCCACCATGCAATATGTTCGCCAGCTTCAGTTGCTGAATACATGAATGGTAAACCAAGGAAGTTCGATACGATGATAAACATGATAAGCGTAACGCCAAGCGTTAAGAAACGTCCACCTGTTTTCCAGTCCATCGTACTATTGATAATCCCTTTCACGAAGTCAAACACCCATTCCATGAAGTTTTGCATCCCGGTTGGGCGAAGAGCTAAGCTGCGAGTTCCGATAACAGCGATTAAGAAAACAATAACTGCTGCTACAGTAACCATCATAACTGATGACAAATCGAACGTTAAACCTAGAAATTCAACTAATTTACCGTGTTCCACTAGTAATTCACCTCTCTTCCCTGCTCTTATACTCTAAATAAAGAAAATCTATGATCATGACAAGGTATCCTGTCAGCAATCCTACACCTAGGCCCCACATCGCGATTAACTCTTGATATTTGGCTGCAAATAAAATTAATAACCCAATCGTGGCGAATCTTGAATATGTACTTACCGCTGTTGCCTTGAACTTCACGTTTTCTCCATTTGTTACGCGATCTAGCAGCTTGTCTGTTCTACGTGCAATGATGCGCAAACTAAGAAAACTGAAAATCGTCCCGATAATCAGTCCAAGAAATACATCCTTGTAAGAGGTAAATCCCCATCCTAGCACTAGAAGCGCAAGCAAGTAGTACATATATTTCTTTTGTCTTTGGACAAGTCCATGTACGTCTATCATCATTGCTCTCCCGAATAGTAATGTCGAATGAGTCGAATCATTGCGTATACCCCTGTTCCTAGTCCGAGTAATAACCCTATAATAAGAAACAACGGAAACGTTCCAACCTTATTATCAATCCACTGCCCACCAAAGATTCCAACAAGAATAGAACCGACTAATTGAGCAAGAATACCTGACATTAAAGCATAAGCTTTTATATGGCTGCGATCGTTTTTTTGCAAGGATTCATCCCTCCAATATGTAACCCTCATTCACGATGTGTTAATAATAACTCATTTTTTTGCATAAATCCTATACAAAACAAAAAGTTTACATTTTCGTCACGGAATAGATGTAATTTTGTCACTGAAAGCCCTACCATCTATCCCCGTTGTTAGCATACAATAGGGTATTAACAGTGTCAACGAGAAATCGTAAAAAATCTAAAAATTTGAGTATTAGGCATTTCCTCCCAAAAATGAAAACGTTCCCCTTCTAAATACTGGTTACATATATGCAATTTCTAACAGTTTTCTCTTTATAATAGAAGGAAATGTTCACAAGTTTGTCACTATTATATTTTCGAGATATAACGCTTTTCTTCCATAATATAGTGTTCCTCAGACGTAAGACTTCTATATTATATGTGAGGTGTATGCAACTTATGTTGTATATACGATGTATATTTATCCTCTCCCCCTCCCCTACTTGCTTACAGCAAAAAAGACGAGCTGGGGAATCTCCCCTGCTCGTCAGTTGTCTTACTTCGTTCCGAATAAACGGTCACCAGCATCACCAAGACCTGGTACTACATATCCGTGGTCATTTAATTTCTCATCTAATGCTGCTACATAAATATCAACATCAGGATGTTCTTCTTGTACTACTTTTACCCCTTCTGGAGCTGCAACGATACACATTAATTTAATTTGTTTCGCACCGCGCTTTTTCAGAGAGTTAATTGCTTCAGCCGCAGAACCACCTGTTGCTAGCATCGGATCTAGTACGATAAAGTCACGCTCTTCTACATCCGTTGGAAGTTTCACATAGTATTCTACCGGTTGCAATGTTTTAGGGTCACGGTATAAACCAACGTGTCCTACTTTTGCTGCTGGAATTAATTTCAGAATTCCATCAACCATTCCTAAACCTGCACGTAAAATCGGAATTAAACCAAGTTTTTTACCAGCGATCACTTTTGTTGTCGCTTTGCTTACAGGTGTTTCAATTTCAATGTCCTTAAGTGGAAGGTCGCGAGTAATTTCGAAAGCCATTAAGCTTGCTACTTCGTCCACTAATTCACGAAAATCTTTCGTACCTGTATTCTTATCGCGAATATATGTAATCTTATGTTGAATTAACGGGTGATCAAATACATACAGTTTTCCCATGTGAATCTCTCCTTTAGATGATATTCATGCGTTTGCACGCTTTTTTACACTATTTACGATTGTAAAGAAAACGCTACTAATATTCAAGGGCAAATTTGGCAAAATCATGATTTTACAATGAATCTATCTAGTATCTTTACCAATTATGGGAGCTGTATCCTTCATTATATCGCCAAAATTTATTCATCATTTGTATACATACTTTAAAAATAATATATGTCCAAAAAAAAGACCGCCAAAACAATTAAGTCTCGGCAGTCTTCTTCAATCTATTATAGATTTGGATACATTGGGAATTTGCTAGTTAACGCTTCTACACGCTTACGTACTTCTTCTAACGCAGCTTCATTTTCATGATTTTTTAATGTATAAGCAATAAGTGACGCAATTTCATCCATTTCTTCTAAACCGAAACCACGAGATGTTACAGCTGCTGTACCGATACGTACACCACTTGTTACAAATGGGCTTGCTGTTTCAAATGGAATTGTATTTTTGTTCACTGTAATACCAACTTCATCTAATACGTGCTCTGCTACTTTACCTGTGATTTCTAAGTTACGAACATCAATCAAGATTAAGTGATTGTCTGTTCCGCCAGAAACAAGTGTAAGTCCTTCTTTTTGAAGACCTTCAGCTAAGCGGTTCGCATTGTTAATGATATTTTGTGCATATGTTTTGAAATCATCTTGAAGTGCTTCACCAAATGCAACAGCTTTTGCAGCGATTACGTGCATAAGTGGACCACCTTGAATACCAGGGAAGATTGATTTATCAATTTGTTTTGCAAATTGCTCTTCACATAAAATCATACCACCACGCGGACCACGTAACGTTTTATGTGTTGTCGTTGTAACGAAATGTGCATGTGGTACTGGATTTGGATGTAAACCAGCAGCTACTAAACCTGCGATATGTGCCATATCAACCATTAAATAAGCGCCCACTTCATCTGCAATCTCACGGAATCGCTTGAAATCGATAACACGAGGGTATGCACTTGCACCTGCAACGATTAATTTTGGTTTATGTTCTTTCGCTTTTGCTAATACATCATCGTAATTAATACGGTGAGATTCAGCATCCACGCCATATTCTACGAAATTATATTGTACTCCACTGAAGTTAACAGGGCTTCCGTGTGTTAAGTGACCACCATGAGATAAGTTCATACCAAGTACTGTATCGCCTTGCTCTAAAATCGTGAAGTATACTGCCATGTTCGCTTGTGCACCAGAGTGTGGTTGAACATTTACGTGCTCTGCGCCGAAAATTTCTTTCACGCGATCACGTGCGATATCTTCTACTACGTCTACGTGTTCACAGCCACCATAGTAACGTTTTCCAGGATATCCTTCAGCATACTTATTCGTTAAAACAGAACCTTGTGCCTCCATTACTGCTTCACTTACAAAGTTTTCCGAAGCAATTAACTCAATCTTTGAACGCTGTCTTCCTAGTTCTGCCTCAATTGCAGCAAATACCTTTTCATCTTGACGTTTTAAATGATCCACCAAAATCCCCCTTTTCTGAACGAATTACATCGATTCCCAACAGTTTTTTCTTATTTATTCAGAAAAAACGAAAATTCAGGTTGTAATTCTTTCGAACCTTCATGTTTTCAACTACATTCTAACATGACTTTCTATATCATAAAAGAAAAAAAAGACCGAAAATCGGTCTTTTCTTTCTTCTATTATAAAGTCAGACAACATACCTTTTATCTTATGATAAACAGGTACTATATGACTTCCTAATTTCTCATATTTAACGGCAAGTGGTAGTCTCTTCCACTGCCGCATAGACAGCACGTGCTCCACCAATTAGTTTTCCACGTGTTTTGGCCATCGTTACATGCGCACTTCCAATTTCCTTCACACTTGTACGAACCGGAACAGCTACATGCTTTAAATGCATACCGATAAATGTATCACCAATATCCATTCCTGCATCAGCTTTAATAAACTCAACTACTACCGGATCTTTCAAATTGTGATACGCGTATGTCCCCAATGCACCACCTGCTGATCTAACAGGCGTAACTGTTACAATTTCAAATTGATATTTTATCGCTACTTCTCTCTCAACTACTAAAGCACGGTTTAAATGCTCACAACATTGAAACGCTAATTCAATACCTGTTTGCTCTTGAAATTGTTTTAACTCAGAGAAAATCGCCTCTGCTACTTCCATCGTTCCTGATGTTCCAATTCTTTCGCCTAGCACTTCGCTCGTGCTACAACCCACTACAAAAATTTGACCGCTTTGTAATGAAGCTTGTTCTTGGAAATCAGAAAGCGACATTTGTAGCTGTTCTCTTACCTTTACGATTTCTGTCATTACGCCTCTTCCTTTCACAGGTTGGTTCACCAAATTATATTTCACACTACTGATAGTTAGAATCTATTACTTTGTTTCGTATGTTTTAATTTTTCCTACGCGGTTTTCGTGACGACCACCTTCATAATCAGTTGTTAACCAAATTTTCGCGATATCACGCGCTAGACCAGCACCAATTACACGCTCGCCCATTGCTAGCATGTTAGTGTCATTATGCTCTCTCGTCGCTTTCGCGCTGAAAGTATCATGAACTAACGCACAACGGATACCATTTACTTTGTTTGCTGCGATTGACATACCAATGCCTGTCCCACAAACTAAAATACCACGATCTACTTCACCATTCGCTACCATTTCAGCTGCTGGAAACGCAAAGTCAGGGTAATCAACAGAACCAGCTTCACATTCACAACCTAAATCAATATATTCAATATTTAACTCTTCTAATAAATTTACAAGTTCTTTGCGGATATTCATACCGCCGTGATCAGATGCTATTACTACTTTCATTTTTACCCCTCCAAAGTTTCAATCAATTATCTTCATTTCACACTCGCTACCTCATATAGGAAGAAGTGATCTCCAATATCGTATTATACACGAAACATCAACCTACTGAATGTTTTTTCAGTAAAGTTTGTACAAGTTTTTCCATCTCATCTAACGTTTCTTTATAAATAGAAAGCGAGCCTCCAAATGGATCTGAAATGTCCTTGCCTATACCTTCAGTTAATCCATATAACGTATTTAATTTCTTTTCAACGCTCGGATAATGCCCAAGTACAATTTGCTTATGGTTTTCTGTCATCGTTACGACAATATCAGCCCAATCAAGCAAAGTTTCATTTACTTGCTGCGCCGCATGATCAATTGAAATTCCTTTTTCAGCTAAAGCTTCCTTCGCATGTACCGATGCATCGCTCCCAGGATAGGCGAAAACACCAGCAGATTGCACTTCAAACTTATCTCCTCCGTGATGACGAAGCAACGCCTCAGCCATTGGACTACGACATGTATTGCCAGTACAAACAAATAACACTCGTTTCATTCAAACCCACCCCTATATTCGATTTCTTATCATTCATCATAACTTACATTAGAATAGAACAAAAGAAATGTGAATATACAAAAGGCGCATTTCTCTTATATTTTTTCTAAGAAAAATGCGCCTTATCCACATATATGTGAAACCCTATTTCCAAGTGCCTAGAGTATTTTAACATACATACTGAACACGCAACAAAAATAAGGAATCCATTTCATACGAAACGGATTCCTCTTATATTGCAATTATTTCATTGTAACTTTCATTACTTCTGTTGAACCTTTTGTAGCTGCTACGCCTACAGTTGTCTTAATAGACTCAGCTGCATCTGTGTTTGTAATAACAATTGGAGTAATTGTACTTTTCGCTTTTTCACGGATTAATTCTAAGTCGAATGAGATTAATTTATCTCCAGCTTTCACAGCTTGGCCTTCAGAAACGTGAGCTTCGAAACCTTCACCTTCCATTTTTACAGTTTCTAATCCAACGTGGATTAAAATTTCTGTACCGTTTTTCGCTTTAATTCCGATAGCATGTTTTGTGTGGAATAATTGTACGATTTCACCATCAACTGGAGATACAACTACACCTTCAGTAGGATCAATTGCAACACCGTCACCCATCATACGACCAGCAAATACTGGATCTGGTACTTCTTCAATATTTTTCACTGCTCCAGTTAATGGAGCTACGATTGTTTCTTCATTTGTTTTTGAACCAAGACCGAATAATTTTTTAAACATAGGATAGTCCTCCTTATAATTTACCTAAAAGTTTATAGGGCAATCCCTAGTAAAACTCGGGATACATGTAAGACTTCATACTTCGAATATTATACTGTAAAAACGCTTTCGAAATAAATTATGTCATTACTAATAGACTCTTATTGTAGCGCTTCACAAAATTCCAGTCAATTCTGATTGTCTGAATAACAATTAGAAGTTAACTTCTATTTATATTTTCTCTTTTTTTGCTCAACTTGTCTAGAGGTCTTTACTACATTTTATTTTTTGTTGTTAATTTGTAAAATTTAATTCAAACTTTTTTCAAAATCCACTTGACTATAGTAAGTAACTATTTTATTATTACTTACGTAAGGTAAGTTAATAACTTTTAGGAGGTTTTTTAAAATGATGGATTTCGGTCTACTTATTATTCGTCTTATTATAGGAATTACATTCATGGGTCATGGCGCTCAAAAATTATTTGGTTGGTTCGGCGGTTACGGTTTAAAAGGAACAGGTGGCTGGATGGAGTCAATCGGTTTACGTCCTGGTGTATTTATGGCATTTATGGCTGGCGCAACTGAATTACTAGGTGGTTTCTTATTCGCATCAGGTATTTTCATTGTAGTTGGTTCATTATTTATCGTTGGAACAATGTTAATGGCTATCTTCACTGTTCACGGAAAAAATGGTTACTGGGTAACACAAAACGGATATGAATATAACTTAATGTTAATCGCTGTCGCTGTTGGTGTAGCTTTAATCGGGCCTGGGGCATACGTTTTACTTTAATTTTTATCTCAAATTTGAGATTCTTGAAAAAGAACTTACTTCATTACAATTGAAGTAAGTTCTTTTTATGAAACAAAATATTATTTCCAGCAGGATTTTCTCATCGTTATCTTGTAAACAAACAATAAGTATTCATATTTAGAAAGGGGATTACAAGCATGTTATCCATTAATCCAAATGAACAAACTGAAAAAGATAATTACAAATTACTTACCGGAAGTATCATCCCTCGTCCTGTCGCATTCGTTACTTCTGTAACAAAAGAAGGTGTACTAAACGGAGCACCATATAGTTATTTCAATATTGTCGCTGCTAATCCACCACTTATCTCAGTATCTGTACAACGAAAAGCAGGAGAAAGAAAGGACACTTCCCGAAACGCAATTGAAAAAGGAGAATTTGTCGTACATATTTCTGACGAATCATATGTAGCAGCAATTAACGAAACAGCAGCTAACCTCCCGCCAAATGAAAGTGAAATTGAACTAGCAAAATTAACACCAATCGAAAGTGAAGTCATCTCTGTTCCAGGTGTAAAAGAAGCAAATATTCGAATGGAATGCGTATTAGAACGTGCAATTCCACTTGGCGGAACGGAAGACTCACCAGCTTGTGATCTACTAATTGGACGCGTCGTTCGTTTCCACGTTGCCGAACATCTATATGAAAAAGGGCGCATTCACGCAGAAGGACTCAAACCAATAAGCCGCCTAGCAGGACACAACTATGCAAAATTAGGAGAACAATTTGAATTAGTTAGGCCAGTTTAAAAGTGGAAGTGGCCCGTTTAGCTCTGACCAGCTAAGGTTCTCTCGCACAAAAGGTGCTTTTTACCTTTCGTGCGGGAGGTTCTTAGATGCGAAGAGCTGGCCACTGGAACTGGATAATATCTAAAAGCGGAAGCGGCTCGTTCAGAATGGGAGGAGGATGGAGCTTCTGACGTAGAGGCGCTTTTTGCCTCACAGGAAGACGCGAAGCCACCGACCATTCTAGCAGCTGGAGCTGGATAACATCTAAAAGCGGAGGCAGCTAGATTCCTCCCATCACTCAAATATAAAATCCCCTGCTTTTTAGCAGGGGATTTTATCATTGTAATTCTTCCTTCTTTTCCTCTAAAGTAGGCATTTTCTCTTTTTTCGGCTTCCCTAGCTTAATTACGAAGAAGTATAGGGAAAGCAATGTAATAAGAAAAACAATTAAAAACGGGTACGGAGAGTAAAAGGCACGCGCCGCCTCAGTCTTTCCCGCAACAAATTTCAATGACTCAATATCTAAAAACTCAGCAAACATTTGTACACCGAGCATACTAAACCAAAAAACAAAAAAACTAATAATAATACCAAAAACTTGCTTCAATCTCGTCATTCATCTCATCCTTTCTATATCTGTAATTTTTAGCGTAATAAATATAGTACAAACAAAATATTCACAGAAAGGAACTATCTCACCATTCACGAATTAACTTAATCCAACCTAACATCGAAATTTGCAAAATAATACCCCAAATTATAAGTTTTCTTAGCCATCGAGGAAAGAAGGTTAAAAACTTAACATACCATTCCAATAGCTTGTTCATAATTCCCTCCTACATAAAATTATATAGGAAAAAGGATATATAATCCAAACCCAACCAAAATGATACCACCTACTATCTCACCGTATGTACCGAGCATATCTTTCGCATGTCTCCCAATTAATAAACCAATCCACGCTAATAACATGCTAACAAATCCAAAAAGTAAAATCGTAATAATTGTCTGTGCCCCATAAATACCAAGACTAAGCCCTACTGAGAAACTATCTATACTGACGCCAAATGCAAATACGAATAAACTAATTCCAATAGGAGCAGTTCTAGTCTCTTCATTTTGTAAAATGGTCGAATATACGATATAAAACCCTAGTCCGATTAATAAAATAGCACCCGCAAAATGTGCGATATCTCCATATTTCTCTGATAAAAAACGACCTAGTACCATTCCTATAAACGGCATAATAATATGAAATATCCCTATCGTCATACCAATATACAGGATTTGTCTTAACTTTAGGGGCATCATCCCCATACCAAGACTCACCGAGAACGCATCCATCCCTAAGGCGAATGCCATAATTATTAAAGGTATTAGCTGTTCAAACGTCATTCATGCCCCTCCTTGGACGTGCTACTTCACAATATGCTTATCCAAGGAGAAATATTCTGTTTGCTAATCTTACCTTATCATTCAATAATAATATGATGTCCTGCCGCTTTCGTTAAACGATTCATAATTGCATTCCCTATTCCTTCATTAGGGAATGACTCACTAAAAATAACATCCACTTCACTTGCATCAAATGTTCTAAGTACATCATATAATTTAGTCGCAACGCTAGCTAAGTCACTTCTAACACCACAAGATAATATAACATCTGCACTATATACATGCTGATACTCTTCTGTCGTTAATACGCCTACTTTAAATCCTTCTTTCTTTTTCTCATCCACAAGATGCTGAATAAACTCACGTGAGCCCTCGACAATACTAAGTGGTGCTTTCGGCGCATAATGTGTGTATTTCATTCCAGGCGATTTCGGTTTTTCCTTCTCATCCTTTAAAGCTGGATCTAAAGAAACAGTACCTATCACCGCTTCTAATTGTTCTTTCGTAATCCCACCTGGACGTAATATTGTTGGAACCGTGCTTGTACAATCAATTACAGTTGATTCAACGCCTACTCCAGTTGCACCACCATCAACAATACCTGCAATCTTCCCATTCAAATCTTCATATACGTGAGAAGCTAATGTTGGACTTGGACGCCCTGAACGATTCGCACTTGGTGCCGCAACAGGTACATTCGCCTCTTCAATAAGAGCAAGTGCAATTGGATGATCAGGCATTCTTACTCCAACCGTATTAAGTCCTGCCGTCACCTTCTCTGAAATTCCTTCTTTTCTCGGCAAAATAATTGTTAATGGTCCTGGCCAAAAATGCGCCATTAACTTCTCTGCAACTGGTGGAATTTCTTTCACAATCCCATCTAACTGAGATTTTGTACCTATGTGGACAATGAGTGGATTATCACTCGGTCTTCCTTTCGCTTCGAAAATTTTCGCGATTGCTTCATCATCCATCGCGTTTGCCCCTAACCCATATACTGTTTCCGTAGGGAAAGCAACCGCCTCATTTTCTCTTAATAATTTTGCTGCTTCTTGTAACTGTGGATAATATTTTTTTCTTTCCACAACATTATCCACAACCCACATATTTGTATGCATTTTTTTCCACGTCCTTTTCTAGCCTTAAATACTTGTCTATTTTTAGTTTACTATGAGATTTATCCAAAAGACAAACAAGGTTTATCCACAAAATGTGGATAAACCTAATTAATCCGTGGATAACTTTGTGAATAGCTGACAATTTAGTATTATTGCATTCTGCTCTTTTATATTTTTACAAAAATGTTCTAGCTGTTGAATTCCCTCTGGAACCTCATCCTTTTCTATAGTAAAAAAGTCAAAGAACTGAAAGATCGGTACAGATTGTGGATGATTTGTTAGTAAGTACAATTGTTGAACACTTTTTTCTTTCATATACTGCAAAAACATTTCAAAAAAATATAAGAAAGTCTGTTTATCCACATGAGGTGTGAATAAACAAGAACGAATAAGTACATCTTCCCCACTTTGTTCATAACCAATTACAGCTCGTATTTCTTCCGCCTCTTCCAAAATCATAAATTGTGCGTACAACTCATTTATTTTATCATCTTTTTTATTAGCTTGTCCGAAAAAAGAATGTAATCTTTCCACATCTGCTTTCGTAGCAAAATACACTTTCTTCATAATAAATCCCTCCTCATTTTTATATATGAGGAGGGATTTATTAATAGTACTATTTAGAGAATAAAGATGTAAAAGCTTCTACAATAAACAATTTAACTTCTGGCTTTTCTTCTTCCTCTTCTACTTTTACATACTCATTTTGCTGTTCTTGTTTTTTCTCCACAGATTTCTCCACTTTTTCCACATTTTTTGTTTCTTCTTTACTTACAGGCTGCTCTTCGACTTTTGTTTCATTTTTCACTACTTTCTTTTCAGAAGCTGTTACTTTTTTTACTGCTTCCCGCTTTACAACTTTCGTTTCTTTTACCTCATCCTCTTTTTTCTCTTCTACATTTACTACTTCTTCATTATCTATTTGTTTTACTTGCTCCTCTTCAGGAGATTCAGCCTTCACAACATGTTCTTCTTTCCTTACAGCTGTACCACTTGAAAAATCTAAGAAACACATCGGTGGAAATAATACACACCACCAGTTTGCCCCTTCACCTTCCCCAATTGTAATTAAGACTGCTTCATATTCCCCTGCCGGATAAATAAAATTCCCATATACCTTTGTCGGAAACTTTACATTCTTACTAAATTTCACTTGAAATGATTCTTTACTTCCTTCTCTTTTTAACGTATTTTCCACCGTTTTCTCGATTTCTGGAATATGACTTTGAATTACTTTGCGCGCCTCTTCAAATGAAGTTAAATCCGCTACCCATCCATCAATTTGTGCTTTTACTTCATCACGCACTTTACGCTTTAATGCCTGGTCTTTATCTGAATCACTATTTGCTAAAATTCGTAATCGAACGGCCTCTTTCGGAATAACTGAAGGCCCTTTCGCATCAGCTTTCATATATCCAAACTGCACAAGTAACTGTGCACCAATTAATAGTATAAGAAGATAAGCAATAACTTGTTTTTTCATTTCCTCCACCGTCCCTTCTACAAACAGTGTGGACAGACTTTCATCTTTCTAAACTATTAAATTCAAAATCTATATGAATTTTTCCACAAAAAAATAGAGTAAGGTGTGAACCTTACTCCATCTCTGCAAATACCATACGATCTTTTCCGTTAATATCGAAAACAACCTCAACATGAGCATGTGGAAAAGCTTGTTGTAACAATCTTTTTACATCCTCACCTTGTCCTACTCCAATTTCAAACGCCACAATCGCTTTCTTCTGCAACACATTCGGCAATTCTTCCATAAAACGGCGATAGAAATCTAATCCGTCTTCACCACCAACAAGTGCTCTCTTCGGCTCATGCTCTTTCACAACAGGAGAAAGACCACGCCAATCCTCTTCCGGTATATATGGAGGATTTGAAACAACAACATCTAGCTTTTGACCCGTTTTATGAAATGGTGACAATAAATCACCGTGATAGAACGTTACTTCTGCACCTAAAGCTTTTGCATTTTCTTTTGCAACTTCAATCGACTCTTGTGCAATATCTACTGTATACACATGAAGATTTTTATTTTCTAAAGCAAGCGTAATAGAAATCGCTCCACTACCTGTACCTATATCTGCTACATGTAGTTTCTCATCACCAAAATGGCGCTCGATTCTTTCTAATACTCCCACTATAAGCTCTTCTGTTTCCGGCCTTGGTATTAATACTTCTTCATTCACAAAGAAAGACCGTCCATAAAACATTTCATAACCAATCATATATTGAATAGGAATACCTTCTACATGCTTATGGATAAACTCCGTAAAGCTTTTCTCTTGTTCCTCAGTTATTTCTTCACGCATATTCATAAGTAATCCTGTTCTGTTCACCTTTAATACATGACAAAGGACAATTTCTCCCGCATTTTCATCTCGTCCATTTTCCTGTAAAAAAGAAGAAGCCCATTTCAGGGCTTCATAGACACGCATTACTCCGCTGCCTCCATCTTTTGAGCCTGATCTTCCATCACTAAGGCATTGATGAAATCATCTAACTTACCTTGTAAGATTTGATCTAGCTTTTGAATCGTTAAACCGATTCGATGGTCTGTAACACGGTTTTGCGGGAAGTTATACGTACGAATACGCTCTGAACGATCTCCCGTACCAACAGCTTGTTTACGGTTTTGATCATACTCAGCTTGCGCTTCTTGTCTAAACTTATCATAAACACGTGCGCGTAATACTTTCATCGCTTTTTCTTTATTCTTGATCTGTGATTTCTCATCCTGACAAGATACGACTACACCAGTCGGTAAATGCGTTAAACGCACCGCTGACATCGTTGTATTAACGCTCTGTCCACCAGGTCCACTAGAAGCGAATGTATCAACACGAACATCTTTCTCATGAATATCAATTTCTACTTCTTCTGCCTCTGGTAATACAGCTACAGTTGCTGTAGATGTATGAATACGTCCACCAGATTCCGTTTCAGGAACACGTTGTACACGGTGAGCACCATTCTCGAATTTCAGCTTCGCGAAAGCACCTTTACCATTAATCATAAAGATAATCTCTTTATATCCACCTAACTCTGTATAGCTAGCCTCAATAATCTCCGTTTTCCAGCCCTGTACCTCAGCGTAACGGCTATACATACGGTATAAGTCACCAGCAAATAAAGCTGCCTCGTCTCCACCAGCAGCTCCACGAACCTCAACGATAACGTTCTTATCATCATTAGGGTCTTTTGGAACAAGTAAAATTTTCAGACGCTCTGATAATGTTTTATCTTGTGATTCTAACTCAGAAACTTCTTCTTTTACCATTTCACGCATTTCTGCGTCTAACTTATCTTCTAACATTGCTTTCGCATCTTTTAATTGCTCACGAACATCCTTATACTCACGATACACCTCTACCGTTTCCTGTATATCAGACTGTTCCTTTGAATATTCACGAAGCTTATTTGAATCACTAATAATCGCTGGATCACTTAACAATTCATTTAACTTCTCATAACGATTTTCTACAGCTTGCAAACGATCTAACACATCATTCACCTCTACATCCTAGTATCTAATACAAATAGTATATGGTACTTACTCAAAAAAACGCAAATTATATTTAAAAGTGGTGGTGGCTTGTTCAGCTCTGACCAGCTAAGGTTCTTTCGACCTAAAGGTGCTTTTTACCTTTCGGGCGGAAGGTTCTTAGATGCGAAGAGCTAGCCACCAGAACTAGATATATTTAAAAGCGCAAGCGGCTCGCTCAGAATTGCAGGCCATTGGAGCTCTCGACCTTGAAGCGCTTTTTGCTTCGAGCGAGAGAGCGAAATGGCCGGAGATTCTAGCCGCTGGAGCTAGATAATATATTTAAAAGTGGCAGTGGCTCTTTCAGCTCTGACCAACTAAGGTTCTTTCGACCTAAAGGTGCTTTTTACCTTTCGGGCGGAAGGTTCTTAGATGCGAAGAGCTAGCCACCGGAACTAGATATATTTAAAAGCGTAAGCGGCTCACACCGCTCATTCTCTCTATTTTGAAAAAAACCCGCCTTGCGCAGCGAGTTTTACTTATCTTTGTTTGCAGGTACTGCATGACAATGACGACAACGTGGTTCATACGATTCTGAAGCTCCAACTAAAATAATTGGATCATCAAATGCCGCTGGTTCTCCATCAATTAATCGTTGTGTACGACTTGCTGGAGATCCACATACAGAACATACTGCTTGTAGTTTTGTCACATGTTCAGCAATCGCCATCAGCTGAGGAACTTGTCCAAATGGTAGACCACGGAAATCTTGGTCTAAACCAGCTACAATGACACGATAGCCACGATTTGCCAATACTTGCACCACTTCCACAATGTCCCCATCAAAAAATTGCACCTCATCGATTGCAATAACATCCAGCTCTTCTGTAATATGTTCAAATATATCCTTTGAAGCTGAAACAGGAACTGCTTTTACCTTTAATCCGTTATGTGATACAACATCTTCTTCACTATATCGATTATCAATACATGGTTTAAATACAATTGCATGTTGTTTTGCAAATTGCGTACGGCGCACACGGCGGATTAGCTCTTCTGACTTGCCAGAAAACATACTACCGCAAATCACTTCAATCCAGCCATTTTGATTTATTAAGTACATGAAGCTCTCCTTTCATCTACTTTTCAGTTAAAAGTAGGGTAAAGGTATAATATTTTCGCAAAAAAAACAGACAAGCGAATACATACACTTGCCTGTTTTATGTTTTTATTACTTAAGACCGTATTTCTTATTGAAGCGGTCAACGCGTCCGTCTGCAGTAGCAAACTTCTGACGTCCAGTGTAGAATGGGTGAGAATCAGAACTGATCTCAACTTTTAGTAATGGATAAGTGTTACCATCTTCCCACTCAACAGTTTCGTTAGATCCTTTAGTAGATCCGCTTAAGAATTTGAAGCCTGTGTTTGTGTCCATGAATACAACTTTCTTGTAATCTGGGTGAATTCCTGCTTTCATTCTTTTCATCTCCTTCCGCCCTGAATCATTTTCGAAACAGAGTTTTTCATCTTCAGCTGCATACACAACTATATTGATGAAACACATATGATGAAATTATAACAAGGCTAACTTCATTTTGCAACTACCTGTTTTTGTCTTTTGAAATTAAAAGTGTAGACGGCTCGTTTAGCTCTGACCGGCTAAGGTTCTCTCGCACAAAAGGTGCTTTTTACCTTTAGTGCGGGAGGTTCTTAGACACGAAGAGCTAGCCGTCGGAACTAGATACAATTTAAAAGCAGAAGCGGCTCGTTCAGAATGGGAGGGGGATGGAGCTTCTGACGTAGAGGTGCTTTTTACCTTGTAGGAAGACGCGAAGCCACCGACCATTCTAGCCACTGGAGGGAGCTCATCCAGCTCTGACTAACTCAGGTTCTTTCACTTATTTCTCTCTTTAATATCACCTAAACAGCATAAAAAACTCGCTTACTATAAAATAAGCGAGTCTTGATTTTTTCCCTTTACTTAGTTGTTACATACCTTTTCGAGTCTGCAACAATGTTTTGTAAAAACTCTTCATTTGTCTTCGTTTGACGAAGCTTACGTAAGAAACTTTCAACAAAGTCTGGTGTATCACGCATTGTCTTACGAATGCCCCATAACTTGTCTAAATGTTCTTTTGGAATTAATAGATCTTCTTTACGTGTACCAGAACGACGAATATCAATCGCTGGGAAGATACGACGTTCAGCTAATGAACGATCTAAGTGAAGTTCCATATTTCCAGTTCCTTTAAATTCCTCGTAAATAACATCGTCCATACGTGATCCTGTATCAACAAGGGCTGTTGCTAAAATTGTTAAGCTACCGCCTTCTTCAATATTACGTGCAGCTCCAAAGAAACGCTTCGGTCTATGGAAGGCAGCTGGATCGATACCACCTGATAATGTTCTACCACTTGGTGGAATAACGAGGTTGTAAGCTCGAGCTAAACGGGTAATACTATCCATTAAAATGATAACATCTTTCTTGTGCTCTACAAGACGCATCGCACGTTCTAACACAAGCTCAGCTACTTTAATATGATTTTCTGGTACTTCATCAAAAGTAGAACTTACAACATCTCCTTTAACAGAACGTTCAATGTCTGTTACTTCCTCTGGACGCTCATCAATTAAAAGTACAATTAGTTCTGCTTCCGGATGATTTGTTGTAACACTGTGCGCGATTTCTTTTAATAGACTTGTTTTACCAGCCTTTGGAGGCGCAACAATTAAACCACGTTGTCCAAATCCAACTGGTGCGATTAAATCCATGATGCGTGTCGGTAACTTTTTCGGTTCCGTTTCCAATTTCATTTGGCGATCTGGGTATAATGGTGTTAATGCAGGGAAATGCACACGCTCTTTTGCTGAATCTGGATCATCTCCGTTTACAGCTTCAACTTGTAATAACCCAAAATAGCGTTCATTTTCTTTCGGAGGTCGTACTTTACCAGAAACCTTATCTCCATTACGTAAATCGAAACGACGAATTTGCGAAGCTGAGATATAAATATCTTCTGAGCTTGGAGAATAGTTGATAGGACGTAGGAATCCAAATCCTTCTGATTGAATAATTTCTAATACGCCTTCCATGAAAAAGAAACCTTCTTTTTCTGCTCGAGCTTTCAAAATAGAAAAAATCAGCTCTTTTTTCGTTAACTTGCTATAATACGAAATCTTAAATTCTTTCGCAAGCTCGTATAACTCTTTTAATTTCATGTTTTCTAATGCTGCAATTGACAAATTCATTCAGACACCACACTTTAACGTTATTCTCTTTTTTCATGGGTAAAGGGAAAAAATACGGAAGGCAAATAATTAATAATGAAAGGCAATAAGTTCAAGTAGGGTAATATCCACTATTGTAACCCTTTTATCTAGTTTTAATCAATACGTTGGAACACAAATACAAGAAGCGAAGACAAGAAAATTTGTCTTCGCTTCTTATTTAATTTAGTTCCAGCTCCGATAGTTAGAAAGATCGACCATTTTAACCTTTCTGAAGGAGCTGCTTACGCTTTTTATTTAATCTAGCTTCAGCAGCTAGAATGGTCAGTGGCTTCACTTCTTCCTGCGAGGCAAAAAGCACCTCTACGTCAGAAGCTCCATCCACCTCCCATTCTGAACAAGCTGCTTACGCTTTTTACTTAAATCCAGCTCCGGTGGCTAGAAGGGTCAGTCATTTCACCCCTTCCTGCGAGGCACAAAACGCCTCTTCGTCAGGAGTTCCAATGCCTTCCCCTTCTGAGCAAGCCACCTCTGCTTTTTACTTAATAACCAAGTTCGGTTTTTTATTTAAGCTATGACGACCATCTACGAAGCGAACTGTGCCTGATTTTGCGCGCATAACAAGGGATTGCGTTGTTCCTACGCTACCTTTAAATTGAACACCGCGTAATAGTTCTCCATCTGTTACGCCTGTTGCTGCAAAGATTGCATCGTCACCTTTTACTAAGTCCTCCATGCGAAGGATACGATTAATGTCTTCTATGCCCATTTTTTTACAACGTGCTAATTCAGCTTCGTTTTGTGGCAATAGTTTTCCGTGAATTTCTCCACCTAAACATTTTAAAGCAACTGCTGCTAATACACCTTCAGGTGCTCCACCAGATCCAAATAAAATATCTACACCTGTACGATCAAACGCTGTATTAATCGCTCCAGCTACATCTCCATCATTAATCAATTTAATGCGCGCACCAGCTTTACGAATTTCTTCAATAATTTCTTGATGACGTGGACGATTTAAAACTGTCGCTACAACATCTTCAATATCTTTATTTTTCGCTTTCGCAACTGCACGTAAGTTATCAATAATAGGCGCATCAATGTCGACCGCCCCAACTGCTTCTGGGCCAACCGCGATTTTATCCATGTACATGTCAGGGGCATGTAACAAATTACCGTGGTCTGCAATTGCAATGACAGCAAGAGCATTCCAGCCACCAGCTGCTACGATGTTTGTCCCTTCTAAAGGATCAACCGCAACGTCTACACGTGGTCCATATCCTGTACCTAATTTCTCTCCGATATATAGCATTGGTGCTTCATCCATCTCACCTTCACCAATTACAACTGTACCTTTCATCGGAATTGTATCAAATACATCACGCATAGCTGATGTTGCTGCACCGTCTGCCTCATCCTTTTTCCCGCGCCCCATCCAACGCGCTGATGATAAAGCTGCAGCCTCTGTTACACGTACTAACTCCATAGATAAACTTCTTTCCACGATAATCCCTCTCCTTTAAGCCTTTATATTTCTGCCGTATTTTGTGAACCGTGTTTTTCTATAAAGTGTACTTCCGCAAGTAGTGATGCTTCGCTTCCCCCTTGCGGAAGTATCACTTATGCGTTCTTCATTTCTTCAATTTCTTGCTTTGTCATTTGTTCTCGCCAAATGTTTGCACCAAGCCCTTTAAGCTTGTCCACTATATTCTCATAACCTCGATCAATATGCTCAAGTCCTGTTACTTCTGTAATTCCATCTGCCATTAACCCTGCAATAACAAGTGCCGCTCCTGCTCGTAAATCACTCGCCTTCACTTTTGCACCTTGCAGTAACACAGGACCAGTTACAATTGCCGAACGACCTTCTACTTTAATTTGAGCATTCATACGACGTAATTCATCAATGTGTTTGAAACGGGCACCGTAAATTGTATCTGTTACAACTCCCGTCCCGTGTGCCTTTGTTAAAAGCGTCGTAAACGGCTGTTGTAAATCCGTTGGAAAACCTGGATATACAAGCGTTTTGATATCAACTACTTTTAACTTTCTATTACCGTTCACCGTAATTTGATCATCGTTCGTTTCAACTTGAACACCAGCTTCTCTTAGCTTTGCAGTAACTGATTCTAAATGCTGAGGAATAACGTTATCAACCGTTACTTCTCCTCCTGATGCAGCTCCTAGAATCATATACGTACCAGCTTCAATACGATCTGGAATGATAGTATGGTGACAACCATGTAAAGAGTCAACACCATCTATTCGGATTACATCAGTACCAGCACCTTTAATACGTGCTCCCATGCTTGTTAACAATGTAGCTACATCAATGATCTCAGGCTCTTTCGCTGCATTTTCAATAACAGTTCTACCTTTCGCTCGTACAGCTGCTAGCATAATATTAATCGTAGCTCCTACACTAACAACATCTAAATAAATACGTGCCCCGCGTAGCTCATCTGCTCTTAAATAGATGGCACCTTGTTCATTCGTAACATGTGCACCTAGCGCTTCAAACCCTTTAATATGCTGATCAATCGGCCTCGGTCCTAAATGACATCCACCCGGAAGCCCAATAACAGCTTTTTTAAAACGGCCAAGCATTGCACCCATTAAATAATAAGAAGCGCGCAATTTTTTCACTTTTCCATTTGGCAAAGGCATTGCAACCATGTTAGAAGGATCGACTACCATCTCTTCCTCCTGTCCATAAGTTACTTTCCCTCCAATTTCCTCTAGTAAGTCTCCTAACATTTTCACGTCCGAAATATTAGGGACACCACCAATAGTTACTGGAGTATCTGCTAAAATTGTCGCTGGAATTAATGCAACGGCACTGTTCTTTGCACCACTTACTCGAATTGTTCCATTTAAAGCTCTTCCGCCTTCAATTAGCAATTTTTCCATATTGAGCTCCCTTCTTGTGAATGTATTTACTTTCTATCTTTTTATAGAAAGCTCCCCTTAAGAATCTCAATTACTCTTTCCATCCCAAAACTCAATAAATAGGAAACCATTATCTTCATTTCTCCTGTAGCACGAATAGATAAAGATCAACTATTCATCGAATTCACTTTATCAATTTAGATACGTTATCACATTTATTAATAGGACTATGCACATTATTTTCTATTTAAAAACCAAAAATGATAAAATCTTTAGACTTGTTCACGCTTTCATTATACAACGAAAGGAAACCGTCTAAAAGACTAGACGGTTTCCAAAACGGAATTTTATTCTTACGCTTTACCGTTAGAACCGAATTCGCGAATTTTACCAATAACAGTTGCTTTGATAGCGTCGCGGCCAGGTCCGATAAATTTACGAGGATCGTAAACTTCTTGGTCTTTGTTTAATACTTCACGAACAGCTTTTGTAAACTCGATTTGGTTCTCAGTGTTTACGTTGATTTTTGAAGTACCTAAAGAGATAGCTTTTTCGATATCAGCAGTTGGGATACCAGTACCACCATGTAATACTAAAGGTACGCCAGTGAAGTCACGAACTTGTTCCATTTCAGCGAATCCTAAGTTAGGCTCACCTTTGTAAGGACCGTGTACAGAACCTAAAGCTGGAGCTAGGCAATCGATACCTGTTGCTTCAACAAGGTGCTTACACTCTGCTGGGTCAGCGTAAATTACGCCTTCAGCGATTACGTCGTCTTCTTGTCCGCCAACTGTTCCAAGCTCAGCTTCAACAGATACGTTACGAGCGTGTGCGTATTCTACTACTTGTTTAGTAGTTTCAACGTTTTCTTCGAATGGGTGGTGAGAAGCGTCGATCATTACAGATGTGAAACCTGCATCAATTGCTTCTTTACATTTTTCGAAGCTTGAACCATGGTCAAGGTGAATCGCTACAGGAACAGTGATGTTCATTTCTTCGATTAAAGCTTTAACCATAGCTACAACTGTTTTGAAACCAGTCATATGACGAGCTGCACCCTCAGATACACCTAGGATTACAGGAGATTTTTCTTCTTCCGCAGCAGCTAAGATAGCTTGAGTCCACTCTAAGTTGTTCATGTTGAATTGACCAACTGCGTATTTTCCTTCTAGTGCTTTGTTTAGCATTTCTTTCATAGAAACTAAAGGCATGGTGAATCCTCCTAAAAAACGTTTTTTGTATCCGATAAGTTCTTATCGCTGGTAGTATGACCAGAATAAGGTAAAATATGTATATCTACATACCGGACTTTTTTCTACACTCAATAGGATAACAACTTGTACTCAAAAACTCAACCGTATTCACCTGCACAATAGTCCATGTAAACGCTTTTTTCCATATTTTTTATAAAAAATTCATTTTTACGCCTCTACAGCGAGCTCATTTCTCACAGCTTGACGAATTTCATCAATATCAAATGGTTTAGCAAAATGCATTAAAGCTCCTAAATCTTTTGCTTCTTGGATCATATCAAGCTCTCCATAAGCAGTCATTAAAATTACTTTAATACTCTCATCAATTTCTTTTACATGCTTTAAAATCTCTATACCATCCATGCCTGGAATTTTCATATCTAACACTACTAAATCTGGATTATCTTTTTTCACGATATCTAAAGCTTGAAATCCATTCGCTGCTTGGAATGTCTGATAACCTTCTTTTTGGAACACTTCATGTAATAACACACGAATCCCATATTGATCATCAACGATTAAAATTTTACCTTCCATAATTCCCAACCTTTCTGTGTAAGTACAAGATTTAAAGCTTCTTATATCTTAACGATTTATTTTCGCTATTCTTTGGCAAATTCCTTCCTATTCTTTCTTATTTTACCGTTTCCTATTTTGTTATGCTACCCTACGATTTCACCTTTCTAAAAAAATAAATTATAATGAAAGCCGGCAAACACGTACGAAGGGAGTAACATTATGTTAAAAATTTTTTCAACTCAATTAAGTGGTTATTTCTCCAGAGTTTCTCAAAAAGAAGAAATGAATATAGAAGATAGCGCTCGTTTACTTGCTCAAGCACTAGTTGGCGATGGTTTCATTTATTTACATGGTACAAATGAAATGGAGGGCGTTGTTGCCGAGGCACTATTCGGTGCTGAACCAATGAAGCAAGCAAAACGCTTATTTGAAAATGGTAAAGAAGTAGAAGTAACTTCTGCAGATCGTGTACTTCTTATTAGCCGTTTTTCAACAGATGAAGCGGTTGTAGAAATTGCAAAAAAACTACAAGAAGAGGGACACTCTATTGTCGGCATTTCTGCTCTTCAAGAAGGTACGGAATCACTCGAACGATATACAGACGTACATATTGATACAAAACTGTTAAAAGGTCTTATTCCAGACGATGAAGGTAATCGCTACGGATTCCCAAGTTTAATAGTAGCTTTATTTGCTTATCACGGAATCAAATTTACAATCGATGAAATGTTAAATGAATATTAAAAAAAGCGCCTTATTTCAGGCGCTTTTTTTATTACTTGCTCTCTTTATTCGTAATAGAAGCTCTTACGAAGTCATGGAACAATGGTTGTGGACGGTTTGGACGAGAAACAAGTTCTGGGTGGAACTGTGCTGCCACGAACCAAGGGTGGTCTTTTAATTCAATGATTTCAACTAGACGGCCGTCTGGGCTTGTACCAGAGAATACAAATCCTTCTTTTTCCATATCAGGACGGAACTGGTTGTTGAACTCATAACGATGACGATGACGCTCATATACAACCGGCTCATTATAAGCATTGTAAGCATTTGTTTCTTCAGCAAGCTTACATGGGTATAGACCAAGACGAAGTGTACCACCTAGGTCCTCTACATCTTTTTGTTCTGGTAATAAGTCGATGATTGCATATGGTGTGTCAGGGTTGATTTCAGAAGAGTTAGCACCTTCTAAACCTAATACATTACGTGCGAATTCGATTGATGCAAGTTGCATACCTAAGCAAATTCCTAAGAATGGAACTTTGTTTTCACGAGCATATTGAATCGCAACGATTTTACCTTCTACACCACGATCGCCGAAGCCACCTGGTACAAGGATACCATCTGTATCGCCAACTAATTCTTTTACGTTTTCTGCTGTTACATGCTCAGCATTTACCCATTTTACTTCTACATCTGTGTCGAATGAGTAACCAGCATGACGAAGTGCTTCTACAACAGAAATATAAGCATCTTGAAGTTCTACATATTTACCAACAAGAGCGATTTTTGTTTTCTTAGAAAGATTACGCACTTTGTTAACTAGCGCAGTCCACTCTGTCATATCTGCAGCTGGATTGTCTAATTTTAAGTGATCACAAACGATTTGGTCCATGTTTTGTTCTTGAAGAGATAATGGAACCGCATATAAAGTATCTGCATCGCGAGCTTCGATAACTGCTTTTGTATCGATGTCACAGAATAATGCAAGCTTGTCTTTCATATCTTGAGAAACAGGCATTTCTGTACGAACAACGATAATGTTTGGTTGAATACCTAAGCTACGAAGTTCTTTAACACTATGTTGTGTTGGTTTTGTCTTCATTTCACCCGCTGCTTTTAAGTACGGGATTAACGTACAGTGAATGTACATTACATTGTCACGACCGATGTCGCTCTTAATTTGACGGATTGCTTCTAAGAATGGTAGAGACTCGATATCACCAACAGTTCCACCGATTTCTGTAATAACAACATCCGCATTTGTTTCACGGCCAGAACGATATACGCGCTCTTTAATTTCGTTAGTAATGTGAGGAATAACTTGAACTGTTCCTCCTAAATATTCACCGCGACGCTCTTTTTGAAGAACTGAAGAGTAAATTTTACCTGTTGTTACGTTGCTGTATTTGTTTAAGTTAATGTCGATGAAACGCTCATAGTGACCAAGGTCTAAGTCAGTTTCAGCGCCATCATCTGTTACGAATACCTCACCGTGTTGGTATGGGCTCATAGTCCCTGGGTCTACGTTAATGTATGGATCAAACTTTTGAATCGTTACGTTTAAACCACGATTTTTTAAAAGTCTTCCAAGAGATGCTGCTGTAATACCTTTTCCTAAAGACGATACTACACCGCCTGTTACAAAAATATACTTAGTCATGAAAAAGCTCCCTTCTATTTTGCTGTTATATAATCACCGTTGCAAAGCGCAACGTATGTAGATAACACTGTATCCATCTTATTGTTAGACTCTTTTTATTTTCTAAACAAAAAACAAAAAAGAAAATTGCTCCCCTCATCACAAAAAGTAATAAGTAGGGAGCAATTTTCTTTTATATTTACACTTTAAAAGTATTATCGTCCTTTTTTAAAGAGCCCAAAAATGATTCTACATGGACGATAATGAAAAGTCAAGAACTACAGTTCTTCCTCTTCTTCTTCTTCAGTTTCATCATACTCAAGTTCTTCTTCAGCGAAGTCGTCGTCATCTTCGTCTAAATCATCAAGATCGTCGTCATCTCCGTCTTCTTCTTCAAGAACCTTGTCCAAATCTTCTACATCGTCTTCATCTTCACTTACGTCTGCATCGTCGAAGTCATCTTCGTCTTCTTCAATGTAGTCGTCAAAACCGTCTTCTTCAACTTTACGTTTCTTCTTCGGTTTTGGTTGAGGCAAGATTTCTTCATCAATTTGCTCATATGGGTACCAGCTGCGTAGTCCCCAACGATTTTCTCCTAAATTAATGAAACGTCCATCGATGTTTAAGTCTGTATAAAATTGTGCGATTTTCGCATTAACTTGCTCTTGAGATAGTCCCAGCACTTGAGCGATTTCTTGAACCAACTCGTTGAATGTCGTTGCTTGTTTTTTATCCCCTAAAACGCTATGTACAACTTCAATCATTGAACATTCTTTTAGCTCTTCTGGTGAATATTGCTTAAAATCCACTTATGCGGCACTTCCTTTCATCAAATATAACCTTATATATAACGGCCTGCTTAAAAAAATCCATACTATTCATTATAAACAAAAGTCGCACAAATATGCTACAAAAAAAACGGGAAACTTTTATAGGGTAGTAAAATTATAATTTGTCTGTTCCTTATTTCGGAAGCATATGGGCCCCTTGCAATACATACCTAATTTGCATTTCTGTATATTCTTCGAGCGTATACAGTTTTTGCAGCGCCCAGCGTCTAAATCCCCACATCTGTCCTTGTATAAAAATATTATGCGCAAGAAGCTGTATTTCTTTTTTATTTAATGTAAATGTTCCATTTTCCGTACACTGTTCTAAAATATTCTCGAACATTCCTACCATTTGAAACTCCTTTTCTAATACATACGGAAGTGATTCTTTCGGTAAAAAGCGTACCTCTTGATACATTATCAATACTTCTTCCTGTAATTCGTCCATCACTTTAAAGTAATTCGTTATTGCTATCTTTAAACTTTCTATACTCCCTTTTTCTGTACACACTACTTCCTCTAATCTTTCTTTTACATGTTCATATATACTATCACAAACTAAATATAAAACATCATCTTTGGTACGAATGTACTCATAAAGTGTCCCTATACTAAACCCAGCCGCTTTTGCAATCTCTCTCGTTGTTGTACGCGGAAATCCTTTTTGTTTAAACAGTTGCACCGCACCTTTAATCATTTGTTCACGTCTTAACGCAACTAATTTTTCATCTTTCACCGATGCATGCACATTATGTTTAACCATTCCCTTCACCTCTCTCTATTATTTTTTGGAAGGAAAAAGCGTAGGAAAATACCTACGCTTTCGTTCCTACTTCGTTAACATACGAGAAATTACAAGCCTCTGAATCTCTTGTGTTCCTTCATATATTTGTGTAATCTTTGCATCTCGCATATAACGCTCTACTGGATAATCTTTCGTATAACCGTAACCACCAAATACTTGCACCGCTTCAGTCGTCACCTTCATCGCTGCATCGCCTGCAAATACTTTTGACATCGCTGATTCTTTTCCATACGGAAGCCCTTCTGATTCAAGCCAAGCCGCTTGATATGTTAAAAGGCGTGCTGCTTCTACATCTGTTGCCATATCCGCAAGTTTAAAGCCAATCCCTTGCTGCGCCGCAATTGGTTTTCCAAACTGATGGCGCTCCCTTGCATATTCTACAGAAGCATCTAAAGCTCCTTGTGCAATCCCAACAGCTTGCGCCGCAATACCGTTACGACCTCCATCTAATGTTTGCATCGCAACTTTAAACCCTTGCCCCTCTCCTCCAAGTAGATTCTCTACAGGAATACGGCAATCTTCAAACATAATTTCAGTCGTTGGTGAAGAGCGAATCCCTAGCTTGCTCTCCTTCTTCCCAACTGAAAATCCCGGTGTATCACTTTCTACAATAAATGCACTCGTACCGCGCTGCTTCGATTCAGGATCAGTTAGCGCAAAAACAACATAAATATCAGCAATACCGCCATTTGTAATGAAAATTTTTGATCCATTTAAAATATAATGATCGCCATCTCTCTTTGCGATTGTCTTCATTCCACCAGCATCCGATCCAGATCCTGGTTCCGTTAAGCCGTATGCACCAATTTTCTTCCCTTCAGCCATCGGCCGTAAAAACTTTTGCTTTTGCTCTTCCGTCCCAAATTTAAAAATTGGCCATCCCGCAAGTGAAGTATGCGCAGACAGTGTTACACCTGTTGAAGCACAAACGCGAGATAATTCTTCAATAGCGATTACGTATGCTAAGTAATCGCTTCCAATTCCACCGTACTCTTCAGGCCATGGAATACCAGTTAAACCAAGCTCTGCCATTTGATCAAATAACTCTCGATCAAATCGCTCTTCTTCATCACGCTCAGCTGCTGTTGGTGCCACTTCATTTTTAGCAAAATCTCGAACCATTTTTCTTATCATTTCATGTTCTTCTGATAGTTTAAAATGCATCTCCGTCTCCCCCTCGCCCTTTTATAAAGCACGGCTAATAACAAGTTTCTGTATTTCACTTGTTCCTTCATATATTTGCGTAATTTTCGCATCACGGAAAAATCGTTCTACTGGATAGTCTTTCGTATAACCGTAACCACCAAATACTTGCACCGCCTCAATCGCGACTTCAACCGCTGTCTTAGAAGCAAATAATTTCGCAATAGATGCTTCTTTACCGCATGGTAATCCTTGTGCCCTAAGAGATGCCGCTCTATATACGAGTAACCTTGCTGCCTCGACACTTGTTGCCATATCTGCAAGCTTGAAGCCAATCCCTTGCTGCGCCGCAATTGGCTTCCCGAATTGCTCTCTTTCTTTTGCATAATCAATTGCACAGCCAAGCGCCGCTTCAGCAATTCCTAACGCCTGCGCACCGATTCCAATTCGCCCAACATCTAAATTCGCCATCGCCACCTTAAATCCTTGTCCTTCTTCCCCAAGTAAATTCTCAGCTGGCACTTTCATATCTTCAAAAGTAAGTTGTACTGTACGAGAACCGAGAAGTCCCATCTTATGTTCATCTTTTCCGATGATTAAACCAGGTGTATCTTTCTCTACTATAAATGCAGAAATACCACTTTTTCCTGCCTCTGGATTTGTAGAAGCGAATACAATGTATGTACTTGCTTCACCACCATTTGTAATAAACACTTTCGATCCATTAATAATATAATGATCACCTTTTTTCACAGCTCTTGATTTCAAACTCCCTGCATCTGATCCTGCATTTGGCTCTGTTAAAGCAAATGCACCTAAATATTCCCCAGTTGCAAGTTTAGAAACATATTTTTTCTTCTGTTCTTCTGTTCCGAAATATAAAATCGGATTCATTCCAACTGACGTATGTACAGCTAAAATTACACCAACTGTTGCACTTACCTTTGAGATTTCCTCAATTGCTAGAATGTAAGATATAAAGTCCATTTCTGCCCCACCGTATTTTGCAGGCGCTGGAATACCCATTAATCCAAGCTCACCCATCTTTTGCAAAATCTCTTTCGGGAACACCCCTTGTTCCATACTAGGAACAAAGGGAGCTATTTCCTTCTGTGCAAAATCCCGAACCATTTTCCTCATCATTTGCTGCTCTTCATTAAAACGAAAGTTCATATATTCCGCCTCCATTTGCTATATATCCTTTAAATAATTTGGTAAGACCACTATGTTGTAACAAAGGGGGCATTTATTCGTAAACGTAGAATCCACGACCTGTTTTACGCCCTAACCATCCTGCATTCACATACTTACGTAATAACGGACATGGGCGATATTTACTATCTCCTAATCCTTCATGCAACACTTCCATAATGTATAAACACGTATCTAAACCGATAAAATCGGCGAGTGTCAAAGGCCCCATCGGATGGTTCATACCAAGCTTCATGACTTCATCAATTGCTTCTTTCGTCGCTACACCTTCATATAACGTATAAATTGCTTCGTTAATCATCGGTAGCAAAATACGATTTGATACAAAACCTGGGAAATCATTCACTTCAACTGGTACTTTCCCAATTTTTTTCGTAATATCTTCAATTGCTTCATATACCGCATCATCGGTAGCCAAACCACGAATAATCTCAACAAGCTTCATAACTGGAACTGGATTCATAAAGTGCATACCGATTACTTTTTCCGGACGCTTCGTTACCGCTGCAATTTCTGTAATTGGCAGAGATGACGTATTCGTTGCTAAAATTGCGTGTTCTGGAGCAATTTCATCTAGATTCGCAAAGATTTTCTTTTTAATATCCATTTTCTCAACAGCTGCTTCAATAATAAGATCCGCTTCTTTCACACAATCTAAATCAAGCGTTACTGTAAGACGATTTAATGTGGCTTCCTTCTCTTCTTCCTTCATACGTCCTTTTTCTACTTGGCGTGCTAAGTTTTTCGTAATGATAGCCAATCCTCTATCTAATTGCTCTTGCTTTAAATCTTGTACCTTCACGTCATATCCTGCCATTGCACATACTTGTGCAATTCCTGATCCCATTTGCCCTGCACCAATTACAACAATGTTTTGTACACCCATTTTTCTTCCCCCTTAATTGTTAATAAATTTTATACCCTCGAACTTTAATTAGTGAACTTCAATCATCACTGCGTCCCCTTGACCGCCACCGCTACAAATCGAAGCAATTCCAATTCCACCGCCGCGCTGCTTAAGTGCATGGATTAGTGTAACGATAATGCGCGCTCCGCTTGCTCCAATTGGATGTCCCATCGCTACCGCGCCGCCATTTACATTCAATTTTTCCGGATCAATTCCTGCGATTTCTGTACTTGCAATTGCTACCGCTGCAAAGGCTTCATTAATCTCGAATAAATCAATGTCTTCAATTGTCTTTCCTGTTTTTTCAAGCAATGCGTTAATTGCATAACCTGGAGTTCTTGGGAAATCTTTAGATTCCACTGCAATTGCTGTATGCGCCAAAATTGTCGCTAATGGCTTTCTTCCTTCTTGCTTCGCTCTGTCTTCGCTCATTAATACAAGTGCGGCACCACCATCGTTTAGTCCCGGCGCATTACCAGCTGTCACCGTCGCTGTCTTATCAAATACAGGTTTTAACTTTGCTAACTTTTCAATCGTTGTATCTTCACGTGGCGCCTCATCCTTTGCAACGACAATAGGATCGCCTTTTCTTTGCGGAATCGTTACTGGCACGATTTCCTCTTCAAAACGCCCTTCTTTATGCGCTGAAACCGCACGCTGATGGCTACGATATGCCCATTCATCTTGCGCTTCACGAGAAATTCCATCTTCCTTTGCAACTTCTCCGCCATAAACGCCCATGTGTGTACCTGAAAATGCGCATGTTAAACCGTCAGCAACGTTTAAATCAATAACTTCGTTGTTGCCCATTCTGTATCCCCATCTTGCTCCACGTAAAATGTAAGGACTGTTACTCATCGACTCCATACCGCCAGCTACAATCAGTGATTGATCGCCAGTACGAATAATCTGATCCGCTAACGTAACCGCACGAAGCCCTGATGCACAAACTTTATTCACTGTTTCCGTCTGCACTTCCCAAGGGATTCCAGCAGCCCTCGCAGCTTGGCGCGATGGAATTTGTCCCTGCCCACCTTGAATAACCGTTCCAAATATAACTTCTTCAACATCACTAGCCGCAACATTTGCTCTTTCAAGTGCTGCTTTAATTGCAATTCCTCCAAGTTCCGTCGCTTTTACATCCTTTAAAGATCCTCCAAATTTTCCAACTGGTGTTCTTGCGGCACTTAAAATAACTGTTTTACTCATGTTTCTTTCCCCCATTTCATTTTTTAACACTGAGCGCTCGCTCGGTATCCCTACGTTGAGAAGAGGTGCAATCATTGCACCTCTTTCTAAAGTTGTATACATTCTTACAAACTACATTGCTTCTTTTTTCTGTCCGATAACAGATCGTTCTAAAATCTCTGTCACATCAAGAGTTTGAACTTTCTCTTCTACCTCTTTCGCTTTCGTTCCATCACTGATCATCGTTAAGCAATATGGACAACCTGTACCGATAATGGATGGCTGTACAGCTAATGCTTGTTCTGTACGAGCAACGTTAATACGAGAACCTGTTGTTTCTTCCATCCACATTAAGCCACCACCTGCGCCACAGCACATTCCAGTTTCACGGTTACGTGCCATTTCTACAAGATTCACTCCAGGAATCGCTTTCAAAATGTCACGTGGCGCTTCGTACACTTCGTTGTATCTTCCTAAGTAACAGGAATCATGGTACGTAACTGTTTCTTCAATAGCGTGAACAGGCTTTAAGCGCCCTTCTTTCACCCACTGAGCTAACAATTCTGTATGATGATAGACTTCTGCTTGCAAGCCAAAGTCCGGATACTCATTTTTAAATGTGTTATAAGCATGAGGATCAATCGTAACGATTTTCTTCACTCCTGCCTTTTCAAATTCTTCGATATTCTTTGTCGCCATCTCTTGGAATACAAATTCATTTCCGAGGCGGCGTGGTGTATCTCCAGAATTCTTTTCTTTATTACCGAGAATTGCGAATGAAATACCTGCTTCGTTCATTAACTTCGCAAACGATATCGCAATCTTCTGACTACGATTGTCGTATGATCCCATTGAACCAACCCAGAATAAATACTCGAATTCCTCCCCAGCTTTTGATTTTTCTTTTACAGTTGGAACTGTTACTTCGTCATCACCTTGGCGCCATGTTTCACGCTCTTTACGGTTCAGACCCCACGGATTCCCTTGACGCTCGATATTTGTCATCGCGCGTTGTGCTTCCGCGTCCATTTTTCCTTCTGTTAAAACGAGATATCGACGTAAATCAATAATTTTGTCAACATGCTCATTCATAACTGGGCATTGATCTTCACAGTTACGACACGTTGTACATGCCCAAATCTCTTCTTCTGTAATAACATCTCCGATTAAACTCGGATCGTAAGCGAGCGTTGTAGACGCTGATTCTTGTTGTCCTTTTCCAGCTGCCATCATCGCTAACTGATTTCCTTGTGTATTATTGAAGGCAACTACTGGAACCCACGGTGCTTTTGATGTTACCGCAGCTCCTTTATCAGTTAAATGATCGCGAAGTTTTAAAATTAAGTCCATCGGCGATAACATTTTTCCTGTTCCTGTCGCCGGACACATATTTGTACAACGGCCACACTCTACACAAGCGTATAAGTCAATAAGTTGATTTTGTCTAAAGTCTTCAATTTTACCAACACCAAATGTTTCTTGCGTTTCATCTTCAAAATCAATCTTTTCAAGCTTCCCTGGGTTTGAAAGACGACCGAAGAATACATTAGCTGGTCCTGCAATTAAATGCGCATGTTTTGATTGTGGAACATACACTAAAAACGTTAACAAAATTAGTAAATGCACCCACCAAGAAAAATAGAACACTGAAATGGCTACGGTTTCATTTATCCCGCCAAAAACGTAAGCGATTGCAGAAGCAATTGGTTCACTCCATGAAAGCTCCTCGCCATGCCATATAAGTCCCATACCGTTACCAAGTAGCACAGAAATCATTAAGCCACCGATAAAGATAAGAACAAGACCTGATTTGAAGTTACGTTTTAAACGAACAAGCTTTTCTACATAACGTCTATGAAAAGCCCAAAATACTGCAATTAAAATAACAAGTGTGACAATTTCCTGGAAGAATGTAAATGCAGGGTATAGTGGTCCAAGTGGAAGATGTGATCCTGGTGCGAGTCCTTTCCAAACGAAGTCAATTGCTCCAAATTGGACAAGAATAAATCCGTAAAAGAACATAACGTGAATGATGCCGCTTTTCTTATCTTTCAGCAGCTTTTTTTGACCGAAAACATTGACCTTAAGGAGATCCCAACGCTCTTTAAAACGACGGTCAAATTCAATTTTTTTTCCTAATTGTATGTAGGCCATTCTCGTCCGTATAAGATATACAAACAAATATCCTGCATAAGCAATAACAGCAATGGCAGCCAGCCAATTAATGATCAGTAAGCTATTCATTTTTATGCTACCCCTCTCTTTGTAAGCCCTCTTTCTTTTTTGAATCTTCAAAAATATATAATTTTCTGAATTATATCCCCTATCCCCATTATATAATGAGTGAGCATTCAGTCAACAGTTTTTTGTTATAGAACAACACATTTTTTCATAAAGCTGTTTATTTCGGTGAAACTATAAAGTGAAACTTTAATCAGCAGGGGTGGTTCATCCCCCGCTGATTATTAGTTGAACCAATCGGGCTTTTACGGGCAGTTGATTTCCAAACTAGCTTCTGCTTATTCATCAATTTTTGAAATAGGAAGCTTACTGCCCGTTAAAGCGGGATAAAGTGAACCTTTAATCAGTACAAGATCTATCCTCTAAAGAAATTTATAATAACAGCCGTGCTACCCGTATCATTTGTAACACACTGAAGGTGAAAAGAATGCGAAGGAGGGAATTCACTAATGCTCTACTTATCTCTTTTGTTAATATCCGTTGCTCTTTGGATTACAATTGACCTTTCATACGGGAGACTTCTTCATTTAAAACGAGTAAGCTCTCGCACTTTCCCTTTACGTCAAAGTGATTTTCACCTTTATACATACGGGAAAGATTTGTATGACGCTTTATTTACTGATATAAAACAAGCACAGCATCACATTCATATTTTATTCTTCATTGTAAAAAACGATAAAATCAGTCGTGAATTTTTAAAATTGCTGACTGATAAGGCTCAGGAAGGAATTGAAGTACGACTTTTACTTGATCGATTTGGCAGCCATTCTTTATCAAACGAAGCTATTCGCTCCCTGCAAAAACATGGTGTATCTTTTTCATTTTGTCATAAGGTAAAATTTCCTCTGCCTTTCTTTTCTGCCAATCAACGAAATCATAGGAAAATTACAGTGATTGATGGGAAAACCGGCTATATCGGGGGATTTAATATCGGTGAAGAGTATCTAGGGCATAATGAATATTTAGGATTATGGCGAGACTACCATTTACGTCTTACAGGAGAAGGGGTTCAAGATTTACAAAAGCAATTTTTGCATGACTGGTTTGATGATACGAAACAAAATTTATTAGATGCTTCTCTTTATTTTCCAAAACAAAACCCAGGTACCATCCTGCATCAATTTATTCCGACTGATGGGGCTTATTTACAGCATACTTTTTTACATTTAATTAACGCGGCAAAAAAAGAAATCTGTATCGGTACACCATATTTCATTCCTGGAAAAAAAATTATGAATGCCTTATTAAAAGCAAGAGAAAGAGGGGTTCAAATCACAATTCTTGTTCCAGAAAAAGCTGATCACCCTCTTGTTCGAGAAGCCAAATTTCCGTACTGCCGAAAATTAATACAGGCTGGTTGCAATATTTATGCATTTCAACAAGGTTTTTTTCACGCCAAAATTATTATAGTAGACGATGATATTTGCGATATCGGAACAGCAAACTTTGATATGAGAAGTTTATATATTAACCATGAAATAAACTGCCTGTTATATAATAAACATTTCATTCAAACAGTAAAAAAGAAATTCCATGAAGATCTAGAGAATGCATCTGTACTTTCCTATAGCGATGTAAACCCGCCTTCTCTTATCGATAGAGGAAAGGAATGGATTGGAACAATGTTTGCTTTCTTTTTATAGGAAAGACAATGAATAAAAGAGGTGTATCTCATATGCTTATACGGTTTGGATATGTCTCACATGCAATGGCACTCTGGGACTGTTCTCCTGCCAAAACAATGACGTTTACAAGCTTTAAGAAACTCAGCAAGCAAGAGCGAGAAGACAAACTGTACCATGTTATAAGGCAAAATTTAGAGCACACAATACGTATCCTTCATTACAATATAGCGCATGAAATCCCACTATATCGCCTATCGTCTTCCATCGTCCCACTTGCAACACATCCCGAAGTCGAGTTTGACTATATTGGGGTATTCACACCACTTTGGCGTAAAATAGGGGCTTTAATTAAAGAACACAATTTACGAATAAGTTTTCATCCAAATCAATTTACGCTATTTACAAGCGACAAGCCACATATTACTACTAACGCTATTACGGATATGACTTATCATTATAAAATATTGGATGCTATAGGCATTGCAGATTCTTCTTACATTAATATTCATGTAGGTGGAGCCTATGGAAATAAAGAAAAGGCAATTGAGCGCTTCCATGAAAACATAAAAAAACTTCCTACACATATAAAAAAACAAATGACTCTTGAAAATGATGATAAAACCTATACAACCGCTGAAACTTTATCAATTTGCCAAAAAGAAAATATTCCATTTGTATTTGATTATCATCATCATATGGCCAATCTTTGCGAGGAACCACTAGAAGAGTTGCTTCCTGCAATTTTTGAAACTTGGTCACATACAAATATCTCTCCTAAAGTTCACATTTCCTCCCCGAGATCGGAAAAAGAATTTAGGGCTCATGCTGAATATATCGATTTAGAGTTTATTAAGCCTTTCTTACACATTGCAAAAAAACACAATCATAATTTCGATATTATGATTGAAAGTAAACAAAAAGACTTAGCACTATTCCAATTAATAGATGAACTTTCTGCTATAAGAGGAATTAAAAGAATAGGTGGTGCAATGTTACAGTGGTAAATTGTAACTTTGCACCATTTTTTCAAAAAAGTAATTTTTATAGTAAAAAACATCCTATTTTATATGCTATTATTTAAATTAGCATTCCCTCGAGATTCAACTTTATTGAAACGGAGTCATAATATGATTAATCAAAAAAAATATGTACAATTTGTCATAATATACATATCTATATTTGCTCTTTGGATACTCTTTATTCCAAATGAATCGCATATAAAGGAGATTGGAATTCTTTTCTTATTCTGTTTCGCTGCACTTTTTTCTTGTCACTGTTTATATAAAGCTATTAAGAGAATGAAACGCAGCGATAAACTATTTTGGATTTTATTACTATGTACTTGCCTATGTGGGTTAGTTATGGAGATAACCCTATTTCTTAGTTCACTTTCTATACATGATCAATCTATATTTTCATATAAAGCATTACCTTTTTTTATCATACAATATATTTTGCTCTTTGTTGGATTTGCTATAAAGTTTATAAAAAATTATTCTATTAAGGGGCTTTCTCAATTTTCATTCGATAGCATCTTTATTATTATTATGAACATTTATTTCACCTTAACTTTTATCTTAGACCTTTCAAGCTTCCGCATGTTAACAAAGGATACTTGGATTTTAATTGGGTATTTCATTGCACAATCATTAGTAATTTACGCCGTTATTAGCCTATATAGAAGAGAACAATATTCTTCTAGTAGAATTGCATTAATTATCGGTTTCACTATTATACTCGTATACGGTTATATTCATCTGTTTCAATTGAATTTTGGGATGAAAACTTCTGCTGAAATTAATTATTTAATACACACTGCTTCTATTTTATTAATTGGACTTTCTTCCATACTATATATTTTAGATAAACCAATGCAGCATGAAACGAAAACAAAATATTATCGATTCGATTATGTACGTTTTATACTACCTTATTTTAGTATAATTATTACTTTTTCTTTTATTATCATTCAACCTTGGGATGATAAATTCATGTTAATCGGTCTCGTATTATCACTTATTTTGTTATTCTTGCGGCAACTTTACATGTGGAAAGATAATCAAGCACTAATTCATACATATGAACAGTTGACTACACAACTAGAGGACGAAGTTGAAGAAGGTGCATTTGCATTATCAAAAAGTGAACAACGCTATAAGTCTTTATTCGAAGATCACCCCGATGCCGTTTTCTCTTTAAATATGAATGGCATTTTTCAACAATCTAATAAGGCGTGCGAAAGCTTATTTACTGCCTATTATTGCGAAGTGGCAAGCTATTCTCTGGTACACTTCATTGATTCAAAAGACCACGAACTACTAAAGAAGGCTTTACAAATTACAAAGGAAGGTAGGCCACAAACGTTAGAAGTTCGTACAAAAGAACAAGAAGGCTATTATTATTATCTCCATATTACACTTATCCCTACTTTTATAAACAAAGAAGTGGTCGGAATGTTTGGGATAGCGCGTGATATTACCACTTTATATGAAAAACAAAAACAAGTAGAACATTTAGCCTTTCACGATGCACTTACTGGATTACCAAATCGTCGAAAGTTCGAAAAAGATTTAAAAGCCATTTTAAATACAGCTCAAACTAACGCAAATGATGTCGCCGTCATGTTCCTTGATTTAGATCGATTTAAAAAAATTAACGATAGACTTGGTCATGACGTCGGAGATTTATTATTAATTGAAGTAGCAAAAAGATTACGCGGTTGCTTGCGTTCAAAAGATATCGTCGCTCGCCAAGGTGGAGATGAGTTTACAATTCTATTACCAGAAATGTACTCCGAAAAAAGTGCAATTTTTATAGCTGAACAGATTTTAACTATTTTAAACAAACCATTCTTCATTCAAGACGAAGAACTCTCTATTACACCAAGTATCGGAATTGCGATGTACCCTGATTATGGAACTGATGTAAATGAGTTAATGAAAAATGCTGATATGGCTATGTATCGTGCGAAAGCAAATGGAAAAAACAGATTTGTTTTCTTCTCAAAAGAAATGAGTATCGCTCAAAATGAAATTCAATTCTTAGAAGGTGAACTTTCAAAAGCATTACAACAAAATGAATTTTTCCTTGAATACCAGCCACAAGTAAGCACAAAAACAAAACAAATTATCGGTTTTGAAGCATTAATACGTTGGAAGCATCCAAAACTCGGTATCGTATCTCCTGCCCAATTTATCCCTCTAGCAGAGGAAACTGGTTTTATTATTGAACTTGGCAATTGGATTTTACGTACTGCTTGTTTAGAGGCAAAAAGATGGCATAATCAAGGTTTCTCTCACTTAAAAGTTGGTGTAAATTTATCTGTTGTTCAATTTAACCATGCAGATTTAATCCCAACTATTTCAAAGGTATTGGAAGAAACAGAACTGAAACCAGAAGCACTAGATATTGAAATTACGGAAAGCATCGCAATTAATCAAAATCAATCTGTAGTTGCAAAACTAGAACAACTTCAAAATCTCGGTATTCAAATTTCAATCGACGACTTTGGAACTGGTTATAGTTCTTTAGCTTATTTAACAAAATATCCAATCAACACATTAAAAATCGCTCGAGAGTTTATTTGTGGAATTACAACTAGCCCTTTAGAAGAAGCAATTGTCTCTTCCATTATTACACTATCAAAACAACTAAATTTAGAAGTGATTGCAGAAGGTGTAGAAACGGAAGAAGAATGGGAATTTTTACATAAACAAAATTGTGATCACATTCAAGGATTCTTTATTAGCAAACCTGTTTCTAGTAAAGACGTTTGGATGTTACTCCATAAAAAAACAACCGCCTAAGTAAGACGGTTGTTTTTTAATATTCAAAAGGTAAATCTTTAGCTAATTGTACCTCTTGATCGTTATGAGAAATTATATGGCTTTTCTCTAATGCCGTATCGCCTAATGAAATACCCCATGCCATCGCTAACGTTAATAAACTACCAATAAGTAATTTCTTCATATTCCATCACCCACATTTTTTATTTTAATATATCATGAAAATTTATCTCTATTATATGCAATTATGCATACCCATTTTTTAGGATATTTATCTACTGATTTTATTTACGAGAGCTTCTTTATATGTATGCATTTCTAATATATCAAAAAAGAAGCTTGCCTTTTTATATGCATCTTCAACCTCTGCCCCATCGTACTCCAACTTCCCTAGGCATTCACCTCTTTGATAATATAGCTGTCCAATTAATGCCATACTATTAATTCGGCATGATATTTCAATCGCTTTATTTACTTGATAAAGTGACTCTTCATATTGATTATCTAAATATAATGCTTTCGCATGATTATATCTTACCTTCACTTCAAATTCTTCATTATCATGCAATACCTCTAATTGTTTTAATATATCTTCAAATAACTCAATACTCTTCTTAAAATAGCTATTTTCAGCATAAATATTTGCAATCGCATTTTCTATATAAAGATTTTGGTATACGTCTATTCCAGCTAACTGTTGATTTAACAATTTTTTTAATTCTAAAATACAATATTCGTAATCGATTTTCTTTAATATGTAAGCTGCTACATGATATTGCCATTGAAGAAATTGCTGGAATTCAGGATGATATTCTTCCTTTTTCAGCTCATTCCATACTTTATTATAAATTTCTTTATATTTCTTTTGCTTACAAAGCATAATGATTTGATCTTTAAACTGTTTTTTTCTTTCAATATCGGAATAAATGAGTACCTCATAAAAATGAATAATAGGAACTTGTAATTTTGCTGCGATACCTTGCAATATATCCATACTTGGGTATACCGCACCCGATTCAATTCTACTCACTTCCGATTGATGACATATATTATCGGATAACTGTTTCTGTGTTAATCCTCTCATCACCCTAATTTTCTTAATTTCACTTCCTAATTTTTCTGCGTGCATACTTACTCACCATCCCATTAGAACAATCTAATTTTTTGAGTTGTCATACCACTACAATAATGTGAATTCGACAATTTTTGATATGAAATAATGCATAATATATATAAAATTCGGCAAATTTTTCATACAATTCATCTCACATACAATAATAGATTAGGAGTGTTATAGATGAATTATAGAAAACTTGCTAGTGCTTTCGTTACATTCGGTCTTCTTTGCCCTTTATCAACAGAAGCTATTCATGCTCAAGAATTAGACAAAAGTGCAGTCAAAGTTGAAATTGCTCAGCCTGGTTTAACAATCGGGAAATTAACACAACCTCAAAATGATACGAAAGAAAATATTGCTAAAAAGTATTTAAAAGGTGAGGTAAATGGGGCGAAAGCTCAACAAGAACAAGTCACTACTGAAAAAAATGTAGATTTCCAACCTACAAATAAAGAAACCAAAGAAAATCAAACCGAAGTTCGCCTTGCACAAACATATAAAAACTATAAAATATATGGCCAAGATCTCATTGTAAAAGTAGATAAAAATGGAGTAATCACAACTGTTAGTGGTAAAGTTGTTCAAAATTTAAATCAACAACCTAATCTTACTATAACAAATTTTTTGTCGAAAAATGAAGTAAAATCTAAATTACGCGATATAGTTCAAATTCCAAGTGATGCAGTTGAGACAGAATTCTCTAGCGAAACCGTTGTTTATAAGAAAAAAGATGGCTATTATACATTCGCAACTGTTATTACATTTACTTATGAAAACAATGAACAAATTATAAACGGCAATGCTATCGTTGATTTAAAAACTGGCGAAGTACTTTTCCAAGAAAAATTCATTAAAAACAAAGAGAATAAGACTATAAATCAAGTAACATCACCTAGATTATCCCCTGCAAGTGAGCAAGGAACTGGGAAAAATGCACTTCAAGAAAACATCTCTTTCAATATTGCCAAAGGAACTGATGGAAAATTTTATTTAGCGGATTTATCACGCGGAAATGGTATTTATATTTATAATGCAAACTACGCCGATTCCCTTGGAGGATATAGTCAAGCTGGTTATCCAGGGACACTAATTTCAAGTAGTACTCCTAATTTTGCAGATAAAGAAGCCGCGGGCGCTATGAAGAACATGAGTGATATTTACGATTACTTTAAGAAAGAACATAATCTAAAAAGTTACGACAATAAAGATTCAAAAGTTGTTGCTAGTGTACACGGTTTTGATTCTACTGAAGTTAGTGATGGTGTAAAAGAAGACTATGTAAATGCATTTTGGCATCCCGCTTGGAACCAAATGGTATTTGGTGATGGTTTAGACGGAAAACTAACATCCGCTCTTGATGTAACAGCTCATGAATTTGGACATGCTGTATTCAGTGGCACGACGAAAAATAAAGTCGTGAGATATCCAAGCGCTGAAACATCTGCACTAAACGAGGGATTAGCGGATTTCTGGGGTACACAAATCGAATATTACGTAAAGAAAGATAAAGGAAACTGGATTATGGGCGATACATTAGGTGGCCTAACAATTCGTGATATCCCAAGGGAAATTGGTGACGGCGGTCATAAACTATATACAAATTTACGAGATTTCTATAACGATGGTAATAATCAAGAATCACACGTGAATTCTGGTATTATCAGTCACGTATTATATCAATTAGCTGAAGGTAAAACATATAACGGTGTTGCTGTTCAAAAACAAGGAAATGAAAAAGTAAGTAAAGTTGTTATGCGTGCATTGCAAAATTATGCAACTTCCGCTGAAGACTTTGAATCACTTCAATCTCATATCGTACAAGCTGCCAAAGATTTATATGGCACTGCCGTATCAAATGAATTTGCAAAGGCATTTGAAGCACACGGTTACAAACCGTTACAAAAAGTAAATCAAGTAATAGAAGTACAATAATTATAAAAAGAAGGTTACCTCTCATAGGTAACCTTCTTTTTATATCCAACCCTTTTCTTCCGCAATTGTAATTGCCTCAATTCTATTTTTCGCATCAAGCTTCGCTAATACTTCAGAAATATAATTACGTACTGTACCCGGCGAAAGATAAAGTGCCTTCGCAATTTCGTTTGCCGTCTTTCCTTCTTTCGCAAGCAACAGTACTTCCTTTTCGCGATCTGACAACGGATTTTGCTCCTGCCATAAGCCAAACATTAAATCTTGGGAGACCTCTCGTTTCCCCTTCATTACATTACGAATTGCTGCCGCTAAATCTTCACTTGGGCTATCCTTTAATAAATAGCCGTGCACACCAGCTTTCATTGCTCTTTCAAAATATCCCGGCCGTGCAAATGTTGTTAAAATCATTACTTTGCATGATGATTTTTCTTTCTTTAAAGTCTCAGCGACATCCAATCCACTTTGAATCGGCATTTCAATATCCATAATACTTACATCGGGCTTTAACGATTCAATTAATTCTAACGCCTCTTCCCCGTTCGCAGCTTGCCCAATTACTTCGATATCATCTTCTAGATCAAGCAGGGCCCCTAATGCACCACGAAGCATCCGCTGGTCTTCTGCAATAATAATTCGAATCATGCCCTCACCTCATCTTTTCCTGTTCTAATAACAACTGGAACTTTTACCGTTAATAACGTCCCTGGATTGATTGTACCTAGTTCAACAAATCCATCAATAAGAGCAATTCGTTCTTTCATGCCGCGAATACCATTTCCATCATGATTTTGATCTGTTAAACCGATTCCGTTATCTTCTACTTTCAAAATCAGTTCACCTTGTGATTCTAATACAGAAACTGCGCACCGCGTTGCCTTACTATGTTTTACAACATTTGTAACGGCCTCACGTAAACACATCCCGACAATATTTTGTTCAATTGGTGATAACGAGCTCGATTTTGCTTCTTGCCTCACTTCTAATTCAATATTAGCTGCTTGTAAGATCGCTTTTATTTGCTCTAGCTCTTCTTCTACCGTAATCATACGCATATCAGAAATTAATTCTCTCAGCTGTTTTAAGGCTGTACGAGACGTTTGTGTAATTTCCTTCGCTTCCGCACTTGCACGCTCTGGATTTTTCACAATTAACTTCTCTACAAGCTGGCTTTTCAAAGTAATAAGAGATAACGTATGCCCTAATGTGTCATGAAGATCTCTTGCAATCCGCTGCCGTTCTTCACGTTTTACTAAGTCTTTAATTTGCTCGTTCGCCTGATCCAATTGATTTCTTAACATCTTTTTCTGATTAAAATTGCGCATACCAAATGGCGTAAGAAGCATTAAAATAAACATTGGAACGATATTTACTAAACTTGTAGTTGTTAGTTGATTCATATTTACAAATAAAAATGCTCCAAGCATGATAACTAACGAACATAACAGCACTCGAAATACTTTCTTATTTGGCGCAAATCCCATCGCACTTGCTGTGAAAAAGCCAAAAAATATCATAAAAGGATTATAAAATAAAGCAAATAAAAAGATGAGTACCATTTGAATACACGCCCAAAAAACAAACGTCCTCTGAACAAAATAAAGCTGACGGTATGTGACGATAAAAATTATCAACATACCGCTTCCTATTACAAGCTTCCATCCTGATGCCTGCGCTAAGTGATAAATTGGAAATAATAGATAAACAAACCACATATACGGGAAGAATCCCATATGTTTCGGAAAAATCTCAATCCTCTTCTTCTCTATCATTTATACCGCTTCCTGTCTTTTTCTTATATATATTGATACTACAACAAATATAAGGAAATAACCTCCTAATACCGCGATATTTTCCCATCCAATTGATTTTCCAGCTACAATATCCCACGCACCACTTCCGAAATGGTATGTCGGTGTCCATTCACCAATCGTTCTTAATATTTTTGGGAATACTTCAATCGGCATCCATAACCCGCCAACTATAGCTAAACTCATATTTAAAATATTTGCTAAGCCAGCAGCTGCGTCCGCCTTCTTAATGGAACCTATTACTGTTCCTAACGCTAAAAATGGTGTTACCCCTAACAATAACCATAATCCCGCACCAATCCATTGCCCTATCGTTAACTCAACATGATTAATTAGTATCCCTGCAATAAAGATAACTAATATTGAAAAAGCATTTACTACTGTTTGAGCGATAATTTTTGCTGTTAAATATGCTCCCTCTGGAAGCGGTGTAATTTTTAGAAGATGTGTCCATCCTTGCCCTCTTTCCTGAGAAAGTCTCACACCGAAACTAAAGAGTGCAGTCCCTACAATACTGAAAGTTGCCATCGAAATTAAATAATGTGCTTTCCACGCATCTCCGTTTTGTGGTACTTGAACAACATTTGTGAAAATGTAGTAAAACATAACAGGCATTAATAATGAGAAAAAGATAAATAATTTATTGCGGAATGTACGTAAAATTTCTATTTTGCATTGCATCCATAATGCTCTCATGCGATTTCCTCCTTCTGATTTGCGACAAACTGTTCGAATGCTTCATCAAGACTTCCACGTTCAACTGAAACATCTGTTACAGGTAAACTCTTTTGATAAATGGCTTTTAAAGTTGCATCCGTATCCTCCGTTGTTAAAATGAAGCGTCCTTCGCTTGACTTTACTTCTGTTACATTTGGTAATTCCTTTAGTAATTTTGTAGGAATGCTTTCCTTCGAGTAAAATGTGATTGTTTTTCGCGAAATCGTCGCTTTCATTTCGTCTGGTGTACCATCTGCGATAATCTTTCCGTTCGCAAATAATAAGATACGATTTGCTAAAGCATCTGCTTCTTCTAAATAATGCGTCGTTAAAATAATTGTTTTCCCTTCACTTGCTAACTTTCGAATCGTTTCCCAAAACATTCTTCGAGACGTAATATCCATTCCGACTGTCGGCTCATCTAAAAATAACAAATCTGGATTTCCCGCAAGTGCAAGCGCAAAATTCAACCTTCTTTTTTGCCCACCTGATAACTTCTCACATCTTTGCTTTCGCTCTGATTCTAAATTTGATAACTGCATTAACGTTTCTTTCGCTATAGGATTCGTATAATAACTACGGAATAACTCGATTGCCTCTTCCACCGTAATACTATCAATGACACTTACTTCTTGCAGCATCGCACCGAGGCTATTACGAACATCTCTATGCTTTGGACTCTTTCCAAATATAAAGACCTTACCTTCTGTCGGGTCCTTTAATCCAAGCATCATCGACATCGTCGTTGTTTTCCCCGCACCATTCGGACCAAGTAACGCTACTATTTCCCCTTTATTTACATGAAATGAAACATTATTTACTGCGTTTTTATGTTTAAATGTTTTAGAAACACCATTTACTTCAATAATCTTTTCCATCTCTCCACCCCCGCTGTTTCTTATATTTACATTGTATTACTTGGAAAACTTAGGAAACAGTATGATGCGTCATGACATCGATATGACAATTGTCATGTATTCTTTATGAGAGGAATCAACCCGCATACCGCAAGCGAGTAGCAGGACGAAAATAAACATGATACAATCGGATAAGATATATATTCGAGGAAGGACAGTGGTTTTCATGATTATTCGTAATGAACAAGATTTAGAAGGCTTACGAAAAATCGGCCGCATCGTTGCGCTTGCACGTGAAGAAATGAAAAAAGAAGCGAAGCCAGGTATGACAACGAAAGAGCTTGATTTGATCGGTAAAAAAGTATTAGATGAGCATGGTGCTATTTCTGCACCTGAAAAAGAATATGATTTCCCAGGTGTAACTTGCATTAGTGTAAATGAGGAAGTTGCTCATGGTATTCCAGGAGATCGCGTATTAAAAGAAGGCGACTTAGTAAACGTCGATGTATCTGCTGCACTTGATGGCTATTATGCAGATACAGGTATCTCATTTGTTCTTGGAGAAGACGAAGCAAAAGAAAAGCTTTGCCAAGCAGCAGTTGATGCATTTTGGGCAGCAATGAAAAAGGTTAGAGCTGGCTCAAAACAAAATCAAATTGGTCGTGCTGTTTCAAACTTCGCACATAAAAGTGGATACAATGTTATTCAAAACTTAACTGGTCACGGCATTGGTCTTAGCTTACATGAAGCACCAAATCACATTTTAAGTTACTATGATCCAATGGATAATGCGCTTCTAAAAGACGGTCTTGTTATCGCTGTAGAACCGTTCATCTCTATGAAAGCTGATCATATTATTGAACGTGGTGACGACGGCTGGACATTCGTTACACCTGATAAAAGTCTTGTTGCACAATGTGAACATACGGTTGTCGTAACGCGCGGCGAACCAATAATTTTAACAGAAATCTAATACCAAAAACGGCTGTTTTGTAGATTTATTCCACATAAAACAGCCGTTTTTATTTTTGGGAAAATATGTGAACTACTGTTGAACTCTTTATCATTTAAGTATATAATCTTTAGCGGAGGTTACTTAAGCTTATCTTTACTAAAAAGATATTGTAACTAAAAACACCTTCTTTCTTATTGTTTAAACAGTCTCAAAAATGACCGTAGTAACGTGTTAGTCGAATATTCTGTAATTCTTATATTCCTCTAACAATGTAAGAAACTATCATCTTTCAACTTCGGTCCACTAATCGCACAACTCTCTTTAGACAAAATAAATGACTATTTTCAAAGTACATATTGTCTTCATTCTGACCAAAACCAACCCTATCTAGCTTTTTATCTCCACATAACTTTAAGGCAAAAATAAGCCTTCACAAAGGGATACACTACATTGGTTAGTATGTATCGTAAAACTTACCTTTATAACCATTCTTTTTTACTAGATATACATGAAAACTATCTCACATATAAAGGTCTGATATCATTCTTTATATCAGTATTTTTTTCGACATTTTTTGTCGAATTGTGTATATTTCCATAGAACTGTGTAAATATACATTTTGTTTTACGTTAAACAATTTTACTTTGAACATAATCCTGTTTGTCTGAGAACGCGTATAGAAACGGAGGGATAGCAAAAATAAATAGCTTATAACAAATACTTTTAATATTCCATTTGTTCATGTGGAATAAGTCCCCAATGGACAAATGAATGTTCAGAGGAGGAAAAATGAAAAAACTTTTCAATGTATGTTTAATTGTATTCGTACTATTTTCGCAACTTGCTAGTTTTCCATACAATCAAGTAAAAGCGGAAACCTTAACAGGAGATTCCTTATTTGACACTGTTGAAATGAAAGATGCAACGAATCATATTATTGACGAAGCAAAAAATCCTAACAATTTAATAAAGATAGGATCAATCATTCAAGTAGAATACGCTTGGTCAATAAAGGATCAACAAGCTGCACACGCAAATGATACAGCAGTAGTTCAAATACCACTTGCATTAAAAGTATCTAAAGATTTGCAAGGAGATTTAGTAACAAATCAAAAAAATATTGGTCAATATTTTATAACAGCTAAAGATAATAAATTAAAATTAATATTTAATAATCAAGTAGAAAATTTGAAAGACGCTAAAGGAAAAATTAAAGTTGATACCGTGTTTAACTCAACTTTAAAAACTGGAGAAAAATCAGTTCAAATCGCTTTTCCTTTAGGAACAATGGTTCAGCCTATATCAGTTCCTGTTCAAGTAGAAAACTCTAAAGAAGATAGCACCAAACAGGATACTAATAAACAAGCGCAAGATCCAGTAGCTAAACCTGTTACTGACAATCCGGAGCAAGATCCAGCAACTAAACCTGTTACTGATAATGCGGAACAAAACCCAACAACTAAACCTGTTACTGATAATCCGGAACAAAACCCAGCAGCTAAAACTGCCACTGATAATCCGGAACAAAACCCAGCAGCTAAAATTGCTACTGACAATCCAGAACAAAAGCTAGCAAGCGACCCTGCTGAGAATACAAATTCAGGTCCAAAGCAAATAACAACAAACATTTTAACCAGTGTAAAGTTGACGGATAAAGACGGAAAACCATTTACAGAGGATAACCGTCCAAGTACAGATTCCCCTGCCAATATTGAGTTTACATGGGAACTTTTAAAATCAATGAATGTGAAAAATGGAGATTACTATATTTTTGATCTTCCTAAACATTTTAAGATTTACAATACAATTAACAGTCCTTTATATGATAGTGAAAACCATCAAATTGGTAATTTTACTGTTACAAAAGATGGAAAAGTCACGATGACATTCAACGATTATGTTGAAGAGCATCCAGATGTTGCTGGTAACCTACAATTAAAGACAGAATTTAATAAAGCTGAAATTAAAGGTACAACAACACAAGAAATTCCTTTCCCGATTAAAGATAAGGATGTTTCTATTACAGTTGACTTTAAGCCTAATGTACAAACAGCTACGAATAAAAAGGGTTTACCTGATAGACCAATTAATACAAATGAAATTAATTGGAAAGTAGAGATGAACAAAACGAAAGACCCCCTTAAAAACGCTGTTTTTAAAGATAACATTCCACAAGGTACAAGCTTAAATAAAGATTCTATTAAAGTTTATTATTTAGAAGTTGATGTTAATGGGAATGTAACGCGTGGTGCAGAAGCTGAGCCAACAGATTACAATATTATTTCATCAGATGGCTCAAAATTGGAGATTGCTTTCAAAGATTCTATCAATAAAGCATATCAAATCGAATATGCCACAAAAATTACTGATGAAAATATTAAAAGTTTCCGAAATAACGTTACGATAACGAGTGATAATCAAAAGCAACAAAACGCAAGTTCTACTGTAACGGTTTCTCGTGGTACACACTTAAATAAAACAAGTAAATATGATCCAAAGACGCAAACAATTGAGTGGACAATTACTTACAATGGTGATCAAAGAGAGATCAAAAAAGCTGATGCGATTTTAAAAGATATTTTTGACGATACACACGAACTAGATGCAAATTCTATTGTTGTAAAAAACGCTTCATATAATGAAAAAGGAACGCTTGTAACAGGAGACGCTGTTAATAATTACACTGTAAATAACAAGAAGAATGGATTCGATTTACAGTTTAATGATGATATTAATAGTGCTTATGTGATTACCTATAAAACCAAGCCAACTAATAAAGTTATAGAAGATGGAAAAGTAAAAAATAAAGTTACAGCTGATAATGATTCAAGTAAAGAAAATGAAGCTAGCTTCAAGCAGCAAAATATTATTAAATCTAATAATAAAGCTGAAACAAATTATAAAGACAAAACAACAACTTGGACAATTATAGTAAATAATAACAACTATCCATTAAGCAACGCGATTATTACGGACACCTTTGATCATGGTGGATTACAATTAAAAGATAAGAAACTAGAAATTAAAGACGGAAATTATACCCTTCAAGCTGGGACTGACTATGTTTTAGATGTAACAGATAAAGGCTTCAAAATTACTCTTATAGGTACGTATCAGTCTAATATGACAAAGACATTAGTCGTAAAATATACGACAGACTTTGATTATACAAAGCTAGAAAGTGGTAAAACTTCATTTAAAAATACAGGTAACCTTTCTTGGATAGATACGGATTCTAATCCACAATCAAATAAAGTTGAAGCTAATTTCGATCCTGATACTTTCACAAAGGCAAATGGTTATAAATACGGTTCTTATAACGCCCAAACGAAGGAAATTACTTGGATAATAGGCTTTAACTATAATAATGTTGAGATTAAAGATCCTTATGTTATAGACGTAATACAAGATAAACAAAAATTAGTGCCTGGATCCATTGAAGTGCGCGATATGATTCTAAATGGAAATCCTGATAATGCACAACCTGGTAATGCTGTACCAACTGAGAAATATGAACTTGAAGAACCTACAGAGAAAAATAAAAACACCCTAAAGGTTCATTTCAAACAATCAATTAATTCACCTTACTATATTATCTTTAAAACAAGCCTTGATGGTGAACTTATCCAAGGCACCTACAAAAACGAGGCAGATTTAAAAGATGGCTCTAAAATCGTAAACACCCTTACAGGTGACACTCAAGTAAATAAAGGTGGCAGCTTCGTTACTAAAAAAGCTGTGCAAGACGACAACTATATTAATTGGAGTATCGCAATTAACGAAAGCCAATCAACCATTGCAGATGCCGTTGTAACAGATGATCCAACCGAAAATCAGGTAATTGTGGAAGATTCATTCCACTTATATCCTACAACTGTTGATCCATATGGAAATTTAACAAAAGATACAGTAAACGAATTAAAAGAAGGAACAGACTATAAACTCAAAATAACAACAGACAATAATACCGGAAAGCAACATTTCGAAATTGCCTTCTTGAAAAAAATTGATCGAGCTTATATTTTAGAATATCGCTCACTTATTAATGCAGACGATAAAGAAAAAGTAAGTAATAAAGCGAAAATCACAGGCAATAAGTTGACAGTTAAAAACACAGAAACTACTGAAACGATTGAAGTGAGAATGTCTTCTGGTTCAGGCGGAGGATCTGCTACTAAAGGCCGTGGAAACCTTGAAATTATAAAGGTAGATAACGACAATAAGAACGCACTATTAGCTGGGGCAGAATTTACTTTATACGATCGTACAGGTAAAACTGTTATCCGTAAAATTACAACAGACAAAGACGGTATCGCTAAATTTAATAATTTAAAACGCGATAAATATTTATTAAAAGAAACAAAGGCTCCTGAAGGCTATGTAATTAGCTGGGATTTAAAACAAGGGAAAATTGTTGAACTTGGTACACAAGAGACTACAACATATAAACTTGCAAATAAGAAGTTTGTCGGTAAAGTAGTTTTAACAAAGTCTGATGACCTGAATAAAAACGTCACACTGCAAGGTGCCGTTTTCACACTACTTGATAAAGACAAAAAAATAATTTCAGAACACGAAAAATTAACAACAAATAATCAAGGACAAATTACTGTAGATAATTTAAAACCAGGAACTTACTACTTACAAGAAACAACTGCTCCTGAGCATTATAAATTAGACAGTACACCTATACAATTCACAATCAAAGAAGATCAAACAACAGTAATAAACCGAACTGCAACAAACAGTTTGATTCCAGGATCGGCCATTTTAACAAAATTCGATAAAGATGGAAAAACTTTAGCAGGTGCGGAGTTCAGTGTACGCGATCGATATAACAAAGTAATTCGTGGATATGAAAAATTAACGACAAATGATCAAGGACAAATCGAAGCAAAAGATTTACGCCCTGGAGACTATCAATTTGTCGAAGAAAAAGCACCTAAAGATTACGACATAGATAAAAAACCAATTGAGTTTACAATTATAAAAAGTCAAAAGAAAGCACTTACTGTTACAGCGACAAATCACCTCATTAAAGGTGGTGTCACTTTAACGAAAGTCGATGATGTCGATGGCACTGCCCTTGAAGGTGCTGTATTTAAAATTGTCGATGCGAATGACGAGAAACAAGTAATTCGTGAAAATATAAAAACAGGTTCAGATGGAAAAGTTACCGTTAAAGATTTAGAGCCTGGTGCTTATAAATTTATCGAAACAGAAGCTCCTAAGGATTATACGTTAAGTACAAACCCTATCGAGTTTACAATTGATAAAAGCCAACAAGCTCTTGCTACTGTTACGGCAAATAACAGCTTAAAAACGGGCGAGGTTGAATTATTAAAAGTTGATGAGTTTGGTGAGAAAAAACCACTAGAAGGTGCTGTATTCAAACTTGTCGATACAAATAATAATGACGTTTCCCCTCACACTAACTTAACTACTGATAAACACGGTAAAGTTAAAGTTAGTAACCTACGTCCTGGTACGTATAAATTTATTGAAATAGCTGCTCCTGAACATTACGTTTTACGAGCAGAACCTATTGAATTTACAATCGATAGAAGTCAGAAAGAAACTCTACTTGTGAAAGCTGAAAATGCTTTAAAACCAGGAGATGTTGAATTAACAAAAGTTGATGATATCGATGGTACAGCTCTTGAAGGTGCTGTATTTAAAATTGTTGATGCAAATGATGAAAAGAAAGTTATTCGCGAAAATGTAAAAACTGGTGCGGATGGTAAAGCTATCGCTACTGGCTTACGCCCTGGCGATTATAAATTTATCGAAGTAACAGCACCGAAGTATTACGACAAAAATACAAAACCAATTAAATTTACGATTACAGAAAGTCAAACAACTCAGGCTACTGTTACCGCTAAAAACAGCTTAACAAAAGGCGGTATTGAGTTAACAAAAGTGAATGCTGCAGATGAAAAGGAAACACTTGAAGGTGCAGTATTTAAAATCGTTAATAGAGATACTAATGAAGATGTTCGTACGGACCTTGTTACGAATAGTAAAGGAATGCTAGTTGTAGATGACTTACGTCCTGGTAACTATAAGCTTATCGAAACAAAGGCTCCAACTTATTACGATGTAAATGTAGAACCAATTGAATTTACAATCGAAAAAGGACAACAAAAACTCCTTCCACTTACATTTAAAAATAGTTTAACGAAAGGAAAAGTTAAACTTATTAAAGAAGATGATGTGGAAAGTAGTAAAGCTCTTGCCGGCGCTGTATTCACATTGCAAGATGCAACTGGCAAAGAAATTATGAAAGATTTAACAACAGATGATTACGGAGTATTAGTTATTCCTGATTTAGCACCAGGGGATTATCAATTTATCGAAACAAAAGCCCCTGAACATTATAAATTAGACAAAACACCTATTAAGTTCACAATTAAAAAAGGTAGTAAGGAAGATCTTCCTATCCCTGTTACTGTAAAAAACAGTTTACTTACAGGTGGCGTCACTTTAACAAAAGTTGATGATGTTGATGGCACTATTCTTGAAGGTGCAGAATTTATAATCGTTGACGCTCATGATACTAAAAAGGTAATTCGCAAAGGTTTAACGACTGATAAAAACGGTAAAATTTCTGCTTCTGATTTACGTCCTGGAGACTATCAATTTATTGAAGTAAAAGCTCCAAAAGACTATACCTTAAGCCAAGACCCTATTCCATTCACTATCGAAAAAAGTCAAAAAGAGAATATTACTGTTACTGCTACTAACAGTTTAAAGAAAGGTGCAGTAACATTAACAAAAATTGACGACATCGATCGTACGATGCTCGAAGGTGCAATCTTTAAGATTGTTGATATGAATGGTAAGGAAGTTCATACGAATCTTGTTACAGATAAAAACGGTAAAATTTCTGTTTCTGATTTACGCCCTGGAGACTATCAGTTCATTGAAACAAAAGCTCCTGAGCACTATGTATTAGATGAAACAACGATTCCATTTACAATTGAAAGAAGTCAAACGAAAGAGATCAATGTTACAGGCAAAAATGCTTTGAAAAACGGTAGCGTTGAACTAACAAAGATTGACGATATTGATATAAATACAAAACTTGCTAACGCCGTATTTAATTTATTAGATGCAGACGGAGAGCTAGTTAAAGAAGGCTTAAAAACAAATGATGAAGGTAAAATTGTTGTTGAAAACCTACGTCCTGGTACGTATCAATTCGTTGAAACAATTGCTCCTGAACATTACGATTTAGATAAAAAACCTATCGTATTTACAATTAAAAAGAGCCAAACTGAAACTCTTCATGTCACTGCTACAAATGCTTTAACAAAGGGTGCAGTTAAACTTGCTAAAGTTGATGATGTTGATGGCACTGTTCTTAAAGATGCAGTATTTAAAATTGTTAATATGAATGGTGATGTAGTTCATAAAGACCTTGTTACAAATGAACAAGGAATAATCGAAATTAACGACCTACGTCCTGGTGATTACCAATTTATCGAAACGAAAGCTCCGAAGCATTACGTTTTAGATGAAACACCAATCAAATTCACTATTGAAAAAGGACAGAAGAAAGCTATTTCTTTAACTGCTACAAATAGCTTAAAACAAGGTAGTATCGAATTACTTAAAGTTGATGATTTAAACACTCAAACAAAACTTGCCGATGCGGTATTTAATTTACTAGATCAAGATGGCAAAGTACTTAAAACAGATTTAAAAACAAACAGTGAAGGTAAAATCGTTATCGAAAACTTACGTCCTGGTACGTACCAATTCGTTGAAATAACGGCTCCTGAACACTATGATTTAGACAAAAAACCAATTATATTTACAATTGAAAAAAGCCAAAAAGATATTGCTACCGTTACTATGAAAAATAGTTTAACAAAAGGCGGCGTGGAACTTTCTAAAGTGGATGACGTCGATGGCACTACTCTTGAAGGCGCAGTATTTAAAATTGTGGATATGAATGGTACTGTAATTCGCAAAAATCTTGTTACGAATCAACAAGGTAAAATTAGCGTTTCTGACCTACGTCCTGGTGATTATCAATTCATCGAGACAACGGCTCCGAAACACTACGATTTAAACAAAGAGCCAATTCCATTCACAATTACAAAGAGCCAAGCTGATCCTATCTCCGTTACAGCTACAAATAGCTTAACGAAAGGCGCTGTGGAACTTTCTAAAGTGGATGATGTAGATGGTACTGCTCTTAAAGATGCGGTATTTAAAATTACTGATCTGAATGGTAAAGACATTCGTACTGAGCTTACAACAGATGGACACGGAAAAATTTCTGTTTCTGATTTACGTCCTGGGGACTATCAGTTTGTTGAAACGAAAGCTCCTGAACACTATAAATTAGATAGTACACCTATTAAGTTTACAATTAAGAAAAGCCAAAAAGAAAAGCTCCAAGTTACTGCTACAAATAGCTTAACTGAGGGTTCTGTAGAATTAATAAAAGTAGATGATATAAATCCAGATACAAAACTTTCTGATGCAGTGTTTAACATCATCGATGCGAAAGGTAAAATTGTTCGCACTGATTTAACTACTGATAAAGATGGTAAGATTACTGCTACGAACTTACGCCCAGGAGACTATCAATTCATTGAAACGAAAGCTCCGAAAGATTACGATTTAAATAAAACACCTATTAGCTTCACTATCGAAAGAAGTCAACTAACTCACGCTTCTGTTACTGCTAAGAATGGCCTAACAAAAAGTGGCGTGGAATTAACGAAAGTTGACTCTATAGATAAGAAAGAAATGCTAGAAGGTGCGGTATTTAAAATTACTGATCTGAACGGTAACGACATTCGTACGAATTTAGTTACCAATAAAGACGGAAAAATCATCGCTAAAGACTTACAACCAGGAGACTATCAATTTATTGAAACAAAAGCTCCTAAACATTACGACTTAAATGAAGAACCAATTAAGTTCACAATCGAAAGAAGTCAAACAAAGCATGTCTTCGTTACAGCTATTAATAGCTTAACGGAAGGTAGTGTTGAGTTAATTAAAGTTGATGATGCCAAGCAAAACATAACACTTGAAGGTGCAGTATTTAAAATTGTTAATAAGGATGGACACGATGTTCGTACCGATTTAACTACTGATAAAAACGGCCGTTTAGTTGTGGATGAATTACCGCCAGGAGACTATGAGTTTATCGAAACGAAAGCTCCTGAACACTATGACTTAAACAAAACACCTATTAAGTTCACAGTTAAAAAAGGACAAGAAAAAATCGCCTCTGTTACTGCTACTAACAGCTTAACTAAAGGCGCAGTTGAATTAACTAAAGTTGATGACATCGATGGTACTACTCTTGAAGGAGCAATCTTTAAAATTGTAGATATGGACGGCAAGGATGTTCGTTCTGATTTAACTACTGATAAAGATGGGAAGATTTCTGTTTCTGATTTACGTCCGGGAGATTATCAGTTCATTGAAACGAAAGCTCCAACTGGCTATGATTTAAACATTAAACCAATTCCTTTCACAATTACGAAAGGACAATCTCAGATTACCTCTGTTACAGCTTTAAATAGTTTAACAACAGGTTCAATTGAGTTAACTAAAGTTGATATTGATCACCATGGAACACTTGAAGGTGCCATTTTCAATATTTTAGACCAAGATGGAAAAATCATCCGAGAAGGTTTAAAAACAGACCAACACGGAAAAGTAATCGTAAATGATTTGAAACCTGGTAATTATCAATTAGTAGAAACACAGGCTCCTAATGGCTATCAATTAGATGCATCACCAATAAACTTTACAATTGATAAAGCCCAAGCTACACCACTACAAATTACAGTTTCAAATAAAAAAATTGAATCTTCGTCAGGTGGAGATGACAAGCCAGTTACTCCTCCAAATAAAGAAGAGAACAAAGGCAATGAAACATCTGAGAAACACGAAAACGGAACTTCCGAAGAAACATCGAATAAAACAGATAACAAACAGCAAGATGATCGAAATACGGATAAACACCTTCCAAATACAGGTCATAAAGAAGACCCTACACAAACAGTAGGTATCCTTCTTCTACTAGCTGGATTATTAAGTATTTTGGCTACAAAACGCAAAAAAAATTATTAATAATTTTTTCACATCCAATCAATCTCTCAATTGATTGGATGTTTTTTTATACAAAAAGGACGATACATAAAGTATCGTCCTTTTAACGGGGTGAGGCTGCCCAAAAGTACGGAAAACCTTTGAACAGCCTCTTATTTTCATATGGATGCCTTACATATATCACTGATAATAATTATGAAATGCGGAAACATAATTACCATCAACTGATTCAAACATGAGAAATGAAACCCTACAGTGGTTCCATTTCTCTACATAATCTAAAGTTTGGGTACACTAGATTCATGCAATGTAGGAGCTTTCAGAGTAGAAAGCGAACCTTCGTTTAAAATGATAGCATACATATCTTCCTCAAAAATATGCAAATATGCATATATTGTTTTTATTTCTCAATGTCAGAATATTGAAAAATAAAAGACTCGAAGGTAAAATAAAGTCATTATCCGTCTTCTTTTGTCAGTCACAGAGAATAGAAGAATAGGAGAGGAAAAAATGAGAAAATCATTGAAACAAAAAATAGTAAGCTCTTTGCTTGCTGTATCACTCGCTGTTAGCTTAGCTCCAATTGGGCAAGCAAAAGCGGATTCCACGTCAGAGGTTACACAAACTCCATCTATTACAAAACAGATTGATCCAAACCGCGCGATTGAACATGTTCGTTTCTTATCTGAAACAATTGGTCCTCGCCCCGGTGGAACAAAATCCGAAGAATGGGCTTCTCGTTACATTGGTATGCAGCTTAAATCAATGGGCTATGACGTAGAATATCAACCATTTCAGGTGCCCGATCAATACGTTGGATTCATTGAATCACCACTATCAACAAAACGTAATTGGCAAGCTGGTGCTGCTCCTAATGCACTCATTTCTACAGAAGCTGTTACAGCTCCCCTTATCTTTGTTCAAGGTGGGACAAAATTAGAAGATATTCCAAATGAAGTAAACGGTAAAATTGTTTTATTTGAAAGAGGAACGACAGTTACAGACTATAATAAACAAGTTGAAAATGCTGTTAGCAAAGGTGCAAAAGGTGTTCTTTTATACAGTTTAATTGGCGGACGCGGAAATTATGGACAAACCTTCAATCCCCGCCTAACGAAAAAGCAGTCTATCCCTGTCTTTGGTCTTGCTTATGCGCAAGGAAATGCATTTAAAGAAGAAATCGCTAAAAAAGGGACAACAATTCTTTCCCTAAAAGCGAGACATGAATCTAAATTAACATCTCTAAATGTTATCGCCAAAAAGAAACCAAAAAAGAGTACAGGTAATGAGAAAGCAGTCGTTGTAAGCTCGCACTATGATAGTGTTGTCGGAGCACCTGGCGCAAATGATAATGCTTCTGGAACTGGATTAGTATTAGAACTAGCTCGTGCTTTTCAAAATGTAGAAACTGATAAAGAAATTCGCTTTATTACCTTTGGTTCTGAAGAAACTGGATTACTTGGTTCGGATTATTACGTGAATAGTCTATCCCAGAAAGAACGCGACCGTATTTTAGGTGTCTTTAACGCCGACATGGTTGCAACAAATTATGATAAAGCAAAGAATTTATACGCTATGACACCTGATGGCTCTACAAACTTTGTAACAGACGCTGCCTTGCAAGCAGGTAAACAACTAAATAATGACCTCGTCCTACAAGGTAAATTCGGTTCTAGTGATCATGTTCCATTTGCTGAAGCTGGTATTCCTGCTGCTCTATTCATTTGGATGGGTGTCGATAGTTGGAATCCATTAATCTATCATATTGAGAAGGTATACCATACACCTCAAGATAACGTATTAGAAAACATTTCACCTGAACGAATGAGAATGGCATTAGACGTTATCGGAACAGGAGTTTATAACTCGCTTCAAAAACCTGTTCCTCAAACTGAACAGAAAGCTGCTTAATCATTTAAAAGACCACTGATTTTATCAGTGGTCTTTTATTGAGAAAAAATATATATGCATAAAAGCATATTTTATCCTACCCATTATCGTATACAATATTAACTGTAACAACACCGATTACAACTAATAAGGAGGCTTTTTCTATTATGAAAAAAATGATTTTAGCAGGTGCATTAACTTTAGCAGGAATTACTGGAGCTACTGCGTTTATTCCTGAAACAAAAGTCGCTGCTGCCGCTCAAGAACAAAGCTTTACAAAATTTTATTCTTTGCAAACTGGAGGTAGTTCTGAACAAGAACCTATTTTCCTTCAAAAAGGACAAGAACTAACAATTCATCCTAACAGCAAAACTCCTAGTTACAGTGTTTATGACTCAAATCATAACCTAATTGGACGTTATTCTGATGGTTACGGCCGAATTTTCACTGCAAAAACAGATGGAAATATGTATGTTCAATTTCATGCACCTTACGTTTACTATAGTCCTGTTAGTTTTTCTGTTACTTATACTATTCAATAAAAAAGAGGTCCTTTATAGGGCCCCTTTTATTTCTCTTGCCAATTCACTTTTACGAATCCATCTTTCACTTTTAATCCGCTTATATTCAATACATACTCTTCATTTGCTTTTAAAGTAACTGTAAAACTACCTTTTTTCGATTCACAGATTTCCTTTAACTCTTTTATACCTTCTCCTCGTCTTTCATACACGCTAAAGCATAAGTTCCCTCGTTTTGCATCTGTCTCATAAGAAAATGTCACTTCTGTGTCCTTCTCATACTGAAGTTCAATATCTTTACCGGCAATATCCCATGATGAGAATTTCGCCTCGTAACTTGTCTCCCCTTGCTTCTCATTTTCTAAATATATATCTCCTGCTTTCCACGCGTCATCTAACGTTTGTGCAAAAGCAAAACCACTAAGTAATACAAACATTGTACTTGCCAATATCGCAACTAATGTTACTTTCTGTTTTTTAACAAAGTTCATCTTATATTCTCCTTCAACTTTCTTTTTACTTCTTCTTACCATATATAACAAAAAACCGATAAAAAATGGAAATATAACCGCTAAGACACTCCATCCTTTACTCATTTGATGTGCTTTAGCATCTGTATATACCCATGATGCAACACATATTAAAAGTGCTATAAAAGCTAAAAACATCGTCACTCCAGCTACTTCAAATAGTACAAACGGATTAGCGAACTCATTCATGTAATTTATACTCCTTCTTTAAAAATGACTGTATTACAACATATATCGGAATGTATACATGCATCATAATCACAATGGCTATTAACATAGGAATTTTATAATCCAAATGAGTGACAAATTGTTCTATAACAATTGTTAGCAAAACAATCCAAATGGTGTGAATACAAATCATCCATTTCCTCTCTAACTTCTGAGCCTTTCGCACGCCCTGCTTCGTGTTATTTATTAGCTCTTCGCTTGGAGTTATCTCTTCTGCTAAACTGCTCTTTATTTTCTGTTCAAATTTATCTTCCTTCATGAACGAACCCCTCCAAATGTTCTCGCATTTTCTTTTTCCCATAATTAAGCCGATACTTTACCGTACCAATCGGTGTATTTAATATTTCGCTCATTTCTTTATAAGAGTATTGTTCATAATAGTAGAGTACGAGCACGGTTTTATATTTTTCATTCAATAGCTGTATAAATTCCCGTATCATTTCCGCTTCCACTTTTTGAATAAATTCTTCTGATATATTCACATCATCTGCGAAATCTATTTCTCCACCATCCTCTTTATGAAACAAATCCAATATTCGATCTTTCCACCTTTTTTTCTTACGATAAAAATCATAAAACGTACGAACACAAATTGTAGTAATCCATTTTTTATAATTCTCCACGTAAGAAAGTTGGTGCCGCGATGAAAAAACTTTTATCCATGTCTCTTGAAAAATATCTTCCGCGTCTTCTTTCGTCTTTGCTAACTTATAGCATAAGGAATATATTTGCTTCTTATATATATCAATTAATTCTTCTACCTTTTCTTCCATCATAAACCTCCTGTCATTTATATAAGACGACGCAAATTCCCTTTTTGTTTGATAAAATTTTATTTTTTTATTATCTCCACATAAAAAGGCAATCACAACATCGTGTGATTGCCTTTTATTTAAAAACGAAAGTCCGCTTCCGCTTTTCTTTATGTCCAGCTCTGCCTCCTAGCCCCTTCTGTCTAAGAACCTTCCCCACTAGAAGATAAAATGCATCTTCTGTGGGAAAGAACCTTAGCCTTCGGGACTAAACAGTCGGCTCCGCTTTTCTTTATTGTCCAGCTCCAGCGGCTAGAATACTCGGTGGCTTCGCGCCTTCCTCCGAGGCAAAGTACGCCTCTCTGTCAGGAGCTCCATCCCCCTCCTATTCTAAACGAGCCGCTTCCGCTTTTCTTAATTACATTTTTTCTGGTGCAGATACTCCTACGATTGCTAATGCATTTTGAAGTGTAGTGCGTACTGCTTTCATTAACTCGTAACGAGCTTTACTTAATTCTAAATTATCTTGGTTTAATACTTTTTCTGCATTGTAGAAGCTGTGTAATGTTGCTGCTAATTCAAATGCATAGTTTGTAATACGGTGTGGTAGACGTTTTTGTGCTGCATCCGCAACTACCGCTGGGAATTCACCAAGTTTTTTCAGTAACTCTACTTCTTTTTCAGAAGTAACAAGTTTGTAGTTAACGTCTCCACCTGTAGCTAATCCTAATTCTTCACCTTGGCGAAGGATGCTGCATACGCGAGCGTGAGCGTATTGTGCATAGTATACTGGGTTTTCATTAGATTTTGATACAGCTAAGTCCATATCGAAGTCTAAATGAGAGTCACCGCTACGCATTGCGAAGAAGTAACGCATTGCGTCCACGCCTACTTCTTCCATAAGCTCACGAAGTGTAACTGCTTTACCCGTACGCTTACTCATCTTCATTTTTTCACCATTTTGGTATAGTTGTACCATTTGGATGATTTCTACTTCAAGCGTGTCTTTATCGTAACCAAGTGCTTGAATAGCAGCTTTCATACGTGGAATATAACCGTGATGGTCAGCACCCCAAATGTTAATTAACTTATCGAAACCACGCTCTAATTTATCACGATGATACGCGATATCTGGCGTTAAGTATGTGTAAGAACCGTCATTTTTAATTAATACACGGTTTTTATCGTCACCGTAAGTCATTGAACGGAACCAAGTTGCACCGTCTTCTTCAAAGATCTCGTCGCGCTCTTTTAATACAGCAAGTGCTTGATCAATTTTCCCGTTTTTGTATAATGATGTTTCTGAGAACCATACATCAAATTTAACGCGGAAGCTTTCTAAGTCTTTTTGAAGTTTTGCTAATTCATATTTTAAACCGTACTCACGGTAGAATTCATAGCTTTCTTTTTCATCAGCTTTCGCATAACGATCACCGAATTCTTCTGCTAAACGTTTACCAATTCCAATGATATCCGCACCATGGTATCCGTCTTCTGGCATTTCTTTTTCTAAGCCTAAAGCTTGCATGTAACGAGCTTCAACAGAAAGAGCTAAGTTATGAATTTGGTTACCAGCGTCATTAATGTAGTACTCACGAGATACATCGTATCCTGCTTTTGCTAATAGGTTACATAAAGTGTCACCTACTGCCGCACCGCGTGCATGTCCTAAGTGAAGGTCACCTGTTGGATTCGCAGATACGAACTCAACTTGTACTTTTTCACCTTTACCAGTATTCGTTTCACCGTAAGCTTCACCAGCGTTTACGATTGTTGGAATTAAATCTGTTAAGTAGCTATTATCCATATAGAAGTTAATAAAACCAGGACCAGCGATTTCGATTTTTTCAATAGAAGCTTTTGCTTTATCGAAGTTTGCAACTAGTTCTTCTGCAATCATACGAGGTGCTTTTTTCGCAACGCGTGCAAGTTGCATTGCCATATTTGTAGAGAAGTCACCATTTGTTTTATCTTTTGGAGATTCTAATACAACGTTTGGAATTTGTTCTTCTGTCGCTAATTCTGCCTTTAATACAGCAGCCTGAATTTCTTCTTTAATCAATCCTTTTACCTGTTCTAAGGAATTCATTATTTTGCCTCCTTCAAATTAATTGTAATAGTATATCTGCCAGCTTCTTGTTCACTTAGAAGCAATGCGTACGTTAAGAAGAGTTGTCCTTTTTTCTTTTCATCCGACCATTTAAAAAGAACGTTATCAGTCTTTGTTTGCAATGCAAACGTACCAAGTTCACTCGTATACGTACCAGTTGTCCATTCACCTTTCACATGCGTCTGACGCATAGAAACAGCACCTGAACGCATAATGAGAACTTGTTCATCTTGAATTTTAATAATTGTTTTCACTTCGCCTTGTTCGTTCGGCTCCTGGAATGTTACATATGTACCTTGACCTTTTACATAGTATTGACCATTTGCTTCAAAAGCAACGGTTTCCTTCCTCGCCCCTTCACGGATTTCTGTTACGAAATGAACGTGTACCGGCAAGCCTGCAAGTTGTTTCTCCACGTCTTGCACACCTTTCAAATGTTATAGATATTAAATACTACTTATAATAAATCACTTTTCCTATCATATCAAAAAAAGACTCTGTCTGTCTGCTGAAAAATCAGGAAAACTCCATTTCAAAAAATAATTCACTTCTACTTTATTTCATATGATAAAATATTTTTTAAATCTAAATATTCTTTCAATTAAAGAGGTGAATGTAGTGATACCAACAAAGTTAAAAAAGGGTGCTGAAATACGAGTGATTTCACCATCGTGTAGTTTAAGTATTGTTTCAAATGAAAATAGAAAACTTGCTATAAAAAGATTAACTGACATGGGCTTTCAAGTTACATTCTCAAAATATGCTGATGAGATAGATCGATTTGCTTCCTCCTCTATTTCTTCCCGCATTCAAGACCTCCATGAAGCATTTCGAGACTCTAATGTAAAAGCTATTTTGACTACACTTGGCGGATACAACTCAAATGGTTTATTGAAACATCTCGATTATGATTTAATTCGTGAAAACCCGAAATTTTTCTGTGGTTATTCTGATATTACTGCCTTAAATAATGCAATTTACGCAAAAACAGGGCTTGTTACATATTCAGGACCCCATTTCTCTTCGTTTGGAATGGAGAAAGGGCTCGGATATACAACCGATTACTTTTTAAAGTGCTTAACTTCTAATGAGCCTATTGAAGTCCTTCCATCTGAAACATGGAGCGATGATTCTTGGTATATAGATCAGGAAAATCGAGAATTTATTAAAAATGAAGGATATGTTTCAATTCAAGAAGGAGAAGCTACGGGAGATATTATCGGTGGCAATATGAGCACATTTAACTTACTGCAAGGTACACCATATATGCCAAATTTAAAGGAGAAAATTTTATTTATTGAAGAAGATAGTTTAACTGGAACATCTACTCTTAAAACTTTTGATCGTTATTTACATTCCCTTATGCAGCAGCAAGGTTTTGAATACATAAAGGGAATCGTTATAGGAAAGATGCAAAAAGGTGCAGAATGTACGATAGAAGACATTCAAGAAATGATTGCTTCAAAACCTGAACTTGCACATATCCCTATCATTGCAAACGCAAGTTTCGGGCATACAACCCCGATTTTCACTTTTCCAATTGGTGGACATGCAAAAATTATTTCTCACAAAGAGAAGACATCTATCACTATTTTAACGTACTAAAAAAGGAGCGAATGAGTCGCTCCTTTTATGGTTTTTCTATTTTTTCCAACGCTTTTTGCGGAATGGATTCTTTCGGGATTTCAGCCCATCCTTTTCCTTGCATACCTTTTGCATAAATTTTTATAAACGCCCCCGTATGCAATTCACGGTTCATCATTCTTTTAATAACTTGTAACTTTCCATCTTCTGTATACCCTTTAAAAGTATACAAGTATTCTCCGTCTTTTTTCTCACCTTTATCTATAACCGCATAATAATCTTGTATTTCTTTATTTGAAAAGAAGTTGTCTACAAAAGCATGTACACCTTCTGTTTTTGTGTTCAAATAATACGCTGTTCCACCTAGAATAATGGCGAATACAGCTAAAACTTTAATTACCAATTTCATACATGAACCTCCTGTTTGCACTTCTTTCTCGCTAGTATTATATCTATACTTGTATTATACGGAAAAGAGCATACTATACTCTATCTAAAAGTCTTACACTTTCCTTACATTATTGTAAGGGATTTTTTCTTACAACCAGTTCCCAAGAAAAAATTTTTCCGTTTCATACACTTTTATATTATTATTGAATGATACGAATTTTTATTACAAAAATCAAAGGAGACAGTTTTCAAATGGCTATCTTGCAAGGTTTAGCACTATTACTTGTTGTACTTTGTCTATTTACACTTTTCAGTTACCGTGCGCCTTACGGAATGAAGGCGATGGGCGCTTTAGCTAATGCAGCAATTGCAAGTTTTCTTATTGAAGCATTTCACCGTTATATAGGTGGAGAAATGTTTCATAATGACTTTTTACAATCAGTAGGAGAAGCTTCCGGTAGTATGAGCGGTGTCGCAGCAGCGATTTTAGTCGCATTAGCAATCGGTGTTTCCCCCGTATATGCTGTTTTAATTGGTATCGCTACTAGTGGATTTGGTATTTTACCAGGATTTTTCGCTGGATACGTTTGTGCCTTCGTCGTGAAATTTCTCGAAAAGAAATTACCAGCTGGTGTGGAATTTTTAGCAATCCTATTTATCGCTGCACCAATCTCACGCGGAATGGCAATGCTTATGGATCCGCTCGTTAACGCCACACTTGGTAAAATCGGTTCTATGATTTCAGTTGCAACTACAGAAAGTCCTATCATTATGGGTATTATGCTTGGTGGATTAATAACAGTTATTTCTACCTCTCCACTGAGTTCTATGGCACTAACTGCAATGCTTGGATTAACAGGTTTACCAATGGCAATTGGTAGTCTGGCTGTAGCAGCTTCAGCCCCAATGAACTTTATTTTCTTTAAACGCTTAAAAATTTGTTCAAAGAAAGATACAATTGCTGTAGCAATCGAGCCTTTAACACAAGCCGATGTTGTTTCAGCAAATCCGATTCCAATTTATGCGACAAACTTCGTTGGCGGTGCACTTGCTGGTATTATTACCTCTCTGTTCCAGCTCGTTAATAATGCACCAGGAACAGCATCACCAATCCCAGGACTTCTTGTCTTATTCGGATTTAATGACGTTGTAAAAGTAACAATTGCTGCTATATTATGTGGGATCGTTACCACTATTGTCGGATACATCGGATCTATTGTGTTCCGTAAATATCCGATCCGCTCTGCTGATGAAATTCGCGGAGTTACTTCGGAAGAGAAGGTTGCATAAGAAAAAGAGCTATTCCCATCGTTTAGGAATAGCTCTTTTTTGTGTTGCGTAACAGTAAATGAAATTATATCGGCGGTTTTTTTAATATATCGACTTACCGACACATAACGAAAAAATAAGAGCCCTCTAATCATATAGAGGGCTTTTATTTTATCTAGCTGCAGTGGCTAGAATGATCGGTGGCTTCGCTTCTTCCTTCGAGGCAAAAAGCGCCTTTTGCAGGAAAGAACCTTAGCCACCGGGCCTAAACAGTCGGCTTCACTTTTATTTCACCCAACCGAGCAGCATTTCCCGCACGAATTTGCTTGCTGCGACTGGTGTTTGATCACTATGGTCGTAGACTGGAGCTACTTCTACCAAGTCTGCTCCAACTACATTTATATTTGAATTTGCAATTGCTACGATGGAATCTAATAATTCTTTAGATGTGATACCGCCAGCTTCTAACGTTCCTGTTCCTGGAGCGTGAGCTGGGTCTAATACATCAATGTCGATTGTGACATAGACTGGGCGGCCAGCAAGTTTCGGTAATACTTCTTTTAACGGTTCTAATACGTCAAATTTGTATAAGTTCATACCTACTTCTTTCGCCCATTCAAATTCTTCCTTCATTCCAGAACGAATTCCGAAAGAATATACGTTTTCCGGACCAATTAAATCACACACTTTACGAATTGGTGTAGAGTGGGATAAAGGCTCCCCTTCATACGATTCACGTAAATCAGTATGAGCATCCATGTGGATGATTGCTAAATCCGGATATTTTTTTGCCATTGCCTTAAAAATTGGCCAAGACACTAAGTGCTCACCGCCGAGACCTAGTGGAAACTTATCGGCATCTAAAAGTTTTGATACATACTCTTCAATCATGTCTAAGCTGCGTTGTGCGTTTCCGAATGGTAATGGGATATCACCCGCATCAAAATATTTTACCTCTTCTAGTTCACGATCTAAATACGGGCTATATTCTTCAAGACCGATTGATACTTCACGAATACGTGCAGGGCCAAAACGAGATCCCGGACGGTAACTTACTGTCCAATCCATAGGCATCCCATAAATAACTACCTTTGACTCTTCAAAACTTGGATGACTTTTAATAAATACTTTACCTGAATAAGCTTCATCAAAACGCATATTCTTTTCCTCCTTATGTGGAACTTAAGGTATCCCAACCTTTCACTATTTCTCAAATTTGGAGCGAATTGCTCCTCTTTCTCGATTTACCGGGTCTTCTTTTTAACAACAAGAAGACGATTTTCTCTACAGAAGTGTAAGTAGCTAGCATGTTCAAGTCTTCTGGACAAACACCTTAAATGAGCTACTTACACTTTATTTGTTTGATACAATTCTCTTACTTAATTAAATCGCCAACAAATTTCGGTAATGCGAATGCTGCATTGTGTAATTCTTTTGTGTAGTATTTCGTTTCGATTTCGTGGAAACGCTCTTCACTTACTTCTAATGGATCATGTTTTTTAGATCCAATTGTGAACGTCCAAAGACCACTTGGGTAAGTTGGAATGTTTGCTGTGTATAAACGAGTGATTGGGAAGATCTCTTTTACGTCTTTAAACACAGTTGTAATTAACTCTGGTGTGAACCAAGGGTTGTCCGTTTGTGCAACGAAAATACCATCTTCTTTTAACGCTTTTGAAATTCCAGCGTAGAAGCCTTTTGTAAATAGGTTTACTGCTGGTCCTACTGGCTCAGTAGAATCTACCATAATTACATCGTATTCATTTTCACTTTCTGCGATATGTAGGAAACCGTCTCCTACTTTTACTTCTACACGCTCATTATCTAATGCGCCTGCAATTGATGGTAAGTATTGTTTAGAGTACTCAATTACTTTTCCATCGATTTCAACAAGAGTTGCTTTCTTTACACTTGGGTGTTTTAACACTTCACGAATAACACCACCATCACCGCCACCAACAACTAATACGTTTTCAGGGTTTGGATGTGTAAATAAAGGTACGTGCGCTACCATTTCGTGATAAACGAACTCGTCCTTTTCTGTTGTCATAACCATGCCATCTAAAATAAGCATGTTTCCGAACTCTTCCGTTTCAACCATATCAAGTTTTTGGAATTCTGTTTGCTCCGTATGTAATGTGCGGTTAATACGCGCCGTAATCCCAAAATGTTTTGTTTGTTTTTCAGTGAACCATAGTTCCATCGTACAATCACGCCTTTCAATGCAAATTTATAATAGGGACATCATTAATGTCCCCTAACAAAAATAAAACAAAACATCCAAAATGTATAGTTAAAAGTACAAAAATACCGAAAATATATTTTAGTCAGAGGGTTCTAACATATGTGCGGAAAGGGTTTGCACCGTAAAAGGAAAGAAAACCCTTTCTTAAGAAAGGGCTTTTGTCTCTATTTCTACTGGTTTACGAATTGGAATTAGGATCATAATACAACCAACTAACACCACAATTCCACCTACTAAAAACGGACTTTGTGGTGAAACAGTATGACCGATAATTCCTGATAAAATCGGAGCAATCGCACCACCTAACCAACGAACAAAGTTATAAACACCTGACGTAACAGATCTTTCATAAGGTGAAATATCCATTACATAACTTGTGTATAATGCATTGTTTAAGCCAGACGCCAATCCTGATAAAACGATAAGAGTAATTTGTAACCACATAATTTTCACAAAGAATAGTGCAATTAAGAAAATCGCAAATACGAGTAAACTACCCTTCAATAATGTTTTTGGTTCATATTTCCCTTCTAGCTTATGTGCTAAAATTGCAGAACCGTAAGCTAACGCGAGTCCCCATCCGCAAAATACAAAGCCTAATTGAATAGCTGATAAATGCATAATAAGTGGTGAATATGCTAACACGACAAAAAATCCGTAGTAGTATAGCATCCCTGAAATGGCACCTTGCATAAATGGTTTATACTTCACCAGGTTAAGTAATTCCCCTACGCCAGCAGCCTTACGCTTCACTTTTCGTTCTGGTTCTTTTACAAAAAAGAATACTAAAATAAATGCTAAGAAAATTAAAATACTCGTCGCGAAAAACGGATAACGCCAAGAATGACCACCTAATATCCCGCCTAATAACGGTCCGCCAGCCATACCTAAGCCGATAGCTGCTTCGTATAATCCTACTGCTTCATGAACTTCTTTACTTAATGCAATCAATAAAGTCATCGCCGTCGCGAAGAACATCGCATTCCCTAATCCCCATCCAGCGCGGAAAAGAGATAATTGAGCAATCGTTTGTGACATACCACATATAAACGCAAATACAGTCACAATCGCAAGACCGATTGTCATCATCCGTTTATCACCAAATCTCGATGCAAATATACCAGCTGGTAACATCATAATTGCCATCGTTAAAATATAAGCGGTAAATAACATTTCAACTTGCCAATGCGATGCACCAATTTTCTCTGCAATAATCGGCAAAATTGGGTCGACTACTCCTATACCCGAAAAGGCAAGGAAGGTAGCCACCACTGTAATCAATCTCCCTAGTTTTTGTTTGCTCTCCATTTTGATTACTCTCCTTTTGTGCTCTCTAAAAATGTTACTGCACGATGTAAACTATCTTCTAGTTCTGCCTTTACACGTTGCATTTGCTCCATTTTTTCGTCTAACGTTTGCACTTGTTTTTCAAGCATATCTTTAATTTCTTGAATCACTTCACGATCACGAGGATTTTCGCTATTTCTTCTTTGCTCCATTCTTTCTTTTAGTGATAAGAAATGCTGCATTTCTTGAAGTGTGATTCCTAGCACTTCTTTCGCTTCTACAATTCTTTTAATTCTGGCAATATCCTCATCCGTATACAGACGGATATTTCCCTCACTACGTTCTGGGGGATGAATTAAACCAATTTCCTCATAATAACGAAGTGTACGTTTTGTTAAACCGACTTGCTTTGTTACTTCATCAATTTTATACATGTTTATTCCTCCCTTCACTTGATTATTACATTTTACGTTAACGTTAACTTTTCTGCAACTGTTAGACTTTTGTAAATGTTTGTCATATTCAATTGTATTTTCCCTAAAGCAGTTTCATAATAAAAGAAAAGAGATAATAAGGAGAATTTCACATGAGTAAACCACTTATTTTCGCTCACCGCGGAGTAAAAGGAACACATCCCGAAAATACGATGATTGCCTTCCAAGAAGCAGAACGCATTGGTGCTCACGGAATTGAACTCGATGTCCACTTATCAAAAGATGGTGAACTTGTCGTAATTCACGATGAAACCGTCGATCGTACAACAAATGGCGTTGGACTTGTTTCTGAAAAAACGGTAGAGGAACTACAATTATTGGACGCTGGTAGCTATAAAGACCCTTCTTTCCATGAAGCAAAAATCCCAACGTTGCGTGAGGTTTTCATTTGGCTTTCCACAACGAACTTACAACTAAATATTGAATTAAAGACAGATGTTATTCATTACCCAAATATTGAGGAAAAAGCTGTTGCACTTGTGCGTGAATATCATCTTTCTAATCAAATTGTATTTTCATCATTTAACCATGACTCTGTTTCATTATTAGCAGAAATTGCTCCTGAAATCCCAAGAGCAATTTTATATGATACACCACTTACTGATCCAATTTCCGAAGCAAAACATAGAGAAGCAAGTGGATTACATCCAAACTTCCAGTTATTAACGAAAGAATTTGTGCAGTTAGCACAAGAGCAAGGATATGTTTTCCGTCCATATACAATTAACGAATACAAAGATTTACAAACTATGATTGATTATGGTGTAGATGTCATCATTACCGATTGGCCAGCACGTGCCTTTGAGCTCCTTTCTTAATGGAAGGAGCTTTTTATTTTCGAAATTTCATTGTTTAAAATAAACGAAAACCCTCAATACTAATACAATAACGCTTGTATTAATGAGGGGCTGAAAAAGATGGATCAAACTATGAATCCAAAACTTAAAAAATATAAACGTCTTTTCTTCACCGCAATGTTTTCGTGCGTCCTTTTCTTCGTTTTTTCTTTTTTTGTTATTATTATAGTTGCAAAAATTATGGGACCTCCTCCTGTTGCGGTCCCGCAAACAAGCGTCTTTTACGCAAACGATGATACTGTTATTGGACAAAGTAACGAAATTCAAAAACGTTACAATGTCTCTCTTAATGAAATTTCACCTTATGTAAAAGAAGCGACCCTTTCTATTGAAGATCAAAGATTTTATAAACATCACGGCTTCGATGTGAAACGGATTGCAGGTGCAATTGTTGCTGATTTAAAAGCGATGGCAAAGGTACAAGGAGCTAGTACAATTACACAACAATACGCGCGTAATCTGTATTTAGATCATGATAAAACGTGGAAACGAAAATTATTAGAGGCAATGTACACTATCCGCCTTGAAGTAAACTATAATAAAAATCATATTTTAGAAGGATATTTAAATACAATTTATTACGGACATGGCGCTTATGGCATCGAAGCTGCGTCCCGTCTATATTTCGATAAAACGGCAAAAGAGTTAACATTAGCAGAAGCTAGTATGCTGGCAGGTATCCCGAAAGGGCCAAGTGTCTATTCTCCCTTTTTGAAAGAGGATCGCGCTAAAGGACGACAAGCTCTCATATTAGATGAAATGGTGAAGCAAGGATATATTACGAAGCAACAAGCAACCTTAGCGAAGAAAGAGACACTAACTTTTGCCTCATTAGATACGAAAAAAGTAGCAGAGGTCGCACCATATTTCCAAGATGCTGTACAAGCTTCGCTTCTTCGTGATGTTGGATTAGACGAACAAGCTTTACAACGAGGTGGCTTACGAATTTATACAACGCTAGACCCTAAACTACAAGCTGTAGCAGAACAAGCTGTAAAAGATCATATACCTGACACAACAAACATACAAACTGCTCTCGTCTCTATGAATCCAACGACAGGTGAAGTGGCTGCTCTTGTTGGTGGAACTGATTATAATATGAGTCAATTTAACAGGGCTACACAAGCCGTTCGTCAGCCTGGTTCTACATTTAAGCCATTTCTATATTATGCGGCATTAGAACGAGGATTCACGCCTGCTACGCGCTTAAAAAGCGAATATACTGTATTCACCCTAGGTGACGGCGTTTCAAAGTATAAACCGAAGAACTATAAAGATTATTATGCAGATGATTTCGTAACGATGGCACAAGCTCTCGCAGTCTCTGATAACATTTATGCTGTGAAAACGAATTTGTTTTTAGGAGATGACACGCTAGCAAAAACAGCGAAACAATTTGGAATTAAAAGTGCATTAAAAGATGTGCCTTCTCTAGCTCTCGGTACATCACCAGTAAAACCAATTGAAATGGTTAACGCTTATAGCATGTTCGCAAACGGTGGAAAAGAAGTAAAACCTACTTTCATTCGCCGCATTATGGATCATGAAGGAAATATATTATACGATGCTCATTTAGAGAGTAAACAAGTTCTCGACAAGAGCAAAGCATTTGTAATGGAAGAAATGATGACTGGTATGTTTAATAAGAAACTAAGCAGTTATGCTGCTGTAACTGGCCAATCGATGTTATCAAAATTATCAAGAACATATGCCGGCAAATCTGGTTCTACTGAAACGGATAGTTGGATGATCGGATTTACTCCGCAAATCGTAACAGGTGTATGGGTCGGATATGATCAACCTAAATCTATTTCAAACGTAGCAGAACAGGGGTATGCGAAGAAAATATGGACTGATACGATGGAGAAGGGCTTAGATGGACAGCCTAAAAAAGAATTTAAACAACCAAGTGACGTCGTAGCGGTTAATATCAATCCAGAGAACGGTAAAATTGCTACAAAAAATTGTCCTATTTCTGTGAAAATGTATTTCGCTAAAGGTACCGAACCGACTGAATATTGTATGGATCACGTCGATGATAAAGAAGAATTTGAAAAAACAACTGAAGAAAAGAAAAAAACAAGTTGGTGGAAAAAATATCTTCCTTGGTAAAAAAATAGCTGACGGGCATCCGTCAGCTATTTTTTATTCACTTAATAATGCACGGCGCAATTCTTCACTAGATTCGTTCCAAATCGCTTCATTATGTTCTTTCAAGAACGTACCAAGTACCTTTTTAGATGATTCATCCATATGGTCAACCATAATGTGACGCTTCAATGATTTATCCATTTTATTTACGTGTTCTGGAAGTGATTTATATCCGCGGCGAATCTCACGGTCAACTGTCATTTCACAAGCTGTTACACCCGCGTAATACGCACCTGTCGCAGTTCTTTCAATTGTTACCCAAACAAGCCAAAATGGTTTTCCATTTGGAACTTCATCTTTATTTGTTAAAAACTTAATACCTTTTTCTACTGTACTACGCGCATGCATCGCACCGATATCAACGAATGCAGTCTTCTCTAGTACATCAACAAATACAGGTGAAATGTTTTCTAAGCTTAATGCTCCAACACCAAATCCACCATGTCCATCTGTTGAATCATTTTTCACGATATTAAAACCGATTTTTTTCTTTTTCTCTGTCATATGTAAAATCCTCCTCACTTAAAAATTATAAAAGGCCAAAAATAGGCGCAATGATGCTGTCTAAAAATACAAATACATGCGGAATAACTACCTGGAAAATAGGTTGAATTGTGTAATTACTAAGCGGTGTAATAACGAGAATTAATAACGCAATTGCCCCGTATTTTTCATACTGTGTCATTTTTGCGCGAATATTTGCTGGCGCTAAATCTTCCACTACGCGATACCCATCAAGTGGCGGGATCGGTAATAAGTTAAATACAAGTAAAACGATATTCAGCATAATAAAAATCTGGAAAAATTGAGCTAACGTATCTGCCACTGCAGATGGAATTGAGTATAATACACCAAATTTTAATAAGCTATACCAAATAATTAAACCAATTGCACTCAAAATTAAGTTACTAATCGGCCCTGCAATTGAAACTAATATACCTGCCAGACGCGGTCTTTTAAAGTTATATGGATTAACAGGAACTGGTCTTGCCCAACCGAATCCAAGAATTAATACTGCAATCAAACCGATAGGGTCTAAATGGGCCATCGGTGATAACGTTAAACGCCCTTGTCTCTTTGCTGTATCGTCCCCAAATTTATATGCAACATATGCATGTGCAAATTCATGAACGGATAGTGCAATAATAATTGCCATTGCTACTAACGGAATTTCGTGCAATGGATATCTAAATAACTGATCCATACTTCATCTCCTCTTCCATATGTCAAAAAAAGAAATTATTTGTTTTTTCGATTGTTCTTCCCCATAATCCGCTATAATAAGAGTGTAACTTACATAAAAGGAGCGATTGTACATGCCATACGTAACAGTGAAAATGCTAGAAGGACGCACAGAAGAACAAAAGAAAGCTCTTGCTGAGAAAGTAACAGCAGCAGTAAGCGAAACAACTGGTGCTCCTGAAGAAAACATCGTTGTTTTCATCGAAGAAATGTCTAAAAACCATTATGCAGTTGGCGGAAAACGCTTAAGCGACAAATAATTTCAAGTTTTTTCATAAGAAGCAGCCATTAGCTGCTTCTTATTTCTTTCCTTCTAACAACTCAATAATTCTCTCTTTATATTTTCCTTTTCTTCCATCTTCATAGATTAAATCATGTGGATAGAATAGCTTTTGATCCGTTCTTTTCTTACCTGTAATCGCCTCAACAATATCCGACTCACGTGAAAGCTCTCTAAGCTCTCCGTTTGGCATAAGAAGTAGGATTGGTAGACGCTCCTCTTCTTCTCCTGCACGATAAAAGTCATACGGTAAGTCTGATGTTGAATCAACTACTAAATAATACTCCGGATCAAGTCCAATCTTTTTAAATAAACTACTTAATTCCATCCAATTATCTAAACCGTGTTTATCTGTAAACTCTACATATTTAAATAGATTTCGATTCATAAAACGGCGGCATAAATCGCTTAAAATTGGATCTTCTTCTTCCTGCCATACTTGGAAGTAGTAATACATAACGTTCTCGTCTAACTTTAAATAATCCTCTACTGTTACTTCTTCTTCAAATAAAGAATAGAAATGAACAGGATGATTTTTAAATGTATAATACTTCTCGTGCAGTGATTTCGCACGGTGTAAAATCTTCGTTAAAATAACTTCTGCACTTCGCGTTACCGGGTGGAAATATACTTGCCAATACATTTGATAACGACTCATAATGTAATGCTCAACAGCATGCATACCACTATTTTTAATGACTACTTGATTCCCATACGGACGCATTACACGCAGTATACGTTCCATATCGAAGTTTCCGTACTTTACGCCTGTAAAATAAGCATCTCTTAATAAATAATCCATACGATCCGCATCAATTTGACTCGAAATCATACTAATCGCTAATTTATTAGTAGACGTTTTTGCAATTACATCTGCTACCTTTTGTGGAAACTCCTTATCAACACGACTTAATACATCATTAATCTCCGTATCGCCAACGATAATCTTTTGCGTAAATTTCTCATGATCTAATGAAAATACTTTTTCAAACGAGTGAGAAAATGGGCCGTGGCCGACATCATGAAGTAATGCCGCACATAAACATAACAATCTATCTTCAGCATTCCAATTTGGTCTGCCATCAAACACATCATCAATCATACGACGAATAATTTCGTATACACCTAACGAATGAGTAAAGCGACTATGCTCTGCACCGTGAAATGTAAAAAATGTCGTTCCAAGCTGCTTAATACGGCGCAAGCGTTGAAATTCTTTCGTTCCGATTAAATCCCAAATAACACGATCACGCACGTGCACATATTTATGTACTGGGTCTTTAAACACTTTTGTTTCGCTGAGTTTGTCGTTTAAATATACCACTTTCCGACATCCCCCTTTCTTTACTACATTCTTACTTTATATTATAAACGAAATGAGAAACAGAAAGAAATGAAAGACTGTATTAATTCCCTTTATAAAAAGAAAAAATCACCTTTACCGAAGTAAAAGTGATTTCCTTTATACATTATTTACCTAAAACGAATTCAGCAACTTCGTCTAAGATCATATCTTTCCCAAGTGGGAAGTAACCTTTGTTTAAGTCTTCATTTTTAATTGTAAATACGTGGTTGTTTTTAACAGCGTTCATGTTTTTCCAAATTGATTCTTCTTGGAATTCTTTCAAGCGCTGAGAACCGTCACCAGTTGTAAACACGAATAAGTAATCTGGGTTGTAATCAATTAAAGCTTCTTTTTGTACTTGTACTAACGGTTTATCAGTTGGTGTACCTTTAACTGCTGGTAGTTTTAAATCATTAAAGATTACGCTACCGTAACCGTAGTCACCGTATACACGGAAAGCATTTGGATATGCAGCCATTTTCATAAATGTTGCTTCACCAGTTTTAGCGACGATTTTGTCATGTAATTTGCTTGCTTTTTCATCATACTTTTTGAACCATTCTTTTGTTTCTTTTTCTTTACCGAAGATTTGACCTACTTCTTCAAATTTTGGACGCCATTGATCTAATGGAGTGTTTAACATAACTGTTGGTGCAATTTTAGATAATTGATCATAAATCTTTTCTTGACGATTATTTACAAGAATTAAATCTGGTTTTGCAGCAGCTACTGCTTCGATGTTAATTTTATCGCCCCAAGCAGAACCAACTGGTTTAACGTCTTTTAGTTTCTTTTCAATATGTGCATCAATTTTTTCTTGAGATGTATTAGCAGTAATAACCGGTTTCATACCGAAAATTAATAATTCTTCTGTTGAACCACTAAGGTCAGCAATTTTCTTTGGGTTTGCAGGAATTTTAATTTCCCCTTTTGCATGTTTTACAGTGCGCTCTTCAGTCTTTGCATCTGCTTTCTTTTCTTCTTCTTTGTTAGAACAAGCTGCAAATAGTACAGAAGTCACAACTAGTACCATTGCTAATAGTGCCATTTTAAAATTCTTCATGTTCCCACTCCTTCTAGCTGTATTTATCTTATAAGTTACAACGAACTATAAGAAACAAAGATAACAATTAATTAATATATATTTATTAATTGTTGTTAATAACCCATTCTAACGGGCGTTCAACTTCCCATTCTTATATAAGAAGCTCAACGTCCATTAGAAGTCCCCCTCTTCACGAGGGGGTTCTACTTATGCTTTTTTACGCAATTGATTACTAATCATCGCTAAATCATATGTTAAACAAATTGGCTTACAGTTTACTGGACATGGAACGATTTGAGCTTCAATCTCAAATACGTTACGAAGTGTTTCACTTGTCATAACTTCATCTGGCGTTCCTTGTTTCATTAACTTACCTGCTTTTAATGCAATCATATGATCTGAGAAACGAGAAGCGTGATTTAAGTCATGGATAACCATAACAATCGTTCTACCTTCTTCTTCATTTAACTTTTTCAATAAGTTTAATACTTCTAATTGATGAGCCATATCTAAGTACGTCGTTGGTTCATCCAATACAAGTAATTCTGTTCCTTGTGCAAGAGCCATTGCAATCCAAACACGTTGACGTTGACCGCCTGATAGCGCTTCTGCTGGACGATTCGCAAATTCTTTCATTCCTGTCACTTCAAGTGCCCAGTTAATATAGCGATAATCCTCTTCTTTCAACGTGCCAAACCCTTTTTGATGAGGGAATCTTCCATATGACACAAGCTCAAATACAGTAAGACCCGTTGGCACTTCTGCAGTTTGTGGTAAAATCGCCATTTTCTTTGCAATTTCTTTCGTTGGCTGTTTCTCAATTGCTTTTCCGTCAAGATAAACAGTACCTTGCTTTGCCTTCAAAATACGAGACGCCGTTTTTAATAATGTGGACTTCCCACAACCATTTGGTCCAATAATTGTTGTAATTTTCCCTTCCGGAATTTCAACTGTTAATCCATCAATAATTAAACCTTCATTATAGCCAACCGATACCGCATCCACCGCTAAAGTTGCCATACGAAAAGCCTCCCTTTATTTTGTCCTCATAAGTAAATAAATAAAATACGGTGCACCAATTACAGAAATAACAAGACCGACTGGTATTTCTGAAGTTGTTAGTACACTTCTTGAAATTACGTCTGCGAATAAAAGTAAAAACGTTCCTATTAGCGCAGCTGTGGGCAACATAATTTGATGTTTACCACCAACAAGGCGCCTTGCTAAATGCGGGGCCATTAAACCGATAAAGCCAATTCCGCCGGCAACAGCAACAGATGCCCCTGCTAAACAAACTGCAATAAATAATAATTTACGTCTTTCTTTTTCTACGTTTACACCAAGGCCAACTGCTGTAGAATCGCCTAGGTTCATTACATTTAATATGTGTGCTTTACTTATAGCAAGCGGTAAGAAAATAACCATCCATGGAAGTACACTTAATACGAATTTCCAATCTGTACCCCATAGACTTCCCGCCAGCCAAATCGTAGCAAAACGAAAATCGTTAGATGTCATCTTCATAGAGAAAATTAAACTAACAGCTCCAAATCCAGCTGCAACGGCAATACCGACTAGTATTAATCGAGTCGATGAAACGCCGTCTTTCCATGCTAGTAAATAAATAATTACCGCTGCTAATATCGCTCCAACTAGTGCGAAGAATGGGAGAATGAATACAGATAAAAATGTACCAGTCCCTACTTTCCCGAAGAAGAAGTAGACGAATATAACAACTGTTAATCCCGCTCCAGCATTAATACCTATAATACCTGGATCAGCAAGCGGATTTCGTGATAAACCTTGCAAAATCGCGCCTGACATAGCTAAAGCAGATCCGACTAGTATAGCAATTACCATACGCGGCATACGGAATTCAAATAAAATAACAGACTGATCTTCAGCCCCTAGTCCAACCAATGACTTTAATACGTCCATTGGCGGGATTTTAAAAGTTCCTGTATTTAAACTAATAAGAAATATAGAAACGATTAGTCCTACTAAAATCGTTAATATAGAAATGTTCTTTTTTGTTAAGACACTCGTCCTCACATCTTTCCTCTCCCTTCATTACGTGCTAAGTAGAGGAAGAATGGAACCCCAATTAGCGCTGTAATTGCTCCAATTGGCGTTTCAAATGGCGGGTTAATAACGCGAGATAACATATCTGCACATTCAATTAACAGCCCACCTAAGACCGCAGAACATGGAATAACCCATCTATAGTCCGAGCCTACGAGGAAACGAGTCATATGCGGAATTACAAGACCAACAAATCCAACTGATCCTGCCATGGAAACTGCGGAACCCGTTAAAACAAGAACAAGTACTGTTCCGATAAATTTAATCAATGTCGTATTTTGACCAAGTCCAATCGCAATTTCTTCACCAAAGCTCAAAATTGTAATATATCTCGACATCATAATTGCGATAAAAAGACAAATAAGGCCAATTGGCACTAACATATTAATACTTTGCCATTTCACTCCAGCGACTCCGCCTGCATTCCACATACTCACCTCTTGGGCAAGATTGAAATACAATGCGATTCCAGATGAAATTGCCCCTAATAAAGCACTAATAGCTGCACCTGCTAAAGCTAATTTCACAGGTGTTAATCCACCTGGTGAAGAAGATCCAATTCCATATACAATGCTTGCACCAAACGCAGCTCCAATAAAAGATGCGATAACAAACATTAAATAAGGTGAATTAGGGAAAAATGCATACATAATTGCAATTCCAAATACAGCTCCATCTGTAATCCCCATTAACGATGGTGAAGCAAGTGGATTTCGCGTCATACCTTGCATAATTGCTCCTGATACCGCTAAAAAGGCACCTGCAACTACGCCCCCTATTGCTCTAGGCATGCGAAGCTCTTGAATTACGTTATGATGTGTAATAGATCCATCAAACTGAAATACAGCTTGCCATACAGTCTTTAAACTAATATCTGCAGCCCCAAAAGAAATAGAAACTGCCATGCTTAAAGCTAACAAAATTGTACCCGCTACTAAAATAATAGAAGCGATGAGCGGTCTGCTCTTAATCTCTTTAACATTCTCTTCTTGCTGTTCTATACTGCTTGCGCTCGCTTCCATCCCTCAACCATCCTAACCAACAACATATATTTATTGAAATGAAATTTATTCTCAAATAGTAATAAAAAAATTAGGTGAATTGTTATTTCCCTGATAATGATTCTCAGAATCAGACACTTCTATTCTACCTATCGCTTTAAAAGACTGTCAACCATTATTTTGAAATATAAATTTATACAAATTGGTATTTTAATACAAAAGTTATGTTCATCCTTTAGAAAATGTTCGTCCACACAAGAGTACTTTCGCAGAATAAATCATTCCTCTTATGGGCATAAAAAAAGAAGAGTAATCTTTTCACTCTTCTTTTTCTTACTTATTTAACTTTGCTTCAATTTTCACGATTAACTCATCTTCTGTTGGAGCCGCAACTGGACGGTTATTTACAAATGCGAATGATTTTTTACGACCAGGACCACAGTAAGACTGACATCCAACTTCAATCGTTGCACATGAATCTACTTTTTTTAACTTCGGAACTAACGTTTTAATGTTCGTTGCCTGACAGTCATCGCACACGCGAAACTCGTTTCCCATTACATAACACTTCCTCTATTTTAAACTTTTCTCAAGTTCGTTTAAAAATAAACACTAAATGGTATTTTACCGCTCTTTGAAGCTCGTTGCAAGTTTCCCTACAAAGCCTATTCTCTACATAATGATACATATTTATATGCTCTCCTACAGAAGCGCTCACCATTCATGGGAAAATTTTTACCTTTCATCGAAATCTACCATATTTTTAAAAGCTTTGTATAAAAGTTTATTTTTTTGCCCATTATAAAAATAGGAAGTTCATAAAAAGAAAGGGAGTTGAATCTATGAAAGTAAGACAAGATGCTTGGACAGATGAGGATGATTTATTACTTGCTGAAACGGTACTTCGTCATGTTAGAGAAGGAAGTACGCAATTAAATGCATTTGAGGAAGTAGGGGATCAGTTAAATCGTACATCTGCTGCTTGTGGTTTCCGCTGGAATGCTGTTGTTCGCTATAGCTATGAACAAGCTCTTCAACTAGCAAAAAAACATCGTAAAGATAAAATGCGTGCTGCAAGCGGTGAACAAGCGAAAAAACGTTTACTTTATACACCACCAGCTTCAGATTCGATAACTGATTATGAAGAATTAGTACAAGAAGAATCAATCGTACAATATAAAGAAGCTATTCCATATCAAGAATCTACTGCTCCTGCTGCAAGAAGCTCTATGACAATGCAAGATGTTATTTATTTTTTACAAACAGTCGGATCTTCAAATATAAAAGTGACAGCTCTTGAAAACGAGAATACGAGATTGAAACAAGAAATTAAAGCACAAATCCTTCGGAATGAGGAACTAGAAAAGAAACTAGAAAAATTAGAAAAGCAATCTCATACTGTACAAGAAGATTACGAAACACTTATGAACATTATGAACCGTGCTCGTAAATTGGCAGTCATGGATGACGAAGAACGTTCTCAAACATCTTTCCGAATGGACCGAAACGGTAATTTAGAAAAAATTGCAGAATAAAAAGGATGCATGTAATGCATCCTTTTTATTATTTCACCTTTAAGCTCCCCCTTTATATGTGAGAAAACTCCATTCTTCATTTTTTGCTATAATAGAGATTGTCATTTTAAAGATAAGGGGTTAGTTATATGAGCAATTCCCGTTCCATTTTATCTCAGCCAGAGTGGCGCATTGTAGATCAGTCTAGTTTGGGACCAACATTCCATGCACTTCAGTCATTCGCAATGGATGACACATTATGCACAAGCATTGGAAATGGCAAGTCAGCCGCAACAATGCGTTCTTGGGTTCATCACAATACAATTGTCCTTGGCATTCAAGATTCACGCCTTCCGCATTTAGAAGAAGGTATTTCTTTTTTAAAACAACACAACTTCAATGTTATTGTTCGTAATTCTGGCGGGCTTGCAGTCGTGCTTGATAAAGGTGTTTTAAACGTATCACTTTTATTCCAAGAAACAGAAAAAGGTATCGATATTGATCTTGGATACGATACGATGTGGCATTTAATTAAGGAGATGTTAAAGGATTACAACGTTACTATCGAGGCAAAAGAAATTGTTGGCTCTTACTGTCCTGGTAGTTATGACTTAAGTATTCGCGATCAAAAATTCGCTGGTATTTCACAACGTCGTATTCGCGGCGGTGTCGCTGTCCAAATTTATCTCTGTGCTACCGGAAGTGGCTCTGAGCGTGCCGCACTCGTTCGTGATTTCTACAACCTAGCAATTCAAGGAGAAGAAACACGCTTTACGTACCCTGAAATTGTACCAAGTACGATGGCCTCACTCTCAGAATTACTTGGCGAAACCATTACAGTACAAGATTTAATGATGCGTCTTTTAAAAACATTGCAGCAATTCGCTCCAAAGTTAACACCATCTCAATTAACAATAGATGAGATTCCTTTATATGAGACGAATTTACAACGTATTATTGATCGTAATAATAAAGCACTTGGCTTAGAAAAATAAAGACCGTCGCTATAATAGCGACGGTCTTTATTTCAATTCATTATAGAATTAAAGTGCTTGAGCTGCTGTAATTAAAGCTAACTTGTACACTTCTTCTTCGTTACATCCACGAGACAGATCATTTACAGGCATGTTTAAGCCTTGTAAGATTGGTCCTACTGCTTCGAAGTTACCTAAACGTTGAGCGATTTTGTAGCCAATATTACCAGCTTCTAAGCTTGGGAATACGAATACGTTAGCATCACCTTTAATTGTAGAACCTGGAGCTTTTTTCTCAGCTACAGATGGTACGAATGCAGCATCGAATTGGAATTCTCCATCTAAAGTTAACTCCGGAGCCATTTCTTTTGCAATGCGAGTTGCTTCTACAACTTTTTCTGTTTCTGGAGATTTCGCAGAACCTTTTGTAGAGAAGCTTAACATAGCAACGCGTGGATCAATGCCGAATAACTCAGCAGTTTTCGCACTTTCGATACCGATTTCAGCTAAATCTTGGCTGTTTGGTGCAATGTTAATTGCGCAATCAGCGAATACATATTTCTCTTCTTCACGTACCATGATGAATACGCCAGAAGTTTTTGTAACGCCTGGTTTTGTTTTAATAATTTGAAGTGCTGGACGAACTGTATCAGCTGTAGAGTGAGCTGCACCACTTACTAAACCGTGTGCTTTGCCCATGTATACAAGCATTGTACCGAAGTAGTTTTCGTCTTTAAGGATTTTGCGAGCGTCTTCTTCAGTTGCTTTACCTTTACGGCGTTCAACGAAAGATGCTACCATTGCATCCATTTCTTCGTATGTAGCTGGGTCGTAAATATCAACGCCTGCTAATGTTAAATTCATGCTAGCAGCTTTTGCGCTAATTTCTTCCTTATTACCAACTAAGATTGGTTTTACTAACTCTTCTTTTGCTAAACGCTCTGCAGCGCCTAAAATTCTTTCATCAGTTCCTTCAGGAAGTACGATAGAAATGCCTTTTCCTTGAACTTTTTCTTTTACTGTTGTAAATAAGTTGCTCACGAATAAACCCTCCTACATATGTTAAAAAAACTCTATCTTTAAGAATACTGCTTTTCTTCTATATTTTAAACTTATAGCTCCCAAAAAATAGATAAAATAAAAATGATTATATTTTCATAAAATTCAGCCGTTAAATTCACCTTGCTTAAACACTTAAATGTGACAATTTTATGCGCCAAGGTTTTATATAGATGATTTTAAAACTATATATGCTATAGTTAACGTGTAAAACTATCATTAACTGAGGTGAATAGAATGAGTGAAGCAACAACAACGTTAGATGGCTGGTATTGTTTACATGATTTACGTTCTATTGATTGGGCTGCATGGAAAACATTATCTAGCGACGAACGCGGACAAGCAGTGTCTGAATTTTTAAATGTCGTTGAAAAATGGAACGAAGTAGCTACTGCGAAAAAAGGTAGTCACGCAATGTATACAGTTGTTGGCCAAAAAGCTGATATTATGCTTATGATTTTACGTCCAACAATGGAAGAGTTAAATGAAATTGAGACAGAATTGAATAAAACAACTTTAGCTGAATATATGGTTCCTGCATATTCTTACGTATCTGTTGTTGAATTAAGCAACTACCTTCCAGCTGATGAGGATCCATACCAAAACCCGCAAATTTTAGCTCGTTTATATCCTGAATTACCGAAAGCAAATCATATTTGCTTCTATCCAATGGATAAGCGTCGCCAAGGTGATGACAACTGGTACATGCTTCCTATGGAAGAACGTAAAAAAATGATGTACAGCCATAGTAAAATTGGTCGTCAATACGCAGGTAAAGTACGCCAAGTGATTTCAGGATCTGTTGGATTCGACGATTTCGAATGGGGCGTAACATTATTCGCTGACGATGTTCTTCAATTTAAGAAACTTATATACGAAATGCGCTTCGATGAAGTAAGTGCTCGTTATGGTGAATTTGGAACATTCTTCGTTGGAAACATTTTACCAGACGAAAAAGTAGAGAAATTTTTACACATATAAATGGTGAAAAGGAACGAAATTCGTTCCTTTTTTTATTCTTCTCTATATTTATCCTCAAAAATCTCCTTTTTTCTACACTTTTGAAGAAAAACCAACATTTTTTCAAATTTCTTGTAAAATTGTAACCTTTTTATATGTAAAGATATGCTAAAATGATACGAGCTATATGCTAAATAACGATGCGAAGGTGATAATCTATATGAAAAAAATCTTGTCTATTTTACTATTGCTTGTATTGTCAATTTCTTCCTTAGGAGTAATAACATCCCATGCGGAAGGAAAAATACATATTGAGGCGGCGGCTGCACTTTTATTTGATGCAGATACAGGAAAAATACTTCACGAGCAAAATCCAGATGAATTGCTAGCTATTGCTAGTATGTCAAAATTAATTGTTGTTTACGCTGTTTTAGAAGCAATTAAAGAAGGAAAAATCACATGGGATACGAAAGTAAATATTTCTGATTACGCTTATGAAGTCTCTCGTAATAATGAATTCTCTAATGTACCGTTCGAAAAAGGACGTCAATATACTGTAAAAGAATTATATCATTCTATTGTTATATTCTCTGCAAATGGATCTAGTATTGCTTTAGCAGAACTTCTTGCAGGAAGTGAGAAAAACTTCTTAAATCTTGCAAATGAACATGCTAAAAAGCTAGGATTAAAGAAATATAAATTTGTAAACGCTACTGGCTTAAATAACGCTGACTTAAAAGGAAAACATCCTGAGGGTACTGATCCAAATGCAGAAAACTCTATGTCAGCTCGTGATATGGGTATGCTTTCAAAAGCAATGATTACAAAGTATCCAGAAATGCTAGAGGATACAAAACAAAGATTTAGAAACTTCCCAGACAATCACCCAAAACCAATTCGTATGGAAAACTGGAATTGGATGTTACCAGGAGCTGCTTTCGCTTATGAAGGTACTGATGGTTTAAAAACCGGAAGTTCTGATACAGCTGGATACGGATTTACCATTACTGCTAAACGTGGTGATGTACGTCTTATCTCGGTTATTATTAAAACAAAATCAATGGATGAACGTTTCACGGAATCTCGTGAATTAATCGAATATGGATTTAATAACTTTGAAAAACAAAAACTAAAAGTTAATAAAAACAATACAATCTCTGTAGTAAAAGGGAAAGAAGACCAAGTAACTGTTGCACCCGAAAAAGAAATAACAGTAATTGCGAAAAAAGGTAGCAAAGAGCCTTATAAAATTGGAACTGAATTAGATAAATCTCTTTCTGAAGATGGACATTTAGTTGCCCCTATTAAGAAAGATACCAAAGTAGGCTCAATTACTTTAGAATCAACTGATAAATATGGTTTCTTAGACGGTAGTAAAAGTATGAAAGTTACTGCAAAAACGACAGAGGAAGTTGAAAAAGCAAATTGGTTTGTGTTAACAATGCGCTCTATTGGTGATTTCTTCTCAAACTTATGGTCTAAAATTTTTTAATAAAAAAGCTGGCTCACGCTAGCTTTTTTTATTTTCCACTCTCAATGTAAAACTTCGTTTGGTTGTCATATCTGAGTCCTTTTTCTCATACGTATGAACTAGTAATTGTTACACACTTCATCTAGAGATAAAGTGAAACTTTAATCAGTGGGGGAATCCCCCGCTGATTATTAGTTGAACCAATCGGGCGTTTACGGGCAGTTTGATCTCCCATCTAATTTCTTTACTTCAACCAAATTTTAGGGCAGGAGTCTTACTGCCCGTTAATGCGGGATAAACCTCTTTCCAAAAGGTATTACAAAAAGAGAGGTGACACATAATGGGCGTTATTGCTTATAACGAAGAAGATGTAAAGTTGTTGGCTAGACTGATGCGTGCTGAAGCCGAAGGAGAAGGGCAACAAGGAATGTTAATGGTCGGAAACGTTGGAGTAAATCGTGTCCGCGGAAATTGTTTAGATTTTAGAAAAATACGTAATTTACGTCAAATGGTTTATCAAAATCCTGGTGGTTTTGAGGCAACACAAAAAGGGTATTTTTATCAAAGAGCCAGGGAACAAGATATCGCCTTAGCAAGGCGAACTATTCAAGGACAACGTTTTTGGCCCGCTAACTTTGCCTTATGGTTCTTTAGACCTGAAGGTCCTTGTCCGCCAACTTGGTATAACCAACAAAACTCTGGTCGCTTCAAAAAGCACTGCTTCTTCCAACCATCTGGCGAAGACTGCCCTAGCGTATATTAAGAGATGAAAATGAGGAGGGATTTTTGAATGGCACAGCAACAAAATCCGTACTATGGAACAGGTTTTTATCAACCATCTGGAACTTATGTACAACCGCAACAAATGACTCAACAACAGCAGCAAGCGATGCAACAACAAACAGCTCAAGCTGCGCAAGCTCAATATGCAATTTCTCAAGGCATGTTACCTCTAGAGCAATCCTATATTGAAAATATCCTTCGTTTAAACAAAGGTAAGCAAGCTACAGTTGTAATGACTTATGAACGTGGCAGTTCCCTTGGTACACAATCTTATACAGGTATTATTGAAGCAGCTGGCCGTGACCATATCGTTATTAGTGAACCGCAATCAGGAAAACGCTATTTACTATTAATGATCTACTTAGATTACGTAGAATTTCCAGAAGAAATTACGTATTTACCTAGTCAACAAGCAACTTATACTCCAAGACCATAAAAAAAGCTGGCAAATGCCAGCTTTTGTTTTTTATAATCCTTTTACAACTGCAGTCCCTACTAGAATCCACGCCACAATAAACGCTACACCACCAAGAGGTGTAATTGGGCCAAAGAACTTAATGCCTGTCGTACTTAATGCATACAAACTACCTGAGAACATAATAATCCCAGCTACCATTAGCCAACCAGCAGTAGTTAAAAGTGATGATTGAACCTTATCCATCAATAAAGCAACTACGAATAATCCACCTGCATGAAACATCTGATATGTAACGCCTGTTTTCCAAACTTCTAACATTTTCGCAGAAATTTTATTTTCTAAACCGTGTGCTCCAAAGGCCCCTAACGCAACAGATAGCCCCGCTGCAATACAACCTAGTAAAAAGAAAATTTTCATCTTAATTCCCCTTTTTTACCTTTATCATAAGCAATTTTTTCATATAAGCCAAACGATTTATCTTCTAAAAATCAAATAAAGAATTACCGTTTGCATCACTTTCTTTTATATATACCGGCTCCCCAGAAACAGGTGCAATTGGTTGCATAGTTGTTACTGGTTGTGATCCAATTACTTGCGATGGAATTTGCGGTTCTCTATATATAGATGTTTCAACTTGTTCATCTAATAATAAGTCACATAAAGCACGCACAACTAATAAATGTTCTTTTGACTTTTGTCCTTCACTACTTTTTGCCTTCGCAATTTCATTCGCCATTTTATTTAAAATCTTGTCGCTAGATATTTGCATTCCTTATCACCTCGTACTTTGTAATTCTTTCTCGAATTGTCCCAATTTCTCTACTGAACCAAATACTATTATCATATCACGTTCTTTCAATTTTTCCTGCCCTGCTGGATTATGTATAATATCCCCATTTCTTGAAATCGCTAATATTGTTACATCAAACTGATTCCTTACATTACTCTCTAGTAACGATTTACCAACTAATATTGAATCTTTTCCAACTAGAATTTCTTCAATGACAAATGACTGTTCTATTCCATACAACACTGTATCAATATAATGAACGGTTAATGGATTTGCAATACCTTTTGCGATATGAACACCTGCCATACTAGATGGATTAATAACCTTATTTGCACCGGCGCGCCTTAATTTCTCTTCAGTTTCTGGCTTTTCAGATCTCGCCACAATTTTAATCGTATCGTTTAACCCTCTTGCTGTTAATGTAATAAATACATTTTCGGCATCATTTGCAACAATAGCAACTAAACCAGCTGCTTTTAAAATTCCGGCATTATGTAATACTTGATCTTCCGTTGCATCTCCATGTACAAATAAAAGCTTTTCCTGCTCCAATATACTTTCATCTTTATCAACAACGACAAATGGAATATTCTTTTCTTGCAATTCATGTACAACTTGAAGCCCCACTCTACCGCAACCACATACTATAATATGATTTTTCAACTGCGCTATTTGTTTATCCATCTTCTTCCTCCGTACTGCATGAAATAAATTCCCTTCAATAATCATAGCTGCCACTACCCCAATTGCATACGTAACAATACCTACGCCAACAGGAATAATAAGAAGCGCAAATACTTTCCCCGCTTGCGTTACAGGAACAGCATCTCCGTATCCAACAGTCAATACAGTAATCATTGTCATCCAAAATGCTTGAAACAAACTAATCTCTTCAATCGTCATAAATCCTATCGTTCCTAGAATTACAACAAAAGTCATACATATAACTGCTATCCATAATTGCTTACGTGCATTCATACCGTGTTTCAACTCTTTTCTCTATCTACAATCTTTGCCAGTGGAAATAAAATACGTATATACTAGATACGGAATCTATGAAAGAGGTTGATATAATGAAGACATTTCTTTCCGCCTTACAATGGGCACTATTTATTTTAGCTGGAAGCCTTATTGTACCAATTAGTGTCGCAACTAGTTATGGTCTTGATGGCGCTGAAGCCATTGCATTCGTACAAAGAACATTATTTGTTCTAGGCTTTGCTGGTCTCTTGCAAGCTATATTTGGGCATAAACTTCCTATTCAAGAAGGTCCTGCTGGCCTTTGGTGGGGAATTTTCTCCCTTTATGCGAGTTTAGGCGTCGTATTATTTGGATCAAGCAATGAGACACTTAAAGTTCTTCAATATGCTTTCTTATTAAGCGGTATTATTTGTATTATTCTTAGCGTTTTTGGACTTATTGATAAACTTGTTCGCTATTTTACACCGACAGTCATTGGAACATATTTATTTCTTCTTGTCGCGCAGCTTAGTGGCTCCTTCTTAAAGGGAATGTTTGGCCTTGATGGAAAACATACAGAAGTACAACCTAACGTATTTATTCTTTCACTCATTGTTATTTTACTATCCTTTTTCATCATGAAGCTACCTATTATTGGACAATATTCCGTTCTTTTCAGTATCGTATGCGGCTGGATATTATTCGCATGTTTCGGATTATCTAATCCAATAACACCAGTGACAGACATAATCCGTTTTCCATCCTTATTTGTTTTCGGAATGCCTCGTGTTGAATGGAACATGGTAATTACGGTCATTTTCGTTACACTCTTACTTCTAACAAATATGTTAGCAAGTATTCGCGTTGTACAAAAGGTTGTCTCTAAATATGAAGAAAACGCTGCATCAGATCGTTTTAAACAAGCTGGCATTATAACAGGAATCAACCAATTGCTAGGCGGCCTATTTTCAGCTATTGGGCCTGTCGCTATTTCTGGATCAGCAGGTTTTATTGCAACGACTAATATTTATAAACGTCTCCCGTTTATATTAGGGTCAAGCTTTATTATTGTCGTTAGTATATTTCCAAAGATTACTTCATTCTTTGCAGCAATCCCTGTTGCAGTTGGTTATGCCGCTATTTATCCTGTATTCGCAAGCATGATTGGTCTCGCCTTTCGAGAATACGAAACTGTCCAGGATAAAGAACGATTATTTAAAGTAGCCGGTCTTTCAATCTTTACAGGAGTCGGAGTTATGTTTGTTCCAGCAGGAGCATATTCCACACTTCCACCATTTCTAGCATCGTTTTTAAGTAATGGTCTCGTTCTTGGATCTGTAATGGCAATCTTGCTAGAAATACTATTTTCTCGTTCCGCTGCAAAACAAATATCGTAAATTGGAAAACTTCCATTATTGCACTCTACCTTTAGAGTTGTTACGATAAAATCAAACTTTAATCATTGGGGTTTTATTCTTCCCCAATGATTATTAACCAATATTATGAGCAACAACTCATAATAATTTATCTACTTCTTTTCAAAGAGGTTTGATGTCTTACTATTATTCCTCAACATCTTCATGAACATGTATTTTGATTTCAATTAAAGAAAGGAATTTTCTATATGACTTATAAAATGATTGTTTTAGATTTAGATGATACTTTATTACGTGATGACCATACTATTTCACCTCGTACGAAAGAAGCGTTAATGACTGCACAAGAGCAAGGGGTAAAGGTTGTACTTGCTTCTGGACGTCCAACGTTTGGTATGCGCAATGTAGCCAAAGAACTTCGCTTAGAAGAATACGGCAGTTTCATTCTATCTTTTAATGGCGCAAAAATTATTAACTGTAAAACAAACGAAGAAATCTTTAGTAGTACACTATCTCCTGAAATCGTTCACAACCTATTTGAAATTAGTAAAACTGAAGATGTATGGATTCATACTTATATGGGCGATGATATCGTAACGGAAGAAAATAATCCTTATACTGAAATTGAGGGCGATATTACTGGTATGCCAATTGTTGTAGTAGATGACTTTAAAGCCGCAGTTAAAGAGCCTGTAGTAAAAGTATTAATGAATAAAGAAGCTGAACGCCTTGTTGAAGTTGAAAAGAAACTTCAACAACAACTAGAAGGCCAATTAAGCGTGATGCGTTCGAAACCATTCTTCTTAGAATTTACAGAAGCCGGTGTTACAAAAGGAACGAGCTTAAACAAACTGATTCAAAAGCTTGGCATTAAGCGTGAAGAAGTTATCGCAATGGGCGATAGCTATAACGACCAAGCAATGATTGAATTTGCTGGTCTTGGCGTTGCAATGGGCAATGCACCTGATGATATTAAAGAAATTGCGAACTACGTAACAGATACAAATATGAACGATGGTGTTGCAAAAGTTGTAGAGAAATTCGTTTTAAAAACGGATGTACTTGTTTAATATTTTCATTCACAAAACCTATTTGAAGTCAAATACTTCAAATAGGTTTTTATTTAAATTCTCATGCTTTTGTGACTATATTTTGAACTTTGCACTATTCTCGTAGTGTAAACTTTCTTTTTGTATATAATGAAACAAAATAGACTATTTTATTTTGAAAAAGAATACAAATTTACTATATACAAGCATACGTTAAAGGAGGCTACTTTATGTTATCTACACCAATCGGACGATTAAGAGCAATTGGACTAGTTGAGGGTATTTCTTTCCTATTACTATTATTTGTAGCAATGCCATTGAAATATTTCGCAGGATTTGCAACAGCTGTTAAAATTACAGGCATGGCTCATGGTGTTCTATTTATTCTATTCATCTTTGCAGTAATTCAAGTAACAATCGTACACCGTAAATCAATTTTATGGGCACTTGGAGCATTCGTTTCATCAGTTATCCCATTTGGTACTTTTGTACTAGATGCAAAATTAAAGAACGAGCAACAATGATAATAAAAAGGTAGTTAACAACTGTTAACTACCTTTTCTATTTATAAATTTGGAATTTCCCAATCAATTTCTCTTTCGCCCATATTAGCTAAAATTGTATTTATTTTAGAATATGGCTTACTACCAAAGAAACCACGTCTTGCCGATAATGGGCTTGGATGTACAGATTCGATAATATGATGATTCGGATTCGTAATTAATTTCTTCTTCGCCTGCGCATGGCGCCCCCACAATATGAAAATAACTGGCTTTTCACGTTCGTTCAACAGTTCAATTACACGATCTGTGAAGTGCTCCCATCCTTTTCCCTTATGAGAATTTGCTTCGCCTTGACGAACTGTTAATACGGTATTTAGTAATAATACTCCTTGTTCCGCCCATTTTACTAAATAACCGTTATTCGGGATTTCATAACCATATTCATCTCGAAGTTCTTTATACATATTTAACAATGACGGTGGTGTTTTAACACCAGGTTGCACAGAAAAGCTTAAACCATGCGCTTGATTCGGTCCATGATATGGATCTTGCCCTAAAATGACAACCTTTGTATTTTCATAACTTGTATACTGAAGAGCGTTAAAAATATCTTCTACCTTCGGATAAACAACATGCGTGCTGTATTCTTCTGTCAAAAAACTGGATAGAGTAAGATAATACTCTTTCTCGAATTCTGGTGCCAATAGTGGCTCCCAATCATTCTTTAAAACATTTTCCATACTGTCACTTCCTGTCTAATTAATTCACCATATCCTGTCTTGTAAATACTACGAACGAAATAACAAGAGAAACAACTGCCCAAACAGTTAAATTCATCAAAGAAAATCCCATCGATAAACCTTGTAATGCAGGTAATTTTCCTGATAAATAATCCGTTAATGATAAATTCACACTAAAAATATATTTGGCGCCTTCCCAAGATGTTGCGAACGAGCTTAAAATACCGCCTGCAATTAATGCAGCTAGCATAACGCCCATACCAGCTGGTGTATTACGAATTAAAACAGAGACCATAAATGATATAGTTCCGACAACGATAGCAACAAACCAGGCTAGTCCATACGCCATTAAGATGTATTGCCACTGCGGAATAAGATGTACAAAGTTCGTATTTAACGTTTCCTTATCAATGACGAATCCTGTTAAAACAGGTAAATTCCATCCCGAGTACCCAAATACAAGCCCTGATAATATGTAAGCAAACAAACCTACAAGAAACAGTATGAGCGAAATGAAAAATAACATCGTCACGTATTTACTAAGGAGTATTTTCCAGCGCCGAATCGGCCGCGTAAGTAACATCTTCATCGTCCCATCACTTCGTTCTCCTGAAACGATATCAATGGCGACAATCATTACGAGAAGCGGAATAAATAATGTAATTCCTTGTTCAATAAATGCTCTGACAAAAGTCGGTGCACCCGGTGCCATCGGATTAATATTATGATCTAAATAATATTGTTGTTGCTCAACTCTTACCTTTAACCAATCACGCCATTCTTCTGGCAACCTAGAATTGTTCAACCGGTTCTGAGAATCAACAATTTGCTGTTGCAATGAAACCTTCCAATCAGTTGTACCGAGTCTTTTTTGTGTCGTTTCTATTTCACGATACTGCGCATACACAAAAAGCGGGATCAAGATTGCTAAAATAAGCATGACAACAAAAATACGTTTCTTGCGGTAAATCTTTTCTGATTCATTTAAAACTAGATTCGCAAATTCACGCATGCTGCTCACCCCTTGTGAGTTCAATAAATAAATCTTCTAGCGTAAATACAAGCTCCTTAACGCTATGTACATCTATTTCATTTGCGACAAAGTGTTTATTCCAACTACTTATAGATGCAATATCCATGCGGCATAGTAATCGATCGCCTTCTACACTCACTTCCCTTACTTCTTCGGCCGCTTCTAGCATATCTTTCGCCTTAGAAATCGGTGTAACAATCCATTCTACACGATCACTTGCTGTTTTAATTAATTCTTCAACCTTGGCAACTGTTATCATCTTTCCTTTATGAATAATAGCAACGCGATCGCATATCATTTGCACTTCACTTAGCAAGTGACTTGAAATAAACACGCTCATATTTTCTTCTTTCACAAGCTTATGTATAAATTCCCTAAGTTCTCTAATCCCTGCTGGATCTAAACCATTCGTTGGCTCATCTAATATGAGCAATTTCGGATTCCCAAGGAGCGCCTGTGCAATTCCAAGGCGTTGTTTCATACCAAGTGAGTACGTTTTTACCTTGTCATGAATTCTTTCATCTAAATGAACCATTTCAGCAATTTCGATAATACGTTCATCTGATATATCACCTAACATACGAGCAAATTGCTTTAAATTTTCCCATCCCGTTAAATATGTATACAACTCTGGGTTTTCAACGATACTCCCAATTTGACGCATCGCTTCTCTGAAATTTTCCTTAATCGAATAACCACCGATAGAAATCGTACCTTCTGTCGCCTTAATCAATCCGACTAACATTCGAATGGTAGTCGTCTTTCCAGCACCATTTGGTCCTAAGAACCCGAACACTTCTCCTTGCTTTACATCAAAGGAAATATTCTCTACAAGAGTCTTCTTTCCAATTACCTTCTTCAAGTCTCGTACGGAAAGTATCGTCGTCATTTTACCCCTCCTTGTTCTAGTTTTAATTTACTTACAACATTTTGAACTAAACGTTCTGCCATATACGTATAACCTACTTCGTTCGGATGAAAATGATCAGAGTATAATAAATCTTTCCCGCGGTTTTGGAATAAATCAAATGTCGGTGTAATATACACATTTTTATCGTTTAGCGCTAATTTCTCTAAAGATGCATTCCAGTCCACAACAATGTTTGAAGACCCTTTTAAATCTTCTACATCTTCAAAAGGATTGTATAAACCAAGCCAAAAAATCGGACTATCTGTATTTAATTTACGAATTTCTTCTATAATTTTCTTTGCTTCATTTTGAAACGTCTCTGTGTCAGGACGATACGTCTCTAAATCTATTTTCCCAAGTGATTCCCAGCCTGGGAACAAATCATTTCCACCAATCGTTAACACAATTACATCTGCTTGCTTAATTGAATATTGAGCGCCATTACTTTCAATTTGTTTTAATAAATCGGGCATTTTTGCACCACTAACTGCTAAATTTGTTAATGCAATTTTTTGCTTATAATCTTTTTGTAAATCCTCTTTCATTCGCCCAACATAGCCAATTCCTTCTTTATCACCAACGCCACGCGTTAATGAATCACCTAAACTAACGATTTGTAACGTTCCCATTTTCTTTTTCTCTTTTGCCACTACATCGGTCTTTTTAATTAAATTTGAAGCTTTCGGATTTAATACATCATTTACACCTGAAACAAAGCCATATGCAAATAAACAGAAAGATGCAATTGTAATGAGTAGAATTACTTTTACTACTTTTGATCTCATATCAAAACCCCTTTTAGCCCTCATAGATTGTCCATAATTATACCAAACGAAATTTTGAAAAGCGATTTTCACACCTTCTCAATTATGTCGTTTCTCTATCTACTAACTCTGGTAATAACTCTATATGCTTCACATCTAATTTCTCTTCATTAATCTTTTCATATAATAATTCAAACGCTTTCACTCCAACGTTTTTACTAGAATGCGAAATCGTCGTTATACCCAATATATCTGCCACCTCTTGATCATCACACCCGATAATCGTAATATCCTCTGGAATACGAACTCCTTGTTTTTTTGCTTCTGTAACCATCCCCGCTGCAATATGGTTACAAGATACAAGGAACGCCGTCGGTTTTACTGACATATGAGCCCATTCTCTAATTACATTGCGTCCATCTTCCACTGTAAAACATCCCTCAAATTTCCAGGTCTCTAACGGTGTTACGATACTCTGTTGAAGCGAATCTTCGTACGCCTTCTTTCGTCTTTGGCTATTAACGCTATTACTTCTTCCAATACAATATCCAATACGTGTATGACCGGCATCTATTAAGCTTTTCATCCCACGTGAAAATACTTTGTAGTAATCGATATGGACACTTGAAATATACTTCGAATCTATTTCTTCACACATAACAATCGGACCGAATTTCGTATATTCTTCAAGCTTCTCCTTACTATTTGTCCGAGAACAAATAATAACCCCATCAAGCTTTTTCATTTTTAACATATTCAAAATTTCTAGTTCTCTTTCTTCACTATAATTCGTCTGGCAAAGCATCATATTATAATTATTCTTTGCTGTCTCTTTTGATATCCCCTCGATAATAGCGCTATAATATTGATCATTTACGTGTGGCAATAAAACGCCAATTACATTCGTTTTTCCTTTCACTAAATGAATTGCATTCACGTTTTGCGTGTAATTTAATTCTTCTATAATCGCTAAAATTTCTTTTCGTTTCTGTTCATTTACGTACGGATGATTATTTAGTACACGTGAAACAGTTGAAACAGATACTCCAGCAAGTTCAGCAATCTTTCTTATATTTGTCATCTCATTTTCCCCTTCTCACAAAAATTCTTCCTTGACCTGGTAAGCTTTCCACAATATATCCTTTCCTAGCAAATACATTTAGAAAGGATATACAACTATGCTTCGATTCAAATTAGAATATATATTTTTCATTGGCGGTTTACTCATTCTTGCCATCGGTATTAATATGATGACGACAATTACTTCCTTTGGACTTAGCCCTTATGATTCCTTCTTTATTGCACTATATCAAAATTTTGGGATAAGTATTGGTTTTTGGATTTTCATGATTAACTTTGCCTTTACACTTATCGTACTCTTTTGGAATAGAAAACAAATTACAATCGGTACAATTGTAACGATGGTTCTTATTTCTCTTTTTGTTGATTGGATTGGTTCCATTACAACTATTATGGACGCTATCCGCTCTCTTCCAAAATATATAACACTTATTTGCGGAAATCTATTCGTTGGAGCTGGAATTGGTCTTTACGTCTCTACAAACCTTTGTGCAGCGCCTCAAGAAGCTTTCGTTTTAACGGTTGCCGAGAAGAAAAAATGGACGTTTAGAAGAACAGAGATTTCATTAGCCTTTTTATTTTTAACGTTAAGCTTTTTATTAGATGGACCTATCTATTTTGGAACAATCATCTTATCCTTTACAACAGGCTGGATTATCCAAGCATTTATTCAAGTTGGTACGCAGATTTTAAATAGAAAAGAGCCTATTAAGCAAGCTGCTTAATAGGCTCTTTCTGTTTTATGGTAAGAGATACTACTTAGCATCCCCTTCAATTCGATAGTTCGCTTTCAAACAATCTATTTCTTCATACCCTTGCAACGTATGTAGAATATAATCATAATCAGCAAGAGACGCACGATGCGTTACAATTACAATTTCAGCCTTTCCTTTCTCTTCAAGCGGCATTTGAATAATTTTCTCAAAGCTAACTCCGCGCTCAGAGAACAATGAAGTAATTTTTGCAAATACACCAATTTCGTCTTTTACATGCAGTCTTAAAAACTTTTTCACGACAATTTCGTCTGGCTCTTTTAATACTTTTTGATATTGTGGGACTACAGCACTATTTCCTGTTACCCCTAATCTAATATTTTGCATTACAGCAACTAAATCCGAAACAACAGCTGTCGCTGTCGGTAAACTTCCTGCGCCTGGTCCATAAAACATCGTTTCTCCAACTGCTTCACCGTACACATACACAGCGTTATATTCATTTTGTACTGCCGCAAGAGGATGTGTATTTGGAAGTAAAGTTGGTTCAACTGTAACCTCCAATTTTTCACCATCTCGTTTTGCAAGACCGATTAATTTAATTGTATAACCTAAGCTCTTACTGTATTCAATATCTTCCTCTGTAATAGAGGTAATCCCTTTTACTTTCACATCTCCAAGCTCTACATTTGTAGAGAAACCGAGGGTAGCTAAAATCGTCATTTTTCTTGCTGCATCTAAACCTTCTACATCTGATGTTGGATCTGCTTCTGCAAATCCAAGTTGTTGGGCTTCTTTTAACACGTCGTTATATGCTCTCCCTTCGTCTGACATTTTCGTCAAAATAAAATTTGTTGTTCCATTTACAATTCCCATTACTTTCGTAATAAGATCTGAAGAAAGTCCTTCTACGATACTGCGTAAAATTGGAATTCCCCCTGCCACACTCGCCTCATAGAATAAATCAGCCTTATTATCTTTTGCTGTCGCTAATAATTCAGCTCCATGTAATGCCATTAAGTCTTTATTTGCAGTTACAACATGCTTTCCGCTTTTTAAAGCTTGTAAAATATATGATTTTGCATCATCAATGCCACCCATCACTTCAATGACAACATCAATATTTGGATTATCTAAAATTTCATTTGCATCTTGTGTTAATAGAGTAGAAGGTACCTCTACCTCTCTCTCTTTCTCAATGTTTTGCACTAATACTTTCGTTACCTTCACTGGACAACCTACTTGGTGTATGAGTCGTTCTTGATGATCCGTAATAATACGAACCACACCACTGCCAACTGTCCCAAGACCTAATAACCCAACTTGAATTTCTTTCATAGTACTGTCCACCCCTCAAAAATTGTGTTTAGATGAAATTATATGAGTAAAAAATCTGAAAAACAATGTATTTTGAACATTCGGAAAAATAAAGGTTAATCTTTACAAGGAAAACGTTACCACGTGTTACACAATCTTTCTTTACAATATATAAGGGGTTTCTTGATACACGTAATAATTCAACCAATTAGAAAACAATAAATTACCATGACTCCTCCACCTAACAAGCGGCTTTTCATCTGGATTATTATGTTTAAAATAGTTTTTTGGCACATCAATATTTAATCCCTTGTCACGATCTCGTTCGTATTCTTGTTTTAACGTCTCACAACTATATTCGCTATGTCCAAGGGCAAACACTTGCCTTCCTTCTGGCCCAATAACAAGGTGAACACCTGCTTCTTCAGAGTTTGCTAACAATGTTAATTCTTTCACTTCTCTAATATCATTCTCTCGTACTTCTGTATGACGAGAATGCGGAGCAAAAAACAATTCATCAAATCCTTGTAATAATTTCACATGTTGCTCGCAAACTTCATGTTCAAATACACCAAACATTTTTTCCTTAAGGGGATACTTTGGAACACCATAATGATAGTACAAGCCAGCCTGTGCCCCCCAGCAAATATGGAGCGTAGATGTTACATTCGTTTTTGAATACTCCATAATATGTTTAAGCTCTTCCCAATAATCTACCTCTTCAAAAGCAAGGGTCTCCACTGGCGCTCCTGTAATAATGAGCCCATCAAACTTTTCATTTTCAATATCACGAAACGTTTTATAAAAGCTTGTTAAATGTTCTTGCGTTACATTACGCGATAGATGTGATTCCATATGAAGCAAATGAACATCTAATTGTAACGGTGTGTTTCCAATTAAGCGAAGTAATTGCGCCTCTGTGTCTTGCTTCGTTGGCATTAAATTTAATATAGCAATTTTTAAAGCACGTATATCTTGTGTTTCTGCCCGCTCCTTCGTCATTACAAAAATATTTTCTTTTTGCAACACTTTGCGAGCCGGTAAATCTTTATCAATTATGATCGGCATGTGTTTTGCCTCCAACTAGAGCTGCTTCCAAATCTGCAATAATATCAGAAACATCTTCTATACCAACCGATAAACGAATTAAATCAGATGTAACACCCGCTAAACGCTGATCTTCAGCATTTAATTGTCTATGCGTCGTACTAGCAGGATGTATAACGCAAGTTCGTGCATCAGCTACGTGCGTTACAAGAGTTGCTAGTTTTACATTTGCGATAAATTCTTTTGCTGCTTCTAATCCGCCTTTAATACCGAAAGTTAAAACACCACTAGCACCTTTTTTCAAGTACTGTTGTGCTAATGAGTAATTTTCATTACTATCTAAGCCTGGATAATTCACCCATTCAATACGTTCATGATTAGCAAGCCACTTAGCAACTGCAAGAGCATTTTCACTATGACGTTCCATTCGTAAATGCAATGTTTCTAAGCCAATATTGCTAATATATGCATTGAATGGGCTCATACAATTTCCATAATCTCTTAATAGCTGAACACGTGCTTTCACAATATACGCTGCTGCACCAAAGTTTTGAACGTAACTTACACCGTGATAACTTGGATCTGGTTCAACAAGCTCAGGATACTTTCCATTTGTCCAATCAAAGTTTCCACCGTCAATTACAATACCGCCTAAAGAGCTCGCATGCCCATCGATATACTTCGTCGTAGAATGAACAATAATATTTGCCCCATGTTCAAATGCCTGGCATAAATAAGGAGTTGCTAATGTATTATCAACGATAAAAGGTACCTCTAATTCTTTAGCGGCAGCTGAAAATTCTTTAAAATTTAAAACATTCATCGCTGGATTTCCTAATGATTCTGCATAGATAAGTTTCGTCTTGTCATTAGCAAGCGCCGTGATTTCATCTGCCGTTAAATTTGGATTAAAGAACGTAACATCAATGCCAAGCTTACGTAAACTCACCCCAAATAAATTAAACGTTCCCCCGTAAACAGTTGAAGAGCAAAGTAAATGATCCCCACTACTACAAATATTTAAAACTGCGAGCATAATAGCTGCTTGCCCAGAAGCCGTTGCAACAGCTCCTACACCGCCTTCTAAATCTGATAACTTCTGCTCAAATGCTGCTAAAGTAGGGTTTCCAATACGTGTATAAATATATCCTTCTGCCTCTAAGTTAAATAGAGCTGCTAAATCATCCGAAGTATCGTATTTATACGTTGTGCTTTGATAAAGTGGTAAAACACGTGGTTCACCATTCTTTGGCGTATAGCCACCTTGCACACAAATTGTTCCTTTTCCCCATGATTCTCCCATCTCTCATTCTCCTTTCTTTTATACAAAATAAAAAACTGCCCCTTTCCTGAAAACAAGAAAGGAGCAGTTTGAAAACACGCTCTAAAGGCTCTTTCTTATCTCTCAGGATTACTACCTGCAGGATTTGGCACAATTCCGTTATACGGCTGTTGCCAAGGTTTCATCGGGCCTGTCCCTCCACCTTTTCTTGATAAGACTATGCAATTACCGTTGATTTTATAGCAATAATTTCCTAATGTCAAACAGTTTTTCTGAATGTTCTAAAATAAATGTTAACAGTTTCATATAAAGCAACAAAAGAAATATATTCTAGTCTATTTCAAAAAAGACCTTTAAAAACCTCAAATCAGTCTATAAAATTAAATAAGTAATTTAACCTATAAATTCAAATTCCCCAAAAGTTAGCCTATATGTTGAATAGGCCATCTTCTCAAAAAGATACTATATATATTCAATCCATTTTTCACTAGTATATTTCACTTTTTTCCCTACTAAGATTTACATAACGGAGGTATAACATGACAAATAAAAAAGATATGCATTACATACTTGCTCTATATGGCATTCTTCTAGGATCTATAGTAGGAGCTACAGTCTGGTTATTTTTAGTCACAATAAATATTGGAATCCACTTTATTTGGGGATACTTGCCTGAAGTTCTCTCTTTTCCCTCTTATTACACCCTTTGCGTAACAATAATTGGCGGGGTTCTTGTTGGTCTATCACAAAAACATTTCGGTACATACCCACGCCTTATGCCTGAAGTAATGGCTGAATATAAAAAAACTGGTCGAATCGAATATCGCTTTGTCCATCGGGCTACTTTAACAGCGATTATTGTTTTAATTTTCGGTGCTAGTCTTGGTCCAGAAGCCGCACTAGTTGGAATTATAGGCGGACTGTGCACATGGGTAGGGGATCGCTTTAAATTTGCCTTAAAGGGTATGAATGAGCTAACCGAGATCGGAATTGGCGCTACTTTAAGTGTCATTTTTAACGCACCATTATTCGGTTATTTAGCACCAAATGAAAATGAGGGGGAAGAAATTGCTGCTTTTTCTAAAGGAAAAAAAGCGATTGTATACTTAGCTACTACTTTCGCAGGTTTTTCTGTTTATTTACTACTGAGTAAACTTGATAATCGTGGATCCTTTATTGTTGATTTCGGAGAAGGTACACTTTCTTTCAATGAATGGATTGCATTTCTTCCACTTGCTAGTATCGGTGCTATAGTTGGTTTCTTTTATTTCAAGTTAGAATTCACATTAGAAAAGTTAATTCACCCTTTTAGAGAATACAAGCTGACACTCGGAATTATCGGTGGTATTTTATTAGGAATTGCGGGAACCTTTCTTCCGTACACATTATTTTCAGGGGAACATCAATTAAAAGAATTAGTTGTTGAATGGAGCCATTTATCTTTTTGGATACTACTTCTTTCAGGGATTTTAAAGTTGTGCATTACTGCCGTTTGTTTGAACACAGGGTGGCGAGGTGGACATATCTTCCCAATTATATTTTCTGGGTCAAGTATCGGATACGCTGTAGCATCTATTCTTCCTATAGATCCAGTAGCATCTGTTGCCATCGTAACAACAGCAATTTCAAGCTATGCGTTACGAAAGCCAATAGCTATAACATTACTATTACTTATGTTTTTCCCGCTTAATTTACTATTGCCCATGCTTGGTGCAGCTGCTATCGGGAATGCCTTTCCACTCCCAAAACATAACGAAAATAAAAATTAATAAAAATAGGCAGTGGGGACGAATGAACTGCACCCCAATTGTTAGACACAGTCTAACAATTGGAGGTGTAGTTTTTTTATGACTAAATTTACTTCAGAAGACAAAATAAATGCAGTAATACATTATCAAGATGGAAGTGAGAGTATAAAAGATATTGCGAAATCATTGGGAGCGAATCACGAAGTGGTTCGCATGTGGATAAAACAATTTGAATATCATGGAATCCAGGCCTTTGAAAAAGGCTATACAACGTATTCTGCACAGTATAAACTAGACGTACTAAATTATATGTTCGAAAATGGGACGTCTCCAAACGAAACGGCAGTTATTTTTAATATTTCTTCACCTGGACTTATTAGAAAATGGCGTATTCAGCTACATCAAAAAGGAGTAGACGCCCTTAAATCGAAGAAAAAGGGGCGTCAATCTATGACTAAGGACAATCAAAAATCAATTAAGAAACAAACACAAACAGAAGAGTCAGTAGAAGCATTACAAGCTGAATTGGAGCGTTTGCGTATGGAGAATGCTTATTTAAAAAAGTTGAATGCCTTAGTTCAAAACAAGGAAAAATCACCAAACAAGATAAGGCGCAAGTAATCTATGAACTAAGGAAAGCATTTCCGGTGCAGGCACTTTTAAAATTAGCAGAACTCCCACGAAGTACATATTATTACTGGATACAGAATTCTAATCGGCCAGATAAAGATAAAGAGCTAAAGATCTTAATTCAAAACATTTACGATGAACACCAAGGTCGTTATGGATATCGCCGTATTCGCGATGAGTTAATGAACCAAGGACATAAAATCAACCATAAAAAAGTTCAACGAATTATGAAAGAGTTAGGTTTAAAGAGTCTAGTTCGTATGAAAAAATATCGCTCGTATAAAGGACAAGTAGGTAAGATTGCGCCAAATATTTTAGAACGTAATTTTAAAGCTGAAAAGCCGAACGAAAAATGGGTTACAGACATAACAGAATTTAAATTATGCGGCGAGAAGCTCTACTTATCACCGATGTTAGATCTATTTAATGGAGAGATAATCGCTTATACAATTGATTCAAGACCAACCTATTCACTTGTATCGAAGATGTTGGAGAAGTCTTTTCAACAATTGACAGAAGAAGACGAACTCCTTATTCACTCTGATCAAGGCTGGCATTATCAAATGAAGAAGTATCGGCACGCCCTAAAGGAACGCAAGATTACGCAAAGTATGTCTCGTAAAGGGAACTGTTACGATAATGCGGTTATTGAAAGTTTCTTTGGTATTATGAAATCTGAATTTCTTTATCTAAAAGATTTTGAAAGCATAGAACACTTTAAACAAGAATTTGAAAAATATATCGATTATTATAATCACAAAAGAATTAAGGCAAAACTAAAAGGCATGAGTCCGGTACAATATCGAACTCATGCCCTAAAGGCTGCCTAATGAAACGACCTGTCTAACTTTATGGGGTCAGTTCACGAAAGCTCCACTGTCTATTTTTTTATTACACATGCTGCTTCAATAACGCTTCTAACTCCTCAAAATTATGCACTTCATATGTCGGTATAATCCCACTATCATTTAATTTCCTTTCTGGATTAAACCAACAAGTATCAATTCCCGCTACATATCCACCTTTAATATCAGCGCTTAATGAATCCCCAATAATCAGCCCTTCTTCAGGTGCAAAGTTAGGAATCCGTTCAAAAACATAATCAAAATACTCTTTCATCGGTTTTTGAAAACCTGTATCTTCCGAAACAAAGACATCTTTAAATAATGAATGTAACCCTGCATTGCGCAAACGTTTATCTTGCGTCTTAGAAACACCATTTGTCACTATATACAATTCATACTCCCCTTGAATTTGATTTATAAATTCAAATGCACCTTGCATGAGTTGATTTCCTTCTTCTAAGTAGTTACGATAATTATTTTCGAATAATATTCCATTTACTTCTTCTCCATACTCTTTAAACAACAGAGAGAATCGTGTATTTACAACTTCATTGCGTGATAGTTCACCTTTTTCAAAAGCATCCCAAAGACCTTTATTTATTTTTTTATAACGAGCCTCTATCTCGTCTGTTAAAGGGATTCCCTTCTCTTCAAAAAGCACCCGTAAAGCCACTTTTTCAGCCTTTTGGAAATCTAATAATGTATCATCTACATCAAATAGCAATGTTTTATATTTTTTCATAAATTCATCACACTCTCTTTTCTACAAAAACAAATTTACATAAATCGTATCATTCCTTCTTGTAAAGATAATAGGAGATATCTCATACTATACATAGGGGTGAAAATATGAAAATCAGCAAAAATGAGGAAGAAATTTATCAATACATGCGAATCCATCAATTCCATACCCTATTTTCATTTCATGTCTTGCCATATGTAGAGCTGCATTCTTTTCAAACGAAAGAGATGATATGTAGTGAAGGAAATGCTCTCCCTTATCTCTATTACTTAATTTCTGGGAGAGCCAAAATATATATGAGTCATAAAAACGGGAAGGTTTCATTAATTAATTTTATTCAAGCACCATCTTTTATCGGGGAATTAGGATTAATAGGGGTAGAAAATATTACTAAGTCCGTTGAAGTACTAGAAGATTGTGTTTGTTTGGCACTTCCTCTTAAAGATTGTCAGCAACTTTTATTACAAGATGCAACATTTTTACAGCACTTATGCAAATTTATTGGAGAAAAGACAATTACTCGCACTGAAAATTACGCAAAAAACTATAGTTATCCTTTTGAAAATCGATTAGCTGCTTTTATTTTATTAACAGAACAAAATAATTGTTATATAGAAAAGCATACTGAGGCCTCGGAATATTTAAATGTCAGCTACCGTCATCTTTTATATGTATTAAATCAGTTTTGCCAACAAAATTACTTAAAAAAAGACGGAAGAACCTATTACATACGAGATCGAATTCAATTAAAAAAACTTGCTGATGAACTAAAAATATAAAAAAAGCAGCATTAACGTTTACATGTTAATGCTGCTTTTTCGAGTGACGATTATCATTTTAATTAAAATTTACTTGCTACTTTAGCTGCTTCTTCAAGACCTGTAGCAATGATTTCTTCTGCTTTATCTGGGAATTGGTTATGTCCTTCAATAATTACTGTTTCCATGTTTGTTGCGCCGAAGAAGCCCATCATACTTGCTACATATTTAACAGCCATTTCTACCTCAGCTGCTGGACCTTCTGAATATACGCCGCCTCTTGCATTTAATAATGCAATCTTCTTATCTCCAATTAGGCCAACTGGACCCTCTGGCGTATATTTGAACGTTTTACCAGCACGGTTTAAATAATCAATATATGTGTGCAATACTGCTGGAATCGTTAAGTTCCATAATGGGAAGCCGAAAACAACTTTATCAGCTTCTAGGAATTGATTTAAATACTTATCAGCAACTGCTACTGCTTTTGCTTCTTCTTCTGTTAAATCAAATCCTTTACCTACCTTGAATGTACCATTGATCATGTCTACGCCTACGTATGGTAATTCTTCTTTATATAAATCAAGTTCTACTACTGTATCATTTGGGTGTGCTTCTTTATAGTTTGCTAAAAATGCCTCATATAATTTTACACTAACTGCTTGTTCCGCTGGACGGTTATTTGCTTTAACGAATAAAACTGTTGCCATTATTTATTCCTCCTAGTACTCACTCTTATGTTGTTATATGCTTTCAAAAAAGGTATCCCTTGTAATTGTTGTTTTGTTGCTTACAAACATATTTTATCTTTATATAAAGACAATTTCGTCCTCACATAGACGTATTTTTCCATAAAAAAAGTCCACCTTCTAAAGGCGAACTTGGTCTTACGACTTTCGTCTTATACAATTCCATTTTTAACTGCATATAATGCCGCTTGCGTACGATCAGATAAATTCAACTTACTCAAAATACTACTTACATGCGCCTTAACCGTCTTTTCTGTAATAACTAAAACAGATGCAATTTCCTTATTGCTCATCCCTTTCGCTAATAGCTGCAATACTTCATTTTCTCTCGCTGTTAGCACATCCACTTGAATAGAAGATTCTTCTTCCTTTTCTTCTACAGGTAATGTTTGAGAGAGAAGAGCATTTGCTATATCCGGATGTAATTGAATATTACCTTTATATGCGCTTCGAATAGCCTCAACAAGCTGATCTGGTTCTACATCTTTTAAAATATACCCACTTGCTCCAGCCCTTAATGCAGGTAACACATGCGCCTGATCAGAAAAGCTAGTTAATACAATTACTTTCACATTTGGATACTCTTTTTTTATATATGCCGTCGCCTCAACACCATCCATTTCAGGCATATATAAATCCATTAATATAACATCGGGATTTGTTTCTCCTACTTTCACTAACGCTTCTTTCCCATTATTCGCTTCTCCAACTAACTCTAAATCTTCCTGTGTACTTAAGAAAAATGCTAATCCTTTTAAAACGACTGTATGATCATCAACTAACAATACTTTTATTTTCACAAACTTCCCTCATTTTCACATCATAATGGTACATTTACTTTTACGCTCGTTCGTTTATTACTACTTACAATTTTAATTGTTCCACCAACTAATTCTACTCTTTCACGCATCGTAGTCATACCTAGTGATTTCTTTTCTTTTATATTCTTTTCCACAAAGCCCTTTCCTTGATCAACTATTTCTAATGATACATTTTTCTCATTCACTGTAAAATAAATCGTCGCTTCTTTTACACCTGCATGCTTACTTACATTGTTCAGTGCTTCTTGGCCTATGCGCCACAAAGCTTCTTCTACTACACGAGGTAAATCACGAACACCCGTAACTTGCTCCCTAATTTTCAGTCCCAAATTTTCACCGTACTGCTTTAGAGCTGGCAATAATCCTTTTTCTAATCCTGCCGGACGAAGCTGCCAAATTAATGTCCTCATTTCTTTCAAAGCTCCTTGCGCAAGTTCACGCATCTCATGCAAAGATTGATCTACCTTTTCATTTTTACCTTTTAAAACTGCCTCGGCGCCTTTTGTCATGAAGGTTAATGAAAATAATTTTTGCGAAACAGAATCATGTAAATCTCTTGCTAACCGATTTCTTTCTTCCATTCGTACAAGTTCACGGCGCTGCTCGTTTAACCTCAAATTCTCTATTATTAACGAAACATGGTTCGATAATGCTTGAATTACATCTATTGTATTAGCATCAAACTCTCCATTATTCAAACTAACACATAAAACACCAAATATATGGTTTTGAATATGTATTGGTGTAGCAATAACAGCTCGATTTAGATGTACATTATGTCCTATTTGATGTTTTATTAGAACTGGTTCATCTTGTTCTAACGCCTTCTTGGCCGCCTCTTTTACATCCTCTTGTAACTCTTCCTGAACGTAAGACGCTCGCAGAGATAATTCTTTTTCCTCCCTAATAAAAAGCGCTACTTGATTCCATTGAAATACTTCACCTACGTGATTTACCACCTTTTCAGGTAGTACATTAAACTTATGAATCATTTTTAAATCTTGAATGAAACGCTCTAATTTCACATAATAATGTGCTCTTCTCTTTTCATTTTCATATAATTTTGTTCGCTTTAAAGCCGTACCAATTTGGAAGGCAACCGATTGGAGTAATACTAATTCTTCTTCTGAAAAATGTGTTTTACCCGGACTTGCAACATTTAACACCCCAAATTTTTCTCCCCCAGCTTTTAAAGGAACCGTAGCATGATGAAGAATGCCCTCCGTATCCCCCCAATTATATTCAATTGCATTATTAATTCTTTTACATTCAATAATATTAACGGCTCTCTCCAATTTTCCATCTACAAAACCTCGTAAACACCAACATTCACCTTCGCACATCGGGCGTTTATTTTCATATGTAAGTGCCTCTGGTAATTGATAATCAATTAACTTCGTATACTTCCCATTTTCATCCGCAAGAAAAATCCATCCTGTCGTTAAACCTGTTACACTTAGCAATTTCTCGAGGACAGCTTGCAATACATGATATGTATCATTTGATGTATTTAATGTTTCTGCAATTTCCTTTAATATAACTAATTCATTCGTACGATTATCTCGAAACATACTCATTCTCCTGCATACAAGATTTTAAATAGCTCTTAAAATAAATCATCTACTTTTCACTTTGTACTTATTCGTAACATTGATATAATGGTGAAAACATAGTTTTCATTATATCACTCGAGGGGGCTTTCATAATGACATTAAATAAAGCACTTACTATCGCTGGTTCTGACACAAGTGGCGGTGCTGGTATACAAGCAGATTTAAAAACATTCCAAGAACTGGGCGTATACGGAATGACATCTCTTACAACAATCGTAACGATGGATCCACATAACGGTTGGGCACATAACGTATTTCCAATCCCAGCTTCTACATTAAAACCACAATTAGAAACAACAATTGAAGGTGTTGGCGTAGACGCTTTAAAAACAGGTATGCTTGGATCAGTAGAAATTATTGAAATGGTTGCAGAAACAATCGAAAAGCACAATTTCAAAAATGTAGTAGTTGACCCTGTTATGGTATGTAAAGGTGCAGATGAAGCATTACACCCTGAAACGAACGATTGCTTACGTGACGTTCTTGTGCCAAAGGCATTAGTTGTAACGCCAAACTTATTTGAAGCTTACCAATTAAGTGGTGTGAAAATTAATTCTCTTGAGGACATGAAAGAAGCAGCGAAGAAAATTCACGCTTTAGGTCCCAAATACGTACTAATTAAAGGCGGAAGCAAACTTGGTACGGAAACTGCAATCGACGTCCTATATGATGGAGAAACATTCGAACTTCTAGAATCAGAAAAAATCGATACAACCAATACACACGGTGCAGGTTGTACATATTCTGCTGCAATTACAGCAGAACTTGCAAAAGGAAAACCTGTGAAAGAAGCAGTAAAAACTGCTAAAGAATTCATCACAGCTGCTATTCGTTACTCATTCAAAATTAACGAATACGTAGGTCCAACTCACCATGGTGCATATCGTAAATTCGTTGTATCAAAAGAACTTGTCTAATATATAAATAAAAACACTCACAAGGTTCATACATTGCCTCTGTGAGTGTTTTTTATAAGCTTTATGTCTTCCGGTCATCTTATCTTTAAGATGCAGAGCTGACCTTATTTCTACCATTTCGTTTCGAGTAGTATAACGCATCATCCGCCGCTTGAATAAATTGCTCTGATGCCCCTTCATACTCTGAAACCCCTACCGAAACTGTAATTTTTATTTTTGTTCCATCTAACAATTCAAATGAATGTTTTTCAACAGCTATACGAGTTTGTTCCCCAACATGAATTCCATAAGCCATTTCTTTCCTTGGTATCAAAAGCGCAAACTCCTCTCCACCCTTTCGAAAAACCAAATCCGGAAATGCTGACATTTCTCGCAAAATATGCCCTACTTGTTTTAACACTTCGTCTCCCGCTGGGTGCCCATACGTATCATTTACATGCTTAAAATGGTCAATATCTATAAGTAGTAAACAAAGTGAATCGTTTTTCAAGTGTTTATTACTAATATGACGATTCATCTCTAAATCAAACTGTCTTACGTTTCCTAGACCTGTCAATGCATCTATCGTTGCGTATTGCTTCATCGTTTGAAATAGCTCATTGGATTGTAAAACATAATTTGCACTTATGAATGTTATGTAACCTGTAATAATACTAGAAATTAAATATAATCCCACTATGTGGATCTCTTTAATTAACCATATATATAACGCTGGGATTAGAATAGATAAAATATATGCGTGTAACCATACCCACTTTTCCCCTAAAGAAAGCTTCATACGCGAAATAAAGATACTCCCTATTCCTATCGCAATGATTGTATAAAAGGCCACTTGAGAAGCTAATGAATAATCCATAAACAACAGTCTAGTTACTAAAATCATAATAATTGTTATGGTACTCGCTATCGGCCCTCCAATAATAACAGCTAGAATAACAGCTAAGTAGCGTAAATCCAATAGGATGGTACCAACACGAACACCGAAATACATTAGTAATATACCTAGTATCCCAGTAAAAATGCCTACTACACATTTCTGCCCAAAAGAGAATCCTTCTTTTAACGGCTTATCTCTTAAAAGCTGACCTCCAACAAAAATAAAGGAAAGAATAATTGTTGTATTTACAAATAAGTCCCTTAACATAAAATGATCTCCTTACTTTTCTATCTATCCCTTTCCTTACTTTATTGTATACGAAATCCCTATAATTCCCAAAGTTTTTATTTATTTTTTGCTGTTCCACGTGAAACAGCAAAAAATAAAAAGGGCGAAAACTCGCCCTTTTTCATTAACAACAGCGTGATATTTTTCCACCCTTTGCGTTAAATCTTGCTTCTTGTGCCTCAGCAAAAAATTGCTTTTGACATAAAACCTCTTCTTCAGGATGATGCTTTTTCATATGCTCCACATATACTTCATAACTTGGTACCCCAACGAGCAAACTAATAAAGCGCTTCCTTTCCCCCCATACTTGCCACAGCTTTTTAAGCATAGTTCCTCGACTCACTTTCATCTCTAGGAATATATGGTGCCTCTTTTAACGGCATTGGCTTATTTCTTAATACTTGTATCCAAATTCGAAGTGCTGAAATTAACACAGCGATTACAACTATCATAAAAATCCCACAAAGCGCTGCATCGATATAATCATTAAAAATAATTTGCTTCATTTGAGTAACATTTTTAGCTGGTGCTAACACTTTCCCTTCATCTAACGCTCCCTGAAACACCTTCGCGTGAGATAGAAATCCGATTTTAGGATTTTCATGAAATAGCTTTTGATAACCAGCTGTCATTGTTACAATAAGCAATCCCACAGTTGGAATAAGTGTTACCCAAACGTACGCCTTTTTCCCCATTTTGAACAAAATTGTCGTTCCAAGTAATAATGCAATACCTGCTAGCATTTGATTTGCAATACCGAAAAGTGGCCATAATGTATTAATTCCACCGAGCGGATCTATTACCCCTTGGTATAAGAAATATCCCCATCCTAATACACATAATGTTGTAGCGATTACATTCGCTAATGTAGAATCCGTTTTCCCAAATGGCTTATATACATGCCCTAAAATATCTTGAATCATAAATCGGCCGACACGCGTTCCGGCATCAATCGTTGTTAAAATAAATAGGGCTTCAAAGAGAATCGCAAAATGATACCAAAATGCCATCATGGCCGTTCCACCTATTACTTGTGAGAAAATATATGCCATACCTATCGCTAATGTTGGCGCACCACCTGTACGTGATAAAATCGTTTGCTCTCCAACATTTACAGCAAGATCTTTTAATTCATTTGGTGTAATAGCAAATCCCCATGAGGAAATAACTTGAGCTGCCTGCGAGACATCTGTACCGATAAGTGCTGCGGGACTATTAATTGCAAAATACGTTCCCGGTGTTAATACACAAGCTGCAATCATCGCCATCGCTGCTACAAACGACTCCATTAACATTGCTCCATAACCGATTGGCTGTGCGTGTCCCTCTTGCTCAATCATCTTCGGCGTCGTACCTGATGAAACAAGAGCATGGAATCCAGACACTGCACCACAAGCAATAGTAATAAATAAGAATGGGAATAAGTTTCCAGAGAACACAGGACCAGTTCCATCAATAAATTTCGAAACTGCTGGCATTTGTAAATCTGGTGCTACAATTAAGATACCGATTGCTAACCCTACAATTGTTCCAACTTTTAAAAATGTACTTAAATAATCACGTGGTGCTAAAAGCATCCAAACTGGTAATGCAGATGCAATAAATCCATATACAATAAGCATAATAGCAATTGTTTCACCACTAAATGTGAACATACTTGCAAGTGTTGGATTTTCTGCTACATACTGTCCTCCAACAAGAGATAAAATAAGTAGGATAATACCGATTACTGATCCTTCTCCAACACGACCAGGCCTAATATAGCGCATATAAACTCCCATTAAAATAGCGATAGGAATCGTTGCTGCTATCGTAAACATTCCCCAAGGACTTCCGATTAGTGCCTTTACTACGACCAACGCTAATACTGCTAATAAAATAATCATAATTCCTAAAATACCTATCATTGCAATTAGTCCTGTAACAGGTCCAATCTCATCTTTAATCATTTCTCCTAACGATTTACCATTACGTCTCATTGAAGCAAATAAAATAACAAAATCTTGGACAGCCCCCGCAACAACTACCCCAACAATAATCCAAATGGTCCCTGGTAAATACCCCATTTGTGCCGCTAAAATCGGTCCTACTAAAGGTCCCGCTCCAGCAATCGCTGCAAAGTGATGTCCAAACAATACCCACTTATTTGTTGGAACATAGTCTTTCCCATCATTTAATGTATGGGCTGGTGTTTGCCGATTATCATCTAAATTAAAAACCTTTCTCGCTATAAATCTACTATAAAAGCGATAAGCAACTGCATATACACATACGGCAGCTACTAAGAGCCATACAGCATTAATGGTTTCACCTTGTGATAAAGCTATTACCCCAAAAGCACCTGCTCCTACTGCTGTAATAACGCCCCAAAGTAAGATCGATTTCAATGTCTTCACATACAATTCCCCCAATACTATTTCTTAGTGGAGATTGTACTAAATTTTCTGAATATTTAACTTGAATCCTCCCTATCATGAAGGATTTTTAGTTTATCATGTTAAAATACTCTCATTATCTACTATAATTCAATGTTATTTCGAAGGCGTTTTACATAATTACGACTGACTGGAATCGGTTGCTCATCATACCTATCTAAATACAAATTATACGTGCCATTATAATAAGGTTTCAGTTCTTTTACATATGACATATTAATTAAATAGCTTTTATGTACACGTAAAAAATCATATGCATTTAGCTTATTTTCTAATTCCTGAAGTGTATATGTTGAAATATACTGATTATTCGTTGTGTAAATTGAAACAGTTTTATTTTCTTTATTTTTACTTACATATACGATATCTTCTGGAAGAATATATCGTATGCCCTCTTGACTTTCTATCGGTAGTTTTCGCAAATAACTCTTTGCTTTCTCGCCTTGTTCTTTACCTATTTTATATAAAAGAAATTGTAAATCTTCTTCACGAAATGGTCGCAATAAATAATAAAATGCTTGGAAACGAAAAGCTGTAATAGATTCTTCTATGTTTTCACCTACAAAAATAAATTTTGTATAGCAATTTATTTCTCGTAATAAACTTGCATATTCAAAACCAGTACCATCTAGTAATTTGGAACTTAAAAAAACAAAGTCTGGTATATGTTTTTTCATCATAAATAAAGATTCTGTTCCTGTCTTTGCTTCAAAACATTCTACATTTCTCATATTTTCAGTGAAATTTTCAGCTAACTCTCTTCTCTCTTCTGCCTCTTCCATAATCAGTAAAATTTTCATTTCTTCAACCACCTAATTCTTTGTCCATATGTCCTGTTGTATACATTCGCTTTTATAAGAAATAATCCTTTTTCTTACTATACCATTATTTATCTAAAAAAACAGAAAAAAGGAAACCCCTTCGGTTTCCTCTCCCCCTTTATCCTACATTAACTGCCTAGAAAGAGCCGAGTAGTGTAGGGTAATAAACGATCAGGCATACATTTAAAATTTCACTTTATACTAATTCTCGTTGCTTCGTTTCTTGTCCAAGTATTACTACAGCGAATACACCAATTAAGATTGATCCGCAGAAAATCGTAAATATTAATGATAGTGAAGCTTCTGAGGCAACTAAATACCCCACTAATAATGGTCCAAGAATACCACCAATACGCCCAAACGCTGCTGCCATTCCTGCACCTGTACCACGAATAACGGTTGGATACTGCTCAGGTGTATAGGCGTATAATGCTCCCCAAGCACCTAAGTTAAAGAAGGATAGTAACATACCTGCCACGATTAATACTGTTAATGAATCCGCAACCCCAAACAAATAGGCACTGCAAGCTGTCCCAATTAAATACGTAACCAAAACAAATTTACGACCGAGACGTTCAATAAACCAAGCAGCGGTGAAATATCCTGGAAGTTGAGCTAATGTCATAATAAGTACGTATTGGAAACTTTTTATTAAACTAAATCCTTTTAGCACCATTACACTCGGTAACCAAAGGAACATTCCATAATAGGAAAAGACAACACAAAACCATAGAATCCATAGCATAATTGTTGCTTTACGATATTCCCCAGACCAAACTGATTTTATATTTTCAATAACAGATGGCCTTTTTTCAACTTTTTGGAACCTTGGGGAATCCGGTAAATTCCATCTTAAATATAAAGCATATAGTGCTGGAATTGCACTCAATACCATCGCAACTTCCCAACCATATTTAGGAATAACAAAATACGAGATAAGAGCTGCAATTAGCCATCCACCTGCCCAAAAACTTTCTAATAACACAACAATTTTCCCACGCTCATGCGCTTCAACACTCTCTGATACTAGTGTAGAGGCAACTGGAAGCTCTCCGCCAAGCCCCATACCAATTAAAAAGCGTAAAACGAGAAACATTGCAAGTGTTGTTGTTAATGCAGTTAAACCACTACCGATAGAAAATAACAATAATGTAATAATAAAGACTGATTTTCGCCCTATTTTATCTGATAGTATCCCAAAAATAAGCGCTCCTACTGCCATACCGATTGAGTTAATACTACCTATCCAGCCCATTTCTTGCGTACTTAATCCCCAATCCTTTTGCAAGGCTACCATTACAAATGAAAGCATTCCAACATCCATTGCATCAAATAGCCATCCAAGCCCAGCTATACCAAGTAGTTTGCGCTTCGAAATTTCTTTTACCTTGCCCACTAGAAGTCCTCCTCACACAGGTGTCTTTACACATAATTTTACATGTGTGAATTGTATAAGTAAAATACTTTTGTGTAAAAAATTTCTCCTTCATCATTCCCAAAAAGTAAAACGTCTATCCCGATTGGTGAGGGCTAATAATCAGTAGGGATGCCTCACTGATTAAAGTTTCAATTTATTAAAAATGAACAAATAAAAAAAGCAGCGATATTTCGCTACTTTTTCGAACGTATTACTTCTTTTAAAAATTCCGCTAATACTAACTGACGACGCCAGCGTGTTGGATTACTGCATAATCTATAAAACCACTCTAAATGAATCGCTTGAATCCATTTTGGTGCACGTTTTACCTCTCCAGCCCATACGTCTAAACTTCCACCCACTCCAACAGCCATTTTCGTTTCTAAACGATGCTTATTGTTTTGGATAAAGTTCTCTTGTTTCGGGAAACCAAGTGCAACAAGTAATAAATCTGGTTTTGCTTCTTGAATGCGAGAAATAATATTCTCTTCGTCTTCTTGTTTAAAATAACCATCTTGTATACCGGCGATGGATACAGCTGAATATGTCTTTGTTAAATGATCTGCTGCAGCTTGTACAACATGCGGCTTTGCACCTAATAAGAAAACAGATACCGGCTTACTATCTTCAGATAACTTCGCAAGTAAATTACACATTAAATCAAAACCTGCTACACGTTCTTTTAAAGGTGTACCAAGCATCCCGCTTGCCTTTACAACCCCAATACCATCAGGTGTAATTAAATCTGTATTCAATAATGTTTGATAGAACTTTTCATCCTTTTTTGCGCACATAACAATTTCAGGGTTTGCTGTTACTACCTGAAACGTATGAGTTCGCTCCGCTTCTAGTTGTTCTTTTAAATATTGGACCGTTTCATCCATTGTCATTGTAGAAAAAGGAACGCCTAGAATATCAACTGTTTGTACTGCCATAGTTAACTATCCTCTCTATCATTACAAGTTTTTCGCTATTAATTGCTTATATGTTTCCTTTGTATCTTCATATAGTTTTTGAAGTGAGAAGTTCATAGTAGCATGCTCATAAATATGTTTACCCATTGCTGCTAACTCTCCAGTTTTCCACTTATCATACGCTTCTTCTAAAGCTAATGCTAATGCCTTTCCATCACCTGTTGGCACAATCCATCCGTAAGTTTCATCTACGATTAATGGTTCAATTTCTCCAGCCCTAGTCACAATTGATGGTACGCGTTGATTTGCCGCTTCTAATAAAACTAGTGGGAACCCTTCACTATGGGAAGTTAATAAATTTACATGTGACGACGCAAATAATTGTTTTACATCTTGACGATGTCCTAAAAACTCTACTTTATCGTTAATCCCTTTTTCAGTAGCTAATGACTTTAGATTTTCTTCTAATGGGCCATCGCCAACTAATAATACTTTAATTTTCTCTAATTTTGTTTGTTGTAACGCATCGAATAAAACTTCATGTCCTTTGACAGGATGTAATCGTGCTACTTGGATTGCCGTAAATACATCTTCATCAATATTGAACATTTCTTTTTTATTATAGCCTTCTGCTTTTTCCTTATCGTATTCAATTCCATTATAAATAACATGCATCTTTTCATTTGAAATACCTAATGCTGCCAGGCTTTTTTTCAATCTATTTGTTACAACGAAAAATAAGTCTATATTTTTTAAGGCTTTCAAATTTAATTTCGTAAAAATCCAACCTTTTAAGCCCTGTTTAGTAAAGTCTTGAAATGGATCACTATGAATAGTCGTTACCCATTTTGCCTTTATTCTCTTTTTCATTAAAGAAACATAGAAATTAGCCCTAGGGCCATGTGTATGAACTACATCAAATTTTTCTTTATTAATAAATTCACTTATATTCTTTAAAATGGATAAATCATAGCGCGATTTTTGTGAAAACACATGGACTTTTATCCCTAACTCCCTTGCTTCCTTCGCAACAATTCCATCTTCAAATACTGCTAATTCTACTTCACCAGTTGGAAACTGATCGAGAAGTGAAATAATATGTGTTTTCCCTCCCCCATCTTCTGCTCCTGCATTCATATGCAATATTCTCATATTTTTTCCTCCTTTAAATCCTCGCTACGTTTCCATCTATTTTTATTTTACTGTACTAAAAAATAAAAGCTAACAAAAGTTAGCTTTTATTTTTATCATTCAATTTCTAGGTCTACTATTAGATAAGCTAACACCACTACAAAGTAAATCCCAACTCCTGGTGCTGTTAAAATATGTCCTGCAATATAAGCAATACCTAACGCTAACAATAAGCTTGCTGAAATCATTCCATATTTTATATTGAATATGTCCTTAAATCTCGTAGCAAATGCTAGTAAAATTCTTAGCCCGTAATAAATAAATGGAATCATTAGTAATACAAAGCCAATAATCCCGAAATCATAAAACCAATCATGGAAGTCCATTTCAATTAGTTTTGGATCTGGCTGCTTTTGTTCATTGTATTTAAAGTTACCTGCATAACCCATTCCTAATAACTTTTGTGACATTGGCGCTTCTTTAAAGAACTGCTTATGTCTTTCTTCATATACTTGACGTCCACTGAAAATAAGATTTTCTTGATTTTCTTTCTTTTGCTCTTTCTCAAGCTCTTTCTTAACTTCCTCTTCTATCTTCGCCTTTTCTTCTGGCTTTTCAACTTTATGATGATTTTCTTCTTTTGCTTTAAGTTCTTGCTCTTTTTTCAGCTTCTCTTTAATTTCTTTTTCTTTTTGACCTTGCTGTGCCACATTTTGCTCTGATAAATAATTATTGTGAATACCCATATTTTGTGCTAATGGTGTTTGTTTAAACGTCCCAACTACACCAGCTAATAGGACCATAGCAATTACTGCATTAAGCGCAAGGGATTTTTTGTTCGGATTTTTTCTATCAAATAATAATTGTAGTACAATGATTCCGATTGCTGCCCCTAACGTAGCACCAATTGAGCCCATTCCAACTTTTGTACCGACTTGAATTAGCGAATAAATCATTAAAAGTGATGGAATCCAATATAAAATGTGTTTCCAGCTCTTTGTTTTTTGAATAGAATATAGTACCACAATAGGGAAAATAATAGCTAAGATTGAACCTAGTTCATTCCCTGCATAGAACCAACCTCGAGAACCAACCTTCATCCATTCATAACTACCAAAGTCAGTAGATGTTGAAATAGAAATAACCATAATTGCGTTAATGATTAATGTAGAATATACAATACTATTTCGAACCTTATCACTAATATTAACTGTCTTTTTCAATGATTTTAAAGCTAAAATGTATGATCCCAGCATGATATATATATACAATGCTTTCGCAACGAATTTAACCTCTTCACCAAGTACAATAGGATTTTTAACTAGTTTGTTATTAATAAACCCTATCCCTAAAACTCCGGCTAATAATATAAGATAAATTAAAAACTTTCTATTTTCCTTCTCTTTTGCCTGAATTAAAATGTAAATACCACCAACAGCCATAATAAGGAATCTTACTAAAATTCCAACGGTAGCATTTGACTTTAATAAAGTGATGCTAAGAGACGTTAATAAATCTAAAACAGGCTGTAAAATAATAAAAAAGAGCAAAAAATGCTCAAATCTAACCCTAGCTTGATTTGCTAACATTCCAAGACCTCCATACAAAATCTTAACATTATCTTTTAATCATAATTTTTTATCATTCAAACACACCTAGCAATTATAACATAACTCATATTCAAATCGAGAACTATTTTTCCAGCTAAAACTAGCCAGGACAAGTATTAATAAGTAATAAAAATCATCGTCCTTTAGCTATACTCCCCTATTTTTACAAAATCTATCTAACAACCATCCCCTTATTTTTGTCAGTATATACATATTTTTTTATCATTTTATACAAATATAAATATCTCACCTCTAATTGTAATATTTCCCAAATTAACAACATCAAAAAATGTAAAATTAATCTTTTCATATCTTTTTCAGATTACTTTATAGTTATTTTCCAAACATTTTCAAACGCTTTCTTTATGAATTTTATCCGTTTTTCTACATGTAGCGAAAAGTAATTGTTATTTCCAATACTTTAGTGTATATTTTTTCTCTGGAACATCTTTAAGAGGAAGGGATTAAGGCCATGTTATTAATCGATATATTTACGTTTCTTGGCATTATCGCCGCTGCCATTTCTGGTACATTAGTTGGTTTAAAAAAAGATTTAGATTTATTTGGTGTCCTTTGTTTAGCTGTAGCCACTGCGCTCGGCGGCGGTATTATTCGTGATATCATGATTGGTAACCTGCCCCCTGTCGCATTTGTAAAACCCATTTACTTTTTCGTAAGTGTATTATCAGCATTATTTACTTGTATGTTTTTTGAGCGTATCAATAAACTTCAAGTCGTTATTATGCTTTCTGATGCTGTTGGCTTAGGCGTTTTTACAGCTATTGGTGCAAATGCGGCAATGTCACATCATGTTGACGCCTCATTTCTAGTTGTTTCAATGGGAGTCATTACAGGTATTGGAGGCGGTATTTTGCGTGACATTTGTGCTCAAGATATCCCTTACGTATTCCGAAAAGAGATTTACGCAATCGCTTCTATCTTAGGAGCAATTAGCTTCCTAATTACACACGCTATGGGGGCGCACGTATTAGCTTTCTATGTTTGTTTATTAGTAACATTCGTTATTCGTGTCGTCACTGTAATATATAATGTGCATTTCCCTGTTTTCTTTAAAACACATGCTAAAATTAATAAAGGCCATTAAGAGAATTCTAGATAGAATTCTCTTAATTTATATACTATTCAACGAACTAATATAGAGTAATTATATATAAGCATATATAATTACTCTATATTAGTTTTAAAATTGAAAACGTTTTATATACAGGGGGAAGAATGATGCTTGGGGTTTTCAAAAAAAATATTAATAAAACAAATGCCAGTATAATCGAATTAAGTAAGAACCAACAAATAACTTTTAATGTACCTACTAATTCTGAATTAAAAATTCAAATGGATATGCTACATATTTCAAAAGAAGATTTACAAGTTGTAAAAGTGCTACAGCCTTTTATTTATGCAGAAATTGATTGGATTACTGAAAAATTCTATGCCAACATTACAAAACAACCTAATTTAATTACTATTATTGAGCGTTACAGCTCTATTCCAAAACTAAAACAAACTTTAAAAACACATATTAAAGAATTATTCAGCGGCAATATGCATGAAGATTTTATTGAACAGCGTGTTAGGATTGCCAAAAGGCATGTACAAATTGGTTTACATCGAAAATGGTATACTGCTGCTTATCAAGAATTATTCCGCTCTATCATGAAGATTTTGCAAACAAAAATAACGACAATCGATGATTTTTCATATTCTATAAATGTTATAAATAAATTATTCACTCTTGAACAAGAACTTGTTCTTGCAGCTTATGAATCTGAATATGAAAGAATGCAAAAAGAGCATGAGAAAGAAAAAGAATTAACTGCTATGACAATTACGCATATCGCAACAGAACTAGCTGCTGTATCTGAAAAAACAAGCTCTTCTATTCAAAAACTAACCGCCAAATCTGAAACTATTGTAGAGATTGCTAAAACAGGTACATCATTAGCTACAACATCTGAAGAAAAAGCGAATAAAGGGAAAGAACAATTAAACCAGCAAAACAAACGAATGGGATCTATTCAAATGAATATGGAAACGATTATTACAGATACTCATGAACTTCTCAATATTTCTAACAAAATTAATGAAATCATAGATATTGTTAAATCGATTGCGGAGCAAACAAATTTACTCGCACTAAATGCTGCTATTGAGTCGGCACGTGCTGGAGAATTTGGGAAAGGGTTTTCTGTTGTTGCTGGCGAAATCCGAAAATTATCAGAGCAAACGAAAGAATCTATATTTAACGTTACAAAGCTCGTCGAAAAAACAAATGAACAAATTACTCGTGTCTCGTCTTCTGTGAAACAAATTAGCTCTCTCGTATCGGAAGGAACAGATAGTATGTCGGCAACAGATCGATACTTCCAAGAAATCGTAAAAGATATGTCTAACTCAAAAGAACAGAATAAGAAAATTGAACACGAACTACAAGCTATTTCACAAGTAATGAAAGGAATTCAAGATGATTCCTCACAAATGGCTCTAACAGCCGATAATTTGCAACTAGAACTAAATCGATAAGATGAAATTTAGTAGTCAAGCATACTTTTCATCTGTACTAACTACTAAATTTCATCTTCCATCAAAAAAAGAATCCAGAATGGATTCTTTTTATTTTCTGAAAAATATTTTTTGACAATACACATAACTCATATAAACACCAAAGCTCTGCAAAATAAACAATGCTGGCATAATTACATTGTAATATGCCATATCTACTTGGAAGAGCTTTAACAATACGTATCCACTAATTAAAAATAAGAACAACATATATCCCTCATTTTGTTGTTTCTTAATAAGGAAGTGTAATAGAGCTATAGTCATAAACAATGTTACGGCTATATATATCAGTTTTTCATATTTGAAAAGAATAGAATTTATCCCCTCATCTGAAAACTGATTTATCATCGGTTCTAAAAGTTTAAATCTTTCTCCCTCAATCTCTTTTAACTTTTGATCAATATGCTCTGTTACACTTTGATTTTTCGATATTTTTTCTTCATGTTGCGTTTTTCCAATTAAAACAGATTGAACATACGTCTCATTCGCAATCGTATATTGTGACATTCCCATTGTCTTAATTCCATAATTCACACCAAAATGGGCACTATAAAATAGAATAAGTATCCCTATCATCTTTAGTAACACCTTTTGTTTCGTTGCTGATTGAAATACTTCGATTAATAATACATATACCGTGATAAAAATAGGAAGAAATAATCCCATTGGGAAAATCATATTACTAAATGCAAATAAAATCGCTGAAAATACCCACATATAAGGATGATCTAATCCTTTATATAAAAGTATGTAACAAGCAAAATAAAATAAAAATATTGCAAGTGACTCAGGAGTTAATACGGAACTCATGAATATATTTGGAATATACAGAGCATAAAAGATAGAAGCAATACGACCGCATTCTTCTCCAAAAACCATTGCTGCAATACGATAAATAAAAAATGCGGTTCCTGCGCAAAATAACACATTAAATAGTTGTAAAGCGAATAATGTATCACCAAATATACGAATAATTACTGACTCATATATAATAAAAGGCAAATGAGTTACAGTCTCTATATTATTACCAATTGCAATCTGCTTTGCAGACTCATACATCACTTTCAGATCACCAATTATTGGAGCGTCTACAAATAACAGCATACTAAGTCTCACAACTATAGATATACTTATAAGAAAAATAAGAAATTGTTTATCTGTAAAACGATATTGTAGAATTGATGCCACTAACAAAATGAGTATGATAAAAATTGCTAATATGATTGTTACACTTGTTGTACTTCCTCCAAAAAATTGCTTACTTGTCTCAAATGCTGCCCAACAACTATAAACAAAAAATGCGAGCATCGCACCGATTGTAATTTTATTAAAGAAAGATGAAAAATTTGTTTGTATATGATTCATATGTCCATTGCACCTCTATTTCCATTCATAACAAAACGATTCTATCATGAATGAGTACACGGCTGATAGAGAAATTCTATGACAAATACATAGTCATTACTTTTTACTTGCAATGTAAGCGAATCCTCTTTTACACTACATTTTAGATAAAATAAATTTTCTTTCAGTTACATGAATACAAATACAGAAGTTTAAATAATCCTCTTTTGGAATACACTTTACTTCATTAAATATCTAATATGAGTAATCCGCTTACACATATTATTCTGATTGAAAACAGACTATAGGGGCTGAATATATGGAAAAGAAATTCATGCGAGAATCTAAAGCAATTAAGACAACACGTGTTTTTCCTAACGATTTAAATAATCACCAAACACTTTTTGGAGGGAAATTATTAGCAGAAATTGATAGTATTGCTTCGATTGCGGCTGCAAGACATAGTCGTAAACATTGCGTAACAGCATCTATTGATTCAGTTGATTTTTTAACTCCAATTCACCAGGCTGATTCTGTTTGTTATGAAGCATTTGTATGTTATACAGGGAAATCTTCAATGGAAGTTTTCGTAAAAGTAATCGCAGAAAATTTATTAGCAGGCGAGCGTAGAATTGCTGCTACTTGCTTCATTACATTTGTAGCAATAAAAGATGGAAAACCTTCGTCGGTACCACAAGTACTACCTGAAACTGAGGAAGAACATTGGTTATACACAACCGGTTCAGAACGTGCGGAAAATAGAAAAAAAGGACGTTTAAAAAGCAAAGAAATGGCTGAGGTTTTAACTTTAAATAAACCTTGGAATATTTAATACAATACTCTTCCATATACATGCACAGATTTTTTCTTCCTTGCATGTATTTTTTTATACAAAATATCACCTCTTACCATTTTATTCTCAATCTGTTCTCCTAAATCATGCACCAGCTTTTCCTTTATTTTGTTATACTGTTAATGGTATATTAAATAAAGTTCGTTTAAAAATAACCATAATATGATTAAGTATATAAGGGATGGTGCGGTAATGACTATTGAAGTACCAATTTCAATACCAAAAACGTTAATTATTATTCCAGCGTATAACGAGGAAGAAGCAATTGCAGATACATTAACAAGATTATTAAAACTAAAACAGCATTTTACAGGATTAAGCATTTGTGTTATTAATGATGGATCACACGATAAAACAGCTCAAATCGTACAAGATTTTCCTGTTCACCTTGTGAATTTACCATATAACCTAGGTATTGGCTCAGCTGTACAAACTGGATATAAATACGCATATGAGAACGGATATGATATTGCGATTCAGTTCGATGCTGATGGACAACATAATCCAGATGATTTATATAAAATTATAAAGCCAATCGCTGAAGATGAATGCGATATGGTGCTAGGGTCACGTTTTACAGAAAAAACAGCATATAAAGGTAGTATTTCCAGAAGGATCGGTATTTTTTATTTTACTGCCCTATTGAAAGTACTAACAAAACAAACATTTATGGATCCAACTTCTGGATATCGTGCTATCAATCGAGAAGTAATTAAAATTTTTGCACACAACTATCCAAAAGATTATCCAGAACCAGAAGTTCTTATTCATTTAAAAAAGAAAAAACTTCGCATTAATGAAATATCTGTAAATATGCAAGAGCGACAAGGTGGACAATCTTCTATCACACCTTTTAAATCTGCATATTACATGATTAAAGTAAGTCTTGCTATATTGATGCAAAAAATCGTGAAAGGTTGATAATAAATGCCTATAATTACCTTTTCATTCATCTTTATTTTATTATTATTATTATTAATTATTAATTCCATTCGCCGTGGAACTTTAGAAACGAAATATGCTGTTTTATGGATTTTTGTTTGTATTGCAATGGCTATTTTAAGTTCTACCGATAAAATTATAAACTGGATTGGAAAACTATTAAAAGTAGAATATCCCCCTTCCATTTTATTCTTATTTGGACTATTATTCTGTTTCATCTTAATTTTTGACCTAACAAGAAAAATTTCTAAACAACATCATCAACTTGTAACATTAACGCAAGATTATGCGTTACTAAAGCAAAAATTAAATGCAACTGAGCCAGACAAAGACTAACCTAATATTTCATAGCTAATATAAAAAACCTCTTAATTTATTGCAAAAATTAAGAGGTTTTTTATTCTTAATAATAATTTATTCGCCTTCACAATCGTTAAGATAGATACATCCTACTTAACTAATAAGTTAAAATGACATGAATAAGAAGTTATATGCAATAGACATGATAAAGCTGTTTGAAATACGAGAATTAACCATAAGAATCTAACTTCCCGCCACCTTTTTAATAGAAAGTTGATTTACAAAGTTTATATGCGTTAAACTTATACAGATGTTCTTGTAATCTTCTTCCTTTCAAAAGGCTTGTATATATGATGCAAGACATAAAAAACTTGAGGAGATAAAAATTCTATGATGGAACAAAAGCAACTTGTTTCTGTTGTCATACCCCTGTATAACACGGAAAAATATATTGAAGAAACGATGCAGTCAATACTAGATCAAACATATAAAAATATCGAAATTGTAATTGTAGATGATGGAAGTAAAGATCAATCACCTTCTATTGTGAAAAACCTTGCTGAAAAATATCCAGGGCAAGTAAAATACGTTCATCAAAAAAACCAAGGTGTTTCAGTAGCTCGTAATACGGGTATTGAAAATGCTAGTGGAGAATATGTCGCTTTTCTTGATAGCGATGACTTATGGCATCCAACTAAAATTGAGAAGCAAGTCGAAAGTATGCATAAAAACAACATGGACGCTTGCTATTGTGGTTATATGAATTTCTACGAAGAAACAGGTGAGAAGGTTGAACATACAACAAACTTTATTAAAGGTGATATGGCAAAAGCATTCCTAACGCATCAAGTTGTTGCTCAAACAAGTACTTGGATTTTCAAACGATCCATCGTAATGGATCATAACATTCGTTTTACACCAGAATGTAGTTGGGGCGAAGATTTAGAGTTTTTATTTAAACTTATGAGTGTGACAAATGTATGTTATGTCCATGAATACTTAACTTATTATAGAATCTTATCAGAAGGAAATCTTTCTTCTAAGTATAAAGATTATGAATTAAAAACGACAAAAGAGCTGGAAGTATTCAATCGTATGAAGGAATGGGTACATAATAAATCTCAAGATTTCATTACAAAAGATTCTCAGTTACTTATTGAAATTCTTGAGACTTATTTATTCCCTTATACAGTCATCAATAACGCTTGTATATATATTAAAGAAAACTCTCAATTAGATAAATCACAAGTTCAATTAATCAAAAAAGATATAAAGAAATATTGCCGTAAAATCTATTCAAAGAATGGAAAACGTAGTAAAAAACTATATGCAATGCTTTGGTTTGTACGAATTAAATTTCTGTTTTCTTAAACTGAAAATATAACGATACTCTCTCTTTCTGTGAACAAATCAAATTTACAAATAGGACAAGCTAACCGGGTCCTAAAGAATAGAAAGGTCTTTTCTCATGAAAACAAATAAAATTCTAAAAAACGCATCCTACCTGTTTGTAGGAAACATTACTGTCCGTTTTGTACTGGCTATTGCAACAATTTTCTTTGCAAGGTATGTTTCTCCAAGTGATTACGGTATGTTTACAACTGCGTTAGCAGTTTCAGCTGTTATTTGTTACTTTACAGATGCAGGTTTAACACATACGTTTATGCGTGAAGGAACGAGAAGCGATGCTAATATTAGCGTGCTAATAAGTAGTTACTTACGTATTCGTTTAATATTAGCTATCGTAATTTCTGTACTTTTCGCTATTTTTGCCCAGTTCTTCTATCCCGATGCTTACTTACGCGCGATGGTATATTGGGTTGTTCTACCAACAATGTTCGGAGCAACCTTACAAGGTGTTGGAATGGCTTACTTCCAAGTAACAGAACGCATGCAATTTACAGCTATTATTTCTGTACTACAAGGTGTAACTGCTGCTGCTGCCCTATTACTAGGGATGTCTTTCCAATGGTCACTTATGATGGTTGCTGCCATGTACGGGGTATCTAGTCTTGTAACAGGTGTTATCGCCTTTATAATGACAATACGTTATACGAAGGTCCATAAGGGTTGGGATAAAGGCATTTTAGATCAACTACTTATTTTTACAATCAATGGCATCATCATTATGCTCTTACCACAATTGGGCCCTATTATATTAGAAAAGGTTTCAACGTATAATCAAGTTGGATTCTTTGGTGCTGCATCTAAAATACCTGCTGTACTATATCAAATACCTGGGGTAATTGCAGCGGCCTTTTATCCAAGGCTTTTTGCTTTTGGTAATGAGAAAAATATTGAAGAACATAGAAAATTATCAAGTTTTGAATTAAAACTTATGTCTTTTTTAGGAATGGGAATTTCTATCCCCTTTATTGCGGATCCAAGTTTCTGGATTGTTAGTTTATTAGGAGAAGAATACGCTCCCGCCGGTGACGCTCTTGCTATTCTAGCGTTTATGGTTATTTTACAATCAATTAACTATCCACTAGCTGATAATTTAACAACGATTGGCCAGCAATGGAAACGTGCAACAACAATGACTATTGGATTAGTTGTTGCCATCATAGGTTATATTGTATTAGGTAGTAAATATGGAATGATGGGAGCAGCTGCCGCAGCTATCCTTACCGAAATTACACTATTAATCGGATTTACCCTCTTTATTCGTAAAGGCATGCAATTATTAGTTAAAGGAGTTATATTTAATTCCTTAGCCTTTATTATTAGTTACGGTATATACCGAATTGCATTAATCAACTTACCACCACTAATTGCTTTAACTCTTACTGGTATACTATACGGTATAATTGGAATTGGAATTGATCCTCAAATACGTGGATTTGTTTTAGGGTTTATAAAACAAAAGCTCATTCGCAAACATGCTTAAAAGCAAAAAGCTTTTCCTATTTAAAAATGGAAAAGCTTTTTGCTTTTTTTATATACCATCATTTTTCTTCAGTAAAAAAATGCTATATATTCCAGCTCAAATTGACTTACTTTCTGAAAATGCCTTATACTAAATTACATGTAAACTATGAACTTCAACGCTTGTAAAAATATATATGCTTCAACAAAAATATATATTTTCTCATGTTAAAACTAAAGAACACACCTTTAAAAATTGGTGTGTTTTTATATGCTACCTAAAAACTAGTTGTTACATGTAACGACTTTCAAAGGAGGATTATCAATTTTTATGAGCATAAAGCCGAATAATAAATTCTTTTCCAAGAAAACAATGATAATTATGCCAATATTATTATTGTGCGCTTTTGCTTTTCATTATTTCTTTTTAACATCTAATCAAGCCTTTTCTGGTACAGGGGATGCGTTACGTCAATTTGGCTTTTTTACGTTTCTTCTACAACATGCCTTTAAAGATGGCAACCTTTTTTGGTCTTTTGATTATGGATTAGGTGGAGATTTATTTGGAGAGTTTAGTTATTATTACAGCACATCACCGTTTTTCTGGATTACACTGTTACTACCTAAACTAAGTCTTGAGCAAGTATATGACGTGAAATTATACATGAGTATTTTAAAAAACTTTTTAGCTATGGTATTCATGTATGGTTCTTTACGTTACCATAATAAAACAGCATTCTCATCTTTTGTTGCTGCTATTATATATGGTGGCTGTATTACTTTCATCCGCCACTCTTTACTATGGGATTTCATGGCTGATGCCATTGTATTTTTACCATTAGTAATATGGGGACTTGATAAATATATTATTGAAAAGAAGCACGGCCTTTTCCTAATCGCTGCTACTTTAATGTTAGCATCAAACTTTTATTTTGCTTTTATCACAAGTATTTTCATATTTATTTATGCATTATTCCAATACTTTGCGACACAACAAAATAAAACGATTGTCTCTTTTCTAACTTATTATATTAGAATCGGTTTATTGTACGGATTATCACTCGGTTTAGCCGCCGTTTGCTTCCTCCCATCAGTTAATGCCGTATTTAGCGCTGATCGACTATCAAAAAAGTTTGAGATACCATTATTATTTGAAGATAAATTTTATAAAGATTTAATGGAAAATATTTTCTTCATGTATAATGCTGAAAATCATCAATTAGCTTTACCAGCTTTAATTTTATTCTTAATCGTATTTGGAATGTTTATACGTGATAAACTCGTTAAGAATAAAGTATTCTTTACGTTATTCATGTTCATTCTGTTTATGCTTCCATATACATATTCTATGTTTAATGGTTTTTCAGCAATGCAATCTAGATGGTTTTATTTATTTGTATTTGTAATTGCCCAAACAATTGCATACATTCTAGATTGGATGATTATTCATAAGAAAGACTACAAATTACCTTATTTAATAAGTTTATTAGTGTCTATTGGATTATTCATTTATGCATTTTATAGAAAGGCAAATATAAATGTAACTGATAAACCTTTACAAGACGTTGATAACATTTTACTCGGAACTGTCGTTCTTTCTGTTATTACAGTATGTTTATGGCGTTATATTTCTAAACCTTTCATACAATTTTTAGTTGTATTGAACGTACTCGTTAGCACAATTTCTATGAATTATATGTATGCGAATAATATACTTAGCACAGTTTACGGACAGAGCCAGATTTCAACTGAAAAGTTACACGAACCAGGCTATGATAATCAAGAAGAAATTGCTGCAATTCGCTACATACAAGAAAATGATAAAGACTTTTATCGTATTCTTAATCCATATAGCGAATATAACACACCAATGCTACAAGGATATCATGGCGTAAGTACGTATCAAAGCTTGGTTAATTATTATGTCCATGACTTTATGAAAAATAAATATGGCGTATTCCAAATGTACGATACACCTTCAATGTTTTATCAAGCTGATAGTCGACTACTACTCGAAAATATGCTAGGTATAAAATATCGCGTATTAAGTGCTGATACAGATTCAAAGAATGTACCTTATGGATATAAACTATTACAGCAAGTAGGACCATATAATATTTACAAAAATGACTATGCTTTACCGTTAGGATATGTATATGATTCGGCTATAAGTGAAGAAGAATTTTCTAAATTAAACTTTGCTCAGCGTGATCAATTATTATTACATGCTGTTGTCGTTAATAATACAAAAGAATTTTCATTAAACCATTTTAATAAACAAGACCTTAAATCAAAGGCAGTATCTATTAAAACGGAAAAAGCAAAATTCGAAAACATGGAAAAACAAGAAAATAAACTAATTGTTCATGGCTTTGGAAATATGATTGTACCTATCAATTATCCTGATACACCTGGTGATCTACTGATAGAATTAAAATTAAAAAATGCAGGCACATTCAATGCAACTGTTAATGGAAAAACGATAGGAAAAGGGGACGATGCTGGTGCATACTCTTATCCGTTAGAAAGGTTTGTTTACAATTTGGGCAATGAGCGTCCAGAAAACCTAACTATCTCTATTGATATGGCAGGTGAGTATGAATTAGGTGACTTGCAAGCAAATATTGTAAACTATGAAAGTATACAAAAAGAAACAAAAAAACTAACTGAAAATAGGCTTGAAAATATTTATTATAAGAACAATTATTTAAAAGGGGATATCAAATCAAATAAAGACGGGCTCTTATATCTATCTGTCCCATATAGTAAAGGCTGGACTATAAAAATTGATGGGAAAGAAACAGAATTTACGAAAGCGAATTCTGCCTTTATCGGTGTTCCAATTACAAAAGGTTCACATGTAATCGAAATGACTTACGTTACACCTTACTTCAAATTAGGTATAACTATATCAATCATCTCACTAATTATCTGTATAGCTTTACTAATTTTCAAAAATCCAAAAGCACGACGAAAATTTTCTTTTAAAAAGCAATAATGAGCACTTAATGAATCATGAAGCTATCTATTTAGATAGCTTCCTAAAATAATATCTAAATATTATTTTAATCCACTACAAACAAGGAGTGTCAAACATGACCCTTTCAATAGTTGTACCATGCTACAATGAAGAAAAGGTGCTTCGAGCCTTTTATTCAGAGACTTCCCTTGAAATTCATAAATTAACTACCGATTATGAATTTGTTTTTGTTAATGATGGTAGTAAAGATGCTACATTAAATATTTTACGTGATTTAGCTAGTGTAGATTCATCGGTACACTACATATCATTTAGTCGAAACTTCGGAAAAGAAGCTGCAATGTTAGCTGGTTTAAAATATGCTACAGGCGATGCAATTGTTATTATGGATGCTGACTTACAACACCCTCCTACGTTAATAAAAGAACTGTTAGAAGGATATAACGACGGCTACGACCAAGTCATTGCAAAAAGAACAAGAACTGGTGATTCACCCGTTCGCTCTTTCGTCTCTCGTCTTTACTATAAAGTGATGAATAAATTTGTAGATATTGAATTAGTAGACGGTATTGGTGACTTTAGACTTTTAAGTCGAAGAGCAGTAGATTCTTTATTATCTTTAAGTGAATACAACCGATTTTCAAAGGGCTTATTTTCTTGGATCGGTTATAACGAATTAATCATTGAATATGAAAATGTATTACGTTCTGATGGAGAAAGTAAATGGACCTTCTCGAAATTATTAAATTATGGAATTGATGGTGTAATTTCATTCAATAATAAACCGTTACGTCTATCTATATATCTTGGATTACTAACAACCATTTTAGGACTTTTATACGTAATCACTACGTTCGTTCAAATCATCCTCGGTGGTGTGGAAGTTCCTGGTTACTTTACTCTCATTTCCGCTATACTATTTATTGGCGGTATTCAACTCATATTCCTAGGTGTTATTGGTGAATATATCGGTCGTATTTATTATGAAACAAAACGTAGACCGCATTTTATTGTAGCTGAAAAGAAAGTTAGTGAAGTTAAACAAAAGGCATAACCAAAAAGTTACTTCTGTGGGAGAAGTAACTTTTTTATATACTAACATTTACAAACACTTCTTTTGAAAAAATATACATTTTGAAATGATAGCATTATATGAAAGAATTTAGTATCATGATTCAAGGTACTATTTCAAGTTGGACGGAGGATACTATGAGCTTATTAACAGTTGAAAAATTAGGACATACATTTGGCGATCGTACATTATTTAAAGATGTATCTATGCGATTATTAGCAGGTGAGCACGTTGGATTAGTTGGTGCAAACGGTGTTGGTAAATCAACATTCATGAATATCATTACTGGTCAGCTTATTCATGACCAAGGTCGCGTAGAATGGACACCGGGCACACATTACGGCTACTTAGATCAGCATACTGTTTTAACACCTGGGCGTACAATCCGTGACGTACTAGCGGATGCATTTTTACCGTTATTCGAAAAGGAAAAAGCTTTAAATGAAGTTACAGAAAAAATGGGAACTGCTACACCAGAAGAACTAGAAGAACTTCTTGAGCAAATGGCAGAAATACAAGATGCACTTGAAGCAGGTGGTTTCTACTTACTAGATATGAAAATTGAAGAGGCTGCACGTGGTCTTGGAATTGATGCAATTGGTTTAGATCGTGATGTTTCAGCATTAAGTGGTGGACAACGTACAAAGGTATTGCTTGCAAAGCTATTACTTGAACAGCCAGAAGTGTTATTGCTTGATGAACCTACTAACTATTTAGACGTTGAACATATTCATTGGTTAACAAATTATTTGAAAGAATATCCACATGCATTCTTATTAATTTCTCATGATACGGAATTTATGAACAAATGTGTTGATGTTATTTTCCATCTAGAATTCACAAAAATGACACGCTATACAGCGACATATGAAAAATTCCTAGAACTAGCAGAAATCAATAAAAATCAACATATAAACGCTTATGAAAAACAGCGCGAGTTTATCAAAAAGCAAGAAGACTTCATTGCAAAGAACAAGGCTCGTTATTCAACGACAGGTCGTGCAAAGAGTCGTCAAAAACAACTTGATCGCATGGAACTTATTGATCGCCCAGAAACAGCGATTAAACCTGAATTCTCATTTAAAGAAAGTCGCGCGAGTAGTCGCTTCGTCTTTGAAGGTGAAAATGTAGAAATCGGATATACGCATCCTCTACTACCAAAGCTATCAATGACGATTGAACGTGGTGAAAAAATTGCTATTGTTGGATGTAACGGTGTTGGTAAATCAACGTTGCTAAAAACGATCTTAGGTAAAATTAAACCTTTAAGCGGTAAAACAAGTCTTGGTGACTTCTTAGAGCCTGCATACTTTGAACAAGAAGTTAAAGCTGATAATATAACACCAATTGATGATGTATGGAATACATTCCCTGGCCTAGACCAGCATCAAATTCGTGCGATGTTAGCAAAATGCGGATTAAAAAATGAACATATTTCTCGTCCATTAAGTCAATTAAGTGGTGGAGAACAAGCAAAAGTTCGTTTATGTAAGCTAATGGGTGAGGAAAGTAACTGGCTATTATTTGATGAGCCGACAAACCATCTTGACGTTACAGCAAAAGCGGAACTTAAGAAGGCTATGAAAGCATATAAAGGAACAATTCTCCTTGTATGTCACGAACCGGACTTCTATGAAGATTGGATCACAAAAGTTTGGGATGTTGAAGAATGGTCTCAAAATAGTAAGTAGTCTTTAAGAAAAAACTCCTTGTGTAGACAAGGAGTTTTTTACTTATTTTTATTAAGAATTTTTTATATTGTAGTATCCTATAAGGCGTAATCGAAATTCTTTTAATTCCGAATACGCCTCTAAATTTGCTAACATACCTCTAATTACCGGAATTCTTGGATTAAGCAATCGTATTTCCGCCTCTAAAACATCTAATGTAACCAACAGCTCATCATCCTCTAATTGATCAGCTAAAGTGCGCTTAAATACAATAATCTCTTTTAAAAAATGTTCTTTAACTTGTTCCTTAATAAGCTCTGATTTACAAAGGAATTCTCCAAGCTTTTCTTCATGTAAAATAGGTTCTTCCGAAGATTCTACTAAGCCATCTACTAAATTATCTACTCTTTTTAAAATAAAAGCAGCTACATACGATAAATCAATTTCTGGTGCTTGTAAAATAATTAATTCTAAATACCCACGGCATATGCCTTCTACCATAATTACTAAATCCAATAAATATGGCATAACCTTTTCACCATAAATGGACAATAAACTATTCCGATAAAATGCATGAGACTCTAACTTCATCCGCATCATAAATTCTTCTACTTCTTTATTAAACGGAATCGCATTTTCTCTCGCATGCATAATAATAAATTCTTTATGCTTTTGTATATCATTAAACTGACAATGTAATTGTTTTGCAAATTTTTCACGTGGTAATAAAGACTCTTTTTCAATATCCAGCATTTTCTTTTGGATTTTGTCATAATAATATCGAAGTGTCGCTAATAAAAGCTCATCTTTCGATTTAAAATATAAGTAAAAAGCTCCCTTAGATATACCACTAGCTGTCACAATTTCCTGCACTGATGTCGCATTTACACCCTTAGTAGCAAATAACTTCATAGCCGATTCTATAATTAAACGCTCTTTTTCTTTCATATCTTCTCTCCTAAATTTAATCTCGCATCTTATTATAAATGTATTATACCATCTCTTTTTATTGACGATTGACCGAACGGTCAGTTATATTATGTATTAGACTGACCAGTTGGTCAATATAATAAAAAGGGAGCGCAAACATGAACAAAATCATCAATTTCTCGTTAAAAAATAAGTTCGCAGTTTGGCTACTAACCATTATTGTTACTATTGCGGGGATCTACTCTGGACTCAATATGAAGCTGGAAACAATCCCTGATATTACAACACCGATTGTGACAGTAACTACGGTCTATCCTGGTGCTACACCAGAAGAAGTAGCTGATAAAGTTTCAAAGCCGATGGAAGAACAACTACAAAATTTAAGCGGTGTTAACGTTGTGAGTTCATCATCTTTTCAAAACGCATCTTCTATTCAAGTAGAATACGATTTTGATAAAAATATGGAAAAAGCAGAAACAGAAATTAAAGAAGCTCTCACAAATGTAAAACTCCCAGAAGGTGTTAAAGATCCTAAAGTTTCACGAGTAAACTTCAATGCCTTTCCAGTTATTTCGTTAAGCGTGGCAAGTAAGAATGAATCTTTAGCTACCTTAACTGAAAATGTAGAAAAAAATGTTGTACCAGGATTAAAAGGACTTGATGGTGTTGCATCTGTTCAAATTGCTGGCCAACAAGTAGATGAAGTACAGCTTGTCTTCAAGAAAGATAAAATGAAAGAACTAGGACTAAGTGAAGATACCGTAAAAAATGTGATTAAGGGATCGGATGTATCTTTACCACTTGGCTTATACACATTTAAAGACACGGAAAAATCAGTTGTTGTAGATGGCAATATTACAACGATTAAAGCGTTAAAAGAACTTAAAATCCCAGCTATACCTTCCTCACCTAACGGTCAAGGTAGTCAAAATGCTGGCGCTGGTGCACAAACGCCGCAAATGAATCCAGCTGCTATGAACGGGATTCCAACAGTTACATTAGACGAAATTGCTGACATTAAAGAAGTTGGGAAAGCAGAATCTATTTCTCGAACAAATGGAAAAGAAGCAATTGGAATTCAAATTGTGAAGGCCTCTGATGCAAATACAGTTGATGTTGTAAATGCAGTAAAAGATAAAGTAAAAGATCTTGAGAAAAAATATAAAGATTTAGAGATCATTTCAACATTCGACCAAGGTGCACCTATTGAAAAATCAGTTGAAACAATGCTGAGCAAAGCAATTTTCGGTGCTATCTTTGCGATTGTTATTATTATGCTGTTCCTACGAAATATTCGAACAACGTTAATTTCTGTCGTTTCAATACCACTTTCTTTATTAATTGCTGTTTTAGTCATAAAGCAAATGGATATTACGCTTAACATTATGACACTTGGAGCAATGACCGTTGCTATAGGCCGCGTTGTCGATGACTCAATTGTTGTTATTGAAAATATTTACCGACGTATGTCGTTATCAGAAGAGAAATTACGTGGAAAAGATTTAATTCGTGAAGCTACGAAAGAAATGTTTATCCCAATTATGTCTTCCACCATTGTAACAATTGCTGTATTTTTACCGCTTGGACTAGTAAAAGGTATGATTGGTGAAATGTTCTTACCATTCGCCTTAACTATCGTCTTCGCTTTATTAGCATCATTACTAGTAGCAGTTACAATCGTACCGATGCTAGCTCATTCCTTATTTAAGAAAGAGAGCATGAGGGAAAAAGAAGTACATCATGAAGAAAAACCAAGTAAATTAGCAAATGGGTATAAACGCATACTTGCATGGGCTTTAAATCACAAAATTATTACATCAAGTATCGCTGTCCTTCTATTAGTTGGTAGTCTTGCACTTGTACCAGTTATCGGTGTAAGTTTCTTACCTTCTGAAGAAGAAAAAATGATTATTGCAACATATAATCCTGAACCAGGTCAAACGTTAGAAGACGTTGAAAAAATTGCAACAAAAGCTGAGAAGCACTTCCAAGATAATAAAGACGTCAAAACAATTCAGTTCTCATTAGGTGGAGAGAATCCAATGAGTCCTGGTCAATCAAACCAAGCAATGTTCTTCGTGCAATATGATAACGACACGAAAAACTTTGAAAAAGAGAAAGAACAAGTCGTTAAAGATTTACAGAAGATGTCTGGCAAAGGCGAATGGAAAAACCAAGACTTCGGAGCAAGTGGCGGTAGTAACGAAATTAAACTATACGTTTATGGAGATAGCTCAGAAGACATTAAGCCTGTCGTAAAAGATATTCAAAATATCATGAAGAAAAATAAAGACTTAAAAGATATAGATTCTAGTATTGCAAAAACATATGCAGAGTACACTTTAGTCGCAGATCAAGAAAAGCTGAGTAAAATGGGCTTAACGGCTGCTCAAATTGGAATGGGACTTTCTAATCAACATGATCGCCCTGTTCTGACAACAATTAAAAAAGACGGTAAAGATATCAATGTATATGTAGAAGCTGAAAAACAAAATTATGAAACAATCGATGACTTAACAAATCGCAAAATTACAACACCACTTGGTAATGAAGTAGCTGTGAAAGATGTTATGACTGTAAAAGAAGGTGAAACATCGAATACAGTAACACACCGAGATGGACGTGTTTATGCAGAGGTTAGTGCCAAATTAACATCTGATGACGTTTCAAAAGCATCTGCTGCAGTACAAAAAGAAGTAGATAAAATGGATCTTCCTTCTGGTGTAGATGTTTCTATGGGCGGTGTTACTAAAGATATTGAAGAATCATTCAAACAACTTGGCTTAGCGATGTTAGCTGCGATTGCCATTGTATACTTCGTTCTTGTCGTTACATTTGGTGGTGCCCTAGCACCATTCGCAATTTTATTCTCGCTACCATTTACAATTATTGGGGCTCTTGTTGCCTTATTAATCTCTGGTGAAACATTAAGTGTATCTGCAATGATTGGTGCGCTTATGTTAATCGGTATCGTTGTAACAAACGCAATCGTGCTTATCGACCGCGTTATTCATAAGGAAAATGAAGGACTATCAACACGTGAAGCTTTATTAGAAGCTGGTGCAACACGCCTTCGTCCAATTTTAATGACTGCAATTGCAACAATCGGTGCTCTTATCCCGCTTGCATTAGGATTTGAAGGTAGTGGCTTAATTTCTAAAGGACTTGGCGTAACGGTAATTGGTGGATTAACAAGTTCAACGTTATTAACACTTCTTATTGTTCCAATCGTTTATGAAGTATTAAGCAAATTTAAAAAGAAAAAAACAAAATAACAAAAAAATAACCTCGCTAACTGCGAGGTTATTTTTTATTTCCAAACAAGATTAGGAAATCGCCATAGCCTTCTTTCTCTAATTCCTCTTTTGGAATAAATCGAAGAGCTGCCGAATTAATACAGTAACGAAGGCCATTTGGTCCTGGACCATCTGGAAATACGTGCCCAAGATGTGAATCTCCTTCTTTACTTCTCACTTCTGTACGTGTCATATTATGACTCACATCCATCTTTTCTTTCACACTTGCTGACATCACTGGTTTTGTAAAACTAGGCCATCCACATCCACTATCAAATTTATCTAGAGAAGTAAACAACGGCTCACCTGAAACGATGTCTACATAAAGACCTTCCTCTTTATGGTTCCAATACTCATTTCGAAATGGTGGTTCTGTACCATTTTCCTGTGTTACATAATACTGCATCTCATTGAGTTTTTCTTTTAAATGAGCATTATCCTTTGGCCAATGTTGCTTAATAAAAGCATCTCGTCCTGAGCCTTTACGATATAACTCATAGCGGAATGTGTTTTTCTTATGGTATCCTTGGTGATATTCTTCAGCTGGATAAAATGTAGCTGCTGGTAGTATTTTTGTCGCAATTGGTTTTGAAAAGCGTCCACTCTGCTCAAGCTCTTCTTTTGAGGCCTCTGCTTTTTTATGTTGTTCTTCATTATGATAAAAAATCACCGTTTCATAAGACTGTCCGCGGTCGTGGAATTGTCCACCAATATCGGTCGGATCAATTTGTCTCCAATATATATTTAACAATTCCTCATACGGCATTTTATTTGCATCAAATGTAATTTGTACTGCCTCATAATGTCCCGTCGTTTCTGAACATACTTCTTTATACGTTGGATTCTCTTTATGACCACCTGTATAGCCAGAAACAACCTTTATAATCCCTTCCATCTCTTCAAATGGCGAAACCATACACCAGAAGCACCCTCCAGCAAATGTAGCCAATTCTATCTTTTCATTTACAGCCATTACTTCACCCCTATTCTATGTTCTGCTTACAGTATGGCATAAGAAACATCATATTATAAAAGAAAAAGCACCGAACATCGATGCTTTTTCTTTACTTCACTTTATTTTTTCCAACATCCTTCTCCATTTCATCACTTGTCACGTCTAAAACATCTAATAAGAAGATGAAGATTGGAATACCGATAATTAATCCCCATACACCTAAGAAGTGTTCTGAGAAGATTAATACCATAAATGTATAGAAAATCGGTAAATTTGTTTTTTGCGACATAAACTTCGGGTTTAATACGTAACTTTCAAGCGCATGAATCACTGTTACGATAACCAAAATATAAACAACGTACATGATACCGCCAATATTGTAAGCAATCATACAAAGTGGGAATAACGAAATGATAACCCCCGCTACTGGAATTAAGCCCAGCAAGAAAATCATTAACGCTAAACCTAATAATTGTGGGAATCCTAATATCCATAATGCGATAACTGAAAGAACACAGTTAACAACAGCAATTAAAAATTGCGCTTCGATTACCTTTCCAAATGAACGTGCAAATTTCTTTCCGAAGTACTCAATTTCAGTATAGAAAATTGCAAGCCTGCTTTCTTTAAACTTTGCAGTAAAACCGACAATACGAGATTTTTCTAATAAGAAAAATAAACTCAAAATTAAAGAAAGTAAAACTTGAAGGCCAAATTTACCAACATTCGTAATCGATTTATACAAAATGTCTACGCCTTGTCCTACATATTTAGAAAGCTCCATATGATTGACAGCATTAACTGCATACTTAATTAGTTCACTATCTGGTGGGTTTCTTAAAAATACATTGAATTGGTAAATCAGTTGTGAAATTTGTATCGTCAATACTGGTAAATATTTAAATAGCGTAATAGCAATTCCACCAATTAACATTACATATAGAAATGCTATAATAATTTTTCGATTAATAGGCATGAAATGATCTAATTTGCGTGAAATAAACTTTTGGAATCGATCCATTAAATACGTGAGAATAAACGTAATTAATATTAAATTCAACATACTTTGCAGCCCGTATAACACGAGAGCAAGTATTACTAATACGAGTAACCTCTGAAATCCTTTGCTTTGAAACAGGTTTTTTATTTGCATAATCGACGAATACTCTCTCCTGTCCTATAAACTAAAACGTTAATAAGTAGATTTCTCTCTCTTTTCTACTTTTAATTATTCATTCATATTAAGATTTTTATAAACTCATTATATGCCTACCTTACCAGGTATATAGTAGCCTACTTCTTATTTTACAATACAATGACCTAATTCAAAACGTATTCTACATAGTATTAATGAAGATTTAAGGAAACTTACATTTTTTAATAGGTCTTACCACTACTGTAACATAAAAAGCAAGCTATCAGTAGAAATCTGTTCTACAAATAGCTTGCTTTTCTTATTTTTTAAGTAAGTTTTACTATCCAATGAATGGCATGAACATTGGGATGACAACTACTGTTACAACCCCAACTACCGTTACAGCAATACTTGCCATCGCTGCCTCTACCTCACCCATTTCAATTCCTACTGCAACTCCTAATGCATGACCCGCTGTTCCAAGTGCTAAACCTTTTGCGATCGGATGTTTCACTCTAAATGTTTTTAAGAATAATGCTCCTAATGCGTATACGATAACTGCGTTGAAAATAACTGCAAACGATGTAATTGCTGGAATACCACCAATACTTTCTGAAATTGGTAACGCAATTGCTGTTGTTGCTGCTTGTGGTAGCATTGAATTCATTACTGCTGTATCTAAACCGATTGCTTTTGCAACAATGAACACGACAATTACTGAGCAAATAGATCCAACCACGATAGCTGATAAAATTTGCCACCAATATTTTTTCAACTTATCAACTTGTTTATATAGTGGGATAGCGAATGCAATTGTTGCTGGCTCTAAGAAGAAACTAATCATTTTTCCGCCAGTATTATATTCTTCAAAAGTAAAGTTACCTACCTTTAGAAATACAATCCCTAATACCATCGCTACGAATAATGGTGTAAATAGGAAGAACCCTTTTGAATGCTTGAATAATAATGTTCCGATTCCGTATGCGATTAATGAAACGACGATTCCGAAATATGGAGTCATTGTGCTTGCCATGTTCATTACCTCCCAACAATATATAAATACAATGGTTACGCAACCTTTCCGTGCTTGCGTCCTTTATTTACTACTTTCAATTCTTTTATATCTTCTGTTTCTTTTTCATCTTTTCCTAAAATAAATTGTGCAAATAATCCTGTTACAGCGAGTAAAATAACTGTCGCTACAACAATTACAGTTAAAATTTGTACAAAGTATTGCCCCATTACACCAAGAGAATTAATAACTGAAATACCTGATGGGACGAATAAGAATCCAATAATACCTGTTAAAGCTGTTCCGAGTGATTCAACTTGCTCCAATTTAATAAGTTTTAAACATAATAGACTAAATAAAATAACTAACCCGATTACCGATGAAGGCATTGGAATTGGTAAATGTGTTGCAATAATATTAGAAATTAACATAATATCTGAAAATATGAATGCTTGTGATAAGAAACTATATACTTTTTTCGTACTCATTTTGGCCACCTCTTTCGATTTGGTACCTTTATTGTATAGGATATAACCGCCTAAGTAAGCGTTTACATAACGGAACGTCAAATATACAGAATTAGTTACAAATATAAAAGGATGAAATACAAAAGCTGCTCCTTAAATACGAAGCAGCTTCTTGAGTTCTTTTGCATATGTACGACTAACAGGTACTTTTGATCCTTCTTTCATAATTAAATTATAAGTAGAGTTAAACCATGGCTGAATTTCAGTAATATGATTAATATTTGCAATAAAGCTACGATGAACACGCATGAAACTTACTTGCGGCAACTTCTTTTCCAAAATTACAAGTGTATCGTGTGTTACATATGTTTCCCTCATTGTTTTTACTGTCACTTTTCCGTCCACAAGTCCTACATATACAATATCTTCAATATTAACAAGTACGATTGATTCTTCAATTGGTAATGCTAATTTATGCATCTCTACTGTTACATCTGTCCCCTTTATTTCGTGCTTCGTTTCTATTTGCGATTGTTTTTGTTTTTTATACTTCTTTAATGTCTGCACAATACGCTCTTCATCAAATGGTTTTAAAATGTAGTCTAACGCATCTACTTCAAATGCTTGCAGTGCATATTGATCATAGGCAGTAGCAAATACAATTGCAGGTGGATTTTTCATCTTCTTTAATATATTGGCGATTTCAAATCCGTTATCATCGGATAATTGAATATCTAAAAACACAATATCTGGTCTACTTTGCATTAGTTCTTCTAATGCGTCTTCCACACAATCAGCCTCACCAATTATCTCAACTTCTTTCGTTCTCTCTAATAAATACTTTAGTTCATCACGTGCTAACATTTCATCGTCAACTACTAATACTTTTAACAATCTGTTCTTCCTCCCCTACTTTTTTTGGAATAACAAAAGTAATCTCTGTCCCCTCATTTAATTCACTTTCGATATGAAGCATCGTTTCTTTTCCAAATAATCCAATAAGGCGTTCATTAATATTATATAAAGCTGTTCCAGTCCCTTTCTTTGACGAAACTACCATCTTTCCTAATTGTTCTAAACGTTCTTCCTCAATTCCCTGTCCATTATCTTTTACTTCAAAATGAACCATACCCTCTTTTTCAAAAACATGCACTTCTACTTCACATACTGGTTGCTTCTTCGGAAAAGCGTGTCGCAATGCATTTTCAACCAATAGTTGAAGAACAAATGGTGGTACTAAAGTTGTCTTTAGCTCGTCCTCAATATACATCTTTACCTCATACTTATTTGGGAACCTTGCTTGTTCTAAGGATAGATATGCCTGTACATGGTTTAATTCTTGTTCTAGTGGAATCAATAACTGACGTGCCCCTTGCAAATTACATCGGAAATATACGCTAAGCTGTAATAATAACTTCCTTGCTTTTTCTACATCTGTTCGGCATAAAGCTGATACTGTATTAATCGCATTAAATAAAAAGTGCGGGTTAATTTGCGCTTGTAATGCTTTTATCTCCGCATCTTGAAGTAATTTACTTTGCAACTCAGCTTCTCCTAACTCTAACTGCGTGGAGAATATTTTTGCTAACCCTTCTGCTAATTCTTCTTCAACGCGACTTAACTGGTTAGGATTTTTAAAATACAGTTTTAATGTCCCTATCGTATTTCCATGCGAAGTTAGTGGAATAACAATCGCCGCTTGCAAAGGGCATCCTTCATGTTGACAATTAATGACCTCACGTGATTTTGCTTTCATTATTTGCCCTGTATGTAAAACTTCTTTCGACAAACCAGTTATTAAACTATGTGAAGGAATATGGTGATCTGATGCTAATCCAACATGAGCTAATATTTTCTCTGTATCTGTTAAGGATACCGCATCTGTTCCTGTAAAACGGTGAATAATTTGTGCCACATGCTTACATGATTCTTCTGTTAAGCCTTGGCGAAAATATGGTAACGTTTTATCTGCAATACGTAATACCTTATGAGTCTGAAGTGCCTTTGCGTTCTCTTCCTGACGCAAAATAGCTTGTATCATAGAAAGTAAAATAAAACTTCCAAAACTATTTACAAGGATCATTGGTATCGCAATTGTTTTCACAATGCTCATTCCATCCTCTACAATTAATAGGATCATAATCATTTCTAAAGAAACGATAAAAACACTTAAAATCGCTGAAAACTTAGGAGTAATTGTACGATTATACTTTTTGAAAATGTATCCAATATACCCCGTTATAACACCTGCTAAAATTGACGAGATTGCACAACTTAGAGCTGTCGTCCCTCCAAGCATATAACGGTGAATACCAGCAATTGATCCTACCCCAATTCCGACGATAGGACCACCAAGCAATCCACTAATTCCAACACCCATAATACGTGTATTCGCAATGGTACTCGATGATGAAACACCTTGTAACCAATTTTCATTCATAATCGTATTTCCTGCTATTTCAATCCCAGTGTAATTGCTTACAATTGTAAATACCGAAAAAATACAAATAAGCTTAAGCTTATCTACATAGCCATCCTGTTTATGAAGGAGGCGTCTGAAAGTTTTAATATGAGAGAGTAAAAATCCTAAAATAACTATAAGTCCGACTCGTTCAATCATCATGAGTACTAAATTTAGCATCTTTGATTCATTCCTTTTTATTTAGTTAGTTTTATTATGGGAAAATAATGAAGTCGGCGTCAAGAAGAACGAAATGTTTTTTGAAATATTTTACACATAATAACTTCCTCTTTATTTGACAATACATATAGAAGAGTGCTAAAAATAAAGTAATATAATACAGTCCTTTAACCCAACCCCGTGAGGTTGAGAAGGAAGTCGGAATACAATATACGTATGTTCTTTTCTTGGGGATACGTATGCTTTTTTGGCCTTCTCATCATATCAGGTGAGAAGGCCTTTTGTTATTCTTCCATAGCGACTGTAGAAAATAAGGAGGAGTAATAATGAACGTCACTACTGATGTACAACAAACAACAGAGGAGACAAAAGCGAAAAGATATAAAACATTATTTGGTTCTGCGCTAGGATATGCAGCAGAAGGTTTAGATATGTTGCTATTATCGTTCGTACTTGTCTATATTTTAAAAGAGTTTCACTTAAGTCCTGTTGAAGGTGGAAACTTAACTTTAGCTACCACAATAGGAATGTTAATTGGTTCTTATTTATTTGGATTTATTGCTGATTTATTTGGCCGTATTCGTACAATGGCCTTCACAATCTTACTGTTTTCACTAGCAACCGCACTCATTTATTTCGCAACAGACTACTGGCAATTATTAATTCTGCGCTTTTTAGTTGGAATGGGAGTTGGTGGTGAATTCGGAATCGGAATGGCCATCGTAACAGAAACATGGTCTAAAGAAATGCGCGCTAAAGCGACATCTGTTGTTGCACTTGGATGGCAATTTGGTGTACTGATTGCTTCACTCCTTCCAGCATTTATTGTCCCACACTTTGGATGGAGAGCCGTTTTCTTATTTGGATTAATTCCAGCTTTACTAGCTGTCTATGTCCGTAAAAGTTTAAGTGAACCGAAAATATGGGAGCAAAAACAACGCTACAAAAAGGAACTATTGCAAAAAGAAGCTGCAGGTAAATTAACAACTACTGAAGCAGAACAACTAAAACATATAAAAAAATTTCCACTTCGAAAGTTATTTGCCAATAAAAAAGTAACAATTACAACAATTGGTCTTATTATTATGTCGTTCATCCAAAACTTCGGATATTACGGAATCTTCACATGGATGCCCACTATTTTAGCAAATAAATATAACTATACATTAGCAAAAGCAAGTGGCTGGATGTTCATTTCTACCATCGGTATGCTAATTGGAATTGCAATCTTTGGTATTCTGGCTGATAAAATTGGTCGACGTAAAACCTTTGCAATCTATTATATTGGCGGTACAGTATACTGTCTCATTTACTTCTTCTTATTCACAGATTCAACATTATTATTATGGGGAAGTGCATTGCTTGGATTCTTTGCAAATGGAATGATGGGAGGATTTGGAGCAATTTTAGCTGAAAACTATCCTGCTGAAGCTCGCTCTACCGCTGAAAACTTTATTTTCGGTACAGGACGTGGGTTAGCTGGATTTGGGCCTGTTATTATTGGCTTACTCGCTACAGGTGGCAACCTACTTGGAGCATTGTCCTTGATTTTTATCATCTACCCAATCGGGTTAATTACAATGCTACTATGTGTACCAGAAACAAAGGGAAAAGTATTAGATTAAACGTAAAAGAGGAAGCATCTCATTTAAGATGCTTCCTCTTTTACGTTTTTATTTATTTATTTTGATTTACTAGCCTTCTGAAATAAGAATGCAGTTTTATCTTCTTCTTTTACAATACCTTGTTTTAACGCTAATTCTCCCGCAACTTTAGGCGCTAACCATAGCATTGGGAATAACAAAATTGATACCGGAACTGCCGTCACCACGATAAACGATTGTAGCGCATTAATACTTCCTTCACCCATATATAAAAGAATTGCTGCAACTGCGCCCATAATAAGCGACCAAAAAATTCGCAAACTAATTCTAGGATCTCCGTCTCCAGTCACTGCCATTGAAATGGAATACGCCATTGAATCTCCTGTTGTCACTACAAATAAAATTGTTAATAAAAGAAACGCTGGTCCAATAATATTAGAAAGTGGCAATTGCCCTGTAATTGCAATCATAGCCGCCGGCATACCAGATTCACTTAATGCGTCCGAGATAGACCCAGGATTCATCAACTCATAAAACACGCCTGATCCACCTAATATAGTAAACCAAAATGTTGTAATAATAGGTGCGATAATTCCAATTGCAGCGATGATTTCTCGAATCGTTCTCCCTCTTGAAATTCGACTCACTAAAATTGCCATCATTGGTCCGTATCCAATAAACCATCCCCAGAAAAAGATTGTCCAAGATCCTAACCAACTTGTATCACCACGGTATGTGCTCATCGGTATAAACTCATTTACATAAAATCCAAACGAAGAAACAAACGAATCAATAATAAATCCACCTGGCCCAAATAGTAATATGAATGCCATTAACACAATTGCTAATCTAACATTTAAATTACTTATAATTTGAATCCCTTTATCAATACCTGTTACTGCCGATATGGTAGACACGGCCACCACACAAACAATAATTGCTAATTGAGTAGTAAACACATCAGAAATTCCAAATAATTCTTGTAATCCATAACTTGCTTGTAAACCTAAAAATCCAATTGGGCCAATTGTACCTGCAGCTACTGCAATAATTGCAGCTGCATCAATTATCGTTCCAAGCAGGCTCTTTCTTAATTTTTCCCCAAAAATAGGATATAAAAGCGTTCGAGGTTTTAGCGGCATATCTTTATGATAATGTCCATACATCATAACTACCGCACTAATTGTACCTAAAATCGTCCATGCTAAAAATCCCCAATGCATATAACTTTGTGCTAAAGCAGGCATGACTGCTTCTTTCGTTCCAGCAGATATACCATCATGTATTGGTGGCACCGTCATCAAATGATACATTGGCTCTGCTGCTGCCCAAAAAACGCCACCTCCAGCAAGTAATGTAGACATAATAATAGCAAGCCATTTTGCCGTACTAATCTCAGGTTTTTCTAATCCCCCAAGCTTAACTCTCCCATATTTGGAGAAAGCCATACACATCGCAACAATAAATGTACCTAATAATAAAACTTGCCAGAAGGCACCGAAATATTTAATTGAAAAAGCGAAACTTTTATTAATCGCACTCTCTACATAATCCTTGTTCAAAAAAACTGCAATTACAAATAATAAAAGTGAACCACCACTAATAATAAATACAGGCCAATCAGTTTTTCGACTCTTCATCCTCATTTATACTTCCTCCTTCCTCAGCAATCTAAAAAAACAACTTTATTATGTTTTATTGTTTAAACCTAAAACATAATAATTATATATGCATAACATTTTATCGACTTCCCACATACTTATGTTGTCCCTAAAAATATGCCAAATCCCTTATTAAAAAGAAAAATTCTCTTCCTCTTACATAAAAAAGCAAAACAAAAGACCTTATATTTCTATAAGGTCTTCGAAACAGAAATTTGATTATAACATAAGGTACTCCTTGGTTCAAAAATCCTCTTCCAAAAATAACCGAGAGTAAAGGCTTCCATTTGCTACATAACAGTAATTAAAAAAAATATATTTTGCAGAAAAAAACTGCACTAAATATTATTTATGAAAGAAATTTGGCTTCAAAATTTCATTCGGATACGGTTTATGATAAATGTGAGTGGTAGCTGGAGATAATGGCGGAATAAGCCATACCCAATTACCTGTTACAACACGACCACAAGCAGCTTCTTGCTTCTCAAATTGCTGAAATTGTTGTGCAGCAGTATGGTGATCAACAATACTAACTCCTTGTTTTTTAAAGGAGTGTAGTACGGCAATATTCAACTCAATTAGCGCCTTATCTTTCCATAAGGTACCGTTTCTCGATGTATCTAAATCCATCATCTCCGCAACAGCCGGAAGTAAATTATAACGATCATGATCTGCTAAGTTGCGCGCCCCAATTTCTGTTCCCATATACCATCCATTGAACGGAGCGGCTGTATAAGAAATACCGCCAATTTCTAAACGCATATCTGAAATCATTGGAACACCATACCATTTCACTCCAAGTGATGAAATAGGGTATTCTGGGTGTTCAATTGGCACTTCTTTTACTTCTTCTCTCGGAATTTCTTTATATGTAGGTGCCTTCCCGTTTATAGAGAACACAAGTGGCAATACATCGAAATTCGTACCTTCTCCTTGCCAACCAAGCCCCTGACAAAAGTCCGTAAATGTAGCGGAATGAGAATCACCAATCACTCCCGTTTCTGTTTTATATCCTGCATATCGAATCAATTGGTGATTATAAATTCTTATATTATTTTCTTCACCTTGATATTGCTTAAAAATCGTAATGGTTGGTTTAACTTTCCCGTCGTTCGTTGCATATTTAATATGATGAATTAATGCATTATATACACCCTCTTCATCATTTACTTCGCGCGCATCTAATATGTGCATCTTACTCCAAAATAGTCTTCCAATACATCTATTACTGTTACGCCATGCCATTCGTGAACCATGAACAAGTTCTTCAAATGTATGCTCATATGTCCCTGTCTTCTCTATCTCAATTTGAATTTCTTTTATACGTTCTTCTATCAATTGTTCTTTATGAAGCTCCTTATAACAAATCGTAATAAAATTACTTGCTTCTTCTATTAATTGTTTCGTTTTACTCATAAACAATCTCCTTCTATTTCAACAAAACCCTGCTACTTTACAGTATAAGCAAAAAGGATAGGAGTCACAAATGAAAGTGAGAGTGTTACTTTTATTGTAATATTTTTCAGAAAATTAATGGACTTACTATTGACTTATATGGAAAATGGGTGTATTTTTGACTCAGGTAAAGTATTTTTACCTAGACCAACTTTTTAAATAGAAAGGAGGTAATGTTATGTCTTCATTTCAATTGCCAAAGCTTTCATATGACTATGATGAACTAGAGCCACATATTGATAGCAATACACTTTCCATTCATCATGGAAAGCACCATGCGACATACGTAAACAATTTAAATGCTACTTTAGAAAATTATACTGAATTACATAATAAATCTTTAGAAGAATTGCTATGTAATTTAGATACTTTACCGAAGGAAATTGTTACAGCTGTACGAAATAATGGTGGCGGTCACTATTGTCATAGTCTTTTTTGGGAAGTGATGAGCCCACGAGGTGGCGGTGAGCCTAATGGAGACGTTGCAAAAGTAATTGATTATTATTTCAATACCTTTGACAACTTAAAAGATCAACTTTCCAAAGCAGCTATTAGTCGTTTTGGAAGTGGCTATGGATGGCTTGTTCTTGACGGTGAGGAACTCTCTGTTATGAGTACACCAAATCAAGATACGCCTTTGCAAGAAGGGAAAATCCCCTTACTCGTAATTGATGTATGGGAACATGCTTATTATTTAAAGTATCAAAATAGGCGCCCAGAGTTTGTTACCAACTGGTGGCATACAGTAAACTGGGACCAAGTAAACGAGAAGTATTTACAAGCAATTCAATCACAAAAACATTAGTCGTACGTATAAGGTAAATTTGGTAATGTAAAATCAGTATTGTCGAAATCCTCCAGAATCCCCCGGATTGCCACCGGGGGATTTATGATTACTTCATTGTATTTATATAATGTTTTAAAACATTTTTCATTTCTAGTTTCAGCTCTCGGAACAAAAATCCGAATTCACGAGCCTTTCCATTATGTAATGTACAGTTAGTTACCTCATTATAAGGAGCTATATTTTCCCCAGCTTTCTGAATGAGTGCTTTTATTCCTGTCTTCTCTTCTATGAAATGAATAATTTCTTCCGTAGAAACTACCCCGTTACTACAGGCGTTAATTGGCCCTTTCACATTTTCCATTCCGCACCAAGCTAGAAACTCTCCTGCCTCTTTTTCATGTATAAATGACAAAGTTCCATCTACATGATCCACAACGATAGGTTTTTGGTTCACAATACATTCAACGTAAAATTGTAACCTTTTCGTATAATCGTTTTCTCCAATAACAACTGGAAAACGAACTGCAACAACTGGGAATGTTGCTTGTTGAAATACAACGGCTTCAGCTAATCTCTTTCCTTCACCATAATTGAAGTCATTCCTATCTCCATACGCGATTGCATAATCGTACGGATTAAAGTCTTCTTCTGATAAGCTTAGGGCAGGTTCATAGACGGCCATTGAAGATGTCATAACATATTTCTTCGTTTTCCCTCGTAACACTTCACATGTTATCTTCGCTGCATTCGAGCTATAGCATAAATTATCGTATACAATATCATAACTTTTTCCTTCTAGACACTTTTCTAGTAGCTTTCCATCTTCTCTATCAATAATTATTCTTTTTACTGCGCTACCAAAAGAATCTTCAGTAACTCCCCTCGTCGCAATCGTTACATCGTGCCCCTCTTGCAAAAGTGCTTCTACTAAATGTTTACCAAAAAATCTTGTTCCCCCTAGCACCAATACTTTTTTCAACTTCATCATCCCCATTTTAGCAAATTGTAAAATACTACCTCTCTATTATAAGTGCCAACATATAAAAAGCATGGAATTCGTTTAACGATTCCATGCTTTTCTACAGAAAATATATTAACGTACTCGATATTTATAAATACAATAACAGAAGTACAAAATAGAAATTACTGATACATAAACCCATAGTTCATATACAAATCCCTCTCCCCACACTCCCATAAAATAAAAGAGTGAAGGTAAAGTCAATGTTACCCATGATTGTACGAAGGCAATCCTTCCAAGATATTGATTAATGTTCTTCTTTTGTGTATTTAATACAAAGAATAAATACCAAAGTAATGCCCACATAAACCACGTTAACGCATTAACAACATCATGGAATTGAACAAATGAAACAACCATATAGAATAAGGCTATAATTGCTACCCAAATACAAAACCATCCTAGACCACTACTATCCATTCCTTTTATAAAAGTAACACCTACATATAAATAAGTTAATCCAAATAAGAAAGTAGCCGCATATGAATACACTGTCCAATTGCTTTGGTCAGAAATCATGATCAAATAAAACGGAATAATAATTTGTAGTGCACCCACAAATAAATTAAAAACACCCGCACTTTTCATCTCTGCTTTCCCTAATATAACAAGACTATTTAAAAATAAAGCTGCCCCTGAAAGTAATAATCCTACATAACCCATATATATTCGTGTGAAAATCTTTACCTTTCACACTTTTAACCTCCCCACACTATAAAGTGATACTTATATTATTTTTCTTCCCATTTAAAACTGCATACATAATTTTTCATTCAAATAAGTCAGACCTCCTACCTCAAAAAGGAGCGAACTTAAAACGCTTTCAATAATAAATAATCCTATCAAAACATGAACTAGGATTCCTTGATTATAAACGGACTCTATCAATGATACAAGTGTTGGAATACTTTTCAATAATACGCTTTCAATTTCTATAAAAAATTAATAAAATAATACATTCCTCTATCTCATTCTACTACCTTCTAGCATAAGATATTGTAAAATCACATCATTTAAAACAGCGAACGTTCTTTTCTAGGTTCGCTAATAAAATTAATAAAAAATGACCTCTTGCTTTTATGCAAAGGTCATTTTTTTATATTCATCATTAAACTTTTAAATAGCCATTTTTATTATTTGATTGCCATTTCCAAGAATCTGCACACATTTCTTCTAATCCGCGTGTTGCCTCCCAGCCTAATTCACGCTTTGCTTTCGATGCATCAGCAAAACATACTGCCACATCACCTGGGCGACGCTCTGTAATT
>NZ_JBQAHM010000010.1:0-209292 GCF_051916885.1 Bacillus cereus group sp. MYBK14-1 | reverse complement strand
GTAAGATCCCTGAAAGATGATCAGGTTGATAGGTTCGAGGTGGAAGCATGGTGACATGTGGAGCTGACGAATACTAATAGATCGAGGACTTAACCATATAATATGTAGCAATGTTATCTAGTTTTGAGAGAACATAAAAAACTTGTTGACTTTTAAAGTAAATAAGTTATAATAATGATTGTCTCAAAAGAATAATGTCTGGTAATGATGGCAGAGAGGTCACACCCGTTCCCATACCGAACACGGAAGTTAAGCTCTCTAGCGCCGATGGTAGTTGGGACCTTGTCCCTGTGAGAGTAGGACGTTGCCAGGCAATATTATTCCGCAGTAGCTCAGCGGTAGAGCTATCGGCTGTTAACCGATCGGTCGTAGGTTCGATTCCTACCTGCGGAGCCATTGGAGAGCTGTCCGAGTTGGCCGAAGGAGCACGATTGGAAATCGTGTATACGTCACAAGCGTATCAAGGGTTCGAATCCCTTGCTCTCCGCCATAGGATTTATAATATTTGGCCCGTTGGTCAAGTGGTTAAGACACCGCCCTTTCACGGCGGTAACACGGGTTCGAATCCCGTACGGGTCACCACTTTGGAGGATTAGCTCAGCTGGGAGAGCACCTGCCTTACAAGCAGGGGGTCGGCGGTTCGATCCCGTCATCCTCCACCATATAAATTTTATATGAATAGTATTATCGCGGGGTGGAGCAGCACGGTAGCTCGTCGGGCTCATAACCCGAAGGTCGCAGGTTCAAATCCTGTCCCCGCAACCAAATGGTCCCGTGGTGTAGTGGTTAACATGCCTGCCTGTCACGCAGGAGATCGCCGGTTCGACCCCGGTCGGGACCGCCATTTTAATAAGGCTCGGTAGCTCAGTCGGTAGAGCAGAGGACTGAAAATCCTCGTGTCGGCGGTTCGATTCCGTCCCGAGCCACCATTTATTTTAATAAAATACGCCGGCTTAGCTCAATTGGTAGAGCAACTGACTTGTAATCAGTAGGTTGGGGGTTCAAGTCCTCTAGCCGGCACCATGTAAGTTTCGGAGGGGTAGCGAAGTGGCTAAACGCGGCGGACTGTAAATCCGCTCCTTCGGGTTCGGCAGTTCGAATCTGCCCCCCTCCACCATTTACATAGGGGCATAGTTTAAAGGTAGAACTGAGGTCTCCAAAACCTCCAGTGTGGGTTCGATTCCTACTGCCCCTGCCAAATATATTTACACAACATGGCGGTTGTGGCGAAGTGGTTAACGCACCGGATTGTGGCTCCGGCATTCGTGGGTTCGATTCCCATCAGTCGCCCCATTTTTATTTTAAAAATTACAAATAATCTAATGGATACTTACATATAATTAAGTAAGAATTCGATGGGCTATAGCCAAGCGGTAAGGCAACGGACTTTGACTCCGTCATGCGCTGGTTCGAATCCAGCTAGCCCAGCCATTTTTGCGGAAGTAGTTCAGTGGTAGAATACAACCTTGCCAAGGTTGGGGTCGCGGGTTCGAATCCCGTCTTCCGCTCCAATAAAATTTTATATGGCGGCATAGCCAAGTGGTAAGGCAGAGGTCTGCAAAACCTTTATCACCGGTTCAAATCCGGTTGCCGCCTTTTCTTTTGTGCCGATGTGGCGGAATTGGCAGACGCGCACGACTCAAAATCGTGTTCCTTCGGGAGTGTCGGTTCGACCCCGACCATCGGTATCATGAACGGCGTAATAAAAAGACTCTACACCAAATGTGTAGAGTCTTTTTATATTTTCATCACACTATAAAATAAGCAAAATGGTGTGTTGATGAAATGGTTATAAATGATTAAGGTAAACTTATTCATTTAGTACATGCGATACAGTTGGGGAAAGCTACAAAACAATAAAGGGATAAATTTTTATCCCTTTATATAATTTCATTATTTTATAGAGAATTTCTCCAACCTGGTGACATGAAGTTAAATCCGACGCCACCAGTAGATATTAGTACATGATCAGCTGTTAATTTCGTAATTTCTAAGAACTTCTTTTCAAACTCTTCTCTGTTGTATTTGTACATAGTTGAGTGGCATGACCACATGTGCGTTGAAGTACTCAACCAGTCTCCTAATTCCTTTAATTCAGGAAACGACTCAAATCGAATTGGTTCATCTAATTTCATGAATCTCACTTGATAGATAGTTGGGTTTAATTTTTCTCCTATTCCTTTAAAAGCATGTGATTTTTTGTCTTTGGAATGTGTCATAATTCACCCTCCATCTTTTCTTCAAATTTTTTCCTATTTTTATTATACAACAATAGAAAACAATTATGGGAATAATATGGAAATCTTTATTGGCAATATAAAAAGACTGTAACAGAAATGTTAGAGTCTTTTTGTTAAATTATACTATGTGCTTCTAAAATTCGTAATAAACGTAGGAATTCATGTATAATATAACTTGTCGAAAGAACAAAATGATAGTGATTTATATTATGTCTGTAATATGAATCAAAAATGAACTTTTTATATTTCTTTTAAAAATGTGTTGAACACACATTATATTTCATATTAATATTTTTATGTAGATTTAAAACGGGAAAGAGAGTGGAAAGTATGGGCCGTAAATGGAACAATATTAAAGACAAAAAAGCATCAAAAGATGCAAATACAAGCCGTATATACGCGAAATTTGGGCGTGAAATTTATGTGGCAGCAAAACAAGGCGAGCCAGATCCAGAATCAAACCAAGCACTAAGAGTTGTATTAGAGCGTGCGAAAACATACAATGTTCCAAGAACAATTATTGATCGTGCAGTTGAAAAAGCAAAAGGCGGTTCAGAAGAAAATTATGACGAGCTTCGTTATGAAGGATTCGGACCAAATGGAGCTATGGTTATTGTAGATACACTTACAAATAACGTAAACCGTACTGCAGCAGATGTACGAGCTGCATTTAGCAAAAACAGTGGTAATATGGGTGTGAACGGTTCTGTAGCTTACATGTTTGATGCGACAGCTGTTATCGGCCTTGAAGGTAAAACATCAGATGAAGTTCTTGAAATTTTAATGGAAGCAGATGTAGATGCACGTGACATTCTAGAAGAAGAAGATTCTGTTATCGTGTATGCTGAACCAGATCAATTTCATGCAGTACAATCTGCACTTAAAGGTGCTGGCGTTGAGGAGTTTACAGTTGCAGAATTAACAATGCTTGCACAAAGTGATGTAACACTTCCTGAAGATGCTCAAGCACAATTTGAGAAAATGGTTGATGCATTAGAAGATTTAGAAGATGTTCAACAAGTTTATCACAACGTAGACTTAGGAGAGTAATACGATAGATGACCCTTTTCGCTTAGCGGATAGGGTCTTTTTTATGAAGTTAATTAAGGTGATGAAGTATTAAAGGTATTTTGTTGTAGGTAGGGAATATGATTATAGGGATATATAAAATATTCATTATCTCTAGGAGGCTTAATATGGAACATAAGACACCAAAGCATATCGTTGCTGTAGCAGGTTATTTAACAAATGAAAAAAATGAAGTGTTATTAACAAAAGTGCACTGGCGAGCTGATACGTGGGAGTTGCCAGGAGGACAGGTAGAAGAAGGCGAAGCGCTCGATCAAGCTGTCTGTAGGGAAATAAAAGAGGAAACAGGGTTAACGGTGAAGCCTATCGGAATTACAGGCGTTTATTATAATACTTCTATGCATATTCTAGCTGTTGTTTTTAAAGTAGCATATATAAGTGGTGAAATAAAAATTCAACCTGAAGAAATACAAGAGGCTAAATTTGTTGATTTAAATGAAGAGAACATAGATGAGTATATAACGCGTCCTCATATGAAATCTAGAACGCTTGATGCAATGAGAGCAACACATTTTATTCCGTATGAAACGTGGGAAGTACAGCCGTATAATTTAATAGGAAGATTGTAAAGAAAAGAGTAGCCGATTTGAGATACATTCGAATCACTACTCTTTTTTTGTATACTGTTTAAGAAAAAGGTCAAAATAATAATAGCACTAGTATTGATTTTAGGAACGTTTGTTCTGTATAATAAATCTATATGTTATATACATTTAGATTACTAGATAGTTAAAAGTATATATATTTGTAGATGATATAATTAAAGTGTAAAGTGAAAATATAATAGTCTTAAGGGTTTCTCTTTTATTGGTTATTCGTACTTTAACATAACCTATATTCAATATTTCAGATGAATAGTAGATAAAAAAAGACTGTGATACAATACTTTTTTATCCAACTATTTGCTGGGCAGTAAGCTTGATTAATGAGGGCCGATTAAAGTTTCACTTTATACCTTACAATGATGTAAGGTACGTGTAAGAGAAATCGATGGGATATTTTTTTACAACAATGTATTCTTAAAGTAAGAGTTATATGCTGTGTGGAAAAGAGGTGTTCAAGATGAAAGAACGAGTATTATCTAGGGTGAACTATCATCAAAAAGTTGCATTAAATCCAATGACTAAACTTTTTTATAAAGCCATTATATTATTATTATTGTTAAGTTGTACGTTATTATTCATTGGAAATGTAATGATTGAGAAAAGTGATATTAGTAAATTACATGTACCGGCTAAGTTAGAGGTGCCAGAATCATTAACACATGCATTTATTGCGACAGAAGATAAAAGATTTTATCATCATAACGGTTTAGATTATATAGCAATTATTAGGGCCTCTGTTGAGAATATAAAGGCTGGTGGTGTCGTGCAAGGAGGAAGCACAATTACACAGCAGCTATCTAAAAATGCCTTTTTAACGAATGAACGTACATTTTCTCGGAAGTGGAAAGAGATTTTTTATACGAAAAAAATTGAACGCACATTTACGAAGGATGAAATATTAAAATTATATGTAAGTAATATTTATTATGGAGAAGGAGCATGGGGAATTGAAAAAGCAGCAAACCTTTACTTCGGTAAAAAGGTGAACCAATTAACGTTGGCTGAAAGTGCAATGATGGCTGCTGTAGTAAAAGCACCTGCTTATTACTCACCTGCCCAAAATTATGATAAAGCAGTAGAGAGACGTAATGTCGTTTTGAGACTAATGGAGAAAGAAGGCTATATAAGCCATGATGAGTATGTTCAAGCAGTTAGTGAGAAATTGGTAATTCGTCATGATATAAAAATAGAGCAGTCGATGTTAAATAGCGCGCGTAAAAAAGCAGTAAGTTAAGAGAAGTTCCTACAGAGGAGCTTCTTTTTTTGAATAAATTGTGACAAATTGTGACACAATATCGTCACAATTATTGTGTTTTTGTAATTTATGTGAGCGTGTTCATTGCGTGACGTATATAAGTGTTGATATTATGTGTATTGTGTACAATGCTGTATACAGAATATGAATTTAAAGAGGAATGTATATGAAATCAAATAAACTCATGGCTCTTGGTATAGTTTTTTCTATCGCAGTATTGATTGTAATTGGAACAATTGCGTATAGCATCATAAATGACAAAAAAGATAAAGGGAATGAGATGTTTGCTTATTCTACGCAACAATCTTTAGGGAAAGATGATGCTCCAGTTAAGGTAGTTGAATTTGGAGACTTTAAATGTCCTGCTTGTCGTACTTGGGATGTAACAGTATTACCTCGATTAAAAGAAGAGTATATTGATAAAGGCAAAGTGCAGTTATACTTTATTAACTTCCCATTTATCGGAAAAGACTCAGATTTAGGTGCAGCAGCTGGTGAAGCAATTTATAAACAAGATAAAGATTCATTCTGGATTTTCTATGATGAGATTTATCAAAATCAAAAGAAAGATACGGAAGAATGGATTACAGAAGATTTGCTTCTTAGCATTGTGAAAGAGAAACTTCCAAAAGTTGATGTAGAGCAATTTAAGAAAGATTTACACAGTAAAGACATTAAAGAAAAAGTAAGTAAAGATTCAGATCGTGCTCAAAAATTAAAAGTTCAAGGTGCTCCTTCTGTATATGTAAACGGAAATCTTGCAAATCCTGATTTTGATAGTATGAAAAAGGCAATTGATAAAGAATTGAAAAAGTGATGAGGTCTCTCATCACTTTTTCGACTTTTTTCGATAAAATTCTTGCCTCTACTTTTTTTACATGCTATACTATTTTACATAAGTTATTCTAATATCTTATATGTAATTCATATTTGCGGGTGTAGTTTAGTGGTAAAACAAGAGCCTTCCAAGCTCTGGTCGAGAGTTCGATTCTCTTCACCCGCTCCAAATTTTATTAAAAGTTTTTCTATAAATTGTGATCAACGCAGTGTTTCGTTTCCGAGATAAACGAGGCATTGCGTTTTTTAATGTTTGAAAAATATAATTACATGCGAAAATAGAAGTAAATGATAGTATTCCAAACGTGAATTACTAACCAATAGAGTGGTTACATAAGGGGTGGATTCATCTGAGGAGGCGATTAAGAGTGGATTTTGAACAATTAAAGCAAGATGTAATTGCGTATAGTAAAACAATTGGCATAGATAAAATAGGCTTTGCGAGCGCTTCTCCTTTTGAGGAATTAAAGCAGCGCTTAATCCAGCAACAACAATTAAATTATCAATCTGGATTTGAAGAGCCTGATATAGAGAAGAGAACGAATCCGCAACTGTTATTACCGGGTGCTAAATCAATTATTGCGATTGCTTTAGCATATCCTTCAAAATTAAAAAATGCACCATTAAGTAAGCGTGGAGAACGCCGTGGGATTTTTTGTCGTGCTTCTTGGGGACAAGATTATCATCTTGTTTTACGAGATCGTTTGAAAAAATTAGAGGCATATTTAATTGAAAAACTTCCCGATATAGAAGTGAAGTCCATGGTTGATACAGGTGAATTAAGTGATCGAGCTGTATCAGAGCGTGCTGGTATTGGATGGATCGGTAAAAACTGCTCTATTATTACACCTGAATTTGGTTCGTACGTATACTTAGGGGAAATGATTACAAATGTTCCATTCCCGCCAGATAAGCCGATAGAAGATCAATGCGGAGGCTGTACGAAATGTATCGATATTTGCCCTACCGGTGCTTTAATACAGGGGGGACAGTTAGATTCTAAGAAGTGCATTGCGTTTTTAACACAAACGAAAGGATTCCTACCTGAAGAATATCGCGATAAAATAGGAAATCGCATATATGGATGTGATACGTGTCAGACTGTTTGTCCGAAAAACAAAGGAATGGATTTTCATAATCATCCTGAGATGGAGCCGGATCCTGAGCTAGTTAAACCATTATTAATGCCACTTTTAACAATTAGTAATCGTGATTTTAAAGAGAAATATGGGATTATGTCAGGGTCATGGAGAGGGAAAAAGCCACTGCAAAGAAATGCGATTTTAGCATTAGCACATTTTAAAGAAGCATCGGCAATTCCAGATTTAATTGGTGTTATGAAAGATGACCCAAGACCGGTACTACGCGGAACGGCAGCATGGGCACTTGGGAAAATTGGCGGAGATGGAGTAGGCGAAGCGATTGAGAAAGCGATGGAACGTGAGAAAGATGAAGAAGTGCTTCATGAAATGAATCGCGGGCTTGAATTGTTAGCACAGAAAAAAGAGTAGATAATATTTCCCTTTTTCATATTGTAATATGGGAGGGAGACAGAATGGTTGTAAAAACGAAGATTGAAAACCAAGTACAACAATTTTTAGCATATATAACGGAGAAAAGAACGAATGTGGATGGTATTGCTGAGGATTTACTACAAATGGCACTGAGAAAGAAACAATTGTTTCAAAGGCGTAGTGCACATATAGTGAAAGCAACTGCGGATGTTTCTTTCATTAGACAATTAAATAGTAATGACCATCAAGAAATTGATTATCAAATACATTTTAAATATTTAATTAAGCATAAAGAATTATTTTATATTGAAGAGGAACAATTAAAACGAAGAGTTTGTTTAAATAATAGTCGAATTATAGGCGATTCTGCTATTGAAGTGTCAGAAGAAATTAGAATGGGTGAGACATTAGAAAGGGATATTACGAAAGAGAAGTACGGTTCTTATCAGTATAATCGTTTAGAGGCAGTGAAATATGCAGAGCGTTGGTGGGATGACCGGAATCCTATGTATCGTAATTTCCCTGATAATTGTACGAATTTCATTTCTCAATGTCTTCATACTGGAGAAGTACCTATGAACGGGTATCCTAATATTCGTAAAGGATGGTGGCAAAGGGAGAATCAGTGGAGTTGGAGCTGGGCTGTTGCACATTCTTTTTATTGGTATTTGTCAGGTGCTACAACAGGACTTCGAGCAGAGGCGGTAGAGAGGCCAGAAGAACTTATTCTTGGAGATGTCATTGCTTATGATTTCGAGGATGACGGAAGATGGAATCATACGACGATTGTAGTAGCAAAAGATGCAGATGGTATGCCGCTTGTAAATGCACATTCAGCGAATAGCCGTCGACGTTATTGGAACTATGAAGACTCTAGTAAATATACACCACAAATGAAATATAAATTCTTTCATATTATTAATGGGTAGAGATTTTTCGCTCAAGTGGTATAATACGTAGTAGACAAAAAACAGAGGTGAATATCGCGTGGGAGTACATGTTGTTTTATATCAGCCAGAAATTCCAGCAAATACAGGGAATATTGCTCGTACTTGTGCAGCAACTGGAACAGAATTACATTTGATTAGACCGCTTGGATTTTCAACGGATGATAAAATGTTAAAGCGTGCAGGATTAGATTATTGGCAGCACGTAAAAATTACGTATTATGATTCAATTGAAGAATTTTATGAAAAAAATAAAGACGGTGAATTCTTCTATTTAACAAAGTATGGCGAGAAAGCTCATACAGCGTTTGACTATAGCAAGCGTGAGAAGGATTACTATTTTGTATTTGGAAGAGAAACAAACGGCTTACCAGCTAATGTAATCGAAGAAAACTTTGATCATTGTTTACGTATTCCAATGACAGATAAAGTACGTTCATTAAATTTATCTAATACAGCAGCAATTTTAATTTATGAAGCGTTCCGTCAACAAAATTACCCTGGATTAGATTTAGAAATCGTTTATTAAAAGTCGCCATATGGCGACTTTTTTTTATAAAATAAAAATAATATATAATCATACATTTAAAAGAGAGGACATAATCATATAGAATGGGATATATGATTAAAAATAGATAAGACGGGTTGAGATAAATATGAAGGAAGAATATAGTAATCAAAATACCTTTTTAAGTATGATAGATATGGATTTAATTAGACAAGGATTATTACATGCTATTCAAGATTTAGTATTCATATTGAAAGTTATTGATAATGAAACGTTTCAATATATGTATGTGAATAAAATAGGAATGGATTATGCTAGGTTAAGCGAAGAGTGCTATGGAAAAACTTTTGCAGAAGTATTACCAAAAGATATAGCGGGGATATTGCAAAGGCAATATGCAAAAGTAGTGAGAGAAGCGAAAGCACACACCTTTTGTGATGTAGTCAATTTACCAAAAGGTGAGATACATTATGAATCTTCACTTAATCCTGTCTGCGACGAAGAAGGAATATGTCAATTTGTTATTTGCATTACAAGAGATATTACAGCTCAAATTGAGGAGAAGACAAAGATAGAGGAAAAACAAATGTTATTTAAGTCGTTACTGGAATATAATAATGACTCAATTATATCTATAGATTCTATAGGGAGAGTTACATATGCAAATCCGGCAACGTATGAAATATTTGGATACCGGTATGAGGAATTAAATAATAAATTTATTTTTGAATTCATTAATAAAGAATATGAAAAAGATTTTCAAATTATATTTAAGGGATCGATGCAAGGAAAAGCAAAACAAATTGTTTCAAAGAAATATGTTCATAAAGAAGGGTACGAGCTATATATTTCTTTGAGAACTATCCCGATTATTGTGAACGGTGAAATTGTTGGGATTTATATTGTTACGAGAGATGTTACAAGGCAAGTATTAAACGAAATGCGAACAGAATATTTAGCTTACTATGACCAGTTAACGGGATTAATGAATAGAATTTCATGTACAAATAAGTTAAATACTTTTTTAAATGAGAGTGTAAATTTTGCGCTTGTATTTATAGATTTAGATGAGTTTCATCGTATTAATGATACATTTGGTCATAAAGAGGGAGATAAAGTATTACAAAAAGTTACAGAATGTTTAAGCAATCTAAAAATAGAAGGTATGCACTTATTTAGAGAACACGATGATCAATTTGTTATGTTGATAGAAAATATAAAGAAAGAATATGTAGAGGAAGTTGCAAAAAGCATACTGAAAAATATTAGTGAATATTTTGTAATCGAAGAAGAAGATGTATATTTAAGTGCATCAATTGGAATTGTAATGGCTCCAGCAGATGGAGAAGATGAAAAAATACTATTTCAGAGGGTCGATGCTGCTTTAGAAAAAGCAAAAGAAAAAGGAAAAGGACATTATCATTTTTATTGTAGTGGATTAGACTGTGAGCGTGAACAAAGGTTTATAATAGAAAACCAGTTACATCGTGCTATAGAAAAAAATGAATTTTTCTTATATTATCAGCCACAAATTAATATTGAAACGAAAAAAATAGCTAGTATGGAAGCTTTAATAAGGTGGGAGAATAAGGAATTAGGATTTGTTTCTCCAAACCAATTTATTCCGTTGGCAGAAAGAACAGGATTTATTATTAAGCTCGATGAATGGGTAGTAAATCAAGTGTGTCAGCAACTGCGCGAATGGTTAAATAAAGGATATGAAGTGGTCCCAATTGCGGTTAATATTTCAGCTAGACACTTTCGTTCTATTACATTAATAGAGATGATTACACGGGCTTTAAATAAGTACAATGTATCAGCTCATTTATTAGCGATAGAGGTTACAGAAGGAGCTCTTATACATAAAGATATATCAAAGAGAGTGTTACTACAATTAAAAGAACAAAATTTAAAGATTCATTTAGATGATTTTGGAACAGGCTATTCATCTTTAAGTTATTTAAAAACATATCCAATTGATACTTTAAAAATTGATCGTTCTTTTATGGAAGGTATACATATAGATGAACGTGATACGAATATTACAGCTGCAATTATTCATTTAGCTCATACTTTAGAATTGAATATAATTGCAGAAGGAGTAGAAAAAAAGGAGCAAATACAGTTTTTGAAAGAAAAGAATGTGAAGCTTGTACAAGGTTATTATTATAGCCGACCACTATCCAAATATGATATGGAAAATATGTATTATAAATAAAAAAATGATGTGCTAAAAGCACATCATTTTTTATGTGTACCTGGTTTGTCATTGTAACCGGATGTAAAAATAGCTGTAAGAAATGTGAGTGATACACCTAAAATTAATAATAATTTCATACTAATATCCTCCTTACTGTTTTCGGTTTATGAGTTTTATTTATTATCCAAAATGTATGTAAGGTTCTTAGAAGAAAAGAATTTATTTATAATGAATAGCAGTGTAAAAATGTTAATACCTATATTATACAGAATTTTCTTTGAATTTTGGAGAGAATTTTAGCGTGCTATTATATATTTCGTTTTGATTTAAAGAATGTTTAAGGACATCCTAGCATACCTTTTATAATAATCCGATTGAACAAGGAGATGGGGGAGGAGCTATAATGGATATTCTAAAAAAGATTGAACAGCATCGAGCAGCAGAAGAACGTTTACAATGGGAAGGTACGTTTGCGGAGTATTTGGAGCTTGTGAAAGAAAGACCATGGGTGGCTCAAACAGCACACTCTCGCATTTACAATATGATAAAAGACGCTGGAATTGAAGAAGTTGATGGTAGAAGAAAGTATAACTTCTTTAGTAATCAGCTCTTTGGATTAGAGGATGCTCTAGAACGTCTTGTAGAGGAATATTTTCATCCATCTGCAAAACGATTAGATGTTAGAAAAAGAATTTTATTATTAATGGGTCCTGTTAGTGGAGGGAAATCAACGTTAGTTACAATGTTGAAACGAGGATTAGAAACATATTCAAGAACAGATCGCGGAGCAATTTTTGCAATTAAAGGATGCCCAATGCACGAGGATCCACTGCATTTAATTCCACATCATTTACGAGATGATTTCTTTGATGAGTATGGGGTTAGAATTGAAGGGAATTTATCACCACTAAATGTCATGCGTTTAGAGCAAGAATACGGATCAAGAATTGAGGATGTAGTTGTAGAGCGTATTTTCTTCTCTGAAGATCGCCGTACAGGGATTGGTACATTTAGCCCGTCTGATCCAAAATCACAGGATATTGCAGATTTAACAGGTAGTCTGGACTTTTCTACGATTGCAGAATATGGTTCAGAATCAGATCCGCGTGCGTATCGATTTGATGGAGAATTAAATAAGGCAAACCGAGGAATGATGGAGTTCCAAGAGATGTTAAAATGCGATGAGAAGTTTTTATGGCACTTATTATCGCTTACGCAAGAAGGGAATTTCAAAGCGGGAAGATTTGCGCTTATTTCAGCAGATGAATTAATTGTAGCGCATACGAATGAAACAGAGTATCGCTCATTTATAGCAAATAAGAAAAATGAAGCATTGCACTCAAGAATTATTGTAATGCCAGTTCCTTATAATTTACGAGTAAGTGAAGAAGAACATATTTATGAAAAAATGATTCGTGAAAGTGATGTATCGAATGTTCACATTGCACCACACACACTTCGCGTTGCAGCAATGTTCACTATTTTAACTCGTTTAAAAGATCCGAAGCGTCCGGATATTGATTTAATTAAAAAGATGCGTTTGTATGATGGAGAAACGGTAGAAGGTTATAATGCGATTGATGTAGAAGAATTACAACGCGAATATCAAGATGAAGGTATGAAGGGTATTGATCCTCGTTATGTCATTAACCGAATTTCGTCTACAATCATTCGAAAAGAGGTACCATCTATTAACGCGTTAGATGTACTTAGATCTTTAAAAGATGGGCTAGATCAGCATCCATCCATTAGTAATGAAGACCGTGAACGTTACATGAACTTCATCTCATTAGCGAGAAAAGAATACGATGAAATCGCGAAGAAAGAAGTACAAAAAGCGTTTGTTTATTCATATGAAGAATCAGCTAAGACGCTTATGGATAATTACTTAGATAACGTTGAGGCGTACTGCAATAAATCGAAATTACGTGATCCGTTAACAGGAGAAGAAATGAGTCCAGATGAAAAATTAATGCGCTCAATTGAAGAGCAAATTGGAATTTCAGAAAATGCTAAGAAAGCGTTCCGTGAAGAGATTTTAATTCGCATTTCTGCTTATGCCCGTAAAGGAAAACGCTTTGATTATAATTCACATGAACGTCTTCGTGAAGCGATTCAGAAAAAACTATTTGCTGATTTAAAAGATATAGTGAAAATTACAACATCAACGAAAACGCCGGACGAAAATCAGCTTAAGAAAATCAATGATGTTGTTGCGCGTTTAATTGATGAGCATGGCTATAATTCTTCTTCAGCAAACGAATTACTACGCTATGTAGGTAGCTTGTTAAACAGATAGTTTGATAACAAAACGCTGTCTCTTGTATTTTGCGGGACAGCGTTTTATTATCCGTTCATATGTGTATAAAGTGTCATACCTTGTCCAAATGTAATAAATTAAGATGCAATTTCATGAATTTATTGTCAATTATTTTTACAATATGCATATGATAGAGTAACCAACCATTCATACGAAAAAAGCCAACACAATACAATATGTTGCAAAGTAAAAATGTGTGCAACAATGCATTGTGTTTCTTTCTTATCAGTGGCTGAATATTTCTTTCTATTATGTGAGTGGCAAAATTTTGTTTAGGATGCTCGGGGTATTGTATGAAAAACGTTATAAATGTTTATGGGATGATTTTCTGTGGGCAGTTACCTTTCAAACATTCTAGCTTGCACATTACAGAACAAAATTTATAGATTGCTGTTCATACAGGAAGACAATTACAGTAAGGAGGGAAAGGAATGGGCGAAGAAAATCAACCAAATTATACGATTTCACAGGAAAACTGGTCCCTCCATCGCAAAGGATATGACGACCAACAGCGCCATCAAGAAAAAGTACAAGAGGCAATTAAGAATAATTTACCTGATCTTGTAACAGAAGAAAGTATAGTTATGTCTAATGGCAAGGATGTTGTAAAAATACCAATTCGTTCTCTAGATGAATATAAGATTAGATACAATTATGATAAAAATAAACATGTTGGGCAAGGAAACGGTGACAGCAAAGTTGGTGATGTCGTTGCGAGAGATGGATCAGGTGGTCAAAAACAAAAAGGGCCAGGAAAAGGGCAAGGAGCAGGAGATGCAGCTGGGGAAGATTACTATGAAGCTGAAGTCTCTATTTTAGAATTAGAGCAAGCGTTTTTCAGAGAGTTAGAACTGCCTAATTTAAAGAGAAAAGAAATGGATGAAAACCGGATTGAACATGTTGAATTTAATGACATTAGAAAAACAGGATTATGGGGAAATATCGATAAGAAACGAACAATGATATCCGCATATAAACGAAATGCGATGGGTGGTAAAGCATCTTTTCATCCAATTCATCAAGAAGACTTAAAGTTCCGCACTTGGAATGAAGTATTAAAGCCAGATTCAAAAGCTGTTGTATTAGCGATGATGGATACGAGTGGATCGATGGGAATATGGGAGAAATATATGGCACGTAGCTTCTTTTTCTGGATGACAAGATTTTTACGCACAAAGTATGAAACAGTTGATATTGAATTTATTGCTCATCATACAGAAGCGAAAGTCGTTACAGAAGAAGAATTTTTCTCAAAAGGAGAAAGTGGCGGAACAATATGTTCTTCCGTATATAAAAAAGCATTAGAACTTATCGATAATAAATATTCACCTGACCGCTATAATATTTATCCATTCCATTTTTCAGATGGTGATAATTTAACATCAGATAATGCTAGATGTGTAAAACTTGTTGAAGAGCTAATGAAGAAGTGTAATATGTTTGGGTATGGGGAAGTGAATCAGTACAACCGCCACAGTACACTCATGTCAGCCTATAAAAATATTAAAGATGAAAACTTTAGATACTATATTTTAAAGCAAAAAGCAGACGTATTTCATGCGATGAAAAGCTTTTTTAGAGAAGAATCAGGTGAGAAAATGGCATAACCTCTTTTAAAGAGGTTCTTTTTTTGTAAACTTTTTATTTTTTCAGTTGACAATGATAATGAAAATCATTATCATTTATTCGAGAAATGATTACATTTTGAATTATATATTTCGGAGGAGATGTAAAGTTGAAACAAAATAAAAGAAAACGTATAAATGCAATGATTATAGCGGCGGCGTTATCACTTCCGTTTGCTGTGTATTCAACACCTGCTTTAGCGGCAGTAGCAATTGAGGCGAATAAAACTGGACAAGGTTTAGAAGATGGTACATATGACGCTGTTATTAAAGCGTATAAAGATAAAACGAATGAAGAGTCTATGGCAGCTGTTTATATAAAGGATCCGAAATTAACAATTGAGAATGGAAAGAAAATTGTAACAGCAACGTTAAGTGATAGTGATTTCTTTCAATACTTGAAGACAGAGGATATTCACACTCCAGGTGTGTTTCATGATGTGAAAGTAATATCAGAAGACAAAAAGAAAAATGGAACGAAAGTGATTCAGTTTGAAGTAGGGGAATTAGGAAAAAGGTATAATATGCGAATGCATATTTATATTCCAACAATGGCCTATGACAATAAGTACCAAGTACAGTTTGAAGTAAATACATTGAATTTAGAGAACAATGTTCCAGAAAAACAAAAGGAAAATAAAGAGGAGCAACAAGATGAAAACGGAAATGTAATATTAGATAAGCAATTACAAAAATATATTAATAAATATAACTTAAATAGAGATAATGTAGATGCGCCAATCACAAAGAAAGATTTATTACAAATTAAAACTTTATCCATTTATTCAGGTAAAGGAATAAATAAAATAACTGGTTTAGAGTATATGACAAACTTAGAGAAGTTGACGTTACGAGAGTCTAATGTAAAAGACATATCAGCCATCTCGAAGTTGAGAGGTTTGAAGTACGTTGATTTAACGTCTAATTCAATTGAAAGTATTCACCCAATTGAGCAGTTAGAGAATATTAATATGCTTTTTTTAAGAGATAATAAAATTTCTGATCTTACACCATTAAGTAAAATGAAAAAAATTAAAACATTAGATTTAATCGGTAATAACATTAAAGATATCCAGCCATTATTTACATTATCAACTATGAAACAATTATACTTAGCAAATAATCAAATCAGTGATCTTACGGGAATTGATCGATTAAATAATGTGGAACTATTATGGATAGGGAACAATAAAATTAATAATGTTGAATCTATTAGTAAAATGAGTAATCTTATTGAACTAGAAATTTCTGATAGTGAAATAAAAGATATATCACCATTATCTCAATTAGGAAATTTACAAGTGCTGAATTTAGAAGAGAATTATATCTCTGATGTATCGCCGCTGAGCACCTTAACAAATTTACATGAGATAAATCTTGGAGCTAATGAAATTTTTGACGTAAGGCCTGTTGAGGAATTAGGTAAGCGAATTTCAATTGACATTCAAAGACAAAAAATCTTTTTAAATGAAGCAAGTGTAGATGAAGAAATAAAAATCCCAGTATACAACCTTAAAGGAGAGCCACTTCAAAATATTAATCTACAAAGTGAGGGGGCTACTCTGAATAACGGATTTATAAAATGGAATAGTCCTGGAGAAAAAATATATGAATTTAAACTAGATACTAATTCTACTGAAAGTAAAATAAGATTTAATGGCACGGTTATACAGAATATAGTTGAAAAACAAAAAGAAAGTCAAAATGTAATTCTCGATAAAACTTTACAACAACATATTAATAAAGAGAATTTAGGTAGAGAGAATGTAAACGCTCCTATCACAAAAGAAGATTTATTACAGATTAAAAAATTAGAGATACTTAAAGAAAAAGGAAATGAGATAAAAGATATAACAGGTTTAGAATACATGACGAACTTAGAAAAACTCACTTTAGAAGGAGTAGGCCTGAAAAATATTGAGTTTATCTCAAACTTGAAACAATTGAATAATGTGAATGTATCTCATAATCAAATTGAAGATATAACACCACTATCTTCATTGGAAAATTTACAGTGGTTAAATCTTGCGGACAATCATATTAAAGATGTAACGGTTATTGGTTCCATGCTAAACTTATTTAGCTTAAATTTAGCTGGAAATGAGATTCGTGATGTAAGGCCGTTAATACAATTAGGTCAGTGGTTTACAATTGATGTTGGAAGACAAAATATCATTTTAAATGATGCAAAAATAAACGAAGAAATTCAAGTTCCTGTATATGATTTAGAAGGAGAAAGTATTGAAAATATTCAATTGGTAAGTGAGGGAGGGACGTTTAATAACGGAGTAATAAAATGGAGTACCCCAGGTGAAAAGGTGTATAAATTTGATTTAGATTCTGATGAAATTAGCATAAGGTTTAACGGAACGGTAATCCAAAATATAGTTGAAAAAGAAGAAGTGACAGAACCAACAAAAGAAGTTGAAGAAGCGAAAGAAGAAGTAAAAGAGCCAACAAAAGAAGTTGAAGAAACGAAAGAAGAAGTAAAAGAACCGGTAAAAGAAGTTGAAGAAACGAAAGAAGAAGTAAAAGAACCGGTAAAAGAAGTTGAAGAAACGAAAGAAGAAGTAAAAGAACCGGTAAAAGAAGTTGAAGAAACAAAAGAGGAAGTGGACGAGCCAACAACAGGAGTTGAAGGATCGAAAGCGGAGGTAAAAGAAACAGGAAAAGAAATTGAAGGTTCAAAAGACGCGGTAAATCAATCAGCAGTAGTCCAAGAACAAAACGTGAATAATCAAGTTGTGAAAGAAAATAAACCAGCTGTTAATAAGCAAGAAGAAAGTAAGAAATCATTAGGAGCAACAGGTGGACAAGAGAATACATCAACATTACTTTCAGGCATAGCGTTAGTTCTTTCAGCACTGAGTATGTTTGTATTTAGAAAGAGATTATTTAAGAAATAAAAAACGTTTTATCTTATTATAACGTAAGATGATTATATGAGTTTTTGAGAAGACATTATCATGGCGATTTCATTTTGAAATATGCTTATGGTGATGTCTTTTTTAGAAGGATATAAATGGAAAAGGTGTGAATATATTAGTGAAGGAGGAGAGGTTATGTATGTCAGTTCTATTTTGAAAATTGAAGAGGTGGCAGCATTTATTGCGAATATGAATAAAGATGCTACTCATCATGTTGGCTATTGTGGAGATGAGAAAGAGGAGTTGTTACAGACAATTATTCATGATTTTTCAGATATAGGCTGGGAACAATCTTTTGTTGCTACTTATGAGAATAATAATTTAATAGGTTTATTAGGATTTGATGTGGATGAAGTAAAGAAATGTGCAGAGATATGGGGGCCGTTTATTATCGCAGAGAATTGGGAAGAAGTTGCTTTACATATGTGGAAGTAAATCCAGAGTTTCAAGAAGCGAATATCGAATTTATTGCAACCGCTGAAAATAGTAGAAGAAAAGGTGTCGGAGAGCGGTTATTACAAAAGGCAATTCAGTATATTATTTCCTTCCAAGGAATGAAGGAGATAGAATTATGTTTGAATACGAATAATGATCGTGCGATGAAATTATACAAGAAAGTAGGATTTGAGGAGAAGGCATGTTTACAACACTATATAATAGAGTGAAAACCCATTCGTATGAAAATTATATTTCATACGAATGGGTTTTATTAATCTACTTTTCCCTCAGTTGTTACGGATTCAGAAGTAATTTGAGGTGCTAATCGTTACATAACCTTTTTTATTTTTTGAGATACTTCTTTTGTTTGCAAATTAACATCTTCTTTTCGCAGCTCCTTAAAGAGCGAAATGACCATAAGAACGACTACGATAGAAAATGGTAGTGCTGCGATGATAGCTGCGATTTGTAGTGCATTTAATCCTCCAGCTTGTAATAAAATAGCGGCAATTATCGCGATTGTTAATCCCCATATAAGTTTTAAACTATTTTTCGGTGATAAGCTTCCGTTACTCGTTTGCATTGAAACAACAAATGTTGCTGAATCGGCAGAAGTAACGAAAAATGTGGCTACTAAAATTAACCCGATAATCGTTAAAAAGGTAGAAAATGGTAGATGTGAAATAACAGCAAATAATCCAATCTCTGTACCATTTTTTGCAATTTCATCAGCTATTCCAAGCGATTGGAACATTTCCATATGAATTGCGGTACCACCAAATACTGCAAACCAAAATGTACAGATAAGAGTTGGGACTAATACAACTCCAAAAATAAATTCTTTTATTGTGCGTCCTTTAGAAATACGTGCGATAAATGTGCCGACGAATGGAGACCAAGAGATCCACCATCCCCAATAGAAAATAGTCCAGTTTTCAATCCAAGAAGAAGATTTTTCACTAAATGCTCCTAAATTTAATCCCATACTAGGTAAAGCGCCGATATAAGAACCGAGTGTAGATGTGAAATATTTCATAATAAATACAGTTGGTCCTAAAAGTAAGAAAGAGATGAGTAAAATACTTGCAAGAGAGAAATTCAAGTTACTCAAATATTTAATCCCACGATCTAAGCCAGTTTGTGCACTTGTTAAATATAAAACAGCGAAGATAGCTATAAGTACGAGCTGAGTAAGTAAAGTGTTATGAATGGAAGGGAATAAATAGCTTAATCCTCCAGCAATTTGTTGAGCACCAATCCCAACAGATGGTACAATGCCAAACACTGTGGCTAAAACAGCTAAAATATCAACTGTTTTTCCAATACGGGAATTTTTCGATCGATTAAATAATGGAGTAACTGTAGCCCCGATAGTGCTACCTTTTTGTTTGCGGAATGTGAAATATGCAATTGTTAAAGCGACCATTGCGTATAGTGACCACGGAAAGAGTCCCCAGTGGAAAAATGAATATTGCATAGCGAGTTTGGCGCTTTCTTCTGTACCTGCTTTTCCTGTTAACGGATCTGTAAAATGTGAAATCGGTTCAGCGATTCCATAAAAGAGGAGTCCAATTCCCATTCCTGCCCCAAACAACATGGATAGCCAAGATGGATAATTATATTTTGGCTTTTCTCCATCTTTACCGAGACGAATAGAACCGTACTTGGAAAATGCTAAATAAGCAGCCAAAATAATCATTGTAGTCATAAGTAGAGAGTAAAACCATCCAAATTTATTGAGGATAAATGAGTTTAAAGAAGATGTAACACTTTGTAAATCGTAGCCTTGTATCCAACTTGCTGGGGTAATTCCCCATATAATGAATAATGTTGTTAGCAAGAAGGAGATATAAAATACACTGTTTTCTTTTTTTATCATAGAATCCCACCCTTATTTAATAAAGTTAACAATTATAATAATCATAACAATTAAGTTTTTAATTGTCAAAAAATTCCCTTTTTATAATGTGAAAGGATGCAATTTGTTTTAGGGAGGTAAAGAGCAATGCGTTCACGATATGTACAAATTATAGGAAGAAATAATATGAAATATTGCATTTTATATTGTTACATCCAGATTTTATGTTAAATTCTTGAATGGAATATTAAAATAGGGGGTCAGGATATGAACAAGAAATCAAAGATCAATAAAGTGATGCTTAGCATTAGTACAATGGCTTTATCGTTAGGCGCACTTCAAACTCATGCAGCAGCGGAAGAAAAAGTACCGTATAACGTGTTAAAAACGAAACCGGTTGGAATTGAAAAGTCGGTAGATGAAGTTGGACATATTTCAAAAGTTGATGAAACTTTATCATTTCAAGAACGTTTAAAAGTAGGAGATTTTTCACAGCGACCAGCATCTATTACGAAGAAAACTGCAGTAAAGCAGGTTAAAGAAAGCTATTCAATGGCTGATTTAAACAAAATGAATGACCAAGAATTAGTTGAAACGTTAGGCAGTATTAAATGGCACCAAATTACAGACTTATTCCAGTTTAATGAAGATGCAAAGGCTTTTTATAAAGATAAAGGAAAAATGCAAGTCATTATAGATGAATTAGCTCATAGAGGTAGTACATTTACGAAAGATGATTCAAAAGGAATTCAAACGTTTACTGAAGTGCTGCGTTCAGCTTTTTATCTTGCATTTTATAATAGTGAATTAAGCGACTTAAATGAAAGAAGCTTCCAGGATAAATGTTTACCTGCTTTAAAAGCAATCGCAAAAAATCCAAACTTTAAGCTTGGTACAGTTGAACAAGATACAGTCGTATCTGCGTACGGTAAATTAATTAGTAATGCTTCAAGCGATGTTGAAACGGTTCAATATGCATCGAATATTTTAAAGCAATACAATGATAATTATACTACTTATGTAAATGATCGAATGAAGGGACAAGCAATATACGATATTATGCAAGGTATTGACTATGATATGCAGTCGTACTTAACTGAGGCTCGTAAAGAAGCGAATGAAACGATGTGGTATGGAAAAGTAGATGGGTTTATTAATGAAATAAATCGTATTGCTCTTCTAAATGAAGTAACGCCAGAAAATAAATGGCTCGTTAATAATGGCATTTATTTTGCTAGCCGTTTAGGGAAGTTTCATAGCAATCCAAATAAAGGATTAGAGGTTGTTACACAAGCGATGCATATGTACCCGCGCTTAAGTGAACCGTATTTTGTTGCGGTAGAACAAATTACAACAAATTATAATGGTAAAGATTATAGCGGGAATACAGTAGATTTAGAGAAAATACGTAAAGAAGGAAAAGAGCAATACTTACCAAAAACGTATACATTCGACGATGGATCAATTGTGTTCAAAACAGGAGATAAAGTATCAGAAGAAAAAATTAAGAGACTATATTGGGCTGCGAAGGAAGTAAAGGCACAGTATCACCGTGTAATTGGAAATGACAAAGCGTTAGAGCCAGGAAATGCGGATGATGTATTAACGATCGTAATTTATAATAGTCCAGATGAATATCAGTTAAATAGACAATTGTATGGATATGAAACAAACAACGGTGGAATTTATATTGAAGAGACAGGTACATTCTTTACATATGAGCGTACACCAGAGCAAAGTATTTATAGTTTAGAAGAGTTATTCCGTCATGAATTTACTCATTACCTGCAAGGTAGATATGAAGTACCAGGTCTATTTGGAAGAGGAGATATGTATCAAAATGAAAGGTTAACTTGGTTCCAAGAAGGAAATGCAGAGTTTTTCGCAGGATCTACTCGTACGAATAACGTTGTACCAAGAAAGAGTATAATTAGCGGATTATCATCTGATCCTGCAAGCCGTTATACAGCAGAGCGTACACTATTTGCTAAATACGGTTCTTGGGATTTCTATAATTACTCGTTCGCATTGCAGTCTTACTTATATACGCATCAGTTTGAAACATTTGATAAAATTCAAGATTTGATTCGTGCGAATGACGTGAAAAATTATGATGCATATCGTGAAAATCTAAGTAAAGATCCTAAGTTAAATAAAGAGTATCAAGAGTATATGCAGCAGTTAATTGATAATCAAGATACATACACTGTACCAGAAGTAGCTGATGATTATTTAGCTGAACATGAAACGAAGTCATTAGCAGCGGTGAAGAAAGAAATTAGTGATACGTTGCCTATGAAAGATACAAAAATGACAAAACATAATTCTCAATTCTTTAATACATTTACATTAGAAGGTACGTATACAGGTAGTGTCACAAAAGGTGAATCAGAAGATTGGAAAGAAATGAGTAAAAGAGTAAATGAATCTTTAGAACAATTGGCGCAAAAAGAATGGAGTGGCTACAAAACTGTTACAGCATACTTCGTCAATTATCGTGTGAATAGCTCAAATGAATTTGAATATGATGTAGTCTTCCATGGAATCGCAAAAGATGATGGAGAAAATAAAGCTCCAACGGTTAATATAAATGGCCCTTATAGCGGTCTTGTAAAAGAGGGAATTCAATTTAAAAGTGATGGCTCAAACGATGAAGATGGAAAAATTGCTTCTTATTTATGGGAATTTGGAGATGGAAGCACAAGTGCAGAAGTGAATCCAGTACATGTATATGAAAGAGAAGGTTCTTATAAAGTATCGTTAAGAGTAAAAGATGATAAGGGAAAAGAGAGCAGAAGCGAAACAACTGTTACGATTAAAGATGGAAGTTTAACAGAATCAGAACCAAATAATCGTCCAGAGGAAGCAAATCGTATCGGGCTAAATAGTAAGATAAAAGGTAGTCTTATTGGCGGGGACCACACTGATGTTTATACATTTAATGTAGCATCAGCGAAAGATATCGACATTTCTGTTTTAAATGAGTATGGAATTGGGATGACATGGGTACTTCACCATGAATCAGATATGCAAAATTATGCAGCTTACGGTCAAGCTAATGGGAATCATATAGAAGCAAAATTTAATGCAAAACCAGGTAAGTATTACTTGTATGTATATAAATATGATAATGGCGATGGAACGTACTCATTATCAGTAAAGTGAAACTTTAATCATTCATCCCCCAATGATTATTAGCCCACACCAATCGGGGGAAAATAAGCGATTTTCCAATGTATGTTTAACTTTACTTTTTGTGGAAAATGGTATATTATATAGATATATAATATATCGGTTATTTTCTAGGAGGAGCCTGTCACAATAGGTTTCTCCTGTTCTTTTTTAGGGGCCTGTTTTACAGGCTTTTCTTTAAAGAGTAAATAACTGAAAATTAAGAACTATAATCTTTGAAAGAGGTGGGGCATACACATAACAAAAAAGGGATTGTTTAAGAAAGGGGGATAAGAAATGGTCTTGTTTGGTTATCCACTTGAAACAATTTATTTATATGGATTTATTATTGCTACTATACTCACTGTTATTTATATCTTCTTTGGAGATATATTTGAATCGATATTTAGTTTTGGGGGCGGATCTGTATCCGTTGTTACTTTATTACTTAGTTTCTTCGCCATGTTATGTGGGCTTAGTTATATAGGAGAGTACTTATTTTCCTTTAATAGTATTACTATTTTCGGGGCTGCATTTGCTATATCTTTTATCGGTGTTTTCATCATGAAAATACTAATTTTAAAACCGATTGCAGAAGCAGAACAAAATACCGTACAACGTATGGATGAATTTATCGGTTGCAAAGGAGAAGTCATTACGACAATTCCTACAGAAGGATTTGGTGAAGTATTAATTTTATCCCAATTTGGAAGTAATGCAATCCCAGCTAAAACTGTTGGAAAAAAAGATATTTCGCAAGGAACAGAGGTTATTATCGAGGGAGTCCAAGATGGTGTTTTACTTGTACAAAACATCGCTTATTCTTTAAAAAAACCAAAATTATAAGGGGGAATTTACATGACGATTCCATTAATTATCGGTGGAGTTTTACTGGCAATTTTAATTCTACTCATTTTAGTATTCATTACGAAGTATCGTACGGTTGGTCCAGATGAAGCGTTAATTGTTACAGGGAACTGGCTTGGTGGAGGAAAGAATGTTGTTACCACTGATGATGGAAAGAAGATTAAGATTATCCGCGGGGGCGGTACTTTCGTAGTTCCAATTATGCAAAGAGCAGAGCCTTTAAGCCTATTAAACTACAAATTAGAAGTTGGTACACGTGATACGTATACGAAGCAAGGTGTTCCAGTTACAGTAAATGGTGTTTCTATTATTAAAGTAGGTTCTACAATTGAAGAAGTATCTACTGCAGCTGAGCAATATTTAGGAAAAGAAACAGAAGAGTTAAAAGTAGAAGCAAAAGAGGTTTTAGAAGGTCACTTACGTGCAATCTTATCTTCTATGACAGTAGAGGATGCGTATAGTAATAGAGAGCAATTTGCTCAAAAGGTACATGAAGTAGCTTCTACAGATTTAAAGAAGATGGGACTTCGCATTGTTTCTTTCACAATTAAAGAAATAATGGATAAAAACGGATACTTAGATGCGCTTGGTCAGCCGCAAATTGCGACAGTTAAACGTGATGCAACAATTGCAAATGCAGAGCGTGAAAAAGAAGCACGTATTGAAAAAGCACGTGCTGAAAAAGAGGCAAAAGAAGCAGAATATCAACGTGATGCACAAATCGCTGAAGCTGAAAAACATAAAGAATTAAAAGTACAGTCCTATAAGAGAGAACAAGAGCAAGCACGTGCAGATGCGGATCTTTCTTACGAATTACAACAAGCGAAAGCACAACAAGGTGTTACAGAAGAGCAAATGCGCGTTAAAATCATTGAGCGTGAAAAGCAAATCGAGTTAGAAGAAAAAGAGATTGCGCGTCGTGAAAAGCAATACGATGCAGAAGTTAAGAAAAAAGCAGATGCAGATCGTTATGCTGTTGAGCAATCAGCAGAAGCAGAAAAAGTAAAACAAATTAAAAAGGCAGATGCGGATCAATATAAGATTGAAGCTGAAGCGAGAGCTCGTGCGGAAGAAGTACGTGTGGAAGGTTTAGCGAAGGCGGAAATCGAAAAAGCGCAAGGTCAAGCGAAAGCGGAAGTACAAAAAGCGCAAGGAACAGCAGAGGCAGATGTTATTAGATTAAAAGGTTTAGCAGAAGCAGAAGCGAAACAAAAAATTGCTGAAGCATTTGAATTATATGGTCAAGCGGCAATTATGGATATGGTTCTTAAAATGCTTCCAAGTTATGCGAAGGAAGTTGCAAGTCCGCTTAGTAATATTGATAAAATCACAGTTGTCGATACAGGCGGCGGTGGTAAAAATAGCGGGGCCGGAAAAGTTGCGGGCTATGCGACTGATTTAATGGCAACGATGCAAGAAACGTTAAAGGCTTCTTCTGGAATTGACTTAAAAGAGCTATTAGAAGGATTTGCAGGAAAAGGAGCAGTGCAACAATTATCAAGTGATAAACCTGTTGTATCTGTAGTAGAAGATAAGAAAAAAGAAGTAGAAAAAGATAAAGAATAATAAGGTGGAAAGAACCTCTAGTAAGTGAAATACTAGAGGTTCTTCTGTGAATTATAATATTTCGAATAATATACATTTTTATACATTGTTTTAATTATTTAATTTATATAGAATGAAAAAGATATGTATCAATTCTTTATGATGTAGAAAAAGATAGAGAGTCTCATCGATACATTTAAATCGTATTATTTTTATAGAAAGATTAAATGTTAATTAATTACATTTAAAACGGTATGGAGGGGTAGAAGTATGTTTCAAGGGAAATTAAGGAGTAGTAGTTTAAAAACAAAGTTACTTGTATCATTTATTATTATTTTAGTTCTTCCAAGTATTGTAATTGGTTGGACGTCTTATCAACAGGCGAAGACGAATTTTAATGAAACGATTTTAAACTCGGCGAAAGATAATATAAAAATTTTGGATAATGTAATTAATAAAGAATTGGATAGTAAAAAAGTAGATGCAACTTATTTTACGAAATTATTCACACAATCAAGTTACCAAGCAGATCAAATTCAAAACATACAAAATAAACTAGAAGAATACAATAAACTGCATCCAGAAATGGAAGCAATCTATACAGGATCTAGTAATGGACAGTTCATTCAATCACCAGCTATTCAGATGCCAGATGGATATAATCCTACAGAAAGAGATTGGTATAAAGAGGCCGTGAAGAAAAGTGGAGAGGTAATTGTAACTGCTCCATATAAGTCAAAAACGACAGGGAATATTGTTATTACACTAGCAAAACAAAACGAGGATAAAAGTGGAGTTCTTGGGATTGACTTGATCATTAATAATATTGTTACTACTTCTAAGATGGTTAATATTGGTAAGGAAGGATATGTAGCGATATTTGATCAAGATAAAAATGTAGTAGCACACCCGAAAATGAAGCCAGGAGAGAAATTAGAAGAGAAACTTAGTAAAGAATTGTATAAACAGGAAGCTGGGGATTTTCATTATTCATTAGATGGTGAAGATCGCAATATCACTTTTAAAACGAATAAGAAAACTGGGTGGAAAATAGCAGGAATTATGCCTTCCAAAGAAATTATCGAAGCGGCTGAACCTATTTTCTATAAAACAGTAACTGTTCTTGGAATTTCACTAATAATCGGTGGAATTGTAATTTACTTCATAATTGCGTCTATTATTAAACCGTTAAAACAACTTGTCATATCATCGAAGAAGATTAGTGAAGGTGATTTAACAGAATCAATTACAGTTCATTCTAAAGATGAAATTGGACAGCTAGGAGAAAGTTTTAACGAGATGGCTGCATCGTTACAAAGTGTCATTTCCAATATAAACACTTCAGCAAGTCATGTAGCGGCATCTTCAGAAGAATTAACAGCTAGTATGAAGCAGACAAGCGAAGCAACGGAACAAATTACACAGGCGATAGAGCAAGTATCAAGTGGTGCAGAAATACAAACGAAAGAAGTTGAAGAAGGAGCAACATTGTTAGAAGAAGTTACAGAAGGAATTCAGCGTGTTGCAGATAGTTCTTCATTAGTATCTACAGCCTCTATGTATACGAAGAAAAAAGCTGAAAATGGTGGGAAGTTAGTTGAACAAACTGTGAATCAAATGCAATTAATTCATGAGTCTGTTTCACAGTCAGACAAAATCATTGGTTTGTTAGACGATAAGTCGAAACAAATTGGAGCAATCCTTGAAGTGATTCAACATATTGCAGAACAGACAAATTTATTAGCGTTAAATGCGGCAATTGAGGCTGCGAGAGCTGGAGAGCAAGGAAGAGGATTTGCAATTGTAGCAGATGAAGTGCGAAAGCTAGCAGAACAATCAGGACAGTCTTCTACGGAAATTGGGAAACTAGTGAAAGAGATTCAATTTGATATAAAAGAAACAGTAAGCTCTATGAATCAAGTTGGAGCAGAAGTACAATCAGGACTTGTAGTTGCAAATGAAACGAAGCAAAGCTTTGCCGAAATATTGAAGTCTACAAATGATACAGTTGTACAAATTGATAGCATGGTAGATGTAGCAAAACAAATGACGGTAGATGCAAAACAAGTAAGTGCATCTATTAATGAAATTGCAGCCACAATTGAAGAAAATGCAGCAAGCGTTCAAAATATTGCTGGTTCTTCAGAAGAACAATTAGCTTCAGTAGATGAAATAAATGCAGCAGCAGTCCATTTATCACAAATGGCAGAAGAATTACAAGAGATGATTAGTAAGTTTAAAGTGTAATAACAAATATTAAGAAACGAGGTAATAATTTTACTTCGTTTCTTTTTTTATGAAGAGAAAAAGAAAGAAATATAGAGTAACCGTGTTATGATTAAGTATAATTAAAGAGACTGTATATTCTTTAAATTCTATCTTTAATCATGTTAGGGGAATGGTTTTGAAATTAAAAAAATTAAAACTCCAACCGAGAATTACATTAACTATTAGTACACTTATTTTAGTGGTACTTCTGCTAACGAGTTATTTATTTTATTACATATTATCTGAAACGGTAGAAGAGCAAATTGGGAAACGGGCTTTGCATGTTGCGAAAACAGTTGCCGCGATACCAGAAATTCAGGAAGCTTTTCAAAAAGAAAATCCAGCTTCTATTATTCAGCCAATCGCAGAAAAAATTCGAATGGATACAGAGGCTGACTTCATTGTAGTTGGAAACAAAGAGGGGATTCGTTATGCGCATCCTGAGCGAGATAAAATAGGAGAAAAAATGGTTGGCGGAGATAATAAAGGCGTTTTATTAGAAGGAAAATCATATGTTTCGAAAGCAACTGGATCATTAGGCCCTTCATTACGCGGAAAAGTTCCAATCCGTAATCAGGAAAATGAAATCATTGGTGTGGTGTCTGTTGGATTTTCAATGGCTGATATTCATGGAGCGGTAGAAGTGTATGGAAAGCGTGTATTTTGGATTACAATAATAGGGCTATTAATTGGAGTAATCGGCTCTATATATTTAGCGGCAAGTATAAAAAGAATGATGTTCGGGATGGAACCAGAAGAAATTTCATCTTTATATGAAGAGCATAGTACAGTGATTCAATCTGTACGTGAAGGGATTATTGTAATCGATAAAAATGGCATGATTAGTTTAGTCAATCAAGCAGCTTATGATATTCTTTCGCTAGATAAACAACAAAATATTATTGGGGAATTTATTTTAAATGTAATTCCTAATTCAACGATACTAGATGTACTTCAAACTGGTGAAGAACAGTTTGATCGCCAATTAAATATAAAAGGACAGGCTGTTATTGCGAACCGTCTACCTATTAAAGTAAAGAATAAAGTAACTGGCGTTGTATCGAGCTTACGTTTGAAATCTGAAATGGATCAGTTAACAGCAGAATTATCTCAGACGAAGCAATATACAGAGGCATTACGAGCGCAAGCGCACGAATATAATAATTTATTGTATACGCTTTCAGGTCTTATTCAATTAGAATCATACGAAGATGCTTTAGAGCTTATTCATAAGGAAACAGCGGTATATCAAGATTTTGTTCAATTTATTATGAAGCGGATTCAAAATCCATGGCTAGGTGGAATTTTAATTGGATTTTATAATAGAGCACGAGAGTTGAAGATTGATTTTATGCTAGATAGAGAAAGTGGTTTAGAAAAATTAAGTCCACATATTGAGAGTAATTATGTCGTTTCTATTTTAGGAAATTTAATTACGAATGCATTTGAAGCAATTGAAAAAAATGAAGAGAATGATAAGAAAGTAAGGATGTTTGTAACTGATATTGGAGAAGAAATATTAATTGAAGTGGAAGATTCAGGGCAAGGGATTCATGATGAAATAATTACTAGCATATTCTATAAAGGCTTTTCGACGAAAGAAGGAGGAGAGCGAGGATATGGATTAGCAAAAGTGAAAGAGTTAGTAGAAGATTTAAATGGAAGTATTGCAATTGAAAAAGGGGATTTAGGTGGTGCGTTATTTATTATTGCACTACCGAAAGAGAGAGGCGAATAGTAATGGGTGAGGAGATTGAAGTATTAATTGTAGAAGATGATATTCGGATTGCTGACATTCATCGTCGTTTTACTGAGAAAATTGAGGGATTTAAAGTAATTGGAACGGCAACGACTGGAGAACAAGCGAAAGAATGGCTAGAGCTTGTGAAGCCACAGCTTGTTTTATTAGATGTGTACTTACCTGATATGCAAGGAACGGAACTTGTCACATATATTAGGCATCATTTGCACGATACAGATATTATTATGATTACAGCGGCATCGGAAACAGATGTAGTGAGGCACGCCCTGCGGGGCGGAGTAACAGATTATATCGTAAAGCCACTAATGTTTGACCGATTTAAAGCAAGTCTGGAAGGCTATCAAAAAAAGATTATACAGTTAAAGAAAAATAATCAATTATCTACGGAGCAAATTGAATATTTATGGTCTCAAAGAGGGGTGAAGGGAGATCAAATAGAATATGCCCCGAAAGGGATAGATCCTTTAACTTTAGCGAAAATAAAAAAGCATATGTTAACAGTTAATGAAGAAGGGATTACAGCAGAGGTGCTAAGTTCAATGGTAGGCGTAAGCCGATCAACGGCAAGGCGTTATTTAGAGTATTTGATATCTGGGAAGAAAGTCCACGCAGAGCTAATATATGGAAGTGTTGGGAGACCCGAGAGACGTTATTTTCTTGTTTCTTCATAATAAAAAACAGTAGAGGATTTTATTCCTTCTACTGTTTTTTTGCATCTTATATTGGAATAATCCCAATTACAATTCCGGTAATTAACATAACCATTGTCGTTCCAACGGCCCACAATAAAGTGAAGCGTTGATGTTCACCGAAATCAACTTTTGCCATTCCGACCAATAAATAAGTGGAAGCGACAAGAGGACTTAATAAGTGAACGGGTTGCCCAAGTAAGGAAGCACGTCCCATTTCAGCTGCACTAATTCCGTAAGTAGCAGCAGCTTTCGTCAAAATAGGTAATACCCCGAAGTAAAATGCATCATTAGACATGAAAAATGTGAATGGCATACTGAGAAGTGCTGTAATAATTGGCAATTGTGGTCCAAGTGCATCTGGTATAAGAGTTACTACACTGTTAGCCATTGCATCTACCATTTTTGTTCCAGATAAAATACCAGTGAAAATACCGGCAGCAAATACGAGAGAAACAACTGCTAATACATTCCCAGCATGAGAAGCAATACGTTCTTTCTGTTGCTCTAAGTTTGGATAGTTAATCATAACAGCGATAGCAAAAGCGACTGTAAATAAAACAGGTAATGGCATAACTTCTAGTATGAGACAGACAAGTAATGTGGCGGTTAATAAAAAGTTAATCCATAGAAGTTTAGGGCGTTTATGCACTGCTGCTTCGACAGTTGCAGCTTGCTCATCCATTGTTTGCATTTGTTTTAAATACTGTACATCCATAATTCCTAAACGTTTTCTTTCTTTTTTTCCAAGATAGTAGGCAACGAAAACAACCCAAATTGCACCAGCAATCATTCCTGGAATAAGAGGTGTAAATAATTCGGAAGCCTCAAGTCCAAGTGCGCTCATAACACGAGCTGTGGGTCCACCCCAAGGTGTAAGATTTGTTACCCCTGCCCCTAACATAACAACTCCAGCTAATATGAGGGGGTTCATTCCAAGGCGCTTATATAGTGGATACATTGCGGAAACTGTAATCATGTATGTTGTTGTACCATCACCATCTAGAGAAACGATAATAGTCAATATAGCCGTTCCGACAACGATTTTTAAAGGATCTCCTTTTACAAATTTTAAAATCTTACTAATGACAGGATCGAATAAACCGCTATCAATCATAATCCCAAAATATAAAATAGCGAACATAAGCATAATACCAGTAGGTGCTAATTTTTGGATCCCCTCTAACATCATAGGTCCCATATCGGCATAGAATCCGCCAATTAATGCAAAAACACTCGGAATTAATATTAATGCTACTAGCGCTGACATACGTTTCGTCATAATTAAAAACATAAAGACAAATACCATCGCAAATCCAAGTAGTGCTAACATGTAATTTCCCCCTCAAAAGAATGATTGCGCTTTCAAAATAGAATAAAAATTCAGAAAAAGGTTTTTTATTTATAATAAAAGCATCTATTCAAATGGTAAATAATTTGAAAAATAACATCATTAGAAGCATAATTTTTATTTTGTTCATTTTGTTCACGGTAGTTAATTTGAATTTTTAAAAAGTAAGCTGCTTCTCGTAAGAATGGTAGAATAAGATGAAAATAGTGAAGTGTGAAATAGGGAGTAGATGTTATATGAAAACGAGAATTGAAGAGATTTATAGCTCTTATGAAGGAAAAGTAGAGGAGATTTTTATTAATGAATCTTCTTACGTATATGAATGGGAAAAATTACTGATGATCCGAAAAAATGACGGTGAGCTTAAAAAAATTGCAGTCGGGATTAGTGGAAATATAAGATTGGTAAATGTAGAAGTTGGACAGGAAATTAGTGCGGATACATTATTAGTTAAATTAGAAGATGATTTGTTAATTACAGGTTGCGAGTGATGAGAGATGTGTAGAAATAACTACACATCTTTTTTTGTTTCCTATATTACAAAAAGCACATTGTTTTTTCACAAATCTCACACAACCTTTTGGTATTCTTTTCGTGGAGTATACGGTTTCTAGGGAGGAATATTGATGAAAGTAAAATATGTCGTACTTGCTATATGTTTATGTTTCGTATTTACGGTAGTCGGGTGTGGGAAAAAGGAAACAGCAGCTGTTGCCATTGATGAGAAACATGATAAATGTGATATTTGCCAAATTGGGGTAACAGATAATCAATTTGCAACAGAAATTATTTTAGAAAATGGAAAAGCGTTAAAGTTTGATGATATCGGTTGTATGTATAAATGGATGGAGATCAACTCAGATGAAAAGACGAAAGAGAAATTTGTCCGAGATTATGATTCGAAAGATTGGATTTCGTTAGAAGACGCTACTTACGTATATGATAAAACAATAACGACACCGATGGCTTATAATGTCATTTCATTTAAAAATAAAAAAGATGCAGAGAGCTTTGTATCTAACTATAAGGGGAAAGTTCTTTCGTATAAAGAGCTAGCAGAGCATAAATGGGAAATGAATAAAGAGATGATGGGGAAACCGAAAGCAGGAAATCATGGTGGACATCATTAATAGAAAAAGACAACTATGTAGTTGTCTTTTTCTATTATTACTCAGGTGCAAATATAGAAAAGGTGTAAAATTTTTAGCAGAACGGTTACAATGGAATATAGTAACCTAAAGCAATCATTTATGTACTTTTTAGAAATGTATACAAATGCGGTAAAAACGTGCTAAACTAATTGCTTCATAATGTTAATGATGGGGCCATCAGGCGTATCATTTCAATAGGTTGAGAAACATAGTATAAGCTTAAGATAATCCGATTAAAGAAGGAATCTAAAGGGCTTATGGATAAATGTACTCAAGAAGAGTTATTGTATGTGATGGAGGAATGGTTAAGAAAACATTATCTTTCATAGGAGCTGTAGTTGTGAGAAAACAAAAAATTTTATTATGTATTTTATTAGGACTTTTAATGACGGTAGTGGCTTGCGATAAGCAAGAAGAACCAGAATCGAAACCGGTTCATGTGAAAAATGAGAAGAAAAAAGAGAAGCATAAAGAACAGGAAGAATCTAAAGAAGAGAAAAGTATAAATTTAATGGACAAACAGTTGTTACTTTCAGCTACTCTTGGAGACACAGAGACAGCTATGAAGTTGATTCAGGATGGAGCGAATATAAACGTAGAAGGTGACAACGGAGAAACGCCTGTCCTTGCAGCGACGTACCAAAATCATGTAGAGACAGTTAAAGCATTAATTGGTGCAGGTGCTAATATTGAAATTAAAGATGAGAAAAAAAGTAATCCACTTCTTTATGCAAGTAGAGAAGGATATACGGATATTGTAAAAGTATTAATTAATGCAGGAGTTAATACGAAAGAAACGACTAGGTCAGGTGGGACAGCACTTATTTCTGCATCTGAGCGTGGCCATGTAGAGGTTGTTAAAGAATTATTAGAGCATACAGATATTGATGTGAATTATAAAAATGAACGTGGTGGAACAGCGTTATTAGAAGCAATTGTATTAGGAAATGGTAGTGAAAACCATAAGAAAGTAATTCAATTACTTATTGATCACGGTGCAGATGTAAACATGGCTAACAAGGAACATCTGACGCCACTGCAATACGCTGAAAAAAGAGGTTTTAAAGATATTGTAAATATGTTGAGGGTAGCTGGAGCGAATGAAGTAGTACAGCCACAACAACCAGTAGAGTAAAAAACGAAAAATAATCCCATTTAGATAGACAGAATGAAGAAATCAGTTAGTATGATGGATTCAGTAATGTGTATTTGAATGGGATTTTTATTTTGAACATGAAAAATAGATTATGAATGGATGGTAAATGGAGTAAATAAGGAGGCAACCTTATTTGGCAATTGTAAAAAATGAAAAAGTAGTTTCTGTTTGTTGCAGTGCCAGAAGTACGCCCGTAGCTGCTGAGGCAAGTGTGGAAACTTTAGCGGAGTTTCAAGGGAACGGATATGGTACTGATGTTGTTACAGCCTGGGCCATATCAATACAAGAGAAAAGGCGCATTCCACTTTATAGTACTGCTTGGGATAACTTTAGTTTGCAAGCAGTGGCAAGCAAACTAAAAATCATTAACTATGGAATGAATTTACATATTGATTGAATTTTAAGTATTGTTTCGTTCTATTTATTTATATTTTAATATCTAGATTAATGTAAATAATGATATGGTGAATATTAACATTCGATTAACACCTAATTAACAATCTATCAAAACTGACTTAATAAATGCGTAATATAGTAAAGGTAACAAAATAACTAGGGTAGAGAACATTTGAGAACACCCACTTACATATAATGTGCCACTTTCTTAGGTGTGCTCTATTCCCTAGAGTTCAAATAAGGAGAAAGGCGTTCTATGTAAGTAGGTGTTTTTAGTTTGGATAAAAATAGAACAGTTAGGTGGAATAAATGTTTAAAGAACCTTATATTGCGATGATAAAGGATTGGAAAGGATACAAAGCATACAAAAAATTGCCGAAAACAGTTTTTCTTATGACTGGTTCAATGCTGGAATTACCAGAGCGTGTATATGAATTGCAGAAACATGGACATGATGTATTTCTTCATTGTGATTTTATACAAGGCTTAAATACGAATACAGAGGAAGCGCTTTTGTATATTCAAGATGTTATCGGGGCACAAGGTATTATTTCAACAAAGGGTTCAACAATTCGAAATGCTAATAAAATTGGATTGAAAACAATTCAACGTATTTTTATTGTAGATACTTTATCTCTTACTAAATCAATTGAAAATTGTAAAACGACTAAACCAAATGCAGTAGAGATTATGCCGGGGATTATGCCTTCTATTATTAAGCAGCTAGTAGAGGAAATAGAGTTTCCTATTATTGCAGGAGGGCTGATTCAAACGCGAGAAGATGCGGAAATTGCAATTCGTGCAGGAGCAAGTGCGATTTCAACAAGTCATTATGAAGTATGGATACAAGAAGAAAAAAGGAGTGCAACCTTGTGATTGAATTGAAAAATGTTTCAAAGGTATATAAAAATGCAGAAGAGACAGCGGTTAAAGGCATATCGGTTCATATTAAGAAGGGTGAATTTTTTGTTTTAGTTGGACCTTCGGGATGCGGGAAAAGCACATTATTACGAATGATCGCTGGCTTAGAAGAGATTTCTTCAGGAGATTTAATTATTAATGAACGTGTTGCAAATGATCTAGAGCCGAAAGACCGTAATCTATCAATGGTATTTCAAAATTATGCATTATATCCACACTTATCTGTAGAAGAAAATATTTTATTTGGACTTAAGGTAAGAAAAGTACAAAAAGAAGAGCGACAAAAGCGATTAATGGAAGCTATTGAAATGGTAGGACTGAAAGAGTATGTGAAAATGAAACCAGGCCAATTATCAGGCGGACAAAGACAGCGTGTTGCACTTGCCAGGGCAATTGTGAGTCAAGCGCCAATCTGTTTAATGGATGAACCACTTTCGAATTTGGATGCGAAATTACGTGCGCAAATGAGAATTGAAATTAGAGAAATTCAGCAGCGATTAGGAATTACGATGATTTACGTTACCCACGATCAAATAGAAGCGATGACTATGGGTGATCGTATCATGGTTTTAAATAAAGGAAGTATACAGCAAGTTGGAACACCACTTAACATATATAACGAACCAGCAAACGAATTTGTTGCAAGCTTTATAGGTTCTCCTTCTATGAATATAAATGATGGGGAAGTAAATAAAGAAAAAGGTGTATTACATATAGGACAATTGCAAATTCCATTATCTATTAGACAGTTAAAGCAATTACCAGAAGGAACAATTCGCATAGGCATGCGCCCTGAGCATATTGCACTGTCTGAGGAGGGACAAGAAGTGACGTTGCAATCTGTAGAAGTATTAGGGAATGAATCTATATTGAACTTTGCGGTAAATGGAACAACTTGGAGTGCGAAAGTTATCGGACAGTTACTCCTGAACAAAGGTGACAAAGTAAAATTATTATTCTCGCAAGAAAAGTTATGCTTCTTTAACGAAAACACGAATGAACGCTTAAAAGTGGTAGCTGAAGAAGAGTTGAAAGTGGTGGCGAAATAATGATCGAAGTAAGTAAGTTACCAGTTCAAACAAAGGTGTCAAAAAAGAAAAAATTATGGGAGAGAACGAAAGATTTAAGAATAGGATTATTGTTTTTGGCGCCATCTATTTTGCTATTTTCGATTTTTCTGTTCTATCCATTGTTTAGGACGATTTATTATAGTTTTTATTTAACCGATATACATGGAGAAGCTAATCTTTTCGTTGGCTTAGAAAATTATCAATATTTATTCTCTGATCCAGCCTTCTACAAAAGTATAAAATCAACTTTATTATTTGTTTTATATACAGTTCCTACGAGTATTATATTTGCTTTGTTTCTTGCATTGATTGCAAATGGAAAGGTAAGAGGTATTGGGTTATTCCGAGTTCTGTTTTCTTCGACGATGGGAATATCAGTAGCTGCTAGTGCAGTGATTTGGCTATTTTTATTTCATCCAAGTGTAGGATTATTTAATAATATATTAGCCTCTATGAACCTTCCTGCAATCGCATGGTTAACGAGTCCGGACTGGGCACTATTCTCTGTATCAGTTACAACAGTTTGGGTGAATACAGGTTTTGCATTTTTAGTTATATTAGGTGGTTTACAAAATATTGATACGTCTTTATATGAGAGTGCATCTATAGATGGTGCTAGTTATTTATATAAGCTTCGTCGTGTTACATTACCGATGCTATCACCAACTTTATTCTTTATTGTAACAGTAACATTAATTAGTGCGTTCCAAAGCTTTGGACAAATTGATATTTTAACGCACGGTGGACCAAATGATGCAACGAATTTAATTGTGTACTCGATTTACAAAGAGGCGTTTGTGAATCATCAATTTGGAACAGCAAGTGCACAAGCGATGGTATTATTTGTTTTCATTTTCGTTGCTACATTACTTCAATTTAAGTTTGCTGAGAGAAAGGTGCATTATAAATGATTGTTAAACAGTGGAAACAAAATTTCCTATTATACATGCTACTCATTATTAGTGCAGTGATGGTATTTTTTCCTGTACTGTATGCATTTTTAATAAGCTTTATGACACCAGACGATATTCAAATGAGAAGGTTATTTCCGACCCAGTTTACTTTTGATAATTTCATTAATATTTTTCAAAAAGTACCGCTTTTTACATACTTATATAACAGTTTAATTGTATCGACAGTCGTTATGATTGGACAACTTATCGTATCAAGTTTAGCAGCTTATGCTTTTGTTTTTCTTCAGTTTAAAGGGAGAAACTTAATTTTCTTCCTGTTTATTTCAACGATGCTTATTCCGTGGGAAGCAACGATGGTGCCTAACTTTTTAACGATTCAAAACTTTGGCTGGATCAATAGTTTCGCCGGGATGACAGTGCCGTTTTTTGCAACAGCTTTCGGTATTTTCTTGTTACGTCAACATTTTATGACACTCCCGAATGAACTGAAAGAAGCTGCTTTTATTGAAGGGATTGGAAATATAAGATTTTTATTCAGCGTTGTAATACCGTATTGTAAAACGAGTTTTATTACGCTTGGAGTATATAGCTTTTTAACAACATGGAATATGTATTTATGGCCACTTTTAGTGACCACTGATGAAAAAGTAAGAACAGTGCAAATCGGTGTAAAGCAGCTTCAGTCTCAAGAAGTTGCAACTGATTGGGGAAGCGTAATGGCCGGTGTTACGGTTATCGTTATTCCAACATTGATTTTACTATTTTTAGGGCAAAAGCAATTACAACAAGGATTAACAAAAGGTGCAATTAAATAACTAAGAGAAGGTGAGATTTAAATGAGTCTAGTTAAAAAAGGTGCTGCTCTATTAATGGTAGCAACAATGGCATTATCTAGTGCAGCTTGTTCAAATAGTAAAACAGAGGGAAAACCTGAAGTACAGGCAAAAGTAGCACCTGTTGAAAAAAATGGTGATAAAACTGTAATTCGCTTCTGGCATGCGATGGGTGGAAAAACACAAGGAGTATTAGATGGTCTTGTTGCAGACTATAATAAGTCGCAAAATAAATATGAGATAAAGGCAGAGTTCCAAGGGACATATGAAGAGTCTTTAACGAAATTTAGAACGATGTCTGCAACGAAAGAAGCGCCAGCTCTTGTTCAATCGAGTGAAATTACAACGAAATATATGATTGATAGCAAAAAAATCACACCAATTGATAGCTGGATAAAAAAAGATAAGTACGATACGTCAAAATTAGAAAAAGCAATTACAAATTATTATTCAGTTGATGGAAAAATGTATTCTATGCCATTTAATTCATCTACACCAGTATTAATTTATAATAAAGATGCTTTTGCAAAGGCGGGCTTAGATCCAGAGAAAGCTCCAAAAACATATGCGGAATTACAAGAAGCAGCGAAAAAGTTAACGATTAAAGAAGGCGGAAATGTAAAACAATATGGATTCTCCATGCTTAACTACGGTTGGTTCTTTGAAGAATTGTTAGCGACACAAGGTGCTTTATATGTAGATAACGAAAACGGCCGTAAAGATGCTGCAAAGAAGGCGGTATTTAACGGTAAAGAAGGACAGAAAGTATTTGGAATGTTAGATGATTTAAATAAAGCTGGCGCACTTGGAAAGTATGGAGCAAGTTGGGATGATATTCGTGCCGCGTTCCAATCTGGACAAGTTGCTATGTATTTAGATTCTTCAGCAGGTGTTCTTGATTTAATCGATGCATCTAAGTTTAATGTAGGTGTTTCATATATTCCGTATCCTGAGGATTCGAAACAAAATGGTGTTGTTATTGGTGGAGCATCATTATGGATGACGAATATGGTTTCAGAAGAAACGCAACAAGGTGCTTGGGACTTTATGAAATATTTAACGAAGCCAGACGTACAAGCAAAATGGCATACTGCAACAGGTTATTTCTCAATTAATCCAGATGCATATAATGAGCCATTAGTAAAAGAGCAATATGAAAAATATCCACAGTTGAAAGTAACAGTAGATCAATTGCAAGCGACGAAGCAATCTCCAGCAACACAAGGGGCTTTAATTAGTGTATTCCCAGAATCACGAGATGCAGTTGTAAAAGCATTAGAAGCGATGTATGACGGGAAGAATAGTAAAGAAGCGTTAGATGAAGCTGCCAAAGCAACAGATAGAGCAATTAGCATTTCAGCTCGTACGAGTCAAAAATAAGAGAAAGCCGTATCCTTAAAAGGGATACGGCTTTCTTTATAGGGAGATAAGGGATCAAAGAAATGATGAAGTCTTATCTCTTTTATATGAGTAAAGGGTCTAGAGTGAATGTTGTCCTTTTCATTATTTATTTAACTCCATTGCGACTTGTTTACCATTTACGAAAACCTCTACTACCGCTACTACAACTTCCATTACTTTTTTCATCTCTCATCTCTCCTTATTTTTTGTTTCATTTCTTACTCTCAGTATAAGGAAATACAGTAATTACAACTATCGAATTGGATGACAAGAGACTTACATTGTTGTAAGGATAATAGTTTAGTTTGTAATAAAGTGAAACTGTAATCAGTGGGGGGCTTACTGCCCGTTAATGCGGGATTTTAATTCTGAACTTTCTGTCGTTTTGAACTATAATTAGAAAGAGGGGGGATAATATGAAAAGAATTCTTGTTATTAGTGATATTCATGGAGAGATAGAAAAGTTCGAACATTTATTGGAAGAAGCTCAATATGATGCGAAACAGGATCAATTAATCTTACTGGGAGATTATGTAGATCGTGGTCCAAATGCGCGTGCTGTAATTGAAAAGGTAAGAGAATTGAAAAAAGAGGGAGCACTCATTTTAAAAGGAAATCATGAAGATATGATGATTAAGGCGTTAACGACAAATGAGGAACGTTCATGGAACCATTGGGTAAAAAGAAATGGTGGAGATAAGACATTATATAGCTATGGATTTGTAGAAGAAGATATTGCGGTTAATGAGAAAGACTTCCAAAAACCGATTTTACACTCTCGTGTATTAGAGGAACATATAAAGTTTATTCAAGAATTAGATCATTACATTGAAACAGAAGAGTATATATTTGTACATGCTGGGGTTGAACCGATGAAACGAGTTTCTGAATCTGAACCATATACATTAATGTGGATCCGTAATGAATTTCATAATGGATATAGCGGTGAAAAGGTTATTGTATTTGGGCATACGGAAACAAAAACGCTTCATGGTAGTGAGGATTGCGGAGTGTATTTTGGTAGTAATCGTATTATTGGGATTGATGGCGGGGCTGTGTATGGCGGTCAGCTAAATTGTTTAGAGTTGCCGAGTAAAAAGGTATATGTAATAAAAAATTGAAAGAGATAAGAGGAATCTTATTTCTTTCAATTTTTTATTAAGCTAAATTTAAGACAAAGTTTTTATAATAAAACTTCAAAATTTTAGAAGGAAATAGTTAAAAATGAAATTACGTAATGTAACTACATTCTTTTGTTATGAAGAGAAGAAATGTAATAATAAATAGAATTGAACTATTTGATGGAAGGTGAGAGCATGCGTTTACTTGTAGTAGAAGATAATGCTTCGTTATTAGAGTCTATCGTACAAATTTTACGTGATGAATTTGAAGTAGATACGGCAATAAATGGAGAAGATGGATTGTTTTTAGCTCTTCAAAATATATATGATGCAATTTTGCTGGATGTGATGATGCCAGGGATGGACGGATTTGAAGTGATTCAAAAAATACGAGATGAAAAGATTGAAACACCAGTCCTGTTTTTGACAGCGAGAGATTCTTTAGAAGATCGGGTGAAGGGATTGGACTTTGGTGGAGATGACTATATTGTTAAGCCATTTCAGGCCCCTGAATTAAAAGCGAGAATTCGTGCTTTACTACGCAGAAGTGGTAGTTTAACAACGCAGCAAACAATTCGCTATAAAGGCATTGAATTGTTCGGAAAAGATAAAGATGTTCAAGTAGATGGAAAAGGTATGAAGTTATCATTAAAACAATATGAGCTTCTAGAGTACCTTGTTCAAAATAGCGGAAAGATTTTAATGCGTGAACAAATTTTTGATCGTGTTTGGGGATTTGATTCAGATACGACAGTAGCGATTGTAGAAGTGTATGTGCATCATTTACGTAAAAAATTAGAGCCATTCGGTTATCAGAAAGATATTCAAACCGTTCGAGGTATTGGATATATATTAAAAGAACAATGAAAAAAGGAAGTATGTTTCAAAAAACACGCATTCGTTTGACTATAGTGAACTCATTAGTATTTATTCTATTAATAGGTATATTAGGCAGTATTATTTATTCGTACACATACAAGCGTATTTATAGTGAAGTAGATCAATCTATAAAAATGATAGCTCAGTATAGAGAAAAATTAGATGTTAAAGTACCACCAAGAAAACGCATGGAGAATATCCAAATTGGAGATCCGCGAGTAACTAGAATAACTTGGAATGGGAAAATAGTGAAAATAGAGGGCGATAACCGTAAATTCCGTTCTATTTTTGAAGAGAATTTGGAAAGTTTTTCTCCCGAAAAATTAGAGGAGTTACAAGATATTGAAGTACAAGGACGATATTTTAGAGCATTTTCGCTTCAAAAAGATGGAGAAATAGTTCAAATCGTGCGAGATATAACAGCGGAAGAAGGAATGTTAAATACTTTATTTTTAATTCTCGTTATAGGTTGTAGCATAGGAAGCCTCTGTGCGATAGGTATTGGCTTTTTCCTAGCTGGTAGAGCACTTGTACCTATTCAAAGTTCATGGGAGAAACAGCAACAATTCGTTTCTGATGCATCACATGAACTCAGGACACCACTTGCAGTTATTCAATCAAAAACGGATGTTTTATTCCAGTCACCATCCGCTACGATAGAAGAAAAAGCGATGGATATTTCTACAATTTCAAAAGAATGTAGGCGGTTATCGAAACTCGTTAGTAATTTATTATTGCTAGCACGTTCTGATTCTAATCAAATTGAGATGGATAAGAAAATATTTGAACTTGATAAATTGTTAGAAGAAATAGTAGCTCCATATAAAGAGATTGCTTCTTATCAAGAAAAAGAAATGATGCTAAAAGTAGAACGTGGTGTATCTTTTATGGGGGATAGAGAGCGGATTCATCAAATGATGGTCATACTGTTAGATAATGCGATGAAGTATACAAACGAAGGTGGGCATATTCAAATTGATTGCACGCAAACGAGTAGTTCAATTCGCATACAGGTGAAAGATGACGGGATAGGAGTGAAAGAAGAAGATATTCCGAAATTATTTGATCGTTTTTATCAAGGGGATAAAGCAAGAAGTACGTCAGAAGGAGCTGGATTAGGTCTTTCAATCGCAAATTGGATTGTAGAAAAGCATTACGGAAAAATATCAGTAGAGAGCAAATGGGGAGATGGCACTTGTTTTGAAGTGATTTTCCCTAAAAATCAAAAAATATAAGTAAGAAGACGACCTTGTTTTTACAAGGTCGTCTTTTTTTAAGGGAAAGTTAAGAAACTATTTATATTATGTATGGCATAAAGAAAGTTCGTTACATGAAGAAGAGATTAGGTGTATGTGAGTGGGGTTTATCAATCATAATGTTATCTCAAGCAGCGATGAGATGTATGTATAGTATTAAAAAAACTAGGGGAATGATGGGAAAGAAAGTATAAGAGGGAGGAATTAATTTTGAAAAAGAAAATGATGACGGTATTCACTATTGGAGTAATGAGTTTAAGTATATTAGGGGGGGCCTCTCCTTCTGAAACACAAAAAGGAAAGACAGATTACACGCAGCGCAGTAAAGAACAATTGAACAATGGTAAGATACATGCAGTGCATACAGAAGAAAAAGCAGAGAAACTAGGTATTGAAACGGAAGGAAAAGAACAAATTACACTAGAAAAAGAAATTCATGAAACAGAAGTAGGAAGGGAAGCAGAGCAGTTAGGCATATCGATTGAAGGAAAAGATGTTGGGATGCTGTCAGAAGAAATCTATGAAACAAAAGTAAAGCAAGAAGCGTTAAAGCTAGGTATATCTATAGAGAATACATCAATTGTAGATTTAATTACTCAAATTAATGCGATTAAAATTAAAGATGAAGCAGATAAATTAGGTATTTCGACAGATGGAAAAGAAATCGAAGACATCGCGGAAGAAATCTACGGAAAGAAAGTAAGAGAAGAAGCAGGAAAGTTAGATATTTCTCAAAAAGGAAAAGAAATTGAAGAGTTAGCACAAGAAGTGTACGAACAAAAAGTACAAGAAGAAGCAAAAAAACATCATATTGATTTGTATGGTAAAGATATATATCAAATATTAAGAGAAATTAATGAACAAAAGGTGCTACAAATGGCAGATGAGCTTAATATGGATAAAATGAATATGAATATTCAAGAGTTAGCGGAAAAGATAAAAAAAGATCAGCCTGAAAAAGGAAAAGAACTAAATTTTGTACCGATGGTACGAACGGATGCTGACGCATTTTATTCTTATTTAACGAATTAATAAGGGTGTGAAAGCGATAAGAAAATTGAAGTGGTATATATGTACAGCTTTACTAGGTGCAGCAATATGGAGTGTATATACAAATGGAATTCCAAAGTATGTAGAGAAGTTAACATTCTCAAATATACAAAGAGGAAAAGAAACGGAGTTTAGTAATAACGATGAAAAAGTCATCTTAGCAAATGTTCCCTTAATTCAGCAGTTACCAGAATTGGATAGAGGCTGTGAAGTGACGAGCTTAGCGATGATGTTACAATACGCTGGTGTTTCAGTGGATAAGATGACATTAGCAAATGAAATAAAAAAAGTTGATTTTATAGACGATGGTGTGCGCGGGAATCCGAATGAAGGATTTGTAGGTAATATTTATACATTTTCTGAATCGGGATATGGTGTATATCATGGGCCACTTTTTCAGTTAGCGGAAAAATATTTACCTAATAAAGCTGTAGACTTAACAGGGAAGAATATAGAAGAAATTTATAAGAGTATAAAAGCAGGGCAACCTGTAGTCATGATCACAAATGCAACATTTGCACCATTAGATGAAGCTGAATTTACTACATGGGAAACAAATAGTGGAGATGTTTCTATTACGTATAATGAACATTGTGTTGTACTTATTGGGTATGATCAGGAATCTGTATATATTCGAGATCCACTTGAGGATAGCTTAGATGTAAAAGTACCGAGAGAAACCTTTGAACAGGCATGGGTACAAATGGGAAGTCAGGCAATTAGTTATGTAAAGAGCGCTAAATAAATTAGGACGAAGAGTTTTAGTAATATGACTATAAGGCGAAGGGTAAAGATTTGAGGATTATAAGAGAAGTTTTATAGAGTAGAAGCTGTTAAGAAATAAGAGAACTTTAGCATATATAATGCTAAAGTTCTCTTATTTTTATGATTAAAATACGTATAAGGAGTGGATATGCAAAAATGCATAATTGACGAAAAAATTACATGTTATCATTATATGTTGTTTTATATATATTAATTGTATAAAATGACACAAGTATCCACATTACATAAAGGAGGCTTATTATGCAAAAAATATTTAACTGGGTTAAATGTATGAGTATCAATAAAAAATTAATCATTTCATTTTTTATTATTTTAACTATACCAGGAATTATTATCGGTGGTGTTTCATATCAAACTGCCAAAACAAATTTTGAGCATCAAATGACAGATAAGGCAAAGGAGAATATTTCGATTTTAAATACTGTTATTTCTCAAAATATAGAAGAGAAATTTGTTGATGCGACGTACTTTGCAGACATCTTAACAGAGGATACATATCTAAATGGACAAGAAGAAATAGTAAGAACGAAGTTAGCACAATATATAAAGCTTCATCCAGAAGTAGAAGGTATTTATATTGGAACAGAGACGGGAAAGTTTATAAGAGAACCATTTATTCAAATGGCTGATGGGTATAATCCAACAGATAGATCTTGGTATAAAGAAGCACATGAAAATAAAGGGAAAGTAATTGTTACTGCGCCATATCAGTCAGCATCTACAAAAAATATGGTAGTGACGATTGCGAAAGAAGTAAAAGATGGTAAAGGTGTTATAGGAATTAATTTAAATTTAGATAACATCTTAAAAATTTCCAAAATGATTAACATTGGTGAAAAAGGTTATGCAGTTATTTTAGATCAAAATAAGCAAATTGTTAGTCATCCATCTAGAAAACCAGGTGCAAAAGTTACTGATCCTTGGATTAAACCAATTTATGAAGATAAACAAGGAAATGTGTCTTATACAGAACAAGATGATAAAAAGAATTTAATCTTTGCAACAAATGAGAAAACGGGCTGGAAAGTAGTTGGTGTTATGTTCGATGAAGAAATTACCCAAGCTGCCAGTCCAGTGTTTTATAAGACTTTGATTGTCATTGCTATCGCTATTGCATTTGGTAGTATATTAATTTATTTCATTACAAAGTCTATTACAAGGCCATTACGAAAAATAGCTGAATCGGCATATAAAATTAGTAAGGGAGATTTAACAGAGAAAATTACAATCCATTCCAAGGATGACATAGGGAAATTAGGGAATTCATTTAATGAAATGTCTACGTCTTTACAAGATGTTATTACCCAAATTAGCTTTTCAGCAGAACATGTTGCAGCATCGGCAGAAGAGTTAACAGCGAGCGTACAGCAAGCAAATGATGCGACAGATCAAATTACAATTGCAATGGAACAAGTATCAGGTGGGGCTGAATCACAAAGTCAAGGTGTTGAAGAAGGTGCGGCTACATTGCAACAAGTAAATACAGCAATTCAAGATGTAACTGGAAGCGCAGAGTCAATTTCTATTTCCTCATTACATGCGCGAGAAAGAGCTGAAGAGGGAGAAGATTTAGTTGAACAAACTGCAAAACAAATGCAGTCTATTTCTAGGTCGGTATCCGAGTCAGATGCTATTATTAAACTGCTTGATGAGAAATCAAAGCAAGTAGGAGCTATTTCTGAAGCAATTCAAAACATCGCAACTCAAACAAACTTATTAGCTTTAAATGCGGCTATTGAAGCAGCAAGAGCAGGTGAACAGGGACGAGGATTTGCTATTGTAGCAGATGAGGTTAGAAAATTAGCAGAGCAATCAGGAGAGTCATCTGGAGAGATTGCAAATTTAATTGCAGAAATTAAGGCGGATATTGAACATACTGTTAAGGCGATGGATAATGTGAATGGAGAAGTTCAACAGGGCCTTGATGTTGTAACAAAAACGAAAGTAAGTTTTACGGAAATTTTAAGTTCTACTACACATATTGTTTCTCAAGTTAATCAAATGGTAGAAACAACGAAGAGAATTGCTGGGGATGCAAATGAAGTGACAAATGCTATTGATGAAATTGCAGCTGCTGCAGAAGAAAATACAGCTAGTATGCAAAGTGTTGCAGCTTCAACAGAAGAACAGGTTAATTCCATGGAGGAAATTAGTTCAGCTTCGCAAAACTTAGCTGAGATGGCAGAAGAACTACAAGCGATGACTAGTAAATTTAAAGTATAATAACAGCAGATAAGTAAGGTGAAAATAATATCACCTTACTTATTTTTCTATTCAGCAATTAGGGGAGTCATTAACGGGATGAAAAAAAGAAAAAGACTATGGAATTTATGGAAAACGATTACATTGTTAGTTTGTACAGTTGTAATTTTTTCTTTACTTGTGACAGATATATTAATTAGTCATAATGTAGAACGGACGACGGAGGATAGCCAAGCAGAGAAGGCAAAAACAATTGCACACATTGTGGCGAATGATTCGATTGTAATCGATGGTTTGGTTGGGAAAGCAGATACCTCTGCAATCCAAACGTATACAAATAGAATATTACAAAACACAGGTGTTCAGTTTATTGTAGTTATGGACATGAATGGAATAAGAAAGTCACATCCAAATCCTCAAAAAATAGGGCATCATTTTATTGGGGGAGATGAAGGGCCTGCATTGAAAGGAAAAGAACATGTATCGTTAGCAGAAGGAACTTTAGGTATTTCCATGCGAGTGTTTGTACCAATATTTTCTGAAACAGGTGAACAACTTGGAGCTGTGGCTGTTGGTATTTCAGCAGATAATGTAAAAGAGAGAGTTAAGGAAAGTAGACATATCATTTATATTGGTGTCGGAGTTGGTGTATTAGTCGGAATTATAGGAGCAATATTGCTAGCTAGACATATAAAGAAAAGTTTATTCGGTCTTGAGCCGCACAGGATAGCAAAAATTCTTGAAGAAAGAAATACGATGCTACAATCTGTAAAGGAAGGTATTATTGCTGTAGATAAAGAGGCTAGAGTAACATTAATTAATAATGAAGCGAAACGTCTATTTAAAAAAAGCGGACTTGAAGAAGATTTTATCGGTAAAGATGTTGAGTTGTATATGCCAAATTCACGTATAAAAGAAGTATTGCAAACGGGAGAAGTACAATTAAACGAAGAACAAAATATTTATGGAATTACGATTGTGACGAATCGAGTTCCTTTATATGTAAAAGGAGAAATAGTTGGTGCAATTGCAACATTTCGTGATAAAACAGAGATTAGAAAACTAGCAGAGGAACTAACTGGTATTAGACTATATGCAGAAGCATTACGGGCACAATCTCATGAGTTTATGAATAAGATGCATGTCGTATTAGGGCTTACACATATGAAGCAGTATGAAGAATTACAGAAGTATATAAGCGGCATGGTATCAGAGCATCAATATGAAATTGGTGGAGTTATGAAAAGAATAAAAAGTTCAGTATTTGCTGGTTTTTTACTAGGTAAGCTCAGCTATGCTAGAGAGAAAAATATAAAATTAATTATAAGTGAAGATTCTTATATGCCGGAAATAGATGATGAAAGTATTACTCATGAACTTATTACGATTGTCGGAAATTTAATTGATAATGCATTAGAGGCAGTTACGAATTGTGAAAAGAAGCGAGTTGAAGTTAAGATACAACATGGGGATATACTAACTATTACAGTACAAGATACGGGAAAAGGTATACAAGAAAAAGAAATAGAGCAATTATTTACGAAAGGTTATTCCACAAAGGGAGATAACCGCGGTTATGGTTTGTATCTTGTAAAAGAAAGTATACAGCGAATAAATGGGGAAATTCATATGCATTCATTAGTAGGTAAGGGAACAACGATAACAATTGAAATACCTAAAGGTAGGGATGAGAGGCAAATATGATTAAAGTTTTAATTGTAGAAGATGACCCGATGGTAGCAATGCTAAATACGCATTATTTAGAGCAAGTAGGAGGATTTGAACTTGTTCAAGCAGTTAACTCAGTAAAGTCGGCGATCGAAATATTAGAGAAATCACGAGTAGATTTAGTATTACTTGATATTTTTATGCCTGAAGAGACTGGTTTTGAGCTTTTAATGTATATCCGGAACCAAGAAAAAGAAATTGATATTATAATGATTTCAGCTGTACATGATATGGGAAGTATTAAAAAAGCATTACAATATGGTGTAGTAGATTATTTAATTAAACCATTTACATTTGAACGATTTAAAGAGGCATTAACTATATATCGAGAAAAACTTACTTTCATGAAAGAACAACAAAAAATTAGTCAATCGGAATTAGATTCGTTAATTTTACAAAAAGAAAAAAGGGAGCCTACTGTCACGAAAGAGCTTCCGAAAGGGTTAACGAAGCAAACGTTGCAATTAATTTGGCAGAAGATCGAGTCGTTGAATGGAAGAGTGTTTACAACAGATGAAATGGCACAATTAGTTGGAATTTCAAGAGTTTCTATTCGAAAATATGTAATGTTTTTGACTGACATTGGAGTGTTAGAAAACGAAATGATGTACCAACATGTGGGCAGACCTGTAAGTAAATTAAGATGTGTTGATCAAAAGAAAATAGAGTTTTACGTATAAGCGACTTAATATAAGTCGCTTATACTTTTTTTAATTACAAAATCAATTACAAAACTTACAAAAACTATTTTTACTATTGAAAGCGTTTTAATATTGTTATTAAGAAAACGAGGGGGTGCCATATGGGAATTCAAAAGAATGTGGAAGCGGTATCATTTTCTGAAGGAAATGAAGTACAAAGAGAATCTTTCGCTTCTAAAATTATGAATGTAAAAATCGGTGTTATACCTTTACCGTTATATGTAGTATTGGCTGCTATTATTTATGGGGCATCTGTATATAATAAATTGCCAGCAGATATGATTGGTGGATTTGCAGTTATTATGATCATGGGGATTTTCTTAGGCGATATTGGGATGAGAATTCCAATTTTAAAAAATATCGGCGGTCCAGCAATACTTTCGTTATTTATTCCATCATTACTTGTATTTTTTAACTGGATGAATCCAGCTTCAATGGAAGCTGCGACTATGTTAATGAAAAAATCGAACTTTTTATATTTATATATTTCTTGTTTAGTAGTCGGAAGTATTTTAGGAATGAACCGTAAAGTGTTAGTACAAGGTTTCGTTCGTATGTTTATTCCTTTAGTAGTAGGGACGTTAGCTTCTGTAGCAGTAGGGTTATTGGTCGGTTCATTATTTGGATTTGAAATGAAGCACACATTCTTCTTTATCATCGTACCAATTGTGAGTGGTGGTATCGGGGAAGGGATTTTACCATTGTCGCTAGCTTATAGTGATATTTTAAATGAATCATCAGCGACGTTTGTATCACAGCTTATTCCAGCAGCTATTATTGGAAATATGTTCGCAATTGTAAGTGCAGGGTATATGAAGCGTTTAGGTGAGAAGAAACCGGAGCTTAGTGGTAACGGTGTATTAGTGAAAACAGACAATCAAGCAGAATTATTAAAAGAACAAAATACAGAGAAGCCAATTGACTTCTCATTAATGGGAGCAGGTTTATTAATTGCGTGTACGTTCTTCATCTTTGGAGGATTTGCTTCTAAGTTCATCGGTATTCCTGGGGCAATCATTATGATTTTTTCAGCAGCACTTGTGAAATACTTTAAATTAATGCCAGCAAAAATGGAGCAAGGAGCATTCCATTTATATAAATTTATTTCGAAGAATTTAACTTGGCCTTTAATGGTTGGATTAGGATTGCTATATATTCCGTTAAAAGACGTAGCAGCAGTTCTTTCAGTAGGATATGTTGTTGTGTGCGCATCGGTTGTTCTTACAATGGTAGCATCAGGTTTTCTTGTAGGGAAAGTGATGAAGATGTATCCAGTTGAATCGGCGATTGTAACTGGATGTCATAGCGGTTTAGGCGGAACTGGAGATGTTGCTATTTTATCGGCTTCAAATCGTATGGAATTAATGCCGTTCGCGCAAATTTCAACTCGTTTAGGCGGGGCGGCAATGGTTGTAACGGCGACAATATTATTAAAAATGTTTTCATGATCAAACAAGCTAGCTATATTCATATAGCTAGCTTGTCAAATTAAGGGGAGATTATAAGTATGTTAGCAAATCAAATTAATGAAAGATCATTGTTATTGCATAAAGAATTAGTAGGGAAAATTGAAATTACAAGTAAAGTGGAGGTAAATTCAGCGGATGATTTAAGCCTGACGTATACACCAGGTGTAGCGGAGTCGTGTAAAGCAATTGCGGCAGATGAAGAAACAGTGTATGACTATACAGCACGTGGCAATATGGTGGCAGTTGTTTCAGATGGAACAGCGGTACTCGGTTTAGGAAACATTGGACCGAAAGCGGCTATGCCTGTTATGGAAGGAAAAAGTATTTTGTTTAAGAAGTTTGCGAATGTAGATGCTTTCCCATTATGTTTAGGCACAACGGATGTAGATGAAATCGTTACCCTTGTAAAAAATTTAGAGCCTACATTTGCAGGGATTAATTTAGAAGATATTGCAGCACCGCGTTGTTTTGAAATTGAAAAACGATTAAAAGAAGAAACGAATATTCCTGTATTCCATGATGATCAACATGGAACAGCTATTGTCGTTTTAGCAGCTGTTATTAATGCATTAAAAGTTGTTAGCAAACAAATGGATAATGTGAAAATCGTTATTAACGGTGCGGGTTCGGCAGGAATTGCAATTGGAAAATTATTATTAAAGGCTGGTGCAAAGCACATTACGTTAGTTAGCCTAGAAGGTATTGTTTGTGAAGGTGAAACATGGATGAACGAAGCACAAATTGAAGTTTCAAAAAAGACAAATCGTGAACATGTGCGTGGAACGTTAAAAGAAGCAATTCACCAAGCTGATATTTTTATTGGCGTATCTGCTCCTAACGTATTAACGAAAGAACTTGTACAGACGATGAATGAGAAAGCAATTGTGTTTGCAATGGCGAATCCAATTCCAGAAATCTTCCCTGAGGATGCATTAGAGGCTGGGGCAGCTGTAGTAGGAACTGGACGCTCGGATTATGCGAATCAAGTAAATAATGTATTGGCGTTTCCCGGAATATTCCGCGGTGCGTTAGATGTGCGCGCAACTGATATTACAGAAGAGATGAAATTAGCGGCAGCATATGGGATCGCTAACATCATTACTGATGAAGAACGTAATGCGAATTATGTAATCCCGAATCCATTAGATAAAAGAGTTGTTCCAAGTGTTGCAGAAGCAGTAGCGAAAGCAGCTATTGATTCAGGCGTGGCACAAATTACGAAAATACCACGTTATTAATAGCGAAAAGCAGTGCCTAAAAGGCACTGCTTTTTTGAGATAAGAAATCAAAATAATGAAGAAGTGTAGAATTATTTATGTTTCTTCACTATTTATTTAATTCCATTGCAACTTGTTTACCATTCACTAAAACCTCAGTTACTGCTACGATCACTTCTATCATTTTTTTCATCTCTCATCTCTCCTCGTTTCATTTCTTACTTTAAGTATAAGAGAAGAGAGATAATTCAACTATTGAAGTACATGACGTAGAAATTACATTGTTGTAAGAAAGTGGTTTATTTTTGTCACTTTACTCAGCAGTGATTACAAACTGATCATAATATTTTTCATTCACATATATATTTAATAACCATAATCCAGATGAAGGTAGTGACATAGTGAGAGGGAGTTCGTTTGTAGTAGAATCGATTGTATTTGAAGTAGTCCAAGTTTGTTTGGAAGTTTCTTTTTGAAAGAGTACTTGTGTCGGAGTTACAGATCCTTGTTTTAGCGCAATAATAGACAATTTTCCAGTTGGTATTTCAGAATCTAGAAAGTGCCACATTATTTCATTTTGTTCATTTGCGATAATAGGACTATCAGCCATTGCGACTTTACCTTCGATGCCTTTTAAAGGCATTTTTCCTTCTATGAAAGAAGGTGTTTCTTCCCAATTTACATCTTTTAAAACACTAAGGTGAAAGAAGGAAGGTGCGTTCACTTGAGTGGATGACGTTGCTATTACGTCTTTTTTTTGTTCTTTTGAATCCGGTTGCGTTTGTGTGCATCCAGTGATGAGGAAGGAGAGAAGTAGCATAGTTCCGATTTTTTTCATGGTGCCACACTCCTAGTTTTTATTGTTAGTGTAATTGTATTTGCTAGAAGGCGGGACAATTCCTTTAAAGTATAAAAAGAGGTCGTAAGTTTTGTACGACCTCTTTTGACATTTTTATCCCGTAAAAGCCCGATTGGTGTAGGTTAATAATTAGTGGGAGATAGTCCCCACTAATTAAAGTTTCATTTTATATTTGTTCCGTTGTATAGGTTGGTTCGGCTTCTTTTTGAGGCATCGTCAAAAAAATAACGGACAGAACGATACATACGCCGCCTAATAATTGATATGTTCCAAAAGATTCATTTAGCCAAGTGATTGAAACGATGGCAGCTACAAGGGGTTCAATGCTAGATAAAATGCTTGTTTCTGTTGCTGCTAAATATTTAAGACTACCGATATATAGAAGGAAAGAAAGGGTACCACTAATAATGATAAGAATAAGCATAGAAAAAGTTTTTAGTGTAAGGGTTTGTGAAAATTGATTCCACCCGAATGAACGATTATAAATAAGTAGTGCAATTCCTCCGATTAACATCCCCCAACCAATTACTACAGTTGTCCCGCATTCTTTAATGAGAGAAGCCGGATGAAGGGTATAAAATGCAAATCCGATTGCTGTTAATAGTCCAAAAATAATAGCTTCTTTGGATAAAACAATATTTTCAATTGAGCCATTTGTAATAATAAAGTATGTTCCTATTAGCGCGGCTATAATTGCGAATAGTTGCATGGAAGCAGGGAATTTTCTTTGTTCAAATGCAACATACATGGTAATAAGAACAGGACCTAGAAATTGAAATAGCGTTGCTGTGACTGCATTACTAATATGAACCGTTTCGATAAAGGCGTATTGCGCACCGAGCATGCCGAGAATAGAAAAAATAATAAGTTGTATAGAATATCTAGGGTGTTTCCAAATTTGAAATATATTTTGTTTCTTTATAAGTAAGAAAGACAAAATAAATATTCCTGCAAGCAACAATCGAATTGTTAAAAAATCAATTGAGGATACATTAGTATGCTGAAATAGCCACTGAATCATTGGACCAGATAATCCCCATAATGTAGCCCCTGTAATAATCATAATAAGTCCGATACGTCTACCATTGTTCATTATCATGTTTCTCCTCTCCGGTATTTGATTTTTTATGTGTGACATGATAATAGGAATTATATATAACTTCTGGTACTGTAAAAAGTATCAGATTTTAGTTTTATTAAGGGGTCAGATACTATGTTAGAATTAACGCCTAATTTAAATATGAATAGTAAAAAGGCATTATATGTGCAATTGTATGAGTATATAAAAAAAGAGATTAAAGATGGATCAATTGTCCCTTTTACGAAATTACCGGCTAAGCGAAAGTTAGCGATACATTTACAAGTAAGTAAAAATACAGTAGAGGCAGCGTACGAACAATTACTTGCAGAAGGTTATATTGAGTCAATATCGAGAAAAGGTTATTTTGTATGCAAGATTGAGCAAATGGCTCATATAGAGGATAGCGGAGAGAGAATAGAAGAAGTACCGTTTCAGGAGAAGAGTTATAAATTTGATTTTACACAAACAGGAATTGATACAAATGCTTTTCCATTCAATATGTATCGGAAAATTGTAAATGAAATATGGCAGCCGCATAATAACGAACTTCTCTTTCTAGGACACCCTCAAGGAGAAGCGAGCTTAAGAGAAGAGATTACGAATTATTTGTATGAATCTAGAGGTGTACGTTGTTCAGCTAGTCAAATTGTATTAGGAGCGGGAACACAAATATTAGTGAAACTGTTGTTTCAATTGTTAAAGGGAAGCAATTATGCAGTTGAAAACCCAGGGTATCATAGAAAGATGGTTGTTTTTGAACAGGGAGAAGCAAGAGTCCAAATGTTATCTTTAGATAGAGATGGAATTTGTATTGCAGATTTAGAAAATAGCAATGCGAATGTTGTATTTGTTACACCTTCCCATCAGTTTCCGTATGGAATGATTATGCCTATTACGAGAAGGATGCAACTTTTACAATGGGCCAAGAAAAAAGAGAGCAGGTATATTATTGAAGATGATTATGATAGTGAATTTCGCTATTCTGGAAAGCCTATACCGGCGCTGCAAGGGTTAGATACAGAGGGGAAAGTTATTTATATGGGGACGCTATCTAAAGCATTATTACCATCGCTACGGATGAGCTATATGGTGTTGCCGAAGAAATTAATTAAAAAGTATCAACAGCAATATTTATTTTATACACAAAGTGTTTCAAGAATGGACCAAGAAGTGATTAGAAGATTTTTAAATGAAGGCTATTGGGAAAAACATATTCATAAAATGCGTGTCGTCTACCGAAAGAAGAGAGATCGACTTGTTTTTGAAATAGAGAAGTATTTCTCTAATCGTGTTGAAGTGATAGGAGAAGATTCAGGATTACACATTTTATTAAAAGTGCATAATGGAATGCGGGAAGAAGAATTAATTCAAGAAGCTGCGAAACATAGTATCAAAATATATCCTGTGTCTACGTACTATAAAGACGATACTGCACCTGAAAATGTAGTTTTACTTGGGTTTGCGATATTATCAGAGGAAGAAATTGCGAAAGCGATTCAATTATTACACACGGCATGGTTTACAAGAAAGTAAAAAACATCCTCCAAACATGAGGATGTTTTTTATTATTTATTTTCATCTAAGAATAAGACCATATGCTCTTCGTCCCAATATTGTCCGTTATATTTTAATGAACGTTCTTGTACACCGAATGTTTTAAAACCTAATGATTCATAAAGTTTTTTCGCTCCATCGTTGCCAACAACAACATCAAGCATAACTTGTTCTACTTCTAAAGATTTAGCAAGCTCAAGACATTCTTTAATAAGTGCTTTTCCTGCTCCAAGTCCGCGCGCTTTTGGAGATACATATACAGAACCGATTTTAGCTTTATGTTCTTGTTTTACATATGGTTTCGTTTCCAGTGTTGCAACCCCGATTAATTTTCCATCTTTAAATGCACCTAGCGTATAGTTTTCATCTTGTGCTAATTTTTGTGCTTTATATTCAATCGCACACTCTTTATTAATAATATCTTCATAAGAAGAGCTGAATGCTTCAGGGTTTTGCTTTAATCCTTCTACGCGAAGTTCTAAGTAAATTTCTGCTTCGTCTTTTGTTAATACATGGATATCCAATTATATCACCCTCCAAATCTTTGCAAATGTACCTTTATTTTATATTGAAATAAGAATAATTTCAAAAGCTTAGCTTATATGAGCTGTTTTTATGAACAAAATAACACCAGTAGTGTTTACTGCTACTGGTGTTTTCACACGCATATTATTCAAAAGGTAGCTCGATTATAAAGTTTGTTCCCGCTCCTAATTGGCTTGTTACTAGAATAGAACCGTTATGCAATTCTACAATTTCCTTTGCAACAGCTAGCCCGATACCTTTTCCGCCTGTAGCTCGTGTTCTAGATTTATCGACACGATAAAAACGGTCAAATATATGCGGGATATCTTCTTCAGGAATACCTTCACCTTCATCTTGTACACTTATTGTAAAAGAATCTGTTTCCATGAGTACACGTATCGTAATGGCTGTGTTTTCTGGCGAATGTTGATAAGCGTTGTGTAATAAATTTAACATAACTTGTTCCATACGTCTTTCGTCTATACAAACTTCTAAATCATCTTTGCAATATACATGAAGTTGCATTTGCTTATTTGTTAATGTTGTTTTTGTTTTTTCTACCATTCGTTCTAAAAATGGCTGAAGAAGCACTTTTTGTTTTTTTATAACAAATTGGTGTTGTTCTAATTGTACAAGCATAAATAAATCTTGGACGAGATCGGTTACACTATCCGTTTCATCCTCAATAATTTGTAAGTATTCTTCTCGCTCCTCTTTTGTTAAAGAGTCTCTCTTTGCTACCTTCGCATAACCTTTCATATAGGTCAATGGAGTTAATAGTTCATGAGCGACACTAGCGAGAAATTCATTGCGCTCTTTTTTCATATACGTAAGTTCACTCGATAAATCTTCAATTGTTTTTGCTAAACTTCCGAGTTCATCATTTCGTTTAATACCTAATTGAATTGGCTTGTTTAATTTTGACATTTTTTCTGTCGCTCTCTTCATTTTTACAAGTGGTTCTGTAATAACGCGTGAAAAAACAAAGACAGAAATTGTTGTTAAAATAATTGTTAAAACGCTAATGATAAGAAATTGGTTCATGAGTTTAAGTAACATATTTTCTAGGAAAGATGTTTTTAATAACATATATAGCTTTCCTTGAAACTTTGTTGTGTTAAGTGGGCTTACTGTTGTGATGAACTTTGATTTTTTCCAGTTCCTTTCAACGACCAATCCGCCGTCTGGGACAGTTTCTGTTTTACAAGTAAGTTGTTTTTGCATATCTTTTGTTACGGGTTCTGAGGTGGAAATAATTTTGCCATTATGGTCAGTAATAATGATAGCTATATCGGAGTTAGAAATTGATTCCGATTCAACTAAGTGTGCAGCCTCATTCGTAATATCGAACTCAGGGTACACAGGACGTTTAGGATTTTTATTATGTTCAGCGTGTTTCATTTCTTTATAATATTCATCCCGTCTCTCGCGGCTTTTAATTTTTTTACTATAGCGATTACCTTTCTCTAAAAGAGCATCTGTTTCCTCTACAATACGCATTTTTGAAAGGCTTTTATAAAAAGATACGAAAGCAATTGTTTCAATACATAAAGCTAATATTAAAAAGTATGTCCCAATTTTAAGGGAAAGTTTACTCATTTTTTCACCATACCTTATTCATAATAAAGAGTCAGTGGTATACGATTTCCCACTGACCGAAGTAATTATTCACTTTTCCATTTATATCCGACTTTATAGACCGTTTCTAGGTAATCTTCAATCGGAAATCCTTTTTTGCGTAGTTTATCACGGATATTACGAATGTGTGAGTCAATTGTTCTATATTCGATATCTGTTTCATAGCCCCAAATTTTTTCGATTAAATCATCTCGGCTATAAGCACGGTTTGTATTTTGTAAAAATAGTCCGAGTAACGAAAATTCGATAGGAGTTAATGAGATTTTTTCATCATAAACTGTGACAGTATGTTTCGTTTTATCCCACTCAATACCATTGAAACTAACAAAGCCATCTTTTTTTGTACGGCGTAATATAGCCTCGATTCGTGCGACTAATACATGCTCATCAAATGGTTTTGTAATATAATCATCTGCGCCCATCGTGAGGCCTTTCACCATATCGTAGTTTTGGTTGCGAGCTGTTAACATAATGATAGGAACGTTGGAAATTTGACGAATTTGATAGCAAGTATCCCATCCATCCATACTTGGCATCATAACATCTAATAAAATAATATCGAATTCTTTTTGTTCGATTAATTTTAGTGCTTCAAGGCCAGAGGTAGCTTTCATACAAAAATAGCCGCGAGGGCTTAAGAACAGATCTAATAATCGTAACATACGTTCTTCATCGTCTACTAATAAAATTTTTACCATAATCTTGTGCACCCCAAACTGTTCATTCTACTTGTATAGTTTACATGAAAATAATAAAAAACTCTTTTTATGTGATTGAATGGAGGGCTGATTTTTTCGCTCAGAGTAATTGACATAAAAAATGCACTAGTTTTGCACAACTATTTTTTATAATAGAAAACGTAGCGACACAAAATACCCTATGTTGCGACATAACGTCATGTCATTTTATTTATAAAATGACAATTCCATTCTATTGTGTATGTGAGATAGAGAGGGTTTTCGTATTCACCTCGCATCGGATAAGAAAAATTTCCTATCTCACACTTTTTTTAAAAGGAGATCATACACATGAATTCAAAAGAAGAAATTTCAAAAAAAGAAAAGCAAGATCGTAATACGGTTGTCATGTGCGTTGCCGTATCTATGGTTATTATTATAAGTTGCGTAAATAAAATTTTGGGGATTTTATAATATAAAAAAAGCTGATTGCTTCTTAAGAAGCAATCAGCTTTTTTCATTGTTAGGGGGAGTGTTCATATAATAAACCAAGGTAAAATTGCTAATCCAGAAGTTACAATTGCTGTAGTAAATATTAAAAGCATAGCTCGTTTGTTTTGTTTCATGTCACATTCTCCTCTACATATCAAGTACATGCGATCAGCGTGGGATGTAGTTCCCCACTGAGTAAAGTTTCACTTTATATTTTTAGTATAATGAATGGAAAGGTTTGGTACGATCGATAAAGGTGACATGAAGATTACATTGTTGTAATGAAAAAAGCATCTTTCTTAATAAAAAGATGCTTTTGGAAAACTATATTGAAGTATTAATCATTTAAGAACAGAACCATATGTTCCTCGTCCCAATATTGACCGTTATGTTTTAATGAACGCTCTTGTACGCCGTAAGTCTGGAAACCTAATGATTCATATAATTTTTTGGCACCAGCGTTACCAACTACAACATCGAGCATAAGTTGTTCTACATGTAATTTATCGGCATTTTCAATAATTGCTTTAATAAGAGCTCGTCCTGCTCCAAGGCCACGCGCTTTTGGGGAAACGAAAACGGAACCGATTTTTGCTTTATGTTCTTGTTTAATGAAAGGCTTTGTTTCTAAAGTAGCGATACCAATTAAATCGTTATCTTTGAAGACCCCTAGAGTATACTTATCCGGATTGCTTAATCGTTTTGCCATAGCAGCTACAGGATCCTCATGTTTCAAAACATCTTCATAGGAAGAGCTAAAAGCTTCCGGGTTCTTCGTTAAACCTTCCATACAAACTTTTAAATATATTTCTGCGTCCTCTGTCGTTAATAAGCGAATTTCCATAGTTGTAACCTCCTTGGTCGATTTCAAATAAAATAAATCCATTACTTTTATAAGAGTGTGTATGTGTTTTGTTAGCAGTCTCTTTTAATTTGTAAAAGAATGAAAAGATATATGCTACAATGTTTTGTTTTTTAATATGTAACGAAATTATATATTAACTTTATTAACTATTCAAGTCTTTAATATATTACATTTTCATAACTAAAATAACTCCTCAATTGAGGAGTTATTTTAGTTATTCGATTGATAACCATCAATTCGATGTGGATGTGTGTAAATATTGCAGGATTCATTTCTGATAAATCCTACGACTGTAATGCCTAAATCGTGAGCCAGTTGCAATGCTAGTTTTGTTGGGGCAGATTTAGATAGAACAATTTCACATCCGATTTTTGAAACTTTGAGTAAAATTTCAGATGAAATACGTCCGCTAAATGCGATAATTTTTCCTTTAACAGATATATCATTGCGTAAACAATGACCGTATATTTTGTCTAATGCATTATGTCTTCCGATATCCATTCTTGATAGAAGGATATTATTTCGATCACATAGCGCGGTATTGTGAACACCACCAGTTTGGCGAAAGGTAGTGGAAGATTGTTGTAAAGTATTCATTAAGTAAAAACATTCTTCAGGAGTAATTTTTACATGTATATCATGTAAGTCTTTTGCTTTTGCCGCATCGTTTACGAAAATAAAACCTTGTCTACCTTTTCCGCAGCAAGAAGTGACGTATCGTTTATTATATAAAGTTTGATAGAGCGGATTCACTTTTGATGATTTTACATGGACAATTCCGTTATCTTTTTGAACCCATAGTTCTTCAACATCGTTATAGGAAGAAATAATCCCCTCAGAAATTAAAAAACCAATTACCATATCTTCAATATAATTTGGGGTGCATACGACTGTTACATATTCTTCACCATTCAATTTAATAGTAATAGGAGATTCTGTAACAATCTCATCAAGTTGTTTTGAAAATGTACCAGATTGATAACGTACAATTGTATAAGTCTCTTGCGTAGGCCCCATATTTAATTCCCCTTTTATATGTATTTCTCTCCCACATTTATCATAAAACAATGGGAAAAATAAAAACACCTATTAACAAGAAGATCACAGATTATTTTGGTTATTATTGTATATGTACGATATAATAGAACTGTAGAATAGTGATATTTTCAAGCTTTCGTAGTTATACCTTATAACATCTAGAATCGACTTCATAAGAAAGTATTTGGGTAGAGCGTTTCAAAAAAATGTACAGTAATGCGATTTTGAAAACGGATTCATGATTGTGTTGTACAGTTGGTTGTAAGGAGTGGGGAAACTATGGCAGAACAGACAGTCCGTGTAACCGTCGATGGTAAAGAATTTTCTGCATCAGGTGAAAAGACGATACTACAATTATTTAACGAGAGTAATTTGGAACATCCTCAAATTTGTCATGTACCAGAAGTAGATCCAATTCAAACTTGTGATACGTGTATTGTAGAAGTAAATGGAAAGTTATTGCGTGCTTGTTCAACGAAATTAGAGAACGGTATGCATATCGAAAGACAGTCCCAGCGTGCAAAAGAGGCACAGACTGAGGCAATGGATCGAATATTAGAGAATCATCTACTGTATTGTACCGTTTGTGATAACAATAATGGTAACTGTAAAGTCCACAATACAGTACATATGATGGGAATTGAGGAACAGAAATATCCGTATGAGCCAAAAGTAAGTGCGTGTGAAGTGGATATGTCACATCCGTTTTATCGATATGATCCAAATCAATGTATTGCTTGTGGACAGTGTGTAGAAGTATGTCAAAACTTACAAGTGAATGAAACTATATCGATAGACTGGAGCTTAGACCGTCCACGTGTTATATGGGACAATGGTGTAAGTATAAATGACTCATCTTGTGTAAGTTGCGGGCAATGTGTAACAGTATGTCCATGTAATGCGTTGATGGAGAAATCAATGTTAGGTGAAGCTGGATTCATGACAGGATTGAAACCGGATGTGTTAGATCCGATGATTGATTTTGTAAAGGATGTAGAGCCGGGATATAGTAGTATTTTAGCAGTTTCAGAAGTAGAGGCTGCGATGCGTAAGACGAAAGTGAATAAAACAAAAACAGTTTGTACATTTTGTGGTGTAGGTTGTTCATTTGAAGTATGGACGAAAGACCGCCACATTTTGAAAGTGCAGCCTGTTTCAGATGCGCCGGTTAACGGTATTTCAACATGTGTAAAAGGCAAATTTGGATGGGATTTTGTAAACAGTGAAGATCGTATTACAAAGCCATTAATTCGCCAAGGGGATATGTTTGTTGAAGCTTCATGGGAAGAGGCTCTTGAAGTTGTTGCATCCAATATGCAGCATATTAAATCAGAATATGGAAGTGATGCATTTGGGTTTATTTCTTCTTCGAAAGTAACGAATGAAGAAAATTATCTTATGCAAAAACTAGCCCGTCAAATATATGGAACGAATAATGTAGACAACTGTTCCCGTTATTGTCAATCTCCAGCAACAGACGGTTTATTTAAAACTGTCGGTATGGGCGGGGACGCTGGAACAGTGAAAGATATTGCGGAAGCAGGCCTTGTCATTATCGTTGGAGCAAATCCGACAGAAGGGCATCCTGTACTTGCAACGCGTGTAAAACGTGCTCATAAATTACATGACCAAAAATTAATTGTGGCGGATCTTCGTAAACATGAAATGGCAGAGCGTGCGGATTTATTCATTCATCCGCGCCAAGGAACTGATTATGTATGGCTCGCTGGTATTACGAAATATATTATTGATCAAGATTGGCACGATAAAAAGTTCATAGCTGAAAATGTGAAGAATTTTGATGAATATAGCAAAATGGTAGAAAAGTATACGCTTGATTATACAGAAGAAATTACGGGGATTTCGAAAGAAAATCTGAAAGAAATGGCTCGTATGGTATATGAAGCAGATGGTACTTGTGTACTTTGGGGAATGGGTGTAACGCAAAATACTGGAGGAAGTACAACTTCAGCAGCAATTTCAAATCTATTGCTTGTTACGGGTAATTATCGTCGTCCTGGTGCAGGAGCATATCCATTACGCGGACATAATAACGTACAAGGCGCTTGTGATATGGCAACATTACCAAACTGGCTTCCAGGTTACCAAGCGGTTTCAGATGATGCGCTCCGTGCGAAATTTGAAAAAGCATACGGTACTACAATTCCGAAAGTACCAGGCTTAAATAATATTGCAATGTTACTTGCGGCAGATGAAGGAAAACTGCGTGGTATGTATGTTATGGGTGAAGAAATGGCTTTAGTAGATTCGAATGCCAACCATGTACAACATATTTTAGCGAATTTAGATTTCCTTGTTGTTCAAGATATGTTCTTATCGAAAACAGCTCGTTTTGCTGATGTTATTTTACCGGCAGCACCAAGCTTAGAAAAAGAGGGAACATTTACGAATACAGAGCGCCGTATTCAAAGATTATATGAAGTATTGAAGCCGCTTGGTGATTCAAAGCCAGACTGGTGGATTTTACAAAAAGTAGCTCGTGCGCTTGGCGGGGACTGGAATTATGAAAGTCCAAGTGAAATCATGGATGAAATTGCATCGCTTGCACCTTTATATTCTCAGGCAACATACGATCGTTTAGAAGGATGGAATAGTTTATGTTGGGGTAGCCATGATGGTAGCGATACACCGCTATTATATGTGGACGGATTTAACTTCCCGGATAAACTAGCTCGTCTATCATTAGATGAATGGGTACCACCAGTTGTAGCGCCAGATGAGTATGATTTACTTTTAAATAATGGTCGTATGTTAGAACATTTCCACGAAGGGAATATGACGAATAAATCGGCTGGTATTTTATCTAAAGTATCTGAAGTGTTCGTTGAAATCTCGCCTGAACTTGCCCTAGAGCGCAATGTGAAAGATGGTGGCCTTGTAGAATTAGCATCACCATTTGGGAAAATTAAAGTACAGGCACTTGTTACAGAGCGTGTAACGGGGAAAGAGCTATATTTACCGATGCATGCAACGGTAAATGAAGAGGCAATCAATATTTTAACTGGAACGGCGACAGATCTTTATACGTGTACACCAGCGTACAAACAAACGATGGTAAAGATGCGTGTACTACGTGAAAAAGGGAATCGTCCGTTACCATCTTCAAACCCGAGAGATAAAAAGCGTAATCCGCAAAACGGTGTTGAAATCCAGCAAAAATGGCAAAGAAAACAATACGTATCACTTGTGGACTAGGGGGCGGAGATAGTGGCGAAAGAAATTACTGTAATTAAAAAGAAAGTTGTAACAGAGGAAGAACAGAAACAGCAAGTAGCAGATGAACTTCTAAATGAGCTATCTAATAATCGTGAAGCAGTAGAAGAAACGATGCAGCTTTTAGCACAGTTGCAGAAGGCTGGTATATTAGATGCGGCAATTAGTTTACTTGCTGCGAAGGAAGATGTTTCAAAAATCGCTGTGGAGCAATTAAATCGTGAACCCGTTAAAAATGCGTTAAATAATATGATGGGGGCAGGAGAAGCGTTATCTTCAGTTGACTCAGAAATAACGAAGCAAATTACGTCAAGTTTAGTTACAGGATTGCAATTTGCAACAGATGAATTAAATAGTGGTAAAAAAACAAAAGTGATGGATTTCTTTAAAGTATTAAAAGATCCAGATATCAATAGAGCTATTACATTCGGTTTTAGCTTCTTGAAAGCATTTGGACAAGGGCTAGAGAAAAAATAGAATAAATGAAAAAGTGATGGGAAGTAGCCATCACTTTTTTCATTATATGTATAAGTGTGTTCATGTTAAGCGGAATATATTATTATTAAAAAGATGGATTAGAACTGGAAATATGGAATCCATCTCAAATACCGTTTTAGAATTTGGAGGAATATATGCAACACCGTAAAAAACTATCTATACCAGGAGTAATGAGACATTCCTTTCAAACAGTTAAATTTGCCTTTTGGAATGTATTAACTTTTCAACTTGCTTATAAATTATTAGCAGCGATTGTGTTTGTTCCGCTATTTGGAATCATTTTTAATAAGTTATTGTATTTTGGTGGTTATGCAAATGCGACAAATGATGAATTATTAGCGTTTTTAAAGACGCCTTATGGCATCTTAGCAATCGTAATTTTATCATTGTTAGCACTGTTTCTTATCTTTACAGAATTTGCGGTGCTTATTATTATTTCGTATTTCGCTCATAAAAGACAGAAGGTGAAATTACGTCCGATTTTATATAAAACGGTAACGTATTTACCTACTCTTTTCACATATTGCTTACCAGGATTTATTTTATATGCTGTCGTATTGTTGCCTCTTTTAAATATGGGATATGAAACGGCATTAATCCCGCAAATTCAAATTCCTAACTTTATTACAGGAGAGCTGTTTAAGACAACGATGGGACAAGTTGGTTATTACACGTTCTTTGCTGTAGTCGCGTATTTGAATCTTAGATGGATTTTCGTTCTACCTATTGTTGTTTTAGAGCAAAAACCATTTCGCGTGGCAGCACGTAAAAGTGCAACTTTAGTAAAGGAAAGCTTTTTTAAAGTACTATTCTTTTTAGTAGGATTTTTTATTTCAATTGGAATTGTATATGTCATGTTTTTGGGAATGTATTTATTGTGCCTATGGGGTATTTATGAATTTACAAGCCCGAAAGGAACATTTGCATTATTAGCTGAATCAACGATTTCGGTATTTTTAACGAGCACATTGTATTTATTCAGCTTTATCGTGACGCCATTTTATATTATGGCGATTACGCGATTATACTTACAAAAGGTACCGGTTGAAGATGTTTTATTAGAAGAAGGATTAGATTATTCGAAAACGAAAGCAGATAAATGCTTTTTCCAAAAACATCGTTGGAAATTCATTGGCGTATACATTGTAGGGATTATTACTGCGGGAATGGTCGTTGCCTTCATTGTAACGTTTATTTCAAATTCGTATAAAGAACCGATTATTATGGCGCACCGCGGGTATATATCAAAAGGCGTAGAAAATACGAAAGAAGCTGTGCAAGGTGCTATTGATGCAAAAGCAGACTACGCTGAAATAGATGTATTACAAACGAAAGACGGTGAGCTAGCGGTTATACATGATTTGAAGCTGAAACGTCTCGCAAATGCCAATGTACATGTGTCAGATTTAACGATGGCTGAGTTAAGGCAGCTTACCCTTAGTCAAGATGGACTTTCAGGACAAATAAGTACACTTGATGAAATCATTAAGCTAGCAAATGGCAAAATCAAACTTAATATAGAAGTGAAGCTTCATGGGGGCGAAAAAGATTTTGTAAACAAAGTCTTAAAAACGATTAAAGATAATGAATTTGAGAAGCAATGTGTAATTCAAACGTTACACTATCCACTTATTAAAGAGTTTAAGCGTGCAAATCCAGATATAAAAGTAGGGTATATACTGTATGCAAGTAGAGCTAACTTAAAGAATGTGAAGGCTGACTTTTACGTAGCAGAAGAATATATGTTAAATAAGAAATTAGTAAAAGAAGCAAGGAAGTTAAACAAACCAATTTACGTATGGACAGTAAATGATATGGAAAATTTAAAGGCATATTATAAGTTAAACGTAGATGGTATTATAACCGATTACCCTGAAGATGCACGTGAAACAATTAAGATGTTAAAAGAGCAAGAAGCGGAAGAAAGTGATCTGTTTGATAAAATTACTGAAACGACAGATGATCTATTTTCTAAGTTATTTATAAGTTACCCAGCTGCTAGCTAAATGCTAGCAGCTGTTTTTTTGTGAAAAGAATATATCTCTAAAGTATTGAGTAAAGTAATAACTGTATATGTATACGTTATCGCTTAGGTTTCTTACATTGTTAAATTATTGTCAAATAATAAATGATTGCTGTTTATTTTGAAGCAGTATAATAAAAATAGAGTGAAAGATAATGGAATGACACGAAACCCCTAATAGAATCAATGTTTTATATATTTACACTATTCTAAATATAAAAACTTTAGGAAAATGATATGTTAGCGTTTTCATAACTTTTAAGTTATGCTAGAATAAGGACATAAGTTATTAATTATTACAAAAAGAAAAAAGAATCTCTTTTTTCTGTTAATTATAAGGGGGCATTTCATTATGCGTATTGGGGTACCAGCAGAAATTAAAAACAACGAAAACCGTGTGGCAATGACACCAGCAGGTGTTGTACATTTAATTCGTAACAATCACGAAGTATTCATTCAAAAGGGTGCAGGTTTAGGGTCTGGTTTCACAGATGCTCAGTATGTTGAAGCGGGAGCAAAAATTGTTGATACAGCCGAAGAAGCTTGGAATATGGAAATGGTTATGAAAGTTAAGGAACCAATTGAAAGCGAATACAAACACTTCAGTGAAGGCTTAATCTTGTTCACATACTTACACTTAGCTCCAGAGCCAGAATTAACAAAAGCTTTAATCGAGAAAAAAGTTGTTTCTATCGCATATGAAACAGTACAATTAGAAAACCGTTCATTACCATTACTTGCACCTATGAGTGAAGTAGCTGGTCGTATGGCTGCACAAATTGGTGCACAATTCCTTGAGAAAAACAAAGGCGGTAAAGGTATCTTACTTGCAGGTGTTCCAGGGGTTAAACGTGGTAAAGTAACAATCATCGGTGGTGGACAAGCTGGTACAAATGCTGCTAAAATTGCAGTTGGACTAGGTGCGGATGTAACAATCATCGACTTAAGCGCAGAACGTCTTCGTCAATTAGATGACATTTTCGGAAACCAAGTAAAAACTTTAATGTCTAATCCTTACAATATTGCAGAAGCTGTTAAAGAGTCTGATCTTGTAATCGGTGCAGTATTAATCCCAGGTGCAAAAGCTCCAAAACTTGTAACAGAAGAAATGATTAAATCAATGGAACCAGGTTCTGTTGTTGTAGATATCGCGATTGACCAAGGTGGTATTTTCGAAACAACTGACCGTATTACAACTCATGATAACCCAACTTACGAAAAACACGGCGTTGTTCATTATGCAGTTGCAAACATGCCAGGTGCGGTTCCACGTACATCAACTCTTGCATTAACAAACGTAACAGTACCATATGCAGTACAAATTGCTAACAAAGGCTACAAAGAAGCTTGCCTAGGCAACTCTGCATTACTAAAAGGTATTAACACATTAGATGGCTATGTAACATTCGAAGCAGTTGCAGAAGCTCACGGTGTAGAGTACAAAGGTGCTAAAGAATTATTAGAAGCAGAAACAGTATCTTGCTAATAGAAGCATTATACAAAACAAAATCGAACAATATATAAAACAACATGATAAGAGCTAAGAGTGAAGATCTCTTAGCTCTTCTTGGCAAAAGGGGGCATACATCGTGGCCAACCTATTTAAAAAGAAATCCGTTACGCAATTGTTAGGGGAAAGTAAAAGTAAAACTTTGACGAAAACGCTAGGGGCATTTGACCTAACAATGCTAGGGATTGGTGCGATAATTGGTACAGGAGTTCTAGTATTAACTGGATTAGTAGCAGCAAGAGATGCTGGTCCAGCAGTTATTTTTTCATTCATGATTGCAGCCATCGTTTGTGGATTTGCAGCATTATGTTACGCAGAGGTTGCTTCTACACTTCCTGTTTCAGGTAGTGTGTACACATACTCATATGCAACAATTGGTGAGTTTGTAGCTCATTTAATGGGATGGACATTACTATCCGTATATGTTGTAACGACTGCCGCAGTAGCTGGCGGATGGACTGGTTACTTCCATAACTTAGTGAGTGGATTAGGGCTTGAAATTCCAAAAGCACTGCTAACGATTCCGTCTCAAGGTGGTATGGTGAATTTACCAGCAGTTATCGTTACATTAGTTATAACTTGGTTATTATCAAGAGGTACGAAAGAAAGTAAACGCGTGAATAACATAATGGTATTAATTAAAATTGGTATCGTTGTTTTATTCATTGCAGTTGGTGTATTCTACGTGAAACCAGAAAACTGGATACCATTTGCACCGTACGGTTTAAGTGGAGTTTTCGCGGGGGGAGCAGCAGTATTCTTTGCTTTCTTAGGATTTGATGCATTAGCAACTTCTGCTGAAGAGGTAAAAAATCCGCAACGTGATCTACCGATTGGTATTATCGCTTCGTTAGTCATTTGTACAATCATTTATGTTGTAGTTTGTCTCGTTATGACGGGTATGGTTTCTTATAAAGAATTAGATGTACCAGAAGCTATGGCATATGTGTTAGAAGTTGTAGGACAAGATAAAGTAGCAGGTGTAATCGCAATTGGAGCTGTAATTGGTATTATGGCAGTAATTTTTGCTTACATTTATGCAACGACACGTGTATTCTTTGCGATGAGCCGTGACGGTTTATTGCCAGAATCTTTCGCGAAAATTAATAAAAAGACAGAAGCGCCAACATTTACAGTTTGGTTAACAGGAATTGGTAGTGCTTTAATTGCTGGATTTATCGATTTAAAAGAATTGTCGAATTTAGCGAATATTGGAGCGTTGTTAACATTTGCGATGGTTGGTGTGTCAGTTATTATTCTTCGTAAAACACATCCAAAATTACAACGTGGATTTATGGTACCACTTGTACCGATCTTGCCGATTATTTCGATTGCATGTTGTCTATTCTTAATGGTAAATCTACCATTAAAAACATGGATGTACTTCGGTGCTTGGTTAGCAATTGGAGTAGTTGTATACTTTGTTTATTCGAAAAAACATAGTCATTTAAAAGACGATGGAAGTTCGCAGGATAATTTAGAACAAGCTAATTAAAAGCTTAATTAAAAGGGATATAAGTATAGTAAGCCTTGTGCGTCTAGGGAGCGCGCAAGGCTTTTTCTTTTGTTGAAATAAAGGGAATGTATATTACTTTGTTGAATTTTTATGTCGGAATATGAAAAAGGGTGTGCGAATTGTGCATCCTTTTTTGTATGAGAATATAGAGGGTGCGGAAAATATGTATACGACTTATTAAAATGTGAACGGAATGTTCATAAAAAAAATTCAGATTTCATTGACACATATGAGTAGGCGCTCATATAATAAGAGTATAAGATACATGAATGATTGTTCATATGTTCAATTAAAGAGGTGAGCTATAATGGCTGGAAATAAAGTAGAAACACCACAAGAGACATGTTCTCAAACGATAATTCATGAAGAAGTTGTAGAGCAAGTAAAACAAACAATTCCAACTGATGAAAGTTTAAGTAAAGTAGCAGAACTATTTAAAGTATTAGGTGACCGTACACGTACGAGAATATTACATGCGCTATTTGAAGCTGAAATGTGCGTTTGTGATTTAGCTTATTTATTAGGAATGACACAATCATCTATTTCGCATCAGCTTCGTGTGTTAAAGCAAGCGAAACTTGTGAAGAATCGTAAAGAAGGAAAGGTTGTTTATTATTCGTTAGCTGACCAGCACGTAATTCATATCTTCGAGCAAGCGTTTGAACACGTAAACGAAGAAGAATAAAAAGAACGCGAGGAGGGAGAACGATGGCTGAAGCGTTAGTGAAAAAGAAACTGATGTTAGAAGGTTTAGATTGTGCGAATTGTGCAATGAAAATTGAAAAAGGTGTTGGGAATATAGAAGGAGTAAATTCTTGCTCTGTAAACTTTGCAACAAAGACAATGATTTTAGAAACGGCACAAAATAAAGAAAACGAAGTTGTTACGGAAGCAAAACAACTCGTTACAAAATTAGAACCGCATATTAAAGTGCAAGAAGAACAAAAAAATAAAATTGCTAAAGAAGTATTTATATTAGAAGGTTTAGATTGCGCGAACTGTGCAATGAAAATTGAAAATAAAGTTAAGGAAATGCCAGCTGTCTCAGAAGCAACTGTTGATTTCGTATCGAAGAAACTACGAGTAGAAGTTGCGAATAAAAGAGAACTAGAAGCGACTGTAGCAAATATAACAAATGTCGTTCAAAAGTTAGAGCCAGACGTGAAAGTTGTTCGTGAAGAGAAGAACGGTCATGACCACGGGCATAGTCATGATCATGGTGAAGCAAATGTGAAAAAGATGGTAGGGAGATTAGTGGTCGGCGGAATTTTGACAGCAATTGCTGCATTAGCGGGCTTACCACAAATGGTAACAATTCCGTTATTCGTCCTTGCTTATTTATTAATAGGTGGAGATATCGTTTGGAGAGCGGTAAGAAACATAACTCGTGGCCAAGTATTTGATGAAAACTTCTTAATGGCAATTGCAACTGTAGGAGCTTTTGCAATTCAACAATACTCAGAAGCTGTAGCAGTAATGCTATTTTATCAAGTAGGAGAACTATTCCAAAGCATTGCGGTAAACCGCTCTCGAAAATCAATTACTTCATTAATGGATATTCGTCCTGATTATGCGAATGTAAAGGTTGGAAATGAAACGAAACAAGTATCACCAGAAGATGTACAAATTGGCGATTATATTATCGTTAAGCCAGGTGAGAAAGTGCCGTTAGACGGAAAAGTAATTGAAGGAACATCAATGGTAGATACTTCAGCATTAACAGGTGAATCTGTACCACGTGAAGTTGAAGTTGGAAATGATGTATTAAGTGGCTTTGTGAACCAAAACGGTGTGTTGACAATTGAAGTTACAAAAGAATTCGGTGAATCAACTGTATCGAAAATTTTAGATTTAGTTCAAAATGCAAGCAGTAAAAAAGCACCAACGGAAAACTTTATTACGAAGTTTGCACGTTACTACACTCCAGTTGTAGTTATTACAGCGGCAATCATGGCGTTTATTCCACCACTTATTTTAGAAGGAGCTACATTCTCTGAGTGGATTTATAGAGCTTTAGTGTTCTTAGTAATCTCTTGTCCATGTGCGTTAGTTGTATCCATTCCTCTTGGATTCTTTGGAGGTATTGGTGGTGCATCTAAAAGTGGTGTGTTAGTAAAAGGTAGTAACTATTTAGAAGCTTTAAATGATGTGAAATATATTGTTTTTGACAAAACAGGAACATTAACAAAAGGTGTTTTCAAAGTTACAAAAATGGAACCGAGCGAAGGTACTACAAGTGAAGAGTTATTAGAGTATGCGGCATTTGCTGAAGTATATTCTAACCATCCAATTGCCCAATCTATTCGAAAGGCATATGGAAAATCAATTGATGAAAAAATAATCGATGATTATAACGAAATTTCTGGTCACGGTACAGTCGTAAAAGTACAAGGAAAAGAAATTTTTGCAGGTAATGCAAAATTAATGAGAAAAGAAAATATTGAATTTAAGCAACCAGAAACAGTAGGTACATTAGTTCACGTTGCTGTAGATGGAAGATATGCAGGTTATATTGTTATCTCTGATGAGGTAAAAGAGGATTCGAAACAAGCGATTCAAAAGTTAAAAGAACTAGGTATTAAAAAGACAGTAATGTTAACTGGTGATGCAAAACCAGTTGGTGAAGCTGTTGGTAAAGAATTAGGCTTAGATGAAGTTCATGCGGAATTACTACCGCAACAAAAAGTAGAAGAGATTGAAAAAATTGATGCAGCGAAGCACGGAAAAGAAAAAATTGCCTTCGTTGGTGACGGTATTAACGATACACCAGTATTAGCCCGTGCAGACGTTGGTATTGCGATGGGTGGTTTAGGGTCAGATGCAGCAATTGAAGCGGCAGACATCGTTATTATGACTGATGAGCCTTCAAAAATTGCGACAGCTGTAAAAATTGCAAAACGCACAAGAAGTATAGTGTGGCAAAATATCATCTTTGCTCTAGGTGTAAAAGGGATCGTTTTATTACTTGGTGCCTTTGGTATTGCAACAATGTGGGAAGCTGTTTTCTCAGATGTTGGTGTGACACTACTTGCAGTGTTAAATGCAATGCGTGTATTACGAGTGAAAGATTTATAAAAAAGAGGACGCGAACCGCGTCCTCTTTTTTATTGGTGATTTTGTTGAAATTGACTCAATAAAATAATATCAAATATTATTTTACTTTAAAATAGTATAATATTAAAATTTACAAATAAGATACATTCGTCTTATTATTTTAATATATTTTTTACAAATATCCATATAGTATTGAAAAAACAGAGAAGGGGAAACTTCTCTGTTTACTTTTGTATGTTTTTTTCAACTTGTTCTCGAACTGTTTGAATGTAATTCATTTTATGATCCCAGCACTCTTGGCTTAAATCGACAGGGTATTCTTCAGGGTTTAAAGTTCGCATATATTCTTCCCAAAATAGAGAGAGGCTCTGTTCATTATATTTTTGAATATCTAATATACTTGGTAGTTCATATGTTCTTTCACCGTTAACGAAAATGTCTTTATGCAGTTCACGGGCTTCAAAGTTTGTTACGAATTTACTTATATATGTGTGAACTGGATGGAACATTTTTAAGCGCTCTTCTTTTCCTGGTTCTTCAGAATCTAACGCAATATAATCGCCTTCTGCATGATCGTTAACCCGATTGATAATACGATAAATTCGTTTCAGTCCTGGAGTGGTAATTTTTTCAGGGTTAGATGAAATTTTAATTGTATCATTTAATTTTCCGTCAGTATCTTCAATCGCAACGAGTTTGTAAACAGCCCCCAATGCAGGTTGCTCAAAGGACGTAATTAATTTCGTTCCAACGCCCCATACGTCAATTTTTGCTCCTTGAGATTTAAGGTGCATAATTGTGTATTCATCTAAATCGCTAGAAGCGATAATTTTTGTATTTGTAAACCCTGCTTCATCTAGTAGTTTTCGTGCCTTTTTCGATAAATAAGCCATATCACCACTATCAAGACGTATGCCATAGAAATCAATACGATCCCCAAATTCTTTTGCAACACGAATCGCATTTGGAACACCAGATTTCAATGTGTCATATGTATCAACGAGAAAGACGCACTTTTTATGAGTTTCAGCGTATTTTTTAAACGCGACGTATTCATCGCGATATGCTTGAACGAAAGAGTGAGCGTGTGTGCCAGCTACAGGAATCCCAAAGCGTTTCCCAGCACGAACGTTGCTTGTAGAGGAGAAACCACCAATAAAGGCAGCACGCGTCCCCCAAAGGGCAGCATCGAACTCATGGGCACGTCTTGTGCCGAACTCTAAAAGCTCATCATTACTTGCAGCATGTTTCATACGTGCTGCTTTTGTGGCAATTAATGTTTGGTAATTCACAATATTTAAGAGGGCAGTCTCAATAATTTGTGCTTCACCAAGTGGTGCATCAACACGTAATAAAGGCTCGTTATTAAATACAACTTCACCTTCTTGCATACTGCGAATCGTCCCAGTGAATTTCATATTTTGTAAATAATGAAGGAATTCTTCTTCGAATTGTAATTCTGCTAAGTAAGCGATATCGCTTTCAGTAAAACTGAAATTTTCTATGTACTCTACAATTTTCTCAAGGCCAGCAAAAACAGCGTAGCCGTTCTCAAATGGAAGCTTTCGAAAATATAAATCAAAAACAGAACGGCGATTATGAATACCATCTTTCCAATATGTATAAGCCATGTTGATTTGATATAGGTCTGTATGTAAGGCATAACTATCGTCTTTATAATGAGTCATCGCGAGAACACCTCCATAATTTGGTTATAGTATACCAATTTTTCACCATTCGTAGCAAAGAAGAGATATTGATGTGAAGTCAAGAGAGAAAAAAATGAAATTATGCATATTTTTTAGAAAATTTATATTTATCAATTTATATTTCTCCAAATTTTATGTATTATTAGAGTAATGGGGGTAATGAGAATGGAGGAGGACAATGCAACAAACATTAGAAAAAATAGGCAAACAAGTCTTTTATAAACGGCTCCAGCAAAAAATGACACAAGAAGAATTATGTCAGGGCATTTGTTCTGTCTCATACTTAAGTAAGATCGAAAATGGAAAGATCGAAGCATCAGAAGAAATTCTACAATTGCTCTGCACAAGACTAGAAATTGCTGTGACGGATTTGAGAGATGTAGAAGAAGATGTGAAGGGAAAGCTAGATGAATGGTTAAATGCACTAGTTCATTTAGACAAGCAACAAGTAGAACGTATATATGAAGAGTTGCAAGGTGAAATGAAGCATGTGTTGGATTTTGAAATTATAAATTATTATAAACTGCTGTATACACGTTATTTAATTATGAAAAGGGATTTTCCTGCTGTCGAAAAAGAGTTAGAGAGCTTAAAGAAGATGTACAAAAAGTATTCACCATTCCAAAAATTATTATATACGTATAGCAAAGGGTTATATTATTTTTTACAACATAGATATAAGAAGGCATTGGAGTATTTGACTCGAACAGAAGTAATGGCAAAGGAACAAGGTTATCATGAGAATGGAATATATTTCAATTTGGCTCTTGTTTATAATGAATTAGAAGTTGAACATATGACTTTACATTTTGCTAATGTAGCAATGGAAGGATTTAAGAATGAATATAAATTCCGTTATGTGATAAATTGCCAGTTACTTATTGCGTTGAGTTATATACAAAAAAAGCAATATAATGAAGCACTATCTATTTATAATAATATTTTGAGGGAAGCAAATTCTTTTGCTGATAAAGAAAGTATAACAGCTATTGCTTTAAATAATTTAGGCTTCTTGTACTATAACTTAAAAGATTATGCAAAAGCAAAAGATTATTATTTACAATGCCTAAAGTACAAAAAGGAAGAGGATTTAAATTATATTGATGCAGTGTATGAGATCGCTTTGCAGTGTATTGAATTAAAAGAATTTGAAGAAGCGAAAGATTGGATTAATAAAGGAATAGATGTTGCCAAGAGGGATGAAAAGTATAAAAGTATGTTATATATACTTTCAATGCTTAAGAATAAATACTTTGAAACGAAAGATGTTTATAAAAGATTTTTAGAAGTTGAGGCAATCCCATTTTTTAGAGGCGAAGAAAATAAAAAGGAATTAAAAATGGTGTATTTAGAACTAGCAGGATATCACGAGGAATTACTAGAATTTAAGGAAAGTAATAACTACTATAAATTAGCAATTAATTTATTAGAAGAAAAGGGAGGAAAATAATATGAAAAAAATAATTATTGGTGCTTTGGCTTTGGTAGCTGTATTAGTGGTATTGGAACCGCAATATGCTTGGACATCGGATATTTATGGTCAAGGCGAAAAAGTAGTAGAATTAATAAATTCTTAACAGAAAACCCTTTCCAACCGGAAAGGGTTTTTTCAATATTTGTTCCTCAAAATTCTACAAAACTTGAGAAAATAATTATTTGAATTTTTAGTATATTAATAGTGGAAACATAATGCTAATATAAAACTACTCTTTTTCAAAAAAATTTTTTATTAGGGGGAAGGTTCATGAAAAAGAAAAGTTTAGCGTTAGTGTTAGCGACAGGAATGGCAGTTACAACATTTGGAGGGACAGGCTCTGCATTTGCGGATTCTAAAAATGTACTCTCTACGAAGAAGTACAATGAGACAGTACAGTCACCTGAGTTTATTTCTGGTGATCTAACTGGAGCGACTGGTAAGAAAGCGGAATCTGTTGTGTTTGATTACTTAAATGCAGCAAAAGGTGATTACAAGCTAGGGGAAAAGAGTGCGCAAGATTCTTTCAAAGTGAAACAAGTGAAGAAAGATGCTGTAACTGATTCAACAGTAGTACGTATGCAACAAGTTTACGAAGGAGTACCTGTATGGGGTTCTACTCAAGTAGCTCACGTAAGTAAAGACGGTTCTTTAAAAGTATTGTCTGGAACAGTTGCACCTGATTTAGACAAGAAGGAAAAGTTGAAAAATAAAAATAAGATTGAAGGCGCAAAAGCGATTGAAATCGCGCAACAAGATTTAGGGGTAACACCGAAATATGAGGTAGAACCAAAAGCGGACTTATATGTATATCAAAATGGTGAAGAAACAACATATGCATACGTTGTAAATCTAAACTTCTTAGATCCAAGTCCAGGAAACTACTACTATTTCATTGAAGCAGACAGCGGTAAAGTATTAAATAAATATAATAAATTGGATCATGTAACAAATGAAGATAAATCACCAGTTAAGCAAGAGGCTCCTAAACAGGATGCGAAAGCAGTAGTAAAACCTGTAACAGGAACAAATAAAGTAGGAACTGGTAAAGGTGTATTAGGAGATACGAAATCACTTAATACAACGTTATCTGGTTCATCTTACTACTTACAAGATAATACGCGCGGGGCAACAATTTTCACATATGATGCGAAAAATCGTACTACATTGCCAGGAACTTTATGGGTAGATGCAGATAATGTTTTCAATGCAGCGTATGATGCAGCAGCAGTAGATGCTCATTACTATGCAGGTAGAACATATGATTATTATAAAGCTACATTTAACAGAAACTCTATTAATGATGCAGGAGCTCCGTTAAAATCGACAGTTCATTACGGAAGTAAGTATAATAATGCATTCTGGAATGGCTCACAAATGGTATACGGAGATGGTGATGGTGTAACATTCACTTCATTATCTGGTGGAATTGATGTAATTGGTCACGAATTAACGCATGCTGTTACTGAAAATAGCTCGGACTTAATTTATCAAAATGAATCAGGAGCGCTAAATGAAGCAATTTCTGATATTTTTGGTACTTTAGTAGAATTCTATGATAACCGTAACCCGGATTGGGAGATTGGTGAAGATATTTATACGCCTGGTAAAGCAGGAGATGCGCTTCGCTCTATGAGTGATCCAGCGAAATACGGTGATCCAGACCATTATTCTAAGCGTTACACTGGTACTAGTGATAACGGTGGGGTTCATACAAACAGTGGTATCATTAACAAACAAGCTTATTTATTAGCAAATGGTGGTACGCATTCGGGTGTAACTGTAACGGGCATTGGTAAAGATAAGTTAGGTGCAATTTATTACCGTGCAAACACACAATATTTCACGCAATCTACTACATTTAGCCAAGCTCGTGCTGGTGCAGTACAAGCTGCAGCTGATTTATATGGTGCGACTTCTGCGGAAGTAGCAGCAGTTAAGCAATCATTTAGTGCTGTTGGTATTAACTAAGGATTTAAAGGATAGCTATTAATAAAATACCTCAAAAATAAAGAAGGAGCCTATGCTCCTTCTTTATTTTTTTCTCCATTTTTTCCACAAATAATATAATCCGATACAACCTGCAATTGTCACAATCCACTTTGCTTCATTTGTTCCGTTGATGACATGATAGGCAGAATATACTTCGATTAACAATGCCGGTATTTTCCCTATTGTGCTGGCAATACTGAAGGAGAGTAATGACATCTTACCTAGAGCCGCAAATAAAGTCACGATACTTGATGGGATGAAAGGTATCAAGCGAAACGATAGAACGAGTAGAAAGGCCTCTCTACCTTCTACATAAAGAAGACGCTCTACCTTTGGGTATTTATTTACTTTATCGTGAGTGAACTTTTGAAGGCCCATGCGGTAAATATAAAACGAGATAATAGCCCCTAATGCTTCGCCTACGATCGAAATAACAGTACCATTTGTTACGCCAAAGAGCTGTATATTAATGGCGGTTAAAAAAATACTAGGGATAAAACCTAAAAGACTAATGATGATGTTAATTAAGATACTAAGTGGAATTGCGATTGAATAGTATTCTGTTAAGAAATTTTGAATCGTTTCAGCCATTGTTTAAAATCCTTTATCTTTTTTTGCATTACACCACATTTCGTTTGTATAGGCAAGGGGAAATTTACATAATGTAGAAAAACGTTGATAAGAAGGGTGTTTTATACCTTATATGGGTATTGGGTATGTAAAAATAGGGGTATTTTAAAATATTTTTAAAAATACTATAAAAACCTTTGTATAAAAGAGTTTTATAGTTATGTTATCGGTGATTTTATCTGGGAAATAAACGAAAAATATAGGGGGTATATATTATAAAAGGCGAAAAATAGAGGGTTGATGAATTTGCTGGAGTAAATATGGAAAAATAGATAAAAAAATGAAAACTGATAGATTTTTTCGTTGTGAAATTGACTTTTAGTGAAGTTGCGATAATAATCATGGAAGAGGTGATATGATGAAACGAATAAGTAGTCTTTTCTTCAGTAGTTTATTGGCATTAATGCTGATCTTAAGCGGATGTGCAGGAAAAGAACAAAAAACAGAGAAACAGACAGGGAATCAAGCTACATCGGTAGAAAAAATTAGTGATAATATTTTAGATGAAATGGAAGGACCACCTAAAAATGGTCATACGATTGAAAGACATGTAGGCAAGTCAGAAGAGGATTTGAAGAATCGCTTGAAGACAGATAAAGTGTCAGCCGCAAGTACATACTATGATAAAGAAACAGCGACGAAAGCTGTAAAAGATAGCTTGAAGCAACATGACAAGGAAATTCAAGATTGGTTAAAAAATTCTAAAGAGGCTCGTCTCGTATTAAATACAACTCATTCATTTCCTGTTGGAAAAACGGTAATAAAGAAAAATATGAGTGTAAAAGACAAGTTAGTAAAAACTGTTACTGTTTTAGCAAGAGATAAGTCAGGAGAATTAGGGTTTAAGATTATTACTTCTTATCCATCTGATAAATAAGAAGGGGGAGTACATTATGTATACGACATTACAATACTTTCTTAAATCGTACTGTACGTTAAGTATTCATGAGGATGAAATAGTAAGCGTGATGGAAGAGTTTATTGAACAAGAAGATGAAGAAATTGTTTTGAAATTACGTGATGAATTAATAAATATGAAGAAAAAGAACGCGTGGGAAGAGGCGTGTGTATTAGCTGCGAAGCAAGGAAATCGTATGTGGTCTTTAGAAGAAACGAAAGACCATCTTGAAACTTTTTTACTATTACTGCAAAAGAAAAAGGCGTGATTAAATCACGCCTTTTTCTTTATGTTATTCGGTTGATATTACCTATTCTTTTGGAGCGCTTTTATATACGCTTTTTGAAATTTGTCCATTTGATATTACTTCCCCGTTTTGTGTTACTTTTTTATACGTAACCGCGGTGATTTTATCACTAGTTCTACTAATTACTTGAGAAGAAACTTCAACATTTTTACCAGTATTTGTACCGAAAATGCGTGTAGTAATACTACCTCCATTTGAAAATGCTTGAATATAAATATGATTGCCTGTATTATTTTTAAATTTTAAATCTGGACCATAATCTGCTACTGCTGCATCTTGCCCAAGTGGTAAATAATTTACTGGCATAGAATGATTGCTTCGAGAAACAATGCCTAAATCTGCCCTTAAAGCTGCACTGTATAATGTACTACTGACTTGGCAAACTCCTCCGCCTGCACTTTGTATTACTTTACCTTGTGAATATACTGCTGCAGATTTATAACCATGTGCAGCATCAGTTACGCCAACGCGACCGTTAAAACTAAATGTTTCATCAGGTGCGACAATAACCCCACTTAAAGTATTAGCTGACTTATTTACGTTAAATGATTGATTTCCGTTACGGCCAGCCATTGGAGTAGAATATTCAGCAATGACTTCTTTAATACCCATTTTCTGTATGTCTTCTGTAGAACGTTCTGGTTTTATGAATGTAACTGGTAATGTAACATCTGATTTACCAGTAGTAATAGCTTCATTTGTTAAACCGCTTAGTTTCCCTTTATCAATTTTTTCTCCGTTTTGGCTTTGACTAATATTTACTGTTGAGCCTTCAATACTTAATTCTGCGTTAACAGGATTTTTTAATGTTTCATTATATTTATCTTTTATAAAGGTTTCATAAGCTGTTGCATTTAATTGTGGTGTTAATTTATAGTCACGTTTTAATTCACCGTTTTCAGCTTGCTTACGCATTTTGTAACGATTCATTACGTTTCCTTCTTGTTCTTTGAAGATTTTGTCAATAATATCTTTCTCTTTATAATTTATTCCTAAATCTTTCCATGTGTAAGTTTGTTTATCGTTTTGGAATATGTAGGTAAGGGATTTTTGATCTAACTCAGTTACCTTTTGATTAATAATTGCTTGAATATCCTTCTTATTTTTTCCGTCGAGAGAAATACCTTCAAATGTAGTATTTGGTAATGCAGTAGTATCTAATTGATTATTTAATTTGGATACATATTGATATCCCCCAACACCGCCTACACAAAGTAATATGCCCCCAGCAATTGCAGAACCAATCAGTATTTTACTTAGCTTCATTTATTTCCCCCCAGAAATTTATGTATAAATATATGTATTACATTTTTTGTATAAAAATGATGAAAATAACATTATGTACGTACTAGTATACTATTATTTTCACTGTGTGTGTAATGTTTTCATAAAAAATGTTACACCGCTGTAATAATTGTCACTTCTTGTCACAATGTGTATGAAAAATATGTTGAAAAATATAATAAAAAGGCTGTCTAGAAAGATCTAGCAGCCTTTTTATTATAATTTTTTATGTTCATTTTTATTCGTAACACCGAGATGTTTTTGAAGGGTAGTTGAAATAGTATCGACGCTTTTTTCATTTGGAACGTAATAATAAATACCACCTATATATTTATCTGTACCCTCTACTTGCATTTTTTCCATTTTTAAATTTGAATCCATTGAATTTTTTGTAATTGTCATCATATCATCAAAAGTTAAATTAGTTTTTAAATCTTTATCGACAGCGTCTAGTAGGCCACCGATTTTATTAATGGAATTAAGAGATAGTGCCTTTTCAGCAATGGCCTCTAATACAAGCTGTTGACGTTGACCACGCATATAATCACTATCGATATGACGAGTTCTAGCTAGTGCCAGTGCCTCTTCTCCATTTAAATGTTGACGTCCTTTTTTTAGATGAATGGCATCTGCTTCATCTTTACTATTTTGCTCTGTGAACTCAACTGGAACGTCTACAGTAATACCACCAAGAGAATCAACAATTTTAATAAAGGATTTAAAATTGAATTTTACATAGTAGTCAACTGGAACATCTAAAAAGTTCTCTACCGTATCAATTGTGCTGTCTACACCACCGAATACGTGCGCATGTGTGATTTTATCGTATTTATCACGTGATTTAATGTAGACGCGTGAGTCACGTGGAATGCTTACAAGTTTAACGGATTTATCGTTTTTATTAATTGTTGCAAGTAATAACGCATCTGTTCGAGTTGCTTTTCCATAACCTTTTTCCCTAATATCACTTTCATCAACACCCATAATTAGTACGGAAATATTGTCGGTCATAGGTTTAACAGCTTTTTCACGTTTACTGGACTTATCTCCTCGACCTAGTTCAGCATAAGCGTTATTTAAGACGGACTTTGCTTTACTGTATATATGGAAGGAGTAGCCTCCTGCTCCAAGTGCTACAATTAGTAATGGAATAAGAAGGAACCAAAGTAGGCGTTTTTTCTTTGAGCGTCCTTTTTTGGCTCGCGTATTGTTGTTCGTGTCGGATTTCATCATTTTTTCTCCTTTAAAACTATCAAAGTGTATACATTTAGAAGTGTATTCAAACACATAAAAAATATTTTACGCTAAATAAAAGCGATTGTACATGTATAAAAAATAGATGTCTTGATTATTTATAAGACACCTATTCGTTATTGTATACAAAAGATAGGGATAAGAAAATGATAAAATTTTACCTAATTACAACATAATGCTTACGATAATTGCAGATAAAATACTAACGAGAGTAGCTCCATATAGTAATTTAAGGCCAAACCTCGCAACAACGTTTCCTTGTTCTTCGTTTAGTCCTTTTACCGCACCTGAAATAATACCAATGGAAGAAAAATTGGCAAAAGATACAAGGAAAACAGAAATAATACCAACTGTACGGGGAGAAAGGCTATTAGAAATTTTACTAAGGTCCATCATTGCGACAAATTCATTCGTTACAAGCTTCGTTGCCATAATGCTGCCAGCCGCGACAATTTCAGAACTGGGTACACCGATAAGAAATGCGATAGGTGCAAATACATAGCCGATTAATTGTTGGAACGTAATACCGAATATAATGAGGAACAGGTCATTAATACAACTAATTAATGCGACGAATCCGATGAGCATAGCGCCGACAACAATGGCTACACGAAAACCATCAAGAATGTATTCTCCAAGCATTTCAAAAAAGCTTTGTTTTTCACCTTTGATTTCTAAAATATCTTCGTCATCTTTAACGTCGTAAGGGTTAATGATGAGTATGATAATAAAACCGCTAAATAAATTGAGAACGAGTGCAGTTACTACATATTTAGGTTCAATCATTGTCATATAGGCACCTACGATAGACATAGATACGGTTGACATAGCAGAGGCACAAAGTGTATAAAGACGGTGTTTTGGAATTTGAGCTAATTGTTTTTTCACTGTAATAAAAACTTCTGATTGGCCGACAATGGCAGAGGCGATAGCGTTGTAAGATTCTAATTTACCAAGACCATTTATTTTACTAAGAAAGTACCCGATCCAACGAATAAAAAATGGTAGTATTTTGAAATGTTGTAATATACCAATTAAAACAGAAATAAAGACGATTGGTAATAATACAGTAAGGAAAAATGGCATTTCACCTTTATTTGCAAGACCACCAAATACGAAATTTATTCCATCAGCAGCATACTCGAGTAGCTTGGTAAACAAACTGGAAATGATTCTAATAAGTATGAGGCCGATTTCTGTATTTAATAGTAAATAGGTTAAAATTAACTGTATAATAAGCATGATAAAAATTGGTTTAAATTTAATATGCTTCTTATTATTGCTAGCAATATAAGCGAGCAAGAAAACAACAATTAGTCCGACGAAAAAAGTAATGAATTTCATGGTAAGCCCCCTAAAAGAGATATTCTGCTATATATGTTTTTCATTTCAAGTGAGAATATGCATCTTTGGTAAAGAAAGGAATAGAGAGAGCATGAATATATGTAGAGTGCATCACGTTGCAATTATTTGTTCGAATTATGAGATGTCAAAGGATTTTTATACTAGGATATTAGGGTTTAAAGAGATAAATGAAGTATATAGAAAGGAACGAGATTCTTATAAATTAGATTTATGTGTAGGAGAAGAGTATCAAATCGAATTATTTTCATTTCCAAATCCGCCTGAGCGCAAAAGTTTTCCAGAAGCAGCCGGTCTTAGACATTTAGCATTTGCTGTTACAAATATAGAAGAAGCTGTGAAGCATTTAAACCAATGTGGTGTTGAGACGGAACCGATCCGTATTGATGAAATAACGGGGAAGAAATTCGTCTTTTTCCAAGACCCTGATGCTTTACCTTTAGAATTGTATGAGGTTTGAAAATTGGTGGATTTTATATAGAGTTGCTGTCCAATAATTGAAGAAACTAAAGTGAAACTTCTTTTTAAAAGGAGGTGTAACTTTAGCTAAGAAAGCTAAAGAGCATATGTGGATATTTTAAAATTATTGATGGTAGTCATTCTTATTGGGTTAACAGCATTTTTTGTGGCTGTTGAATTTGCAATTATTAAGGTACGTAGCAGTCGTATTGATCAACTCGTTAGCGAAAAAAGACGAGGTGCACTGGCAGCTAAAAAGGTAACTTCAAATTTAGATGAATATTTATCGGCCTGTCAGCTAGGTATTACAATTACTGCTTTAGGGCTTGGGTGGTTAGGGGAACCAACCATTAAACATTTACTCGAGCCGTTGTTTTTAAAATTAAAATTCTCACCTGCAATTTCCAGTACAGTTTCATTTATTATTGCCTTTGCAGTAATTACATTTTTACATGTTGTCATTGGGGAACTTGCTCCAAAGACATTTGCTATACAAAAAGCAGAACAAGTTAGCTTATTGTTATCGAAACCACTTATTTATTTTTACCGAGTTATGTATCCGTTTATTTGGGCTTTGAATGGTTCAGCGAGGGTTGTAACTGGTTTATTCGGATTACATCCAGCTTCTGAACATGAAGTAGCTCATTCAGAAGAAGAATTAAGGTTAATCTTATCTGAGAGCTATGAGAGCGGAGAGATTAACCAAAGGGAATTTAAATATGTAAATAATATTTTTGAATTTGATAATAGAGTAGCAAAAGAAATTATGGTACCTCGTACGGAAGTTGTAGGCTTATATGAGGACGAACCATTTGAAACACATATTAAAGTAATCGCGCAAGAAAAGTACACGAGATATCCTGTATTTGGTGAAGATAAAGATGAAATTATTGGGATGGTTAATGTAAAAGATTTATTTATTCGTTATATGGATGGTAATCGGGATGAGGAGTGCTCAATTATGCCATATACAAGGCCAGTTATTGAAGTGCTAGAAAATATTCCAATTCATGATTTACTATTACAAATGCAAAGAAAACACATTCCATTAGCTGTATTGTATGATGAATATGGTGGTACAGCTGGGATTGTTACACTAGAAGATATTTTAGAAGAAATTGTTGGAGAAATTCGAGATGAATACGATGAAGATGAGAATCCCCCTATAGAGCATATAAGTGAAGGTTATAAAATCGTAGAAGGAAAAGTGCTTATTAGTGAAGTAAATGATTTGCTTGGCATACATTTAATTGCTGATGATGTAGATACAATTGGTGGCTGGATTATGGTACAAAAACAAATCGTTGCTGAAGGAGATATTATTGAGAAACACGGTTTTTATTTTAAAGTCCTTGAAAAGGATATGCATCAAATTAAACGAGTGGAAATAAGGAAAGTAGAAGAATGATTTTCTATAAACTTTAATAAAAAGGATATACAGAAAAATAAATGTTTGCGCTTTCAAAAAAGGTGCTATATAGTGAAGGTGGATACTGAAAAATTCTTCTGAATGATACTCGTGTTTTTAGAGGGCGGATTTTTTGGATAAGGATTTAGAATGAAAAAGTATAGGTGATAAAAATGATAGCAACGAAGGATATACGTATAGAAAAAGATTTTTTAGGTGAAAAAGAAGTACCAAGTGCAGCTTATTATGGTGTACAAACATTACGTGCCGTAGAAAACTTCCCAATTACAGGATATCGCATTCATCCATCACTCATTACAGCAATGGCAATTGTGAAAAAAGCGGCGGCGCTTGCGAATATAGATACTGGTTACTTAGCTAAAGACATTGGACATGAAATTGCAGAAGCAGCGCAAGAAATTGTTGATGGAAAGTTTCATGATCAATTTATCGTGGATCCTATTCAAGGCGGAGCCGGAACTTCTATTAATATGAATACAAATGAAGTAATTGCGAATAGAGCGTTAGAACGTATGGGATATGAAAAAGGGGCGTATGCGAAAATTAGCCCAAACACTCATGTGAACATGGCCCAATCAACGAACGATGCGTTTCCAACAGGGATTCATATTGCAACTCTTATGATGTTAGAAAAGCTTCTTATTACAATGGAAGAACTTCATTCTGCTTTTCGTAAAAAAGCAAAAGAGTTTGATCACGTTATTAAAATGGGACGCACACATTTACAAGATGCAGTTCCAATTCGCCTTGGACAAGAATTTGAAGCGTATAGCCGAGTGCTTGCGCGTGATATAAAAAGAATTAAACAGTCTCGTCAGCATTTATATGAAGTGAATATGGGGGCGACAGCTGTTGGTACAGGATTGAATGCAAATCCTATGTATATTGAACAAGTGGTAAAACATTTAAGAACGTTTAGTGGATTCCCACTTGTTGGTGCAGAGCATTTAGTTGATGCAACGCAAAATACAGATGCATACACAGAAGTATCTGCAGCACTTAAAGTATGTATGATGAACATGTCTAAAATTGCAAACGATCTTCGTATTATGGCGTCTGGACCACGTGTTGGGTTAGCTGAAATTCAATTGCCAGCACGTCAGCCAGGTTCATCGATTATGCCAGGTAAAGTAAATCCAGTTATGGCAGAAGTGATTAACCAAGTCGCATTCCAAGTAATCGGAAACGATCATACAATTTGCTTAGCATCAGAAGCAGGACAATTAGAGTTAAACGTAATGGAGCCTGTGCTTGTATTTAATTTAATTCAATCTATTAGTATTATGAATAATGGATTCCGTGTATTCCGTGAATATTGTATTGAAGGAATTACGGCAAATGAAGAATTGCTGAAGCAATATGTTGAGAAAAGTGTTGGAATTATTACAGCAGTTAATCCTCATATTGGTTATGAAGTAGCATCTCGTATTGCACGTGAAGCAATTGAAACAGGGAAATCTGTTAGGGAGTTATGTTTAGAACATGGTGTACTGACAGAAGAGGAATTGGATATTATTTTAGATCCATTCGAAATGACTCACCCTGAAATTGCTGGAGCTTCTTTATTAAAAAATAAAAAAATGTAATGTGAAAAACACCGATCCACTTGGATCGGTGTTTTATTTTTAAAAGATATTAAATACAGCGTTTAATTGAAGTAAGCTAATAACAGCTAAGAAGATTAAACTGTATTTCATTGCTGTTTTAAATAGAGCAGATTCTTTACCAACTAGTCCAACTGCGGCACAAGCAACTGCTACAGATTGTGGTGAAACCATTTTTGCCATTGTACCACCTACTACGTTTAAGGCAACGAGTGTAGAAGGAACGATGTTTAACTGGTCTGCTGTTACTGCTTGAAGTGGTGCGAATAAAGAACCACTTGAAACTACTGAACCTGTAATGAATACGCCAATCCATCCTAAGATTGGAGAAAGAACTGGGAATGCATTACCAGTAGAAGAGAATGCAAGTCCAAGTGTAGATGACATACCAGAGTAGTTTTCTACGTAAGCTAAAGCGATAACGCTACAAATTGTATATACTGGAGCTTTTAATTCTTTCATTGTTTCAATCATTAATTCTTTAACCATTTTACCTTTTACGCGGTAAACGATAAGTGAAACGATAATTGCTAGTACAATCGCAGTAGTTGTAGAAGAGAATACATCAAATTTGAAAACAGCTGCGAAAGGTGTATCAGCTTTTGTAATTGGTGTAGTTTTCATAACAGCATTATGAAGACCAGGGAACTGAATGTTAAATACTAAGTTTGCTAACGCACCATCTGGAGCAAATAAAGCTTTAATCGGTTTTAAGTTAAAGATTGTTACAAATGCAGTTAAGAATACGAATGGAGACCAAGCGTATAAAATTTGATTGAATGTATGTGATACTTTAGTTTCTTGTTTTTCTTCTTTAGTAGAAGATTTTGGTTGCCAAACACGTAAGAATAATGCAAGAGCAATCATACTTACAACTGCTGCGAAAATATTAGTAAGTTCTGCACCTAAGAAGTAAGTCACAGCGAATTGAGTAATAGCGAAAGAAACACCACTTACAAGAATACCTTGCCAAGTTTCTTTAATACCTTTAATTCCATCGACCATTGAAACAAGTAAGAAAGGTAAAATAATACTAATGAAAGGTAAAATAAGAACAGTTTGACGACCAATAGTTAATGCGTCAAGTTGAGTTAATTGTGCTGGCACTGTAACTGGAATACCCATAGCACCCATAGCACCACCAGCAATATTAGCTACTAAACAAATACCTGCTGCTTTTAATGGATTAAAGCCCATACCTACAAGTAGTGCGGCTGTAATAGCAACTGGAACCCCTAGACCAGCTGCACCTTCTAAGAAAGCACCGAAAGAATAAGCGATTAATAATACTTGTAAACGTTGATCATTTGTAATGCTTGAAATACTATCGCGAATAATATTGAATTGCTCTGTTTTAACAGTTAATTTGTAAAGGAAAATTGCGGCGATAACGATAGTACAAATTGGATAAAATCCAGATAAAACACCGAATCCAGCAGATGCTACAGCTACTGTTGCTGGCATTTTATAAACAAATATTGCAAGGATAATAGCGACAATCACACTATAAAGACCAGCCATGTAACTTTTCATTTTGAATCCCATTAAACAAATGATGAAACAAAAGATTGGAAGTGCTGCGATTAGTGCAGATAACCAAATATTGTTTAATGGGTCATAAATTTGTGTCCAAGTACTCATAATAATGACAACTCCTATCTATTATATGTGAAGAAATTCACATTATTTGTGAAACTATTCACAATCAACTTACATGCTTAGTATATTCTCCTTCAACACTATTGTCAACGTAAAAAAGTATAATTATTCCATAATAGTGTTAAAAGAAAAGCTTTGTTCATAAAGTAGACAAAAAACACACTCAAATGAATTTAAGTGTGCTGTATAAACTATTTGCATATTATTTTGCTTATTCAGCTGGCATGTTTCCTATAAGTGTATATTAGATGCCATCTTTTATATCGAGTATAAAGTTTGATATATGAACTGATCTGTCCTATTTGATCTAGTGTGAGGGAGGATTGGTGAGTGGATTTAAATAGGAAGTTTTGCACAACAGTCCAACCGCTTGCAATACGAATAAAAAATTAGAAACAAATTTTTAATATCACATCATCTCTTTTTACTGAAAATTCCTTTTAGCGTAACAAAGAGGTTAATTATAGTTCAACTACATTACGATAGGTTATCAATTATAGACGGTATTTTACAATACCGTTACTGTGCGTTTCAATGAGGTGAAAATATAACAAAAAGCTTGATAAAACAACGTTTGCAAGCAAAGTATTCGTAGGCCATTATTTTGCTTTTTCGTTATATCATATAGTATAATATTCAAAATCAGCAAGGATTTTTTCCTGAATTTTTGCTGATAAAGATGGAAAAATTTTTCGGCTTTATAGGTTGATAAAGTTATGTCGTAACAGGAAATATAAGAACAGATATATAAATAAATAAAAAGAACATAAAAACGCAAATAAAAACGAAAATGAGGGGAACTTTATGAGCCAAAATCAATTCGAATGTCGTATTTCAGAAGAAGATGTACAAATGTTAAGAGCGTTAGCTCACCCACTTCGTCTACGTCTAGTAATGGAACTTATGCAAAGAGGAACATGTAATGTAACACAACTACAGGAAGTATTAGAAATTCCGCAATCAACGGTTTCACAACATTTAACGAAGTTAAAGCAAAATAAAGTAGTGCGCTTTGAAAGACGAGGATTAGAAGTGTATTATCAAATCCATAATGATAAAGTAAGTGCGGTAGTAAAAACATTATTTTCTTAAAATTTGAATATTATGGAAAAAGACGTATGGAATATACGTCTTTTTTTATTTGTCAGAAAGGTAGCGAGAGAGTAAATATTAGCATGTGAGGAAGAAATGACTACCAATCAACATGCTGCCTTACGGAATATATTCTAAAAGGAAAAGAAAAAATAGAAAGGAGTGTAGTAAGCAAAAGGAGGGACAGTAGTATGGATGTGAAACGTGTGAAACAAATTTTATCTTCTTCAAGTAGAATTGACGTTACATATGAGGGCGTACCAGTATGGATTGAGAGCTGTGATGAGCAGAAGGGGAGTGCTCAAGTGTATGATGTATCTAATCCTGGTGAGAGCGTTCATGTGGACGTGACAGCTTTAGAGGAGAAATAATAAAAAAGACGCTTCTCAATTGAGAAGCGTCTTTTTGTTATTCCATCATATGTGCAATTTTCTTAGAGAACATAAGAAGTACTAATCCCAGTACAATTACGATAATACCGATACTTGCGAATACTTCTAAATATCCTAAAGATTGAGTGAAAGCAGCTAATTGTCCTGCTAATAAGTTTGCGCAGCCAGTACCAGCTAACCATACACCCATTAATAATGATGCTAATTTAACAGGAGCGATTGCACTTACCATAGATAATCCGATAGGTGATAAGAATAACTCACCGATTGTATGGAACATGTAAGTGAATACAATGAATAGTAAGTTTGCCTTTATTGTAATATTACTTTCATCGCTACCAGTTTTTAATACAGCTAAAGTTAGAACTAGATATCCAATTCCTAGTAAAATCATACCTAATGCCATTTTTGTTGGGATTTTTAAATCACCATTTTTTGTTTTTGAAAGTTTAATCCATAATGCAGAAACTGGTAATGCTAATAAGATAATGAATAGTGGGTTTACAGATTGGAACCAAGGTGTTGGAATTGTAAATCCACCGATTGTACGATCTACGAACTTATCTGTGTAAAGTGTTAAAGAACTACCAGCTTGCTCAAATCCTGCCCAGAAGAATACTACGAAACAAGTTAAAATTAAAATTGCAGCAGTGCGTTTTTTCTCTTGTGTTGTTAAAGGTTTTTTCTCAATTACTTTTGCATTTTTTTCTTTAGATTTTTTCCCTACAACAGTTGTTCCGATAGATCCTAAGTAACGAGGTGCTAATAAGTTAAAGGCAATCTGACCTATGATCATACCGATACAAGCTGTTAAGAATCCATATTTATAATCTGCGAAATAACCGCAAATGAATGGAGCAACAAAAGCCCCTAAGTTAATTCCCATGTAGAAGATAGTGAAGGCACTATCACGACGAGAATCGTTTTCGCTATATAATTGACCTAATAAAGTCGAAATATTTGGTTTGAAGAATCCATTACCAATAACTAATAATCCTAATCCTAAAAATAGTCCGGTTTTTGTGTTCATTGAAAATAGTACAAAGTTACCAAGTGCCATGATGATACCACCAATAGTAATGGCATGTCGCTTCGTAATGAAATGGTCAGTTAACCAACCACCGATAATCGGTGTGAAGTATACTAACATTGTGAAAATACCGTAAATTTGAACTGCAACTGCTTTATCAAATCCTAAACCGCCGCTTACTAAGCTCGTTGTTAAATAAAGAACTAATAAGCCACGCATTCCGTAATAACTAAATCTTTCCCATGCTTCTGTAAAGAACAACAAGTATAACCCTGGTGGATGTTTTTTTGGTGATTGTTGCTCTCCAGCTTTGTCTAATTTTAAAGCTGCATCCATTTTTGTTTCCCCCTAATCCTGTATAACGGATATTTATGTAATCATTTTAATTTACAAAATATTTAGAAGTCAATAGAATTATATGGAAATAGAAAGAAAATTTCTAAAAAAGTTCTATTTTTCTTCAACCGTTACTGTATTTTGCCCTGAAAACGAGATGATAAGCGTTTTCAAATGTAATAATTGAATTCTAAAAGAAAATAAAATAGTGATTAATCAGAAAATTTAGATTAAAATATCTATTCTAATATAGAGAAAATATATTCTATTCACTTTTATAATATAACATATTGGGAATAAAAATACAAAATGAAATAATGTGACACTTCAGTGAAATAGAAAATAGCCAGCACCATAGAAGGGTGCTGACTAGAGGTGTATTATTTAACAAAGCGCTTTTCGATGTCATCTAGTAATAGGTTAGCAGCAATTACACCGCCAGCTGTATTCCAAATAACATCGTCGACTTTGTATGCTTTACCATTCTTTACGGCATTTAAATTTTTAAATAGAGGATCGTTTATATATTCTTTTTCTAGTTCAGATCCTTTTTTCTCATTTCCTTTATCGAATGTGAAGTAGAATAATACGTCACCATCCATAGCAGAAATACGCTCTTTAGATACGTTACGCTCTGCAAAATCATCTTTGTTTTGATCTCCAGGACGTTTAAATCCAAGTTCTTTTAAAATAACACCAGAGAATGTATCGCCATGATAAATACGAACATCACCAGGCATGAAACGAACCATAGAGATTTCTTGATTTACTTTATCGCCAAGTTTGCCTTTTAAATCTTTCATACGTGATTCGTAATCAGCTACAACTTTTTGACCTTCTTTTTCTTTATTTAATGCTTTTGCATAAAATTTGAAGTTATCTTTCCATTCACCACGTAATGTTTCTGAGAACACAGTAGGTGCAATTGCTTTTAATTGTTCGTACACTTTTTCGTGGCGCATTTTGTTACCGATAATTAAGTCTGGTTTTAAAGAAGCGATTGTTTCAACGTTAACTTGTCCTTCATCACCAACAACTTTTACATCTTTCATTTTATCCTTAATATGTGGATACCATGGGTCACCAGTCCAAGACTTTACAGCACCAACTGGTTTCACACCTAATTCAAGTAAAGCTTCAGTTCCTTCATTTGTTAAGATAACTACACGTTTTGGATTAGCAGGAACTTCTGTTTTACCCATTGCATGTTCTACAGTAACCACTTCTTTTTTATTATCTTCTTTTGTAGATTCTTCTTTGTTATTTGATTTTCCACAAGCGCTTAAAAGCATTGAAAATGCTAGTAAAAATACAAATACTGTAAACGATTTCTTCCGCATGAAATTCATTATGTACCCCCTATATGTTGAGAATATTTTTCAATAGCAAGCATGATATTAAGCCTTTATCTTTTGATTGTCAATACATATGGGTGAAAATAATTCTCATTTCCGTTGACAATGAGAATTAAGTTGAAATACACTAACAACGTATCATTATACATTGAAGGGGAAACGCTGCATGTTATTAAAAACAAATCGAGCAAAATGGATTGGATTATTTGTTGGAATCATTGCAGTCGTTATTTGTATTTGGGGAAGTATTATTTTCGGATATACAAATACGAGTTGGAAACTAGCATTGGATGCTTTTTTCCATTTTAACGGTTCCAATGAACATATTATTATTCAAAATGTACGTCTGCCTAGGGCGTTAATTGCAGCTAGTGTTGGTGCTAGTTTAGCCATCGCGGGTTGTCTTATGCAAACTTTAACTAAGAATCCACTTGCTTCTCCAGATTTTATTGGATTAAATTCAGGTGCTGCGTTCTTTATAGTTGTAGCAATTGTAATCTTTTCAGTAACATCATTATCAGCTTTCACATGGATTGCCTTTTTAGGAGCGGCGGTTGCAGCTGTACTTGTATTTGCTTCTAGTTCTTTAGGAAAAGAAGGGACTACTCCTCTTAAGTTAACGTTAGCAGGGGTCGCAATTAGTGCATTATTTTCATCATTAACACAAGGATTACTTGTGTTAAATGAAAAAGCACTTGAAGAGGTATTATTTTGGCTTGCTGGATCTGTGCAAGGGAGAAAGTTAGAAATTTTACAATCTGTATTCCCATATTTATTAATAGGATGGATTGCATCTCTTATGATGGCAGGGAAAGTAAATACATTGATGATGGGAGAAGACGTCGCGAAAGGACTTGGACAACGAACAATTTTAATGAAATCATTCGTGTTACTTATTATTGTACTGTTGTCTGGTGGTTCAGTTGCGGTTGCTGGCCCAATTGGATTTATTGGAATTATTACTCCGCATTTTGCGAGATTTCTTGTTGGAGTTGACCACAGATGGAGAGTGCCTTATAGCGGATTGTTAGGTGCAATACTACTAATATTGGCTGATATAGCAGCAAGATATGTCATTATGCCACAAGAAGTACCAGTAGGAGTTATGACAGCATTTATTGGAGCTCCATTCTTTATTTATATTGCACGTAAGAGAGGGCTTAGCAAATGAAGAAATATATTCCGTTTCGTATAGGAAAAGGCGAGCTCTCGTTTTTAATGTATAAACGAGCTTGTCTCGTCTTGTTAAGTTTACTAGTTGTTTTAATAGGATTATTCTTTGCGAGCGCAGGTATGGGAGACATGAAAATTGCTCCTTATGACGTATGGCAAGCAATTACCGGAAATGGCGATGCAATGTCAAATATGGTTGTAAATAAGTTTCGTATGCCACGTATTTTAATTGCTATCCTCGTAGGAATTGCGCTTGCGGTAGCGGGCTGTATTTTACAAGGGCTCGTTCGAAATCCACTTGCTTCTCCTGATATCATCGGGATTACGGGCGGGGCAAGTGTCGCAGTTGTATTATTTTTAGCGCTATTTAGTGATAAAAATAATGCACTAACGGTAAGTATTCATTATATGCCGCTCGCAGCTTTTGCAGGAGCAACGATTGTAGCGGTTTTTGTATACTTATTTGCATGGAAAAATGATGGATTATCACCAATTAGTCTCGTTTTAATTGGTGTTGGATTTTGGGCATTAACGAAGGCGGCGACAACATTATTTATGTTGCTAGCACCAATTTATCAAGCGAGCCAAGCGACTGTATGGATTACGGGTACCGTTTACGGCTCTTCTTGGCAAAATGTTATGGTACTTGCGCCTTGGGTTCTCATTTTAACAGTAATATCATTTATCGCAGCTAGGCATTTAAATGCACAAGAGCTAGGGGATGATATAGCGGTAGGACTTGGGGTTCCTTTAACGAAGTCGCGTGTATTTATGTTATTACTTAGTACAGCTTTAATTGGTGGTGCGGTAGCCTTTGCCGGAGGGATTGGATTTGTCGGTTTAATGGCACCTCATATTTCACGAAGATTAGTTGGTTCTTTATACGGTGCATTACTCCCAGTTGCAGCTATTGTCGGTGCAATTCTAGTACTTGCTGCAGATTTAATAGGGCGTACAATTTTCACACCACTTGAAATTCCAGCAGGGGTATTTACATCAGCAATTGGTGCACCTTATTTCATTTATTTACTTTATAAAAGTCGGAATTCATAAAGGGAGATGAATATGCAAAAAGCATTGGAGACGAAACGCTTGACGTTGTCTTATGGTGAAACAATTATTATTGATGAGCTGAACTTAGAAATTCCAAAAGGAGAAATTACAATTTTTATTGGTTCTAACGGTTGCGGGAAATCAACTTTATTACGTTCACTAGCCAGATTATTAAAGCCAACAAATGGTGATATTTTGTTAGATAATCAAGCAATTCAAAGTATGCAAACGAAGCAAATTGCTCGTCAAATGGCGATTTTACCGCAAGGACCACAAGCACCAGAAGGACTTACAGTATTACAACTTGTAAAGCAAGGACGCTATCCATATCAAACATGGCTGAAGCAATGGTCAGAAAAAGACGAGGAAATGGTACAGAAGGCACTTGCAGCAACAGGTATGACAGAATTTGCTGAGCGTGATGTGCATGCTCTTTCAGGTGGGCAGCGTCAACGTGCTTGGATCGCAATGACACTTGCACAAGATACAGATATCATTTTACTGGATGAGCCAACTACATACTTAGATATGACTCACCAAATTGAAGTGCTAGATTTATTATTCGAATTAAATGAAACAGAACAAAGAACAATTGTTATGGTATTACATGATTTGAATTTAGCATGCCGCTATGCAGATAACATTGTAGCAATTCAAGATAAACAAATATATGCACAAGGTAAACCTGAAGAAGTGGTAGATGAGAAACTAGTACGTGATGTATTCCGAATGGAGTGTCAAATTAGTACGGATCCGTTGTTTGGAACACCGCTTTGTATCCCGCACGGAAGAGGAAGACGTGTAGTTAAAGAAGTTGCTCAGGCAATGAGATAAAAAACGATGAGTGATTCATCGTTTTTTTATTTGGTACAAGAAAATAAGAGGAAGAGAGGAATTCGTAAGCGACGTTTATACTCTTCTTTATTTTGAAAATAGGTTGGATTTGGTGTAGCTTCTTTTAATGATGTAATGGTAAATCCGGCTTGCTGTAATAATGTGAAATACTCTTCCGTTGTACGATGATATTTAATAACTTCTTGGTCAATCCATGGTTCAACCCGTTTGCCTAGTTTAAAATAATCATCGACGAGCCAACTCGTTCTTTTACCACTTGTTTGTAAGCTTTCAAATGAAGAAGTAATAACGGGATGTTGAACGCTAAAGGTAAAGGTACCATTTGTTTTTAAAGTTTGAAACACATTTTGAAAAATGATATCAAGATGTTCAATATAATGTAAGGCGAGTCTAGATGTTACTAAATCAAAAGTGGAAGAGGGGTAGGTATAATCTTTGAGGTTTAAAAAATGAACAGATCCATTTTTATTTTCTAGTTGTTTTTTAGCTTTTTCATACATAAGTTCGGAGCCTTCAATGCCGGTGTAAGAGTAGCATCCCTTCTCTAATAATTCCGCGCCAAACTTAGCATCACCACAGCCTAAATCGAGAATTTGTTTTCCTTGTACATGACCAATGAGCTGAAAGAATACTGGTTTTTCAATGGATTCATTTGGGCTATTTTCTCGGTATCTTCGTTTCATATATTGTTCGAAAAATGCTGTGTTATTGTATACATCAGATTCTGTAAATGCCATGTTTGAAACCTCCCGAAATATTTTTTTAATTCTATCAAATATGAAAAGTAAATGATAGATTTATTGTAATGAATCATATATAATCTAGAATTGTAAGCGGTTACTTTAAACTATTTTTCTATAATAAATTCTGAAAACGTGTTAAGCTAGTAGAGGGATTATTAGAACTATTAAGACAATAATCCGCTTACATGAACGATGGGAGGCTTCACGATGTCTAGTAAAACACTTGCGAAATTTTTAGAAGAAAATTTAGAGGATTTAAAATCAAAGGGGCTTTATAACGTAATTGATCCGCTTGAGAGTTCAAATGGACCGATCATTACAATTGGCGGAAAAGAATATATTAACTTATCTTCAAACAACTATCTGGGATTAGCAACAGATAGCCGTTTGCAAGAAGCAGCAATTGGTGCTATTCATAAGTACGGTGTTGGAGCAGGGGCTGTTCGTACAATTAACGGTACTTTAGATTTGCATATTAAGTTAGAAGAAACAATTGCAAAGTTTAAACATACAGAAGCAGCAATTGCTTATCAATCAGGATTTAACTGTAATATGGCAGCGATTTCAGCTGTTATGGATAAAAATGATGCGATTCTTTCAGACGAATTAAATCATGCATCTATTATTGACGGTAGTCGTCTATCAAAAGCAAAAATTATTGTTTATAAACATTCTGATATGGAAGATTTACGCCAAAAAGCAATCGCGGCGAAAGAATCAGGTCTTTACAATAAATTAATGGTAATTACAGACGGTGTCTTTTCGATGGATGGAGATGTTGCAAAACTACCAGAAATTGTTGAGATTGCAGAAGAGTTAGATTTAATGACATACGTAGATGATGCACACGGTTCAGGTGTACTTGGAAAAGGTGCAGGAACTGTAAAGCACTTCGGTCTTTCTGATAAAGTTGATTTCCAAATTGGTACATTATCAAAAGCAATTGGGGTAATTGGTGGATATGTAGCAGGGAAACAAAACTTAATTGACTGGTTAAAAGTTCGTTCACGTCCATTCTTATTCTCTACAGCATTAACACCAGCTGATGCAGCAGCTTGCATGAGATCAATTGAAATCTTAATGGAAAGCACAGAGTTACACGATCGCTTATGGGAAAATGGCCGCTACTTGAAACAAGGATTAAAAGAACTTGGCTTTAACATTGGGGAAAGTGAAACGCCAATTACACCTTGTATTATTGGGGATGAAGTATTAACACAAGAATTTAGTAAACGTCTAAATGAAGAAGGTGTATACGCAAAATCTATCGTGTTCCCAACTGTAGCAAAAGGAACAGGGCGCGTTCGTAATATGCCTACAGCAGCTCATACGAAAGAAATGTTAGATGAAGCAATTCTTAAGTATGAAAAAGTAGGAAAAGAAATGGGCATCATTTAAGTAACGACATCTTTTGAATAGCTTGCAAATGAGGAGTGGGGAAAATGAAAAAAATTCTAGTAACCGGTTCTTTAGGGCAAATTGGTTCTGAACTAGTAATGAAACTTCGTGATGTATACGGCGCATCAAATGTTATTGCAACAGATATTCGTGAAACAGATAGTGAAGTAGTAACGTCTGGTCCATTTGAAACGTTAGATGTAACAGATGGACAAAAACTACATGATATCGCAAAGCGTAATGAAGTAGATACAATTATTCATTTAGCAGCTTTACTTTCAGCAACAGCAGAAAAAAATCCGTTATTTGCATGGAATTTAAATATGGGTGGACTTGTAAATGCTCTAGAAGCAGCTCGTGAATTAAACTGTAAGTTCTTCACGCCAAGTTCTATCGGTGCATTCGGTCCATCGACGCCAAAAGATAATACACCGCAAGATACAATTCAGCGTCCTACTACGATGTATGGGGTAAACAAAGTAGCAGGAGAATTACTGTGTGATTATTATCATCAAAAATTTGGCGTAGATACGCGCGGTGTCCGTTTCCCAGGTTTAATTTCTTACGTAGCTCCTCCAGGAGGCGGAACAACTGATTATGCAGTTGAAATTTATTATGAGGCGATTAAAAAAGGTGCATACACCTCATACATTGCTGAAGGAACGTACATGGACATGATGTATATGCCTGATGCTTTACAAGCGATCATTTCATTAATGGAAGCTGATCCAAGTAAGCTAGTGCATAGAAATGCATTTAACATTACAGCAATGAGCTTCGAGCCAGAGCAAATTGCAGCGTCAATTCGTAAACACATTCCGACGTTTACAATGGATTATGCAGTAGATCCAGCTCGTCAAACAATCGCTGATAGCTGGCCAAACTCTATTGACGCAACAGCAGCAATGAAAGAGTGGGGCTTCAAAGCAGAATACGATTTAGACAAAATGACAACTGACATGCTGGCTAAGTTAAAAAAAAAGCTCACAGCTGAGTTAGTGATGAATTAATAGGAAGAGTCGATTCTTAGGAATCGGCTCTTCCTCATTTTTGGAAGGAGAGAAGTCTTATGCAAAGAGTTGATGTCGTATATGCACTAATACATGACGAAGAAACAGATAAAATATTAATGGTACATAATGTAGAACAAAACGTTTGGTCATTGCCAGGTGGGGCTGTGGAAAAAGGTGAAATATTAGAGGAAGCACTAATAAGAGAAGTGAAAGAAGAGACAGGTTTAACTGCTACGTTAGGTGGACTTGTTGCGATCAATGAAAAATTCTTTGAAGAATCAGGGAATCATGCGCTATTTTTTACATTCCGAGCGAATGTAGAAAAAGGTGAACTTATTGCGGAAGATGAAGGTGAAATTTCTGCAGTAGAGTGGGTGGATCGAACAATTGCGAATGAGCGCTTCCCATACTATGACGGAGGATTTGAATATTTGTTAGAAGTAGCCATTCCATACAAGTTTCAACCAGAAACAAAGTAATTGAACGAAAAAACAGGAGCCACAAGGCTCCTATTTTCTATTCAATCGTCTTCAGTAATAATTTTTTCAGTAATGGTTTAATCTTCAGTCGTAAATCTTCAGCGTGATTTGCAACTAAGAAGTGATGGTTATAAATGTTTTTCATCAATTGATAAGTTGCTTCTTTCGCTTCGCCTTCTTCGATGAAGATACCGATTACTTCCATACCACTTTTACGCGCGAGTTTAACAGCTTCATGCGTATCTAAAATTCCGTCTTGTTGATAGTCTAGCGCAGAAGGCTCACCGTCTGTGAAGACTAGTAAGAATTTATGTTTCTCAGGTCTTTTGGCAAGCTTTTCAGAAACGATACGAATAATATATCCGTCGCGGTTATCTTCTTCTTCACGAAGTTGCATAATTTCTGGACCAACGTTTGGTAACGTTGAGTTTTTATAATTTACAACTTCATGGATAACGTTCGGCTTATCTTCAGGTTTAGCGCTAGAGGCATCTTCCCAAAATCCGCTAATAGCGTGCGGGATTTTTAAAGATTTTAAAGCTTCATGGAATAGTACAACACTCTTCTTCGTTTCTTCCATTTTGTTATACATAGAACCAGAACAGTCAACTAACAGTTGGAATGCAACGTCGAGCTCTTGTGATTCTTGCCCTTTTTTATAAAACATGCGAGGCTGCTTTTCAGTATAAATACGAAGGAATTTCTTACGAAGTCTTCCGTAATATTTATCACTATTTGCATTCGTTTTATTTTCAATCGTTTTTTCGATAATTTTCTTTAATTCTTTTACATCTTTATTAACGACTGATTTGATAGCTTGGTAATCCTTTTTCTCATCAGGATTTGGTTTACGTGCTTCTTTAAATGTATGAGAAGCGCCAGTGTTATATTTACCATATGCACCATCATTTTGACTAGAAGCGTGTGAAGCCCTTGCTTCTTCTGTATCAGCGCCATCAAAGTTGGATTGTGTACTTTTTTGAGAAGTACCTTGTACAGAACCAAGTGCTTGGTCGCCATCTTCTGATTCACGAGCAGTATCGCCCATCATGTTTGTTTTTGTTCCGCTTTCTAATTCAAAGCGTAAAAAGTTCTCGTTTTCGTTATTTTTATTTTCACGATGCCATGTGGAGAAACTTTCATCCATTTTGTTTTTATTTTCATCGTCATCTATAAGCTGCGTATCATCATTTGCTAAATCTTCGACGCGACAGTTCTTTTCGTCTGCAAGAACAGATAAATAAAGCGGTGCATGTCCGAAATAGTTGTTAAGCATATCACTTTCAAGAAGCTCCTCTAAGCGGTAGCGAATTTTCTCAACGATATACATAATATCTTCCGTATTACGAGCTTGGAATGTTTCATGCAAAATAGCTTCAATTTGTTCGAAATATTCATTATTAAACATTTCATATTTATCGCTCGTTAATGAAAGATAGCATAGGCAAAATAGACGATCACCGTGATAGTTACGAACGCGATTGATTTCATTTTGTGAGCTAAAGTAATTGCGATACATTTCTTTTCTTCTTTTAAAAACATGCTTCGTGCCAGGACGTAAGTTCTTTACAATTTCCTCAACGCGTAAATCTTCTAATAGAACAAATAATTGTGTTAAAAACTTTTTTAGGGGCGATTCTTGCAATTCAATCGCATAAGAACGAATTAAAGTCATGTCCGAGTAATGTTTATTACCAAGTGCTTTTAAGAACACTTCGCTTTTTAATCCGATTACTGTATCTTCTTCTTTTCGATCATCCCAAAAGTGACTAATGACAACTTTCTTTTCAATTTCGTCGTAGTATGCTTTATAGCCATATTCAAGATAGGCATCGTCTTCTTTTAGAAGGGCATACATTAAGTTTTCCATTTGTAGAAACAGCGACGCATCAATTTTTTTGTCACTAAAAATTTGTCTCATAAATTATCCCTCAAAGAAATAACTTTCTGCTAATTCACGGACAGTCATTTGTTCTGTTTCATCATTAAGTTTTGCAATTATGCTTCGTTCAATCGCTCGCATAACAGGAATATATACACCTAAATCACATGCGTCGATAATGCCACGAATACTTGCCGCTTCTTCACTTACACGTCCATCGCGAGCTAAAGGCATAAGGTCGCTTGCAAAGGCAACGAACTTTTCAATTGTTGCAACATCTTTTAATTTTGATTCTGCTAATAATAATTCTTTTAATGTATCACCTTGAATGTAAGGAACTTCAATAATAACGAAACGGTTTTTTAACGCTTCGTTTAGTTCACTTGTTCCAACGTAACCTTCGTTAATCGCAGCAATTACACGGTATTCGTCATCACCGTATACAACCTCTTGTGTAAATGGGTTTGTGATCATTTTACGGTAATCTAATGCGCCGTGAAGAAGTGGTAACGTTTCAGGTTTTGCCATATTGATTTCGTCAATATATAGGAAGTGACCGTTCTTCATTGCTTTCATAAGAGGACCGTTAACGAATGAAACTTCAGATGCACCATCTTTCGTTTGTAGTGTGTTGTATCCTAAAATACCCTCTACATCTAAGTCGACAGAGCAGTTAATGCTATGCATTGGTTTTTGGAATAAAGAAGAAAGAGTTTCCGCTAGTACTGTTTTACCACTACCAGTCGGTCCTTTTAATAGAATGTTCTTGCCAAGAAGAAGTGCTGTAATCGCATCTTCAATAATGCTATTATCAGACGCTTTATATATTTTCGTTCCGATTAAATGTGCATTTTCACCAGCTTCTTGCTTATTCTTTTCATGAATCGTAGAAAGCTGTTGTTTTAAATCAGCATGTATATGAAATTGTTCTAACATGTATTTCCCACCTAACATTATTTTCATAAAGTAATACATCTTATGATAACTTGTTTTAATATGGTATGCAAAGAAAAGGAAGGGGGATAAAGGGAAAAGAAAAAGCAATCAAGATGAAGGTGATTGCCTACAGTAAAGGAGAAATAAGCCTCATGAAAGACTCCAATATGCGTTTTTTTATACTTCTTTTTTGGAAAGAGTTCCATTTAATTTCAGTTGAATGTTTAAAATCTTCTTCAAAATCACGTTTAATATCGTGAACTGTTTTTGATTCATAAAGTACACTAATAATTTCGTAATTCAATTCAAAGCTACGTACATCCATGTTCGCTGTTCCAATAGTTGCAATTGTATCATCAACGAGTACAATTTTTGCATGCATAAAACCATCTTTATAACTGTAAATAGAAGCACCAGCTTTTAAAAGCGGAGTGAAATAGGATTGAGATGCTTGATCACTAATGATGCTATCACTTTTACCTGGATATAAAATCCGTACATCTATTCCGGCAATTGCACTTAAGCGTAATAATGTTAAAGTTTCTTGATCTGGAATAAAGTAGGGTGTAGCGATCCAAATGGATTTTTTTGCAGAGCCCATAACAGCTAATAATGTATTACGAATACTTTTATCATCGGAGCTTGGTCCGCTTGCTACGATTTGAACAGCACCTTCTGCATTTGAAATCTCTTTACCTGGGAAGTATTGTCTATTCATGAATTGATCCCAGGAATAAGTATTTAAACCACTAGAGGCATAGAGCCAGTCTTCTAGAAAGATTGCTTGTAATTTATATAATGCTTTTCCTTCTATTTTTAAATGACTATCACGCCAAACAGGAAATTTCTTGGAACGGCCAAGATATTCATCACCGACATTGAGTCCTCCGGTAAAACCAATTTCGCCATCTACAATAACAATTTTTCGATGGTTACGATAATTGACAGTTTCAAGTAACCAAGCTGAAAAAATAGGGTCAAATTCTACAATTTCAATCCCAGCTTCTTTCATAGGGTGCAAAAATCGTCGTCTTAACGTATTACTTCCAAGGCCATCATAAAGGAAGCGTACAATAACACCATCTTTTGCTTTTTGTATTAAAGCATCTCGAACTTTTGTACCAATTTCATCAGATTTATAAATGTAGTATTGAATATGTATATGATGTTTTGCTTGCTCTATAGCTCGCAAAATTTCTGAAAATGTTTGATCTCCGTTTGTTAAAAGTTTTGTAGTTGTTTTATCTGCAGCAGGACCGCCTCCAAATTTTTGTATGACTTCTGTTAAATGTATGGAACGTTCATTTAGTGGGACTGTGAGTAATAACTCTAGTCTTCTTCCTTCTAATATTTCACGGAATAATTTTCTTTGTTCTTCTGAACGATGGAGATGTTTTTTTCTTCTCCAGCGGCTGCGCCCGAAAATAGCGTATAATAGCACACCTATAATAGGAAGAAGTGCTAATACTAAAAACCATGCTAATGTACTTTGTGGAGATCTATTTTCTATAAAAATAACGAATGAAATTCCTACGATTGTGATGGACCATAGAGCACCGACAAATGTATATAACGAGATATACGATGTATTTAATAGGAACAGAACGATAGATACAATTGTAAATATTAATAGTAATTGAACGATAGGCTTCTTCATTTCTATATAATTCCCCTAATCTTTTTTCAATATAGACTTCTTAAATAGAAGATGTAATATGACATCTTTATTATAAGGTGTTTTGCTTTTTTTACAAAATATAGACATTTCACCTATACTTTCCGCATTTGTCCTACATACAGTGTACTATCCCATTTTTTATCCCACTCTTAACGCATATGAAAATGAAAAAATCGAAAAGGAGCGGAGAAACATGAATTATATAGAAAATAATGGATTGTATTATCGAAATCATCATGGAGGACACAATCATGGTGGGCACAATCATAACGGTGGACATCATCACCATGGAGGACACAATCACTATGATCACCATCATCATCACGGAGGCGGATGGGGCTGGGGTGGTGGTAGTTCATGGGGAGGCGGATTTTTCCCTGGAAGCTTTGCAGGAGGAGTGTTAGGCGGACTGACAGCTGGTGCATTAACAGGTGCAACAAGTGGAGGGTATTATCCGGCTCCATATCCAGTAGCTTATCCGTCGCCATACCCTGTAACGTATCCAATGCCATACCCAGGTTATCAGCAAATACCATATTCGTATTAAACTAAAAAAGAGGCTATCCTCTTTTTTAGTTTAATACGGTATTTATTTATAAAATACTTCCAAAATTAAGGTGAAAATATGTTAATATTTTGTTATTGTAATTCAAAAACATATACATTGATGTAGAGTTTTATATTATTATTCGTGAATAGTTATGTAGTATGTTCTAATTTCTATTTCGTTATTAAAAACAAAGAGATCAGATGTGAGTGGTATTAGTTGGAAACAAGGCTTGCATAGAGCCACTTAAAGGGATTGCAGTATAATAAGGTACGAAATAATTAGGGAGATGAGAAGCTACTATTTATAATTAGAACGGTATAATATTGCTTTTTATTACAAATAATATTATGTTATTTTAATCGGTCTATTCAAAAAGATAATTTATGTAATGGGCTAGTATTAGAAAATGAAATATCTCTATTTCTATGAAGAGAAACAGGTTGTGTTTTAGTCAGATAGAAGCAAGGAGAGATGCGCATGCTAGAACAGAGAGGTCATGCATTATATGACTCTTCATTGCGAGATTTAAAGTTAGCATTAGATGAGTCTTCAATTGTTGCAATTACAGATCGAAAAGGTCTTATTACATATGTAAATGATAAATTTTGTGAAATCTCTAAATACAAAAGAGAAGAATTAATTGGAAAAGATCACCGTATTTTAAATTCAGGACATCATCCAAAAAACTTTTTTCAAGACTTATGGAAGCGTATTTTGAATGGGAAAGTATGGACAGGTGAGATTCGGAATCGAGCAAAAGATGGTACATATTATTGGGTCAAAACAACAATTGTTCCATTTTTAAATGAAAAAGGAGAGCCATACCAGTTTATCGCAATTCGAAATGATATTAGTAGTAGAAAAGAAGCGGAACATAGATTGCGGCTAAGTGAAAGTCGTTATAGGGAACTTGCCTATCATGATGCTTTAACGAGTTTGCCTAACCGTTTACAATTAATAACGACCGTTAACGAATTGATTGCAGATAAAAAAGAATTTGGTATGATTTACTTTGATTTGGACCGTTTTAAATTAGTAAATGATACATTAGGTCATATGATAGGGGATTTACTTTTAAGTGAAGTTGCTTCAAGGTTGCATTATGTACTAGGAGAGAAAGATGTTCTGGCTAGGCTAGGTGGCGACGAATTTGTGCTGTTAACAAAAAATCATAGACAAGATGATATGAGTCAGTTAGCGACATCTGTGTTGTCATGTTTTCAGGCACCATTTATGCTGGAAGGCCATGAAGTATACATTTCAGCTAGTCTGGGACTTTGTTCTTATCCACAAGACGGACAAGATGTGGAAACGTTATTGAAAAACTCTGACTTAGCTATGTATAGTGCAAAAGAACAGGGGAGAAACGCTGCGTGTTTCTTTACAGATGAGCTACGCGCGAAAATAAATCGTAGAATGAAAGTTGAGTTTGCTTTGCAAAAGGCAATTCGTGATGAAGAGTTAGATGTAGCATTGCAGCCTATTATTGATTTGAAAACGAAGAGATATTCTGGTATAGAAGCTCTAGTACGTTGTATGACAGAAGACGGACCTATTTCACCAAGCGAATTTATCCCTGTAGCTGAAGAGTCTGGACTTATTATAAAACTAGGAGACTGGGTATTAGAAAAATCATGTCGCTTGTTTAAAACATTGCCGAATTATCAAGAAGGACTAAAGTTATCTGTGAATTTATCTATACAACAATTAATGCAGAAACGTTTTATTTTATCAGTACGTAGCATTTTAAAGAGAACTGGTTTTCCTCCGAACCGTTTAATATTAGAAATAACGGAAAGTATTGCAGTCCGCCATTTTGATTATATTATTGCTACATTACAAGAATTAAGAAATATGGGTGTTTTAATTGCTTTGGATGATTTCGGAACTGGCTATTCTTCCTTATATTATTTAAAACAACTACCACTGGATATTGTAAAAATTGATCGTAATTTTATTCGTGAATTTCATTATGATCACGCACAACCAGAACGAACGATTGTAAAATCCGTTATTGAAATTGCTCATAGTTTAAATTTAGCAGTAGTTGCTGAAGGAGTAGAAACAGTAGAGCAAGAGAGTTTGTTGCAATCAATGAGCTGTGATTATGTACAGGGATTTTATTATGCGAAACCTTTATCTGTAGGAGAGCTAAAAGAAAAGTTAATTACAGATTTTTAATAAAAAAGAGAAGCCAGCAGCTTCTCTTTATTTAATCCGTTTTTTGTGAGTCTTTCATTAGTACTGGATAAAGAATAAGACCTAATACGAACAATCCAATTCCTAAGAAGAATGTTTTTAAATCAGCAGTTCCCGTTTTGATAACCCAAATGGAGTATATCAACGCTAATGTCGTAATGATTCCATCTTTTACTCGAGATCCTGGCAGTATATCATACGTTTCTCCTGTAATAACTAATTTTAATTGGTACAAGGTAGAAACAAGGTATGGAATTAAATAGGCTAATGTTGCTACGACGATAGCGAAACTATACGCTTCTGAAACAGTACCAGAAATCGTTGAAAATAAGAAAATTTGCGTCATTACATTTGTAATCAATAATGATTTTGAAGGACTACCTTTTTTATTTGTTTTCCCGAAAAACTTAGGGAAAAGTCCATTTTTTGCTGCCTGGTAAGGTACCTCTGAACTAACAACAATCCAGCCAACTGTAGATCCAAATAAAGATATAAGAGCGAGTAAAGCCATTATATATGCACCTTTATTTCCAATTGCTAAATTTAATGCGTCTACTAATGGTTTTTGAGACTCTTTTAAAGCATCTTGCGGAAGAGCTCCCATTGTAAGTAAAGTAATTGACATGTAAATAAGAAGAGCGATAATTAATCCGAAAATCGTAGCTTTTTTTACATCGCGCTGTGATTTTGCACGATTAGAAAGCATAACTGCTGATTCAATACCGATAAATGCCCAGAGTGTTGCAATAGCAGCTGAATTGATTTGTCCACCTAATGAGATTGATTGTCCTGCTTCATTCATAAAGGTTTGACCGTCTCCGAAATTAGAGGCGTTGAAAATGAATAATGTAATTACAATAAACATTGTAAATCCAATAATTTTTGCAATGGTAGCAAGTAGATTCATGTTTCCAGCTCGATCAATATTTTGAGAAAGAATATATTGAATTCCCCACAGCATAAGGCTACATACGAGGAAAGTTAATCCTTTTCCGAGTTCCAGTGAAAATCCATTTATTGAAAAAAGAATTTGCTTACTTTGTAAAACTGGAAAGAATGTTGATAAATATCCAGCAAAGGAAATAATAACAGATGCTGTTGCAGCCCAGTTAGCAGCCCAATATCCCCATGCCATACTATATCCTGCAACTTTACCAGCTTTTTTTGAAGGAAACATCGCTTGAGCATAGCTTTGTGGTCCAGCTTTTAATTCTGGTTTCCGAATCGCTAAATTTCCAAATACAAGTGCAATCATAAATACGCCAAGGCCTGTAATACTCCATGCGAGTGTAGAACCCATTGGCCCTGATACTTGTGCTAAATTTGCTGGAAGCATAAATACGCCACCGCCAACCATATTCCCGATAACAAATGCTGTTAAAACCCATAATCCCCATTTTTTCGTTTCCATTTTTGTTAACTCCTTTGTAGTAAGTTTTGCTTAAACATCATTTTTTACTAGCTTTTTGACAATAAAAAAAGAGCCATGTAGATAAAAAAATACCTACATGGCTCTTTCGCCAAAGCGTAGGTACAACGGGAATAACCCTTGTACCTACGCGTAATTTTTCCGCTAGGTTTCAAGGGTTACGTATGATGATGATGTTTTTGTGCAAATGTAACTACAGTTGTTGTATAAGTAAGCATAGTTCTTTGCTCCCTTTCTCCTCTGATTTTGAAGTTAGTATACTACATGTTTTTTTGAATGAAAAGAAAAATATAAAAATTTTTATAAAAATACGTTTTAAAGATTAAATATTTACCTATATTTTTCTTGTACTGGAAAATAAGTGAGAGATTGGCAGAAGAGTGAAGCATGTTATAATACATATAGAATTAGAAGGTGACAAGGGGCTATTGTAGATGATGAGTAAGTATGAACAAATTTATACAGAAATCAGTAAATCTATTGATAATAAACAATTAAAAGAGGGATGCAAAATCCCATCAGAAACAGAATTAATGAAGCAGTATGAGGCAAGCCGAGGCACGGTAAGAAAAGCTGTAGATTTACTGCAAGAGCGTGGATATGTGCAAAAAATTCATGGAAAAGGTGTTTTTGTTTTAAAGCGAAAAAATATTGAATTTAATTTTGGCGGTATTGTAAGTTTCCAAGAAGAAAATGAACGTTTGGGACGTCATTGTATTACGGAAGTTGTGGAAATGGACAAAGAAAAAGCCACAAAAGAAATTGCGAAATTATTAAATGTAAAAGAAAAAACAGAGATTGACCATATTAAACGTGTACGAAATATTGATGGAGAAAAAGTAATTTTAGATATAAATCATTTTGTATCTGAGTTTATTCCAGGATTAACGAAAGAAATTGCAACTGCATCGATTTATAAATACATCGAGAAAGAGCTTGGGCTACATATTAGTTATTCGCAGAGGGTAATAGAAGTACAGCCATGTACAGAGGATGACAGAAAGTATTTAGATTTAAATGGAACAGACTATGTTGTCGTTGTGAAAAACTTTACACATTTGTATGATGGAAGTCAGTTTGAATATACAGAATCACGCCACCGTTTAGATATTTTTCACTTTTCGGATGTGGCACGCAGGAAGTAAAGAGGTGGAACAAAATATTGTTTCATCTCTTTTTTTTATAAAAAAAACACAAACTCGTATATACGAGTGTTGACTAACTTATATATACGAGTTAATATGTAATTGTAAACGGTATCAAAAAAAGAAAAGAGGGACGGTAATATGGGGAAAGACTATCGTAAAACAGCAGAGGAAGTGTTGCAGTATATTGGTGGGAAAGACAATATTGAACAAGCTGCACATTGTGTGACGAGGCTCCGTATCGCTTTAAAAGATGAAAGTAAAATAGATAATGATAAATTACAGTCTGTTTCATTAGTGAAAGGAGCGTTTCATAACGCTGGTATATTTCAAATTGTAATTGGTCCAGGGGATGTAGATCGTGTTTACGCTGAATTGATAACGCTTGCAGGTATGAAAGAATCGACTGTAGCGGACGTAAAAGACTCTGGAAATCAGAAGTTAAATCCAGCTCAAAAGTTTGTGAAAATATTTTCGGATGTATTTATGCCGATATTACCAGCGATCGTAACAGCTGGTTTACTAATGGGTATTAACAATCTATTAGGCGCAAAGGACTTATTTTTTGATGGGAAAAATTTATTAGATGTTTATCCGAACTTAGGCGGGCTTTGGGATTTAATTAATATGATGGCCAATACAGCATTCGTATTCTTACCAGCACTTGTCGGTTGGTCAGCAACGAAGCGTTTTGGTGGTAGTCCAATACTAGGGATTGTTATGGGATTAATGCTTGTGCACCCGGCCTTATTAAACGCTTGGGACTATGGAAAAGCAGCGACTGGTTTAGAGGGTCAAAAGATTGAGTACTTCAATATTTTAGGACTATTCCAAATTGAGAAGGTAGGATATCAAGGACAAATTTTACCTGTTTTAGTAGCAGCATTTGTATTAAGTAAAGTGGAAATTTTCTTAAAGAAACATGTACCAAATGCAATTCAATTATTAGTTGTACCAATTACAACAATCGTTGTGACAGGTGTGTTAGCACTAGGAATTATCGGTCCGGTTACACGTCATATTGGAGATTTATTAACAGTAGGATTAGTAGGTGTATATGAAACAGTACCAGTAGTTGGAGCAGTATTATTTGGAGCGTTATATGCACCGCTTGTAATTACAGGTATGCATCATATGTTTATTGCAATTGATTTACAATTGATTGCACAACATGGCGGGACATTTATTTGGCCGATGATCGCTCTTTCTAACATTGCGCAAGGTAGTGCGGCACTTGCGATGTTCTGGATTTCTAAAAATCAAAATGATAAAAGTATGGCATCAACATCAGCCATTTCAGCATACTTCGGTATTACAGAACCAGCGATGTTTGGGGTGAATTTACGAAATAAGTTCCCGTTCTATGCAGCGATTATAGGATCTGCTGTGGCAGCGATATTCATTACATTAAATGGTGTATTAGCGCCTGCTATCGGAATTGGCGGATTGCCAGCATTTATTTCTATCATTCCGAAATCGATTCCAATGTTTATTGTAGGAATGATTATTGCAGTTGTAATCCCATTTACTTTAACATGGTTATTTGCAAAAAGAGTCAAACAGAAGTAGGAGGAAGTTAAACATGAAGGATTGGCATAAAAGTGTAGTCTATCAAATTTATCCGAAGAGCTTTAATAGTTATTACAATAGAGAAACCGGGGATATAAAAGGTGTTACAGAGAAACTAGATTATTTAAAAGAACTCGGAGTGGATTATATATGGTTAACACCGATATACCAATCACCACAAAATGATAATGGATATGATGTAAGTGATTACTACAGCATTGATCCATCTTACGGAACGATGGAAGAGTTTGAAGAACTTTTAGCAGAAGCGAAAGTACGTAACATTGAAATTATGCTTGATATTGTTGTAAATCATAGTTCGACTGAACATAAGTGGTTTAAAGAAGCGAAGGAAGATAAAAATAGTCCATATCGTAATTACTATATTTGGCGTGATGAAAAAAATAATTGGCAGTCTAAGTTTGGTGGATCTGCTTGGAAATATGATGAGAAGACGGAGCAATATTATTTACATTTATTTGATGAAACACAAGCTGATTTAAATTGGGAAAATGAAAAACTTCGTGAAGAAGTATATGATATGATGCGTTTTTGGCTGGATAAAGGAGTAACAGGATTCCGATTAGATGTCATTAACTTAATTTCAAAAGACCAATGTTTCTTAAACGATGAAGGTAGTACTGCGACAAGTGATGGACGCAAGTATTATACAGATGGTCCGCGTGTTCATGAATATTTACAAGAGATGAACCGAAATGTTTTTGCAGGAAAAGATGTAATTACAGTTGGAGAAATGTCATCTACGACAATTGATAATTGTATTAAATATTCAAACCCTGAGCGTAATGAATTAAGTATGACGTTTAGTTTCCATCATTTAAAAGTAGATTATCCGAATGGTGATAAGTGGACGAAGGCTGATTTTGATTTTATTAAATTAAAAGAGATTATGTCTAGCTGGCAAATTGAAATGCAAAAGGGCGGAGGATGGAATGCGTTATTTTGGTGTAATCATGACCAGCCTCGCATCGTGTCACGCTTTGGTGATGATGGAAAGTACCGAAACGAATCTGCAAAAATGTTAGCGACAGCCATGCACATGCTGCAAGGAACGCCTTATATTTATCAAGGGGAAGAAATCGGTATGACGGATCCTAAATTTGAGTCCATCGAGCAATATCGTGATGTGGAATCGTTAAATATATACGATATAAAGCTAAAAGAAGGGCTATCAAAAGAAGAGATTATCGGGATTTTAAAGCAAAAATCTCGTGACAACTCTCGCACTCCGATGCAGTGGAATGAAGAGATGAACAGTGGTTTTACAACAAGTACACCTTGGATTTCAGCGGCTGAAAACTTTAAAGAAATAAACGTAGAGAAGGCATTAGAAGATAAAGAGTCCGTATTTTATCATTATAAAAAGTTAATAGAACTTAGGAAAACGTATGATGTAATTACAGAAGGAGAATATGCTATTTTGGATAAAAATGATCCTAAGATTTGGGCATATACTCGTACTACAGAAAGTGAAGTGCTGCTTGTTATAAATAACTTCTATGGAGAAGAAATAACGTACTCTGTACCAGCGCACGTTCAATTAGATGGAATGAAACAAGAAATACTACTGTCGAATTATAAAGATGCTAGCAAGGATATTACAAAACTTAGCTTAAGACCATATGAATCAATTGTGTATCGATATACGAAATAAAAAGGTTGTATGCCCATGCGGCATACAACCTTTTATTTTAGGACACCACTGTACAAAATGTTTACCTCTACCTCAGGTTTGAATTTTACTTTTGCATAATCTTTATTCCAATTTTTCTTCTTCCATAAGTCAGGGTGGTAGGCGATAAGGTGTCTGCCGATACCGAAAGCATCACAGTTTGCTTTTTGTAACTTTTTCGTTATCTTTTTAGCTTCTTTCGTAAGTTGTTTAGACAATTCTTTATTTAGTTTTTTTCTTTCATCCATTTTGTAAAGATTATCTCTCGGAGCTTCAAGCGCTATAACTTTTAGTTGGAGCTTAATGTGAGCATAAACATTTCCTTTTTTATCTGTTGTTATTTTTAAGTCTCGTTTTAACTTTCGGTTGCTAATTTCCATTGTTAAATAATCAGATGTTTTCTCTGATTCATCGCTAGTAAGCTTCTGGGTTATACGGGCACTTGTTCCCATTTTTCCGGTTAATAATACGAATAAAACAGATTGTTTCAAAGGTAAATGCCCAGTTAATTTATCATTGTTAAATAAAGCTAGACCGTTTGTAATTACTTCTTTTCCTTTTATTTTTATAGAAGGGAGGGTAAAGTCTTTACCGGGATCTAACATTTTTGTAGCAGCTGTCTCTAAAGTTTCTTTTGGAAATACACTCATATCTTCTAAGCTTTTCACTTTTTTCTTTAGAAAATCTCCAATTAGTAAATTTCCTACTTTCTTTTTTTCTAGTATCTCGGATGTTTCACCATCTACTGCAATAAGTTTTACTAAAGCAGTTGGGTTTGTTGGGTCCCGAAAGCTGACATCTAAATAAGGTAATATACCTTTTTTTAGGATTTTGGTTCCTAGTAATTGAACACCATATTTAAAATAACGAATATTCCCAGTAACATTTTTTTTTAGGGCATCGCTTGTATCCCTTATGTTATGCCCCGTTGCTGAATGTATTTCATTTTCGAATGAAGATTGCTCTCCGCTTGAACTTTTTACGAGCTCGATTGTTTGCTGGAGTTGATTCTCTTCCGTAATATCAGATCCAATACTATAAGCTAACCTTGCCTCCCTTAATGGTTCTTGATCCCAGCATCCAGAAAGGAGGGAACTAGTACATAATACAAAAAGTAATTTAACTCTTTTTTTGAACATACTGTTCTCCTTTCTTATTTCGTATCACAGAATAAAGTAGAAATAAAAGAGGAAGGACAACTATGAAAATATAGGTGAACTTATCAGTGAAAGTTGAGATTACTTTTAATTCTTCAGGTGTATCTATAAATAAGGCTACACTAAAAGCAATAATACCAATGATTGGAACAGCTTTTTTATGATTAGCAAGATTGAATATATGTCCTATTCCGATTGAAGCAGCGCAATAATAACTAGCGATAGAAGCTGCAACAGTTATCATCCAAATTGGTATAAATAGTAAATCAGTTCGGTCTATAATTCCGATATGTAAGGAGCGTAATAAGTAAGCAACTGGTTCTGGAATAAGCTCAATTTGTTTTGGACTAAATACGATAAAGCAAATCCAAACAGTAAAAGTATAAAAAAGTGTTACAAATCCATTAGCGATAGAAATGGCCTTCAGTTTTGCGACAGAACTGCCATTTACTTTTGGAAAAGCGATAAGAATGATTTCAAAACCATACATGGCTGTAATTGTTTCCTTGGATGCTTGAATTATATTCCACCAGCCGGCTTCTGTAATGGGAAAAATATAAGAGAAATCAGCTCGGGAAAGCCCTAGGGCAATTAAAAGGGCCATTGGAATAATGAGGATAGAGGCCATGACATAAAATCGTACGATGACTTTAAATGTATTATAGGCTATATAGCAGCAAGCTATCGTAAATAGCATGAGAATGGCAGACCAAGGAGTAGCTTGTAATATCCATACTTTAATGACATTACAAGCATTCAACATAACCGTCATACCAATAAGCGTAAAATAAAAAACATAAGCAAAACCTAATAGTTTTCCAAACTTATTACCAAATAGCATACAAACGCTTTCATACATATCTGCATCAGGAAATCGCTTTAAGAAAAGCCACATAAGTAAAATAATAAGTTGAATTGCAAGCCCAGCGACGAGAGCGGAAATCCATCCACCTCCTTTTGCTATTGGGTGAAGACGGTTAGGTAGAGAAAGGATACCAACTCCGATTTGGCATTGAATAACGAAAAAGGTAAATTGAACGAGCGAAATTTTACTTTGCGTGTTTGTCACCGTCCTCATCCTCTCTCGTTACATGTTGTCGTTGCATTTTTTTCGGTTTTGGATCATGTGGTCGTTCCCAAAACGACCAAATTGGAAGTCTTACGAAAGAATCTTTCATATCTTTTATCCGCATCGGGGCAACAGGAGAAAGATATGGCGTATGAAATGAATGTAATTGACATAAATGAACGAAAGTTATAATTAGACCGAATGATATTCCGACGTATCCGAATATAGCAGCAAGAATCATTAATGGAAAACGAAGAATTCGAACTGCTGAACTCATATCGTTTGATGGAACGAGAAAAGATGAGATGGCAGTTAAAGCTACAACAATAATCATCGTATAAGAAACAAGTCCAGCTTTTACAATTGCATCACCAATTACTAAACCACCTACAATACCGATTGTTTGTCCAACTCGGCTTGGTAAGCGAATACCAGCTTCCCGTAATAATTCAAAGATTAATTCCATTAAGAGAGCTTCAAAAATAGGAGGAAGTGGTACTTTCTCTAATGAAGCTTTAATTGTATACACAAGTTCGAGCGGCAATACATCAGGATGAAAGGCTACGGTTGCGATATATATAGCTGGTAAGAGAAAAGCAATCAAGAAACTCACTAAGCGAATCATTCGGACGAAAGAACCGACAATCCAGCGGTTATTATAATCGTCTGGTGATTGATAGAAAGCAAATAACGTAACAGGAACGATAAGCGCTGTGGGATCTCCATCAGATAAAATAGCAACTCGTCCTTCCATTAAATTTGCAGCGGTCCTATCTGGACGCTCTGTATTTAATTGCTGCGGAAATGGTGAGAAAGACGTATCCTCTATAAATTCTTGTATATATCCTGGAGGCATAAGTGCATCTGTCTTAATCGTTTCTAACCTTCTTTTTACTTCTGTAACTAAATCGTCATTCGCTATGTTTTGCATATAAGCAATTGCCACTTTCGTATGCATTTCTTCACCAAGTGTGAAATATTTAACGACGATATTTGGACTTTTTATGAGCTTACGAATCGAAGCTAAATTAGTTGCTAGATCCTCTACAAAACCAGTATGTGGACCGCGCACAATCCCTTCATTATCAGGCTCTGCTATATCTCGCTTTAAAGATAAAGCTGTTTCGAAAATAAAAAAACTGTCGACGTGTTCATGAAAATATAAGGATTTACCTTGTAATAAAAGCTGCACACCATAATTTAAATTCGTTTCTTTTTTCATATTTAATGTGGCAAAAGCTTTATCTAAAGCCAAATCCGACCGAGTTAATAAAGGCTCAAGAGCTAATTGGTGAATCAAATTTGGGTCTGCTAAAGATTCGATATATAAGATTGTTCCTTTTCCGTTTTGAAATGGGACATCTAATTTTTTTATATCATCTGAGTGACATAGCTTATTTTCAATGTAATTAATATTTTCCGGAAGTGATGGAAACATATGCTTTTTGTTATTATCTTGTTGTGAGTGCTTCTGTTCGGTCATACTTTCCATCTCCTTTACATTGAAATTACTTCTGTTAATTTTTGTTTTTTGTGAGAAAATTATGCTTGGATTTTTTAGAAAAGTAGGGAAATGGAAAGAACGTATATATTTGCGATATTAATATATATCTTTTGTACTATAGGAGAGTAAATCTAGCGGGATGCATAATTACATCATTTGATGAATAGGAAATTTAAGAAAAGCGATTTATAATACTAGTATTGTGTCTTGCCTTTTTAGGTACAGTACACAGCCGGTGATTGGCTAGTGGATGTTCTTCCATTTTGCCAGTGCCGGTTTTTTATTGGATAATAGGGAAAATGAAGTTTTTATAAAGAAAGAAGGGGTTGTTTTGAAGGATGTAAATTCTATCTTTATGAGAGAAAAGATTGCTAGTTCTTATCTTTATTTTATTTCTTTTCTTGGTTTGGTTACTATAACTATATCTTTACTTGAAATTAAAATCCCTTCTCATTCAACAATACTAATAATGTTGTTACTATTTATGGGGATTGCAGAGTATTTTCCTGTAAGATTTTGGAGAGGAACTAGCTCGCTTACTTTTCCGATAATCTATGCTATGAGTTGGCAGTTTGGAATCCATATAACTATTACTGCTATTGTACTCGTAACGCTAATTATTCACCTGCATCGTCGTTCACCGATACAAAGAATGTTATTTAATAGTACTCAGCATGCACTTAGTTTGATTTTGGCCGAATGGTTTTCAAACAAATGTATGTCCTTATTACTTAATAAGATAGTTATGTCAGTTCTATATGAAAATTTAATATCTTTGTTATTATTTTGCGTGTTTTTTTGTTTTTTCAACAATCGTTTTTACGATTTGTTGATGATACTTCTTCCACAGCCATATTCAATATATCAGTGGTATAAAAAAACTGTAACGGTATTTCTTTGCGAAACTTTTGGTTTCTCTTATGCGGCCCTGATGCATGTATTAATTAGTATATATAGTGTGGAAATAAACGAGATTACAGTACTGTTTTTCTTTTTTCCACTTGTAGCAGCTTCAGTTATTAGTTCTTTTTCTGTACGGATAAGGATGGAGAAGGAACGATTATATGAGTTATTTCTTATTACGACCGAAATTAGTCGAGGATTAACTGGAGGAAATTTGAAACATATTAAACAAGCACTTAAAGGTTTTTTTGGCATACAAGCATATGTAATATGGACAAAAGATGATGGGAACTGGAGTATTCTATTAAAAGATGGGAAAGTGCGCTCTCATTTTTCTGATGATTCAGAAAAATTAAGGGCGTTTGAGAAACTTTCTAAAAATCTTGTATTTAATGATTGGAAAATTGGTACGGCTCCTGGAGATGAAATATTTGATAGTGTTATACGCTCACTTGTATATTTTCCTCTTATAGTAAATGATGAATTAGTCGGAATGTTTGTTGCAGGGAAAAGTAGAAATGCGGGTTTCTTTCCAGAAGATGTACAGTCGTTAGCTACATTTTCTAACCAATTAGCTAACGTTGTTAAAACAAGGATATTGATTTCTGAACAGAAAAAAAGAATGATTTTAGAAGAAAGAAATAGAATTGCCCGTGAAATTCACGATGGTATTGCGCAAACATTAGCGGGGGTAATATTCCAACTAGAATCCGCACGGAAAAAATACCATGATAAACCAAAAGATATGCAGCAAGTAGTTGAGAAAAGCATAAAAGATTTAAGAGGAAGTCTAGGAGAAGTTCGCTATTCTATTTATGCTTTAAAACCATATCCGACACAACAATTAGGCCTTAAGCAGGCAATAGCAAGTAAAATAAAATCTTTAAAACGAGAATATGAACTAGACATTACCTATCATGAAAGAGGTCATGCACGTGCGCTTAGTTTTTCAAAAGAAAGAGTTATATTTGATACATTACAAGAGAGTTTGCAAAACATTGTAAAACATGCACAAGCAAAAAAGGCTGATGTTTTACTCAGTTATCAAAGTGAACACGTTCTTTTAAGGGTTAAGGATAATGGAGTTGGATTTTCACTATTTGAGTCTATGGTTAAAACAAAGAATGAGCCACATTATGGTATATTACATATGAATGAACAAGCTGACCAATTAGGGGCTACTTTACAGATTGATAGTTCTATAGGAAAGGGGACAGAAATTACACTGTTAATTCCAGATTCACAAACAAGGGGTGCGTAAAATGATTAAAATATTAGTAGTAGATGATCATGCTTTTTTACGGGATGCAATTCGGAGCATACTAGAAGATGAATCTGATATGAAAGTGGTTGGAGAAGCTAGCTCTGGGGATGAAGTATTGGGAAAAGTAGAAGAATGCGGACCAGATTGTATTTTGATGGATATTAACCTGCCAGGGAAAAATGGGATTGAAGCTACAGAGTTAGTGAAAAAAATTTATCCGAGTTGCCGAGTACTTGTGTTTACAATGTATGAACATGATGAGTATTTAATGGATGCACTTCAGGCCGGTGCTGATGGTTATTTATTGAAGGATTCCTCATCAGAGCAGGTAGTAGCAGCAATTCGAATGTTATATCGAGGTGATTCAGTTATTCATCCGCGTATGACTAAAAAATTAATTACATATCATCAGCAAAAAATGAAAGTAGAATCAAATGAAAATGAACTGACGGAACGTGAAAAGGAAATTCTCTTTGAACTAGTAAAAGGACTTAGTAATAAAGAAATTGCTGAAGTTTTATATATTAGTGATAAAACAGTTAAAATACACATCAATAAAATTTTTAAAAAACTAAATGTGAAAAGTCGATCGCAAGCAGTGATTTATGCAGTTCGAAATCAATTGGTTCCGCTAGATTAAATAAGAAATCTATCAAAGAACTATCGTGTCGATTTATTCTGTATCACAAAGAATAAAGGACAAGATAGTTCTTTTGTACTATGTAGGCATAGAATCCTTAGAGAAAAGATACTCCTTTTGTTTAATTTTCAGAATAATCAAAATGTGAAATAATAAAAATAGAATTACATTTTAATATTGTTAATAATTCATTTTATGAAAATCTTTTGTTGGAAATAAATGATGGGGGGCTCTTATAAAAAGAGTAAAGTGAGTGGTTAGCTATATGAGGTATGGGGATGGTAGTGGCGTTGGAAATCTTTCATGATACAAAAGATTGAGATTGATAGAGTTTCCGATGCTACATGGGAATTTAAGAATCAATTTGTTTCAAAAAATAATATTAATAATGGGGAGATGCAATATGAAACGAGGGAAATTTGGAAAGGTTCTTATTGGAACGTTAACAGTTGGAATGTTATTGTCTCAAGGGATTCCATATAACGTATTAGCGGAAGAGGTAAATACATCTACTTTAACTGGAATTGATGATGCAGATGCTATCTTAAAAGGCCTTACAAAGGAACAACGTAATGCCTTAAAAACGTTAGATACAAAACCAGGTTTTGTTATTTCGCCAGGTATCAATACAGCAAGTCCTAATAATGTAAATGTGATTATAGAATTTAAGCAAGCGCCTAGCAAAATTGAGGTATTAAAACAAGCGGCTAAAGGGAAAAAGATAGCTCTTTCAAATGCGGAACAAAAGGTAGAGGCATCACATAAAGGGTTTAAAGCAGAGCTTGAACAGCTTCAAAAGAATAAAGAGAAAGGGACAAATGTAAAATCTGCAAAGATAACAAGAGAATATAAGAATGCTTTTAATGGTGTAGCGATTTCTTTACCGGCAAATATAATCGAAGACTTAGTTCGTACCGGTATCGTTAAGCGCGTATGGGAAGATCATGAGGTTAAAATTGATTTGCCGAAAGAAACAGCTAAGACTGCTGTTGAACCAAAAATGGCAGATAGTGTACCACAAATTGGTGTAGACAAGCTACATGATGAAAAAATAACAGGAAAAGGAATTAAGGTAGGTGTACTAGACACAGGTATTGATTACAACCACCCGGATTTGAAAGATGCATATAAAGGGTATCGTGCAAAACAAGGTGAAGATCCAACTAAAATAGATCCGAACTCAATAAAAGGATGGGACTTTGTTAATAATGATGCTGATCCAATGGAGACAACGTATAAGGATTGGAAAAATTCTGGAGGATATCCTGAGATTTATGAGGGAAGTGCATATTATACATCCCACGGTACGCATGTAGCTGGGACAATTGCTGCAGACAAACAGAATAGTGTGGATTATGCAGTGAAGGGCGTTGCTCCAGATGTAGACTTATATTCATATCGCGTATTAGGTCCATATGGAAGTGGACAAACAAGCGGTATTCTTGCTGCGATTGATAAAGCAGTGAAAGACGATATGGATGTTATCAATTTATCACTAGGAGCGTCTATTAATGATCCTTTATATCCTACTTCTGTTGCAGTGAACAATGCGATGTTAGCAGGTGTTGTTACAGTAGTAGCAGCTGGTAATAGTGGTCCGGAAGAAGGTACTATAGGATCACCTAGTGCAGCAGCACTTCCAATTACAGTTGGAGCCAGTGACGCTGCAGTGAATATTCCAACGTTTTCCGCCGATGCAGGTGATGTACATGTAGATAAGATGATGCTACTTGGAAAAAGCTTTACTGATAAGATTGAAGATTTGAAAGGACAATCCTTATCGGTTGTATATGCAGGGCTTGGGAAATCAGGTGATTTTACAGGGAAAGATGTAAAAGGGAAGTTAGCTCTTATCCAACGTGGTGAGATTACATTTGATGAAAAAATTAAAAATGCTAAGGAAGCAGGCGCAAAGGCGGTAATTGTATACAACAATGTAGATGGGGAAATTACAAGTTATCTTGGGGAAAGTACTTCATCTATTCCATCGTTCCGCTTAACAAAAGTAGATGGTGAGAAATTGCAAGCAAAAGCTGTACAAGGAGATGTGTCGTTAGCATTTGGAGAACTTAGTAATATAAAAACAGAGGGAGATCACTTGGCTGATTTCAGCTCCCGTGGTCCTGCAACTAAAACAGATGATATTAAGCCAGATATTGTAGCACCAGGTGTGTCTATTTTCTCAACTGTTCCTGAATATATTAATGATCCAAAAGATGGAGAAAATTATCCGGTAGCGTATGGACGTATGTCAGGTACATCTATGGCAACTCCTCATACTGCAGGGGTAGCGGCACTTATTTTACAAGAACATCCAAACTATAGTCCATTTGAAGTAAAAGAAGCACTTATGAATACCGCAGTTGACCTAAAAGAAGAGCGTTCTGTATTTGAGGTGGGCTCTGGACGAATTGATGCATATCGTGCAGTTCATGCAGATACATCTATCGAGGTTATCGATAAAACATCAAACGTTGTAGATGATGAAGAAGTAGAAATTGAAGAAAAAACAGGTTCTATTGCGTTTGGGTATAAAAATCAAATTGAAAATGGGCCTATTAAAGATAGTCGAAAAGTCTTAATTAAGAACAGCAGTAAAACTGATGGAAAAGAGTTTAAATTAGAAGTAGAGTTTTCATCTACAAGTGTAGGTGTGCAAGATGCAGCGAAGAATGGTGTGAAGCTAAATGTACCAGATTCTATTAAAGTAGCTCCTAGTACATCAGAGGAAATTAGCCCTGAAATTATCATTCCAGAAAACGCTGAATTTGGTAGATATGAGGGCTATATTCATATTTCAAATAAAAACAATGAAAAAGAAGTATATCAAGTACCATTTGCAGTTAAATTCACAGAAAAAGGGATTGCGTCTGTAGATTTACTGAGAGATGCAATGGCAACAGATGCATCTAAATTCCATCCGTTTATGGAGAGACCAAGTTCGCCTTTGACATTTAAACTAAATAGTCCTCTTGAAACTATTGATGCAGTTGTGAAGGACCGAAAGACAGGAAAGGCATTAGGAGTCGTTGGTACACTTAATGCAAGTAGTCTAACACCGAATATTGAATATATGATGTTTTCTGGTATGGGAGGGTATGTACTTCCATTCACAGGAGATCCAGCTCATCCAATTGGGGATAAACCTGTTATGTTGCCTGATGGAGATTACGAATTGAACTTCGTTGGATATGATAAAGAAGGAAAATCGTATACAAAAGGCGATAGCATTATCATTGATAATGTTATACCGGAAATGAAATTTAAGGATGTACAACCTGGTATACATGAAGTCAATGATTCTATGTTTAAAGAAGAAGACGGCCAACGTGCATTATGGGTGCATGGTAATATTTATGATTCTACAGTAGATGCATTGAAGGCAAAAGGCTTGCAGTATGATCAAAAAGCGAACCAAATTGTATATTATCAAAACTCAGCCTTTCCATCAGGTTGGCTGAATACAATTCAAGCAAATGGTGATTTTAAATTTGGAGTACTTCCAGAGGAAATAAACGAGCCGTTAAATTTAAAATTATTTGGATATGATCTTGCAACTGCAGGGAATATGGCAACTGGATATAAAGATTACGTCTTTGTAAAGGAAGGGACAGAATACGCTGTTCCAAGTTATGACAAAGATAAAATCAAATTAGGAGAGAAAATTACATTAACTTTGAATCTTAATAATGTAAAACAGCTTATGTCAGGTACATTTGAAATTCCTTATTACAAGCAGCTCTTTAAATTTACAGATGTGAAACCAAATCCAGCACTTACGGAATATGTAAAACAACATGGACTGAACCTTAAATTAGAAGATCCGAAGATAAGTGAAGAAGGAGCTTGGGAAAACAAGGTGAAAGTTGGGGCATCATTAGAAGGAAAAGAATTTAAAGGATTAGATGGAGATACACCATTTTTAGATGTTACATTCGAGATGACGAACGATGAATACTTTAATGATTTAACTGCATTTGGAGTAGAGAAGTTCTCTTATACAAAAGCTGTTGCATCAGAAGGCATTGAGATTCCTGCGTTTAAAGATAAATCTTTTGCTATTGTTTCGAAACATTCAACGATTACAGGGTATATTGGCCCGGAAGCTTTCTTGAATGAAGAGGGGTATTTAGGTAAGAAAGACTATACAAAACTAGGAGCAAAAGTGTACGCAGTTGGCAAGGATGGAAAGAAATATACAGGAACGATTGGTGATAACGGGCAATTTGAAATTCATAGTGTCCCAGTAAGCGATAAAGAATATGATATTTTCGTAGAAATGCCAGGTCATTTAAATAGTAAATTAACAACAAAAATAGGGAAGGTGCAAGACGGTGAATTAGTGGGACAAAACTTTAGAGTTGACATGGATGATAACCTTGCAGGTGATGTAAATGGAGATAAAATGGTAGACATTCAAGATGCTAGAATAGCAGCTTTATCGTATGGAAAAGGAAAAGTATCTGTAAAAGATGGAGATATAAATCAAGATGGTGTTGTAGATGAAACAGATATTCGTTTTATTGAGAAAAACTTCTTGAAAAAGAGTCCAGATGCTAAAGAAAATCAGAAACCGAAAGAAAATGTAGGTCCAGTGACATTAGATAAAATCTTACGCTCTATTGGCTTAGAACCAAAAAAATAAGTGGGCAAACTTCTAGAGTAAATAATGCAATCAGACAATGAATAGTAAATGAAATGAGATTGGCTAACAAATAACCGGTAATGATTTACGGTAACATTACCGGTTATTTTAAAAGTAATAGTCGTTTTGATATATGAAGTAACTAGTTTAAATTTGGTTCACTTTCGCTGTGGGACAAGGTAGTTGCTTAAATTATTTTGTGGGATGGAAATAAGGTTTGTAGTTTGAACTTTAAAAATAGGGGGACTTGTGAAATGAGTATTAAGAAAAAACTTGGTATGGGTGTTGTAACTGCAGCACTTGGCTTATCTTTAATTGGCGGGGGAACATATGCGTATTTTAGTGATAAGGAAGTGTCACAAAACACTTTTGCAGCGGGTACTTTAGATTTGAGTGTGAACCCTGAAGTTGTTATTAATGTCGATAATATTAAACCAGGTGATGAAATGGAGCGTGGTTTTCAATTAGTAAACAAAGGAACTTTAGCAATAGGAGATGTGAAACTCCTGACAGATTACAGTGTAATCGATGCTAAAGGAGATAATGGAAATGCTGATTTTGGTGATCATATCCGTGTTGATTTCTTGTGGAATTTGGATAAAAATGAGGTTCCAATTTGGTCTACTACATTATCTGAATTAAAGGTATCTACGCAAAATGGAAGTATTCCTGATCTTGTACAAAAAGGTGTTGTAGACCGAGAAGGAAATGGACTTGCTCCTGGTGATGATGATACTTTCTATGTAATGTTCACATTTGTAGATAATAATGCAGAGCAAAATGTATTTCAAGGAGATTCATTAAAATTAAATTGGACTTTCAATTCAATGCAGACAAAAGGTGAAGAGAAATAAAAATAAATGTTATATACGAGAATCAATTGATGAAGAATTGATAAATAAAACTTTTAATAATGTAAAGGTTGATTTAGTGAATCAACCTTTTTTGTTTTTAGATTATTCATAGCAGTACTTCTAACATTTGTGTCGAATTAAGAAGATATATAGGAGGGATATATATGGAAATAGCTGTAGAACGTGTTTTTACGAAAGAGATTTTAAAAAGAGCAGCGGGTTTGTTTCATGTAACAGTAGAAGAAAAGCCACTTGGAGATTTTGAGAATTATATTTTTAAGGCGAAGGGTGATAATGATGAAGATTATGTATTACGTTTAACACATTCTTCTCATCGTTCTAAACAAGAGGTAGAGGCTGAACTAGATTTTTTACGATATGTTGCGGAGAATGGGGCAAAGGTAGCAGGACCTCTTTATTCAACGTCTCGAAATCTCGTAGAAGAAATCGTAGCAGAGGATGGGACTTTCTTTTTCGCTTCTTTATTTATATATGCAAAAGGTGAGCAAGTAAAAGGAGCAGAATCGCCTTATTGGGGAGATGCTTATTTTGAAGCGTGGGGAAAAGCGATTGGGCAACTGCATCGCCTTACAATGGATTATCCTAAAACAGACTACCGTGATACGTGGGAAGAAGACGAAAGTGGAATTGTTAATGAATTAGAAGATGGTCAAGTGAAAGAGATTGCAGCGGTATTAATGGATGAAATTAAGGCTCTTCCAGTTGAAAGAGAAACGTTCGGTCTTATGCACGGTGATATTCATCAAGGCAATTTTCATTATGATGGTAAAGAGCTAACAATCTTTGATTTTGATGATGCTGCTTATAATTACTTTATACATGATTTAGCGATGGTTTTATACTACTCTGTTCTATTTACACCGTGGACAGCAGAAGAGAAGACAGATTTTGCTCGTAAACAGTTACAAGTGTTACGAAAAGGATATGAGTATGAGCACAGGCTGGCGGATAGTTGGTATGAATCGTTACCACTATTTTTACGTTTACGTGATATAGGTTTATATGGAACGCTTCAAAAGAAGTTTAAAGGGAAAGATATGCCTGATAACTTCTTGAAATTATCAGAAGAGCTATACGAAAGAATTATTAAAAGAGAAGCAATTGTGAATATATAATACATTTAGTTCAAAACAAAGTATATAAAACAAATATATACTTTGTTTTTTTATACAAAAATATGTTTACTTTATTAAAATAATATTGTCCTAGATTCGGTATACACTTATAATTTTATATATATTCTGAATATTCTTTATAAAAAGGAGGGGGAATGTTGGAAGCTTTCGTAAATTGGTTAAATAATATTGTTTGGAGTCCAGCACTTGTTTATTTATGTTTAGGAGTAGGTTTATATTTTTCTATTCGAACGAAGTTTTTACAAGTAAGACATGTAGGAGAAATGGTGAAGCTGACATTTCAAGGGGAAAAATCAGAAGCTGGTGTTTCTTCATTCCAAGCGTTAGCACTTTCGTTATCAGGACGTGTTGGAACAGGGAATATCGCTGGGGTAGCAACAGCGGTTGCATTCGGTGGACCAGGAGCTGTATTTTGGATGTGGGCAGTAGCCTTTTTAGGAGCAGGATCAGCTTATGTAGAATCAACACTCGCGCAAATATATAAGACGAAACATCAAGGGCAGTTTCGTGGTGGACCTGCTTATTACATTGAAAAAGGTTTAGGTGTGAAATGGTATGCTTTAGTATTCGTTGCAGCGACAATTCTTGCAACGGGGCTTTTACTACCAGGTGTACAAGCAAATAGTATTGCTGTAAGTTTAGAAACTGCTTTTGGTATTAATACTACCGTATCAGGGGCTATATTAGTTGTCGTATTAGCTCTTATCATTTTCGGTGGAGTAAAGCGAATTGTTAACGTAGCGCAAGTTGTCGTACCGTTTATGGCAATAGGCTATATTTTAGTAGCTTGCGTCATTGTTGCTATGAATATTGAAAAATTGCCAGAAGCATTTATGTTAATTATAAGAAGTGCATTTGCATTAGAAGCTGCTTTCGGTGGTATTATCGGTTTAGCAATCTCTTGGGGGGTAAAACGTGGTATTTATTCCAATGAAGCAGGACAAGGGACTGGACCACACGCAGCAGCTGCAGCCGAAGTATCACATCCAGCTAAGCAAGGTTTAGTACAAGCATTTTCCGTTTACATTGATACATTATTTGTTTGTTCAGCAACAGCATTTATGATGATTATTACAGGCATGTATAACGTATTTGATGCAAGCGGAAAAAACTTTATCGTTAATAAACTAAACGGCGCTCAGCCAGGACCAGGATATACACAGGCGGCGGTAGAGTCTGTTTTCCCTGGATTTGGAAATGGTTTCGTTGCAATCTCGTTATTATTCTTCGCGTTTACAACAATTATGGCGTATTATTACATTGCAGAAACGAATATCGCGTACTTAAATCGTGATAAAGATCGCCCTTGGATGTCCATGGTACTAAAGTTTGTATTTTTAGGAGCTGTATTCTACGGCTGTATAAAAACAGCAGCAACGGCTTGGGCTTTAGGCGACATTGGGGTAGGAATTATGGCATGGGTAAATATCATTGCGATTTTATTGTTACAAAAACCTGCATTAGTCGCATTAAAGGATTATGAAAAACAGAAAAAAGAAGGAAAAGATCCAGTATTCGATCCAGGGCCATTAGGAATTAAAAATGCTGATTTTTGGGAGCATGAATACGGGAAAGATAAGAAAGAAGAAGTATCTTAACTTAATAGAATAGAAATGAAAAAGCAAAGGGAAAATGCCTTTGCTTTTTTTATGGACAAAATGAGGCTGGAAGTTATTTTTTTGCCTATTTTTGAATATAAAAAGAATGTACATGCATTGTTAGGGGAAGGGGGAGTATGTTGATAGAATTTCGTAATGTAAATAAATATTATGGTAGCTTTCAAGTTTTGAAAAATATTAATATGCAAGTGAAAAAAGGCGAAGTGGTGGTAGTTGTCGGGCCTTCAGGATCAGGAAAAAGTACATTGCTTCGATGTATAAATCAATTAGAGGCAATTACAGATGGAGAATTAATTGTACAAAATACAGAGGTACACAATAAAAAAACGGACATGAATGAATTGCGGCGAAATATTGGGATGGTCTTTCAACATTTTTATTTATATCCACATAAAACGGTTCTTCAAAATATTACATTAGCACCGATTAAAGTAAATAAAGTTTCCAAAGAAGAAGCAGAGAAAACAGCAATGTTTTATTTAGAGAAAGTAGGAATCCCGGAGAAGGCTAACGTATATCCACATCAATTATCCGGAGGACAACAGCAACGGGTGGCAATTGCTAGAGGACTTGCAATGCAGCCGGAAATTATGCTATTCGATGAGCCTACGTCTGCTCTTGATCCAGAGATGATTGGAGAGGTACTTGATGTTATGAAAGCACTGGCTAAAGAAGGGATGACAATGGTCGTTGTCACGCATGAAATGGGATTTGCTAGAGAGGTAGCAGATAGGATCTTATTTATGGATGATGGCCAAATTATTGAAGATACAACACCGGCGAACTTTTTTGCAAACCCTGAACAAGAAAGAGCCCGTTTATTTTTAAGTCGGGTGCTAAATCATTAGAGGAGGAATTTCATGCTTAAAATGAAAAAGTTATTTACTTTAATCGTATTTTCATGTTTATTCGTGCTTGTTGTTGCTGGATGCGGAAGTAAGAAAGATGAGGCAAAGGAAACAAATACGAAGCAAGGCGGGGCTGTTGAGCAAATTAAGAAACGAGGGAAATTAGTAGTTGGGGTGAAGAATGATACGAATTTATTTGGATTAAAAAATCCTTCAACAGGGCAGGTAGAGGGTTTCGATGTTGATGTCGCGAAGGCACTGGCGAAAAAGATTCTTGGAGATGAAAAGAAGCTAGAGCTGAAAGAAGTAACGTCTAAAACACGTATTCCAATGCTGAAAAATGGTGATATTGATGCAATTATTGCAACAATGACAATTACGGAAGAACGCAAAAAAGAAGTGGATTTTTCAGATGTATATTTTAAAGCAGGACAATCGTTACTTGTGAAAAAAGGAAGCAATATTAAGAGTGTCGATGATATAAAACAAGGCGTTAAAGTATTAGCTGTAAAAGGATCAACATCTACAAATAACATTCGTCAAAAGTCACCAGAAGCGACTGTATTAGAGTTTGAAAATTATAGTGAGGCATTTACAGCGTTAAAGGCAGGTAAAGGTGATGTGTTAACGACAGATAATGCGATCCTTTACGGAATGGCAAAACAAGATTCTAATTATGAAGTAGTAGGAAAAATTTTCACAGATGAACCGTATGGAATTGCAGTGCAAAAAGGGGCAGATGATTTAACGAAAGAGATTAATACTTTAATTAAAGACATGAAAGCAAGCGGGGAGTATGACAAATTATATGAGAAGTGGATTGGACAAAAACCAGAAAAGTAGATAGTAAAAGTGAGAGGATGAGAGTACTCATCCTCTTCTTGTAAAGAAAGAGGGGAGAATATGTGCCTGATTTTTCTATATTAACGAATAACATTGATATGTATTTAGAAGGGTTTAAATATACAGTTATGTCTAGTGTAATTGCATTGATAGGTAGTTTTATTTTAGGAGTAATTTTGGCAGTAATGCGTATTGCACCTATTCGCATTTTAAATTGGATAGGATCAGCTTTTGTGGAGTTTGTAAGAAATATTCCACTTGTATTAATTGCATTTATATTCTATTTTGCTTTACCTGTAATAGGAATTACTTTAAATGGTTTTGTAGCAGGAACAGTTACGCTTACGGTATATACGGCAGCTTTTATTGCAGAAGTAATTCGCGCTGGTATTTTATCAGTTGCGAAAGGGCAGATGGAAGCTGCTCGCTCTTCAGGGCTAACGTATGTGCAGGCGATGTATTATGTTGTCTTACCCCAAGCAGTGAAAATTGTAGTTCCCCCTTTAGGAAACCAGTTTCTCAATTTAGTTAAAAACTCCTCAATACTTGGAATTATTGCTGGTGCTGATTTAATGTATCAAGGAGATTTAATTTCAACGAAGACGTTTGTTACGTTTGATGTTTATATATTTGTCGGGATGTTTTATTTAATATTAACAATTCCGCTCAGTATGCTAGTGCGTTATTTAGAAAAACGCTTGGCAAAGGAGGCGGTGTAAATGGATTTCAAGGGAGCAATTACAGGAGATCATATTCTATTTTTATTAAAAGGATTACTTATAACATTAGAGGTAGCGCTCATAGCAATTGTACTTAGTTTTATTATTGGAAGTGTAATCGGTATATTGCGCTACACGAAAATACCTGTCGTCTCACAAGTATTAGGAGTTATAGTTGAAGTGATTCGAAACTTACCACTACTGTTAATTATATTTTTCACGTATTTTGCACTTCCAGAAGCAGGCTTGAAATTAGAAATTATAACAGCTGCAATTGTTGCTTTAACAATATTTGAGGCAGCAATGATATCTGAAATTGTTAGAAGTGGTCTATTGTCTATTGAAAAAGGGCAGGTTGAAGCCGCAAGATCTTCGGGATTAACGTATGTTCAAGCGCTTTGGCATATTATTTTGCCACAAGCATTAAGGAGAATGGTTCCGCCGCTTGTCAGTCAATTTATTTCATTGCTGAAGGATACGTCGCTAGCGGTTGTTATATCACTCCCTGAGCTTATGCATAATGCTCAAATTATTAGCGGGCAAAATGTGAATTACATGATTCCGACGTTTATAGTAGTAGCTTGTATGTACTTTATCGTAAATTATAGTTTATCAATTTTATCGAGAAGATTAGAACTCCGTTGACTCTTACAATATATGTAAGGGTTTTTTCCTTGTTTCTCCTTATTTTCCTCTAAATAGAATCTAAATCTTGCAATAATTCGATTTTTATATTGTTTTATCAGAAAAGTTTTAATTTTATATAGAAAATGTAATCGCTTTCGTGTATATTTTTATTATCAGAAAATTTTAACAAGACATAGGGGTATGGTAGGGGGAGGATTTAGATGCAGCAACCAACGAATGAGAAATTACATCGTACGATGAAGAGTAGACATTTATTTATGATCGCACTTGGTGGTGTAATCGGAACTGGTTTCTTCTTAGGTTCAGGTTACACCATTAATCAGGCTGGACCAGGGGGAGCCATCCTTTCATATTTAGTAGGCGGATTTATTATGTATTTAACAATGCTTTGTCTTGGAGAGTTAACAGTAGCGATGCCGGTTTCAGGATCTTTCCAAAAGTATGCGACGAAGTTTATTGGACCAGGAACGGGCTTTATGATTGGCTGGTTATACTGGCTCGGCTGGGCAGTAACAGTGGGTCTAGAATTAACGTCAATCGGTTTAATGATGAAAAGATGGTTTCCAAATGTTGATGTTTGGGTATGGTGCCTTGTATTCGGTGTTATTTTATATGCTTCAAACGCAATTTCGGCGAAAAGTTATGCCGAATTAGAATTTTGGTTCTCTAGTATTAAAGTAATTACAATTCTTGCATTTGTTGTGCTTGGTGGTAGTGCATTATTAGGATTTATATCATATGACGGAAAAGAAGCAGCACCTCTTTTCTCTAACTTTGTAAGCGATGGTGGACTTTTCCCAAATGGACTAGCTGCCGTATTACTTACAATGATTACAGTTAACTTCTCGTTCCAAGGAACAGAGTTAATCGGAATTGCAGCGGGAGAAAGTGAAAATCCAGAAAAAACAATTCCACGTGCAATCCGTAATACAGTATGGCGCATTATGTTATTCTTCATTTTAACAATGACGATTTTAGTAGGATTAATTTCTTGGAAAGAAGCAGGCGTAATTGAAAGTCCATTCGTAGTCGTATTTGATAAAATTGGTATTCCATACGCAGCTGATATTATGAACTTCGTTATTATTACTGCGTTATTATCTGTAGCGAACTCTGGATTATATGCAGCGACGCGTATACTATGGTCACTTGCAAATGAGGGAATGGCACCAACTTCCTTCCAGAAAGTAAATAAGCGTGGTATTCCAATTACAGCGCTAGTCGTAACGATTGCGGTAGCTGGATTATCTCTATTCACAAGTTTCCTTGCAGAAGATACAGTATACATGTATTTATTATCGATAGCTGGTTTATCGGCTGTTTCAAGTTGGATCATTATTGCTCTATCGCAACTTCGCTTTAGAAGTCAGTATATAAAAGGCGGAGGAAAGTTAGAGGACTTAAAGTATAGAACACCACTATACCCAATTGTCCCAATTTTAGCCTTAATTACAAATAGCATCGTTGTTATTAGTTTAGCGTTTATTCCTGAACAAAGAATGGCGTTATACTGTGGTATTCCATTTATCATTTTCTGCTATATATATTATTATATTAGTAAGAAACGGCAGAAACCGATGAAAGTGGAGATGGAAAAAACAAATGAAACTAACAATCAAACACGATGATATAGAAGCAGATTTATCGTATGGTCAATTAGTGATTGGAAAAGAAAACGGGTATTCACCGTTACAATTACTCATTTCTTCTATCGCAGGATGTAGTGCAATTGTCTTTCGAACAATTTTAGAAAAGAAACGTATTACATATGATACGTTTACAATCGAAACTGAAATTGGTAGAAGTGAAGCTTTATCGAAGCCAGTTGAAAGTGTTCATTTGCACTATAAAATTAAAGCAGAAAACATTACAGAAGAGCAGCTGGACAAGGCGCTGCAACTTGTAGTGAAAAATTGTACGATTGTTCAATCTGTAAAAGATAGTATAAAGGTTACGGAAACAATTGAACTAATAAAATGAAACATAAAAACGTGAGAGCCGTATTCTCACGTTTTTATGTTTTTAGAAAGAGGGGAAAGTGTAGTGGGCTGTTTAGGTTGTAAATTAGCAAACGAAGAGAAAAAAATATATAAAGTATATGAAGATGATTATGTAACTTGCTTTTTAGATCATGCGCCTTTCTACCCAGGACATACTTTAATTGTGCCAAAGCAACATGTTGTAGAAGTAGACGAATTAGATGATGTTGTAGCAAAATCCATTATGGATGCTTCTAAGCTGATTGCAAAAGCGATTAAGGCATTATATAAACCTGACGGAATTACGATTTGTCAAAATGGTGGAATCTTTAATGAACTTACGCACTATCATATGCATGTTGTACCGAGATATAAAGAGCGTTCATTTGCCGAGTTTTATACGGTACAATCGGGAGAAAAGAAGAATCATAATTTGGAAGAAATAAAGACGTTGTTAAAAGAAGAGATAGAGAAAATACTGCACACTAAAAAGGCGTAAGAGAATTTCTCTTACGCCTTTTTAGTCTTCATACATACTTAAAACTTCTTTCGCACGCATACGTAAACCATCTATCAATTCTTTCGGTTCTAAAACTTTTGCATCTTTTCCGAGTCTATAAAATAAAGGCGTAATAAAATTAATTTCACCTTTATCAATTGTTGAATTTATATATCCTGTCCCATCCTCGTTTACTATAACGAATTCCTCAAGATAAGGAACGCTTTTACATTGGCGTACGCCTTCTGTTGTCAGTAAAACATGTAACTGAGTAGGGATGTGTACTACGTTAGAGTTAGAGGCAAACCACTCTTCTAAATTCATGAATGTATCCTCATTTTCTTCCGTTGATAATATGGAAAGAATACGATCGATGCGATACAGTAATACTTTTTTCCTGCCATAGTCATAGGACGGTAAGTACCATAGCCCGTCATGAGCATATACACCGATAGGATGAACATGTTTTGTTTTTATCCCGGTTTTAGATTCGTATTGAAAGTGTAAATTTTTATTTTCAATAGCCGCTGTTAACACTTCGTTTAAAAGAGGTGTATCAATTGTGCGCTTCGGATTCCAAAAAGCGATGTAAGAACGTATTTTATCAACTTTCGTTTTTGCATCATGTTGTAGGGAGCTATACAGTTTATGTGTAACGGAATTGATTTCTGTGTTAAAAGGTAAGTCGCGATAGTAACTTAAAGATTGAAAAGCAAAAAAGATAGAGACTGCTTCTTCTTCCGTAAATAAAATAGGCGGAATTACTCTATTCGTTAATACTTTATAGCCGCCGTTACGACCTTGTTCTGCGTAAATGGGCAACCCCATATCACTTAAATCTAAAATGTATCTATGAACCGTACGAACGGAAATATTAAATTCATCAGCTATTTCTTGAGCTGTAAATGTTTTTTTCGCAGAAGCAAATATAAGAATATCTAATAAGCGTTTAGCTTTTGACAAATGTATCACCTTTTCTTTTTAACGTGACATAAATTGTCATGTTTTATTGTTAGTATATTGTTTACATCATATGTTATCAAGATGAGATACAAGGAGGAAAAGATATGTCACGTGAAATAGTTTTATTTATAGCGGCGAGTTTAGATGGATATATTGCGAAAGAAAATGATGATTTAGAGTGGTTAATGGAAACGGAAGGAGAGGGAGATAATGGTTATACAGAAATGTACGAAACGATTGATACAATAATTATGGGAAAGAAAACGTACGATTATGTAGTAGAGCATACGGAAACATTCCCGTACTTAGATAAAGCATGTTATGTTTTTTCTCGTTCAGAAAAAGGTTCAGACGGAAACGTGGAATTTGTAAATGAAGATGTAGTGGAGTTTACAAAAAGGTTAAAAGCACAAGAAGGGTCTAAAATATGGATGGTTGGTGGAGGAGAGCTACTGAGAGAATTCTTTAAAAATAATCTAATTGATGAATATATTGTTACGATTACACCGCATATATTAGGCTCAGGTGTCCCATTATTTAAAGAAAAGAATCCAGAAATTAATTTAACTTTAACGGATACGAAACGTTTTGGGCAATTTGTAAATTTATATTATAAAGTAAAATGATAAAGTGAAACTTTAATCAGTGGGGGTTTTGTTCATCTCCCACTGATTATTAGTTGAACCAATCGGGCTTTTACGGGCAGTTGATCCCCCACCTAACTTCTTTGCTTCCGCTGAATTTTGATGTAGGGGTCTTACTGCCCGTTAATGCGGGATAAAGAAACACGACTACTGATGGTAGTCGTGTTTCTTTACAGATGGTAATGAAATGATAAAACAAGATCCATGATCAACTTCACTCGTGACAGTAATCGTCCCGCCGTGTAGCTCTACAATTTCTTTCACGATAGATAGTCCTAAACCAGTTCCACCTGTAGCTCGTGATCTTGCTTTATCAACTCGATAAAAGCGTTCGAAAATGTGAGGGAGGTCTTCAAGCGGAATACCTTCGCCTTCATCTTCAATTGCAATGGAAATATGTTTATGTTCTTCTGTAACAGAAATGTTTATATGAGAATGCTCTTTTGAATGTCTATAAGCGTTATTTAAAATATTCACAACAACTTGTTCGAATCGTTGTTCATCTAAGTTTACTAGCAGTGTAGGAGGACAAGAGAAAAAAACTTTAATGTACCTTTCTTTATACATGGCGTTTACTTTTTCACATATACGCGTAAGGAAGGTGTGTAAATGCACTTCCTTTACTTGAATAGAAAAGTTATGTTGTTCCATTTGTGCAAGTGAAAATAAATCTTGAACTAAGTTTGTAATGTAATCAGACTCATCTTTTATAATTGATAAATATCGCAAACGTTGTTCAGAAGGGGTGCTTTCTTTTAAAGCAATGTCAGCGTAACCTCTTACGTATGTTAACGGTGTTCGTAATTCGTGAGCGACACTTGCTAGAAATTCACTTCGCTCTGTTTTCATATAATGTAGATCATTTGCGAGCGTCTGAATAGATGATGCTAGTTCACCAATTTCATCATTTCGAGTAGTTGTTAATGAAACAGATAAATCACCTTTACTCATTTTTTCAGTGGCATGTTTCATGTGTAACAATGGTTTTGTTAATAATCGAGATAATAGGAAAATTGTGATGACTGTGAGTAGAAACGTGATGGCACCAGCAATAATGAATTGTTTCGTTAATCCATTAACTAACTTTTCAATTGATTCTGTTCCAAGAAACATGTACACATAGCCTTCATGTTTTCCATCTACTACAATGGGGCTAACTGTACATATATAATTAGATGTTTTCCAATGATTTTCTATAATCGCTCCATTATGGTCTGTTCGAGTTTGCATTTTACTAATATGATCGTTTATAGTCGTGTTTATTTCGTTAGATTTAGCTAGTATTTCTTTATTTGCATTTGTAATAACGACAGTTGTTTCAGCTTCAGATTCCATTAATGCTACGTGAGAGATGGTTTGCTCATCGTAATATTTTTCAAGTACATCTCGATGACTATTTCCTCGCTTTAATAAAGCTGTCATTTCTTCATTTACTCTAGTGTTTACAAGACTATAATAGAGCAAAATAAAGAGAACACTTTCAATTAAAAGTGTAACAATTAAAAAATAAAATCCGAATTGAATTGAAATTCGTTTCATCGTTTTGCCCCTTACTGTTCAGTATCAATCCATCGATAACCTACTCCATACACGGTTTTTAAATGATGATCAATAGGGAAATTTGCTTTTCGCAATTTATCACGTAAATTACGAATATGTGAATCGACTGTGCGATCTTCTGTATTTGTGTTTAACCCCCAAATTCGTTCGATGAGCTGATCACGGTTTAATACGTAGTTTACATGGCGTAAAAATAATCCGAGTAAAGAAAATTCAATTGGTGTGAGAAGGAGTTCTTCATTATGGACAGAAACGAAGTGTTTTGTTTCATCCCATACAATACCGTGATATTGGATTTGTTTATGTTCATTTGTACGTCTTAAAACGGCTTCAATTCTTGCGAAAAGTTCTTCTTCATGGAAAGGTTTCGTTACGTAATCATCGGCTCCAATTTTTAATCCTTGAACGACATCTACTGTTTGATCACGAGCTGTAACCATAATAATAGGAATGTTACTAAAAGATCGGATTTTTTTGCACGTTTCCCATCCGTCCATCTTTGGCATCATAATATCGAGTAAAACAAATTTAAAGTTTCGATTTTCTATATGTAAAATAGCTTCTTCTCCTGAAGTCGCACATACGCAGTTATATCCAATTGGTGTAAGATAAAGCGTTAATAATTCAAGCATTCTCGGTTCATCGTCTACGAGCAGTATATCAATCATAGAGAGCCCTCCATATTTATAATCGTTACTTAAAGTGTAATGCAAAATCATGAAGAAATGGTGCAGATTATGATGTGTCTGCATAATTTCTTCAGAATTGCTTGTTATTGTGGAGTTGAAATTACATTTTAGGTAATCATATTGGCTCAAAAATGATTAATACGGAGGCGGTATAGTGAAAAAAATGACCCGAATTTTTGGGATAACAATAATTACAGCAGTTGGTCTTGCTGCATGCGGACAAACGAATACAGACCATAAAAACCATGAATCTACAAAAGAGAAGAAAACAGAGCAAAAGGAAATGAAAATGAATCAGGAGGTAACGGCGCCAAAAGAAATGAACCAAGGTGCATCTAATGATTTATTAACGACAAGTTTAAAAAATGTAACGAGATTAAACACAAACGACCCTTTGCAAATGGCAGTATTAACTTCACAAACGATATGGCCAGCAACTCATAAGGAGAACCAGCCAGGTGCTGTTATTTTAGTACCAGCAAGCGAGTGGCAATTAGGTATTGCGAGTGCAGACCTTATTCATCATCCGAATAACGGGCCGATTTTATTTATAGAAAAAGAAAAGATACCGGAAATGACGTTAAAAGAAATAAAACGATTAAATCCAATCGGAACGAAAGATGGAACACAAATTATGGTGATGGGGGATGTAGGTACTAGCGCGCTTGAGCAATTAAAAGGTTATAAAGTAAAACAAATAAAAGAAACAGATCCAGCTATATTTGCGAAGGATGTTGATAAGGAGTATGCCGATATAACAGGAAGCTACCCAAATAGTGTTATTATCGGTTCGTCTGAAGAAGAAGGACGTTTATATACAACACCAGCTGTAAACTGGATTTCTCATATGCCAGAACCGCTTTTATATACAGAAAAAGATAAGGTGCCAGAAGCGACAATAGAGGCATTAAAAATGAGAAAAGATAAAGCAAATATATATGTATTAGGGCCAGAAAAAATTGTTTCAAAAGAAGTAGAAAAAGAGCTAAGCAAATACGGGAAAGTAACGCGTATTAGTGGAGAGACCCCTACAGAAAACTCGATTGCGTTCGCTAAGTTTAAAGATGAAAAAACAAAATTTGGCTGGGGATTCACAAAACCTGGTCACGGTTTATCATTTGTTTCAAGCAAAACACCAGATTTAGCAGTTGCTGGGGCACCTTTTTCACATATGGGTAAACACGCACCTGTTGTATTATTAGAAGAAGGTAAAGCTTCACAACCAGTGTATGACTTCCTTGCGAGCATTCAGCCGAAGTTTAAAGATGATCCAACACTTGGACCATATAATCACGGTTTCTTATTAGGAAGTACGAGTGATATTTCATTTGAAACACAAGGAATACTAGATGAGAGGTTAGAAATTGTTCAGGAAAGTGGTCAAGGACACGGTGGACATTAATGAAATGAGAAAAGATGCTACTAAGGTAGTGTCTTTTTCTTTAGGAAACTTTTACATAGCAACAAATCTTCTACTCGTTATATAATAGCTTTCGTGCAGTCGGCTAGATTTTCTTATGGAGAAAATCAAATTATAAAGGAGTAGAGGAGTGGTATTTTGTTTCAAACGATAAAAAATGACTGGTTTTCTAATGTGAAAGGGGACGTGTTATCAGGAATTGTCGTTGCTTTAGCGTTAATCCCTGAAGCGATAGCCTTCTCTGTTATTGCAGGCGTGGATCCGACAGTTGGACTATACGCAGCCTTTTGTATTGCAGTTACCATTTCATTTGTTGGCGGAAGAACTGGAATGATTTCAGCTGCAACAGGTGCAATGGCATTATTAATGGTAACGCTTGTTAAAGATCATGGTTTGCAATATTTATTTGCTACAACAATATTAACAGGTATTGTCCAGATTATTTTTGGCGTGTTCAAACTGAGCTCATTTATGAAGTTTGTTCCGAAATCTGTTATGAGTGGTTTTTTAAATTCACTTGGAATTTTAGTTTTTACAGCGCAATTGCCACATTTTAAAAATGCAACTTGGCAAATGTATGCACTCGTTGTATTGGGACTTGCAATTATATATTTATTTCCACGTATTACAACGGCTGTACCTTCTACGCTTATTTCAATTATTATTGTGACGAGTATTGCACTTATGAGCGGATTACAGTTGAAAACAGTAGGAGATATGGGAAGCCTGCCGAAAGAATTACCGTTCTTTAGTATTCCTGACGTGCCTTTTACACTTGAGACATTAGGGATTATTTTACCTTATGCAGTTATGCTTGCAATTATCGGTTTACTAGAATCATTATTAACAGCTTCAGTTTTAGATGATATGACGCATACGGAAAGTAATAAGCATAAAGAGGCACGCGGACAAGGGATCGCAAACATTGTTGCTGGTTTCTTCGGAGGAATGGCAGGTTGTGCAATGATCGGTCAATCTGTTATTAATATTAAATCAGGTGGACGAGGTCGCCTATCAACATTTGTAGCGGGCGGATTTTTAATCGTATTACTATTCGTTTTAGGAGATTATGTCGTTCATATTCCGATGGCAGCTTTAGTTGCAGTTATGATTATGGTTTCAATCGGAACGTTTGATTGGAACTCTGTAACAACAATTCATAAAGTACCAAAAGGAAACTCATTTGTTATGATCGTAACAGTTGTGATTGTCCTAATTACACATAATTTAGCATTAGGTGTAATTATCGGAACAGTAATTAGTGCGGTGTTATTTGCATTCAATATGGCAAAGATTCACGTGAAACATTTATATATTGAAAATAAGAAAATATACGAAATTCACGGTCAACTTTTCTTTGCATCTACAGCCGATTTCATAACTAATTTTTCATTTAATGAAGATGTAAAAGAAATCGAAATGAACTTTACTCATGCGCACGTATGGGATGATTCGGCAGTGGCATCAATTGATAAAGTTATTATGAAATATGAACAAAGTGGCGTGAAAGTAAGTATAACAGGATTAAATGAACGTAGCTCAAAACTTGTTGCAAATTTAGCTACTTATAATAAAAGAATTGCTAGTTAAAAGCCTCCTTTTTAGGGGGCTTTATTATATAATACGAGTAGGATAACGAAAAGGGGATTCAGCATATGTACAAACAAATTATATTAGCATGTGACGGTTCTGAACATGCACTTCGAGCAGCGGAACATGTAACATATATTGCAAAATGTAGCGAAGAAACAAATGTTGAAGTTGTGTACGTAGTAGATAATAGAACGGCAAAATCAGATATTATACAAGGTCAAACAGATTTAGAAACAATATCAGCTAGTCGAAAAGATAAATTAAAAGAGATTGAAGGTTTATTAAAGAAAGAGAACATTTCTTATACAATTACGATATTACATGGTGATCCTGGAGATACAATTGTTCAATATGTGAATACAGGAGATATAGATCTTGTCATTGCTGGAAGTAGAGGGCTCAATACACTGCAAGAAATGGTGCTGGGAAGTGTAAGTCATAAAATAGCAAAGCGTGTGAAATGTCCAGTGATGATTGTAAAATGAAATAGAATGTAACGAAGACCTTAGTATAACTGAGGTCTTTTTTTATGTATAAATGACTCTTATTTGTGGAAATACTAGATATATAAGTTGAAAAGATGTTAACTTACAAATTTGTAAGTTAGTTGTTAGAGAAATCGATGTTATGAAATTTTTCCCATTGGTAAAATAAAAGTATCAAAGGGGAGATAGGGAGGATGGAAGTAATGAAATCATTTCAAAATTTGTCATATAGCCAAGGTGTCAGTCTTATTTGTTTAGGGGGATTTGCTGCATCTGTTACGTTAGCCGTTTTAATAAAGGTGTTTCATCAAATCTTTTAATCTTATAGTAGGGAAGGAATGGGTTGTTATCATTAGTAGGAACAGCAATGAAAATAAAAAATAGCTCTTAGCATGTATGTAAATGCTAAGAGCTATTTTTATGCTTGTTATATATTATTTAAGCTTGTTTTGATTTTACTGACCCTGTATTTAAAGTAAGAGCAAGGAAGAACATTGCAAGTACGCAAGATGCAAGTAATAAGATGAATCCGCCATCCCATCCGAATGCATCTACGATAAAGCCCATAGCTGCACTAGCGAAAGCTGCTCCGCCTAAGTAACCGAAGAATCCAGTTAAGCCTGCTGCAGTTCCAGCAGCTTTCTTTGGTGCTAAATCTAGAGCGTGTAGACCAATTAACATAACCGGTCCGTAAATTAAAAATCCAATTGCGACAAGTGCGATACTATCAACCATTGGATTACCAGGAGGGTTTAACCAGTAAACAAGAACTGCGATAAATACACCAACCATAAATAGAATACCAGCAGGTGCACGACGTCCTTTAAATAGTTTATCACTCATCCATCCGCAAAGAAGTGTACCTGGAATACCAGCCCATTCATATAGAGCGTAAGCAGTACGTGAGCTACTATGAGTAAAGCTTTTTTCTTCTACTAAATAAGTAGGAGCCCAGTCTACAACGCCGTAACGTACGAAATATACGAAAACGTTCGCAATAGCGATGTACCATAAAAACTTATTGTTTAATACGTATTTAAATAAAATTTCCTTTACTGAAAGTTCGCGTTCGCGATCTTTTACTTTTTCATCTGGTGGATATTCCCCAGTATGTTCTTCAATAGAAGGTAGTCCACAAGATTGAGGTGTATCTTTCATCGTAATTAATACATAAATACCAACTAAAATTGAAAGAATACCTGGGAAGTAAAAAATACTTTTCCAGTCATCTGCGAAGAAGTATAAGCCTAATGTTACAAGGGAAGGCATAAGCGCTCCGCCAACATTATGAGCGACGTTCCAAATAGACATTTTTGTACCACGTTCGCTAATAGAGAACCAGTGCACCATCGTACGACCACAAGGAGGCCATCCCATACCTTGTACCCATCCATTTAAAAACTGAAGTACAAACATAAGTATAATGCTCGTTGTAATGAAAGAAAATGAGCCGAAAATAATATTAATGATACCTGATAAAAATAGCCCAGCTGCTAAAAAGTAGCGAGGATTACAACGATCGGATACGATACCCATAAGAAATTTACTTAATCCGTAAGCAATAGAAACTGCTGAAAGGATAACCCCAAGTTCCCCTTTACTAAAGCCTTGCTCGATTAAGTATGGCATTGCTAGTGAAAAGTTTTTTCGAACAAAGTAGTAGCCTGCATAACCGATGAAGATACCTAAGAATACTTGTAAACGTAATTTACGGTATTCGCTATCAACGCGATCAGCTGGTAAGCGTTCCGCGTGGGGCGCAGGTTTAAATAATTGTGTGAAAAACATAAAATGAAAATCCTCCCCTAATTAATTCGAAGCGTTTTAAGACAGAGAATATAAAAAGGCCATGAAATATAAAAAAGTTTTCTTTTTTATGATTCATAGCCGTGTACTCCGTTTCTCCGTGACTGTCAATATTAACTTCGTCGAAAATTATACAACTTTGTGACAAAAATGTAAACGTTTTTATGAATAAAAGTATTGACGGATTTTGTTCGCGGGATTAATATTTAAATACGTTAAATATTTTATTGTTTAAATAAGAGGTGGATAACATGCCAAATGATATGACGCATATCGATAAAATTCAAGCTCTTGCCTTTTCGATTGGAAAGAAAATGCAGACGGAGTTATTAGAACAAATGCAAGCAACAGGACTTACACCACCGCAGTTTTATATTTTAAAGATTTTAGATCATTATGGGGCTTCAAGAGCGACAACATTAGCAAAAAAGATGTATGTGAAGCCTAGCGCGATTACAGTGATGATTGATCGTCTAATCGATCAAGAACTTGTAGAACGCTATCACGACAAAGATGACCGTCGTGTTGTCATCATCGAGTTAACGAAAAAGGGGAAAGCTAGAGTAGAAGAGGCAATGACAGCTCGCAACGAGCATATTGCAAAATACTTTTCACATTTAGAGTTGCAAGAAAGAGAAGATTTATTACGTCTCTTTGAGAAGTTAGAAACCATTATTTGCGGGACACAAGAGAAAAAAGAGAATAACTAAGAGGAATTGAGGAGATTACATGGAGCAACAAGAAAATCAAAATAGAAAGTTGTTGTTAATCGGTTTAGTAATCGCGATGCTATTTGCTGCATTAGATGGAACAATTGTTGGTACAGCAATGCCACGTATCGTCGGTGACCTAGGCGGATTAAGTTTAATGACATGGTTAACGACAGCTTATATGTTAACATCAACGACAGTTGTACCAATTGCAGGTAAATTAGCGGATTTACTTGGTCGTCGTAACGTATATATAACAGGGCTAGTTATTTTCATGATTGGTTCGGCGTTATGTGGTATGGCGAATGGTATGACAGAATTAATTATTTTCCGTGGTATTCAAGGTCTTGGTGGCGGTATTATGATGCCAATGGCTATGATTATTATTGGAGATATGTTCACGGGAAAAGAACGTGCGAAATGGCAAGGTATTTTTGGTGCGTTATACGGTCTTGCTTCTGTAATTGGACCGCAAGTTGGTGGTTGGATTGTAGATGCAGTGAACTGGAGATGGGTATTCTACATTAACTTACCGGTTGGTATTTTAGCAACAATCTTTATTGCAATGGGATTAAAATCACATAAACAAACAGGACCAATTAAAATTGATATCGCTGGAATCTTTACGATGATTCTAGGTGTTGTAAGTTTATTACTTGCGCTAACGTTTGGCGGAAAAGATTATGCATGGGATTCTTGGCAAATTATCGGTTTATTCGCACTAGCTGTAATTGGTATCGTTAGCTTTGTTATTGTTGAAACGAAAGCTGAAGAGCCGATTTTACCAATGCATTTCTTTAAAAATCGCACATTTACAATACTGAATGCGATTGGATTCTTTATGAGTATTGGAATGTTCGGCGCGATTATGTTCGTACCATTCTTCATGCAAGGTATTGTAGGAGTAAGTGCTGCTGAATCAGGAACAATTATGACTCCAATGATGATTACAATGATTGTAATGAGTATTATCGGTGGGCAACTTGTATTAAAAGTTGGTGTAAAACCACAAATTATCGCAGGTATGCTTATTATGGCCGGTGGTTTTTGGTTATTAACAACGATGGATATGCACACAACGAAGCTTACAGCTACTTCTTATATGATGGTTATCGGTTTAGGAATGGGTCTTGTAATGCCGACATTAACATTAGCGTTACAAGAAAGCTTCCCGAAAAAAGACCTTGGTGTCGTAACGTCATCAAGTCAGTTCTTCCGTCAAATTGGTGGAACATTTGGTATTACAATTTTAGGATCAATTATGAATAACACTTCAGGTACAACGTTAACAAATAAATTAGTACCTGTATTAGATACATTCCCGAAAGAAGCGGGACAAATGGTAACGAAATTTAAAGATATGATTCACACAGATCCACAAGGTTTATATTCGATGCTATTTAGCCCAGAGGCATTAAAACAAATGCCAGAAGCGTTTGCTAACAGCATTGTACCTATTTTGAAAAACTCTTTAGTAGACTCGCTTCATACTGTATTCTTAACAGGATTAGTATTTATCGTAGTAGGTGCCATCTTTACGATTTTCTTACAAAAAATTAAACTATCAGATCGTAAAAAAGATGCTGAAGAGCCTGCTGTTGAAGAAAAAGAAAAAACTGTATCATACTCGTAATGAAGAAGCATCGCCTTATGGCGGTGCTTTTTTGAGTATAACCTTAAAAGCTTTTTAGTGAGAAATGATTGACGTATTTTTAGAAATACGTTATATTATTTTCTGTAAACGGTTACATGAAATGAGGAGAAAAGAGAATGAGTACGATTAAAGACGTTGCGAAATTAGCGGGAGTATCTGTTGCGACCGTTTCCAGAGTTCTAAATAAAAATGGATATGTTCATGAAGATACATTAAAAAAGGTAGAGCGTGCAATAGAGATGTTAGATTATAAGCCTAGTACAGTAGCGCGTTCACTGTATAATAAAAAGTCTCGTTTAATTGGCTTAGTTGTTCCGAATATCGTGAATCCGTTCTTTCCAGAAGTTGCACGTGCCGTAGAAGATGTAGCACATAAACAAGGTTACACAGTTGTTCTTTGTAACTCTGATGAAAGTTTAGAAAAAGAGAAACAATACATTGATGTACTTAGACAAAATAATGTAGATGGATTTATTGTAGCAACGAATCCACAAAATAGTGTTAATTACATGAATTTATCTGTTCCGGTTGTTGCGATTGACCGTATGTTTAATGAGCGTATTCCTACTGTATATGCAGATAACTATGCAGGAAGTCAGGCTGCGACAAAGTTGTTACTAGATAAAGGATGTAAACATATTGCACATATTCGCGGACCACGTGATGTGAGTACTGCAAATGAACGTTTTGAAGGTTTTGTAGACGTTATTACGCAAAATAATCTTTCGTATATGATTGCGGAGAGTACGTTTGAGCCAGCAAATAGTGAGCGTGTAGCGATGGAATTATTAGAAGAATACCCGCATATTGATGGTATTGTTGCTGGGAATGATTTAATTGCGATTGGTATTGTAAAGGCTGCACTTCAAAAGGGGATTGCCATTCCAGATGATTTACAAATTATCGGATTTGATGGCATTTCTTTAACGGAAATGATGTATCCATCTATTACAACAGTTGCACAACCGATATATGAAATGGGGAAAATTGCAACAGAGTTGTTGTTAGAGCAAATGGAAGGAAATACATTAGAAGAGAAACACTATCGTTTGCCAATTGAAATTATAGAACGAAATACAACGAAGTAAGGAGATGAAACAGATGCCAAATATTGCAGTAGTAGGAAGCATTTCAATGGACTTAGTGGCTGTTTCAAAAAAACGGCCGAAAGCAGGAGAAACAGTAATTGGTGAAGCGTTTCATACAATCCCAGGAGGGAAAGGGGCAAACCAAGCAGTTGCTGCAGCTAGGTTAGGAGCAAATGTAGCAATGGTTGGAGCGGTAGGAAATGATGATTATGGAACAGTAGTTAGAAAAAATTTAGAGAACGAACGCATTTTTATCGATTATGTGGTACCGGTTACAGATAGAACGACAGGAATTGCTCATATCGTTTTAGCAGAAGAAGATAACAGTATTGTTGTCGTACAAGGGGCAAATGCTCTTGTAAATAAGTCAGTTGTAGATCGCTCCAAAGACCTTCTTGTAAAAGCGGATATGGTTGTTCTTCAACTAGAAATTCCACTTGAAACAGTAAAATATGTATTGGCTATTTGTGAGGAACATAATATTCCTGTTATGTTGAATCCAGCGCCAGCACAAGTTTTATCAGAAGAAATTTTAGAAAAAGCAACTTATATTACGCCAAATGAACATGAGTGCCGCATCGTATTAGATGATTTTACATCACCAATTGAAGATTTATTGGCGAAGTATCCAAATAAATTATTGATGACAGAAGGTTCTAACGGTGTTCGTTTCCATAATGGAACAGAGATTGTACATGTTCCTAGCATTGCTGTTGATGTAGTGGATACAACTGGAGCTGGTGATACATTTAATGGTGCGTTAGCAGTTGCACTTTCTGAAGGAGAGACACTTCAAAAAGCAATTCGTTTCGCGAATATTGCCGGTGGTCTTTCTGTAACGAAACTTGGGGCACAGGGCGGTATGCCAACGAGAGATCGAGTACGTGAAGTGCAGGTGATTGTTGGATGAAAAAGCATGGTGTATTAAACAGTGAAATTGCGGCAGTCCTTGCTTCACTTGGGCATACAGATACGGTTGTAATTGCTGATTGTGGTTTACCAATTCCTGACGGAGTAAAACGAATTGATTTAGCTGTTGAGATTGGAAAACCGAGTTTTTTAGAGGTGTTACAAGTTGTAGCTGATGATATGGCAATCGAAAAAGTGACGTTAGCAGAAGAAGTCATTATAAATAATGCGGAAGTAAATAAAGAGATCGAACAGAAATTAATAGAGCCAGCATTTGAGTATGTATCTCATGAACAATTTAAAGAGCATACAAAGAAAGCGAAGGCAATTATTCGTACAGGCGAGGCTACGCCTTATGCAAATGTAATTTTACATGCAGGCGTGATTTTTTAATAAAGGGAAGTGATGGGAATGCATATTGAAATGAAAAACATTTCAAAGGCGTTCAATGGCAATCCTGTTTTGAAGAATGCACAGTTTATGATTGAAACAGGAGAAGTCCATGCATTGATGGGGGAAAATGGAGCGGGTAAATCAACGCTCATGAAGATTTTAACAGGTGTATACAAAAAAGATGGTGGGACAATCAAGATTGATGGGCAAGAGCGCACCTTTAAAAATGCGAAAGAAGCTGAAGAGTACGGCATCGCATTTATACATCAAGAACTAAACATATTGCCGAATTTAACAGTAGCTGAAAATATGTTTCTCGGTAAAGAGTTAATGTATGGGAAAACAGGTATTTTACGCACTCGACAAATGAACGCGATTGCGCAGCAGCAACTAGCAGAGCTAGGGCTGCATGTAAGAGGCGCTATGTTAGCAGAGGAATTATCGGTTGGACAACAGCAAATTATCGAAATTGCGAAAGCATTAATGACAAACGCGAGCGTTATTATTATGGATGAACCTACTGCGGCACTGACGGATCGTGAAATCGAAACGCTCTTTACAGTAATCAATAAGTTACGTAAAGAAGGTGTTTCATTCGTGTACATTTCGCATCGTATGGAAGAGATTTTCTCAATATGTGATGCTATTACGATTTTGCGTGATGGAGAATACGTGGGAAAGAGATTAATTCCAGAAACATCATTTGATGAAGTAGTGAGTATGATGGTGGGGCGCAGCATTGGTGAACGTTACCCAGAGCGAAATAGTCAAATTGGTGATGTCATTTTTGAAATGCGTAATGGAACGAAGAAAGGGAAATTTGAAAATGTTTCGTTTCAAGTGAGGAAAGGTGAAATCCTTGGTGTAGCTGGTTTGATGGGGGCTGGTCGCACTGATATTATGAAAGCGATATTTGGTTATGAACCTTTAGACTCTGGACAAATTTTTATAAATGGACAAGAAGTAAAGATTGATAGTCCAATAGATGCAATTAGACAAAGAATTGCTTTCATTACAGAAGATAGAAAGTCTGAAGGATTAGTGTTAGATTTTTCAATTCGAGAAAATTTAGCTTTACCGAATTTAGAAAATCTTTCAAAGGGAAGTGTTCTAAGCAATGAGCTAGAACAACAGTTTACAGAGGATATGATGAAGCTTCTTAATGTGAAAGCATCTAGCGGGGAGCAGGCAGTGAAATCTCTTTCTGGTGGAAATCAGCAAAAGATTGTAATCGCAAAATGGCTAGGCATTCATCCGCAATTACTCATTTTAGATGAGCCAACAAGAGGTGTTGATGTTGGAGCGAAAAAAGAAATTTACTCTATTATGAATAAGCTTACAGAGCAAGGCGATGCCGTTATTATGGTATCATCTGAGCTTCCGGAAGTTTTAGGGATGAGTGATCGAGTTCTTGTTATTCATGAAGGAAAAGTCGGCGGAATTTTAGGGAAAGATGAGGCATCACAAGAGTCTATTATGGCACTAGCTACAGGGGGAGAGTAAGGATGGCTAAGAAGGGAAATGTATTACAACAACTCGGTTCTTTAATCGGTTTAGTATTAATTATCGTCGTAATTACAGCTTTAAATCCAGCGTTCATTGAAATTCCAAATTTATTTAATATACTGCGTCAAGTATCGATTAATGCGCTTATTGCATTTGGAATGACCTTCGTAATTTTAACAGGGGGTATTGACTTATCGGTAGGTTCTATTTTAGCATTATCAAGTGCACTTGTTGCTGGAATGATGGCAAGTGGCATGGATCCGTTCCTTGCAATGGCAGTTGGACTATTAGCAGGTCTTGTAATGGGAATTGTAAACGGTATCATCATTGCGAAAGGAAAAGTAGCTCCATTTATTGCAACTTTAGCAACAATGACTATTTTTCGTGGGTTGACGCTTGTTTATATGGACGGACGTCCGATCACTGGTCTTGGTGATCATTTAATGTTCCAAATGTTTGGCCGCGGTTATTTTCTTGGTATTCCGGTACCCGCTGTTACAATGATGATCGCTTTCGCAGTACTGTACTTCATTTTGAAGAAAACGACATTTGGTCGCCGTACATTTGCAATTGGTGGAAATGAAGAAGCAGCAGCACTATCAGGTATTAATGTTACGAGAATTAAAGTAATGATTTACGGTCTTTCCGGAATTTTGGCAGCGCTTGCAGGTATTGTCTTAACATCACGATTAGATTCTGCACAGCCGACTGCAGGTACTTCTTATGAATTAGATGCAATTGCAGCAGTTGTATTAGGTGGAACAAGTCTTTCTGGGGGAAGAGGATGGATTGTTGGTACATTCATCGGTGTACTTATTATCGGTGTACTAAATAACGGTTTAAATTTATTAGGTGTATCTTCTTTCTTCCAACAAGTTGTAAAAGGACTTGTAATCTTATTAGCTGTATTAATTGATCGTAGAAAAGAAGCGTAATGGAGGGACAGTTCATGAAGAAATGGTTACTTATACTCGTTGCATGTATTATGGTCATTACTGCTGGTTGTTCAATGGAACCGCCAGAATGGGCAAAGGATTCTAGCGATAAAGGTCGAAATAAAACTATTAAAGTTGGATTCTCTGTTTCAACTTTAAATAATCCCTTCTTTGTAACTTTGAAAAAGGGGGCAGAAAAGAAAGCGAAAGATAGTGGCATCGAATTGATTGCTGTTGATGCGCAAAATGATGCAGCAAAGCAAACGAACGATGTTGAAGATTTAATTCAAAAGGGTGTCGATGTAGTTGTTATTAATCCGACCGATTCAGATGCTGTTGCTTCAGCAGTAAGTGCAGCAAACGCAGCAAATGTTCCTGTTATTACAGTAGACCGCGTTGCGAATTCAGGTAAGGTTGTTTCTCACATTGCATCTAATAATATCGAAGGTGGTCAAATGGCTAGTGATTACATTCGTGAATTAGTCGGCGAAGGAGCAAACGTTGCTGAGTTAGAAGGAATCCCTGGATCGTCTGCTGCTCGTGAACGTGGGAAAGGATTCCATAACGTAGCCGATAAGTCTTTAAAAGTAGTTGCCAAACAAGCGGCTGATTTTGATAGAGCGAAAGGATTATCTGTTATGGAAAACATTTTGCAAGCAAATAGCGATATTAAAGCCGTGTTTGCTCATAACGACGAGATGGCATTAGGTGCACTTGAAGCATTGAAGTCTGCTGGAAAAACAGATGTAGTAGTTGTTGGATTTGATGCAACAGAAGATGCTGTGAAAGCGGTTAACGATGGGCGTATGGCTGCAACAGTCGCTCAAAAACCAGAATTAATCGGAGAGAAGGCGATGCAAACAGCAAAAGAGATAACACAAGGTAAAAAAGTGGACAAATCTATTCCGATTGAATTAGAGCTTATTAAGAAAAATAAATAAATATAAAATGAAAATTAGGAAGGAAGAACAACAAATGAAATTCTTTATTGATACAGCAAACATTAACGAAATTAAAGAGGCAAATGAATTAGGCGTATTAGCTGGAGTAACGACAAATCCATCACTTGTAGCAAAAGAAGGCGTAGATTTCCACGAGCGCATTCGTGAAATTTGCAACGTTGTAGAAGGACCTGTAAGTGCAGAAGTAATTAGCTTAGAAGCTGATAAAATGATTGAAGAAGGAAAAGAATTAGCGAAGATTGCTCCAAACGTTGTTGTAAAAGTTCCAATGACAACAGAAGGTTTAAAAGCAGTAAAAGCGTTCTCTGATTTAGGAATTCGTACAAACGTTACATTAGTATTCTCAGCAGTTCAAGCATTACTTGCTGCTCGTGCTGGTGCAACGTACGTTTCACCATTCTTAGGTCGTTTAGATGATATCGGTCATAACGGTATGGATTTAATTCGTCAAATCGCAGAAATCTTTGCAATTCATGGTATCGAAACAGAAATCATCGCAGCATCTGTACGTCACAGCGTTCACGTAACTGACGCAGCATTAAACGGTGCACATATTGCAACAATCCCAGCAAACGTAATTGCTTCATTAGTGAAGCACCCATTAACAGATCAAGGAATTGAGAAATTCTTAGCTGATTGGGAAAAAACACAAGAGAAATAATAGAAAAGCAAGAATCCTAGTTTAATTGACTAGGATTCTTTTTTATTTAAAAGAATTTTCATGCAATTTTGCATATTGTCTTTTAAATTTGTTATATAAGATATTTAATATATATCACATAACTCTTTATTTTTAATATTTCGACATAAAGTGAAACTTTAATCAGTGGGGGCTTTGTTCATCCCCCCACTGATTATTAATTGAACCAAGGGATAAAAAGATAGAGGGTCTGACCAGAAAACTGGAGGGCATGATTCTATAACAAAAAGCTTAATGTTTATAGAATTATGTCTTTTTATATAGGGAGGGTAGTAAACAGAGATTTGGACAAAAATGCACCGATTTATCTGAATTTTAAGTTTTATAAAGGGGAGAAATGGAATGAGAAGAAAAGCACCATTTAAAGTGTTGTCATCATTAGCAATTGCGGCAATTATCGGATGTACATCTGTAATGAGTGCTCCGTTAGCATATGCAGAAACGGTAGCAAAAGAGAAAGATAGTGTATCTACAACACCAATTGATTACAATTTAATTCAAGAAGATCGTTTAGCGGAAGCTCTGAAAGAAAGAGGAACAATTAATCCAGCATCTTCTAAAGAAGAGACGAAAAAAGCTGTTGAGCAATATATTGAAAAGAAACAAGGAGATCAGGCGAATAAAGAAATTCTTCCAGATGCTCACTCACAAGAAACATCTAATTTCACAAAAAAAGTAAAAGAGAAAAAGATGGAAGAAAAGGAAAATGTAAAAAAGGCTGAAAAAAATGTTAGCCTTGAGCAAAAGCCAGAACCAAATAAAAAGCAATTGAATGGGCAAGTTCCAACTTCAAAAGCAAAGCAAGCTCCATATAAGGGATCTGTTCGATCGGATAAAGTATTAGTGTTACTCGTTGAATTTAGTGATTATAAACATAATAATATTGATCAAACACCAGGTTATATGTATTCGAAAGACTTTAGTAGAGAACATTATCAAAAGATGTTGTTCGGTAATGAGCCGTATACTTTATTTGATGGTTCAAAAGTAAAAACGTTTAAACAATACTATGAAGAGCAGTCTGGTGGTAGTTATACGACAGATGGATATGTAACGGAGTGGCTAACTGTTCCAGGAAAAGCATCTGATTATGGAGCTGATGGTAGCAGTGGTCACGATAATAAAGGTCCAAAGGGTGCACGTGATTTAGTGAAAGAAGCTTTGCATGCAGCTGCTGAGAAAGGACTAGATTTATCTCAGTTTGATCAATTTGATAGATATGATACAAACGGGGACGGGAATCAAAATGAACCTGACGGTGTAATTGATCATTTAATGGTAATCCATGCTGGTGTTGGTCAAGAAGCTGGTGGCGGTAAATTAGGTGATGATGCGATCTGGTCACATCGTTCAAAATTAGCAGTAGATCCAGTAGCGATTGAAGGTACGAAATCAAAGGTAGATTACTTTGGTGGTAAAGTAGCAGCACATGATTACACAATTGAACCAGAAGATGGAGCTGTAGGTGTGTTTGCACATGAATTTGGACATGATCTTGGATTACCAGATGAATATGACACGAAATATACTGGAAATGGTTCACCAGTCGAAGCTTGGTCATTAATGAGTGGAGGTAGTTGGACAGGGAAAATCGCAGGAACAGAGCCGACTAGTTTTTCACCACAAAATAAAGACTTCTTACAAAAGAATATGGGTGGCAACTGGGCAAAAATATTAGAAGTAGATTACGATAAAATTAAGAGTGGTGTGGGAGTTCCTACCTATATTGATCAAAGTGTTACGAAATCAAATCGTCCAGGCGTTGTACGTGTTAACTTACCAGGTAAAAGTGTTGAAACGATTAAACCGGAGTTTGGAAAGCATGCATATTATAGTACAAGAGGCGATGATATGCATACAACGTTAGAGACACCATTCTTTGATTTAACAAAGGGAACAAATGCAAAATTCGATTATAAAGCAAATTATGAGTTAGAAGCAGAGTGCGATTTCGTCGAAGTACATGTAGTAACAGAAGATGGAACGAAAACATTAATTGATAGACTTGGGGAAAAAGTAGTCCAAGGAGATAAAGATACAACAGATGGGAAATGGATTGATAAATCATATGATTTAAGTCAATTTAAAGGCAAAAAAGTGAAACTACAATTCGACTATATTACAGATCCGGCTGTAACATATAAAGGTTTTGCGATGGACAATGTAAATGTAACTGTTGATGGACAAGTTGTATTTTCTGATGATGCAGAAGGACAGTCTAAAATGAATTTAAATGGTTTTGTTGTTTCTGATGGGACAGAGAAGAAAGCTCATTATTACTACTTAGAGTGGAGAAATTATGCGGGATCAGATAATGGTTTAAAAGCAGGAAAAGGTCCAGTGTATAATACAGGTCTTGTCGTTTGGTATGCAGATGATAGTTTCAAAGATAACTGGGTTGGGGTGCATCCAGGTGAAGGATTCCTTGGTGTTGTAGATTCTCATCCAGAAGCGCTAGTTGGTAATTTAAACGGAAAACCAGCATACGGTAATACAGGCATGCAAATTGCAGATGCAGCATTTTCATTTGATAAAACACCAGCATGGAGTGTAAATTCATTAACACGTGGTCAGTTTAACTATTCTGGATTACAAGGTGTTACAACTTTTGATGATTCAAAAGTATATAGTAACAAGCAAATTGCAGACGCAGGAAGAAAAGTTCCAAACCTTGGACTTAAATTCCAAGTTGTTGGACAGGCAGAAGATAAATCGGCAGGCGCTGTTTGGATTAAACGTTAATAACATAAAAGCACATTCTTCATATGAAGAGTGTGCTTTTTAATTTGTACAGTAAGTTATTATTTTAGTTTATCCCGCATTAACGGTCAGTAAGATCCCCACCTCAAAATTCAGTGGAAGTAAAGAAGTTAGTTGGGAGATCAACTGCCCGTAAAAGCCCGATTGGTTCAACTAATAATCAGTGGGGAGGAACAAAACCCCCACTGATTAAAGTTTCACTTTATGTAATACAAGTGTTTATTCATGTGTACTGTATCAAATTATGTGGGGAAAGGAAATATTTCCGAGGAAATTGTCGAAGTATCGTCAGTATTTATAAACTTTCTGTTTAAAAGAAGAGATGTATTATTGCCTTTACGGCTCAATTTATTTACATTGTTATTTGGTTATACACAAAAGTAATATATTGGGCAAAAAGAGTTCTATTCGATAGGGCTCTTTGGTTTTGTATTTGATATACAAATATTAACCTCGATTGTTTGGAAATGTATCTTCTTGTTTAGCGTCAGTTGGACTTTAACTGCAGTTTTTGTTTTTCGTTTATATGAAGAGCGAGATGAGCCATTACCTTTTATATTTAAATTAATTGGCATTATTCCAACGCTTCCATTGTATTATGGATTATATAAATATGCATTTTAAAAAAGACAACGATGGATTATCCCATCATTGTCTTTTTTACTTTGCTTCTTACATAAATCATCCCAGCAAATGTTAATAAAAATGCTGTCCCGATAATGAAGCTGATGCTAGGTGATGCTCCGATTGCGCCGACTGTAAAGGAGCCAGCAACAACTCCTAATGAGAAGAAGGCATAAAATAATCCGAATGCCTTTCCGCGATTATCGTCTGTAGTATTTTCAACAAGTAAAGCGTTAATAGACGGAAAGAGGATTGCGAATCCAATTCCATAAATCATCATTACGATAAAGAGCATACCTTTTGTAGCAAATAATCCGAGTAAAGATAATGCGAATGCCATAACTGCAATTCCGATTAGCATTAGTTTCGAACGATTAAATCGATCATAAATACGATTTGTTGGAAGCAAGAAGAAGAGGATAGCAGTTATACCAAATACACTTAACATCATGCCTGTTGTAGATGCTTTAAGCGCTAATGCCTCAACTTTTACTGGTAACATATAAGTGACAATTCCTTGTGAAAACATTAATGTGAAAGCACCAATATATGCTTGTAATAACGGTTCTGATTTTAAAAGTTCAACCATATCTTCTTTGTTCATCATTTGCGTTCTTGATGTATCTTTTCTTGATACGTTATTTGGTAAGAAGAATAGAGATACGATCGTACCAAGAGCCATTAAAATAGAAATAGTAATGAAGACCCACTCTACGCCAGCTGTTGCTTTCATAATACCGCTGAAAGCAGGTCCTACGATTGCGGCTGTTCCAACAGCAGCACCAGATAGAGCCATTGCTTTTCCTTGTCTTTTTGCATTTGTTTGTTTTGATAAAAATGTAAAGGCAGCAGGAATTAAAAAGCCATCACTAAATCCATGCATAAAGCGCACAACTAATAGTTGTTCACCACTTTGAACAACGGTGTATAACAAGACTATGAAACTCGTAATTCCCATGCTTATATAAAGGATTTTTTTTGCACCAAATTTATCGACAGCGGCTCCAGCAATAATATTACCGATCATATTAGCGAATGAGTACATACCGACAACTAGCCCGATAATAAGAGGAGTTCCTCCAAGGCTTTGAGCGAAAGTACTCATAATAGGTAATTGTGAAAATGTATCTAAAAATGCCACGATAACGATAAAGTAAATAAAATATTTCAAGCGATATTCACCTCTCCTATGCTATTATGGCACAATGCTAATTTCACCTGCAATGAAATTGAATTAACAGATGTGGAAAAAAGTACAAAGTGACAAAATATTGAACGTTATTTGTAAAAAATTAGTGGGGATGTGATTGTTTTTTTGAAATATATGGATAGAAGTATTATAATAGAATTGTAAACTTCACCAGGTTAAGTATATACATAGAGAGGGATGTATAAAATGAAAGCACTACTTTGGCATAATCAACGTGATGTACGAGTAGAAGAAGTACCAGAACCAACAGTAAAACCAGGAACAGTGAAAATCAAAGTTAAATGGTGTGGTATTTGTGGGACAGACTTGCATGAATATTTAGCAGGGCCTATTTTTATTCCAACAGAAGAACATCCATTAACACATGTGAAAGCACCTGTTATTTTAGGTCATGAGTTTAGTGGTGAGGTAATAGAGATTGGTGAAGGAGTTACATCTCATAAAGTGGGAGACCGCGTTGTTGTAGAGCCAATTTATTCTTGTGGTAAATGTGAAGCTTGTAAACATGGACATTACAATGTTTGTGAACAACTTGTTTTCCACGGTCTTGGCGGAGAAGGCGGCGGTTTCTCTGAATATACAGTAGTACCAGAAGATATGGTTCATCACATTCCAGATGAAATGACGTATGAACAAGGTGCGCTTGTAGAACCAGCAGCAGTAGCAGTTCATGCAGTACGTCAAAGTAAATTAAAAGAAGGGGAAGCTGTAGCGGTATTTGGTTGCGGTCCAATTGGACTTCTTGTTATCCAAGCAGCTAAAGCAGCAGGAGCAACTCCTGTTATTGCAGTTGAACTTTCTAAAGAACGTCAAGAGTTAGCGAAATTAGCAGGTGCGGATTATGTATTAAATCCAGCAACTCAAGATGTGTTAGCTGAAATTCGTAACTTAACAAATGGTTTAGGTGTAAATGTTAGCTTTGAAGTAACAGGTGTTGAAGTTGTACTACGCCAAGCGATTGAAAGTACAAGCTTCGAAGGACAAACTGTAATTGTTAGTGTATGGGAAAAAGACGCAACAATTACTCCAAATAACTTAGTATTAAAAGAAAAAGAAGTTATTGGTATTTTAGGATACCGTCACATCTTCCCAGCTGTTATTAAATTGATTAGCTCCGGTCAAATTCAAGCAGAGAAATTAATTACGAAAAAAATTACAGTGGATCAAGTTGTTGAAGAAGGATTTGAAGCACTTGTAAAAGATAAAACACAAGTGAAAATTCTTGTTTCACCTAAATAAGATAGAATCGAATAGAGTAGCCCTTTTCTAGAAATAGAAGAGGGCTACTTTTTTTCTATACTGAAAGGTGATAGACTTTCCTTTGACTCAATGTATTTTTGTTTGGAAGGGAGAATCTAATGCTTTCATTTTTATTAACTTTAAAGCGAATGTTAAGAGCCTGTTTACGAGCGTGGAAAGATAAAGAATTTCAAGTATTATTTGTATTAACAATTTTGACTTTAATATCGGGTACGATTTTTTATAGTACAGTTGAAGGATTACGTCCTATTGACGCTTTATATTTTAGTGTGGTCACGTTGACGACTGTCGGTGATGGGAATTTTAGTCCGCAAACTGATTTCGGAAAGATATTTACAATCTTATACATATTTATTGGGATTGGACTAGTGTTTGGATTTATTCATAAGTTAGCAGTTAATGTACAATTGCCAAGTATATTATCGAATAGAAAAAAAGAGTAAAGCATTCAGATGCTTTACTTTTTTTTTACATTAGTTTAGACAAGCCTTAATAATAGTTTATTAAAATGAAAGTGTATTCATTCATTATATTCACTGTGTATAAAGTTATAATGATATGAACATTTGCATATTTTAATTTAGTGATAGAAATTTCGTGAAAGGTGGGATATTCTAGTCATAGGTTAACCGGACGACATCATAGGATCCTAACAAAATGTTTACAATAATTCAATTATAAAATGGAGGATTTTATATGAAAAAGAAAGTACTTGCTTTAGCAGCAGCTATTACATTAGTTGCTCCATTACAAAGTGTTGCATTTGCTCATGAAAATGATGGGGCACAGAGATTTGGAGTTATTCCGCGCTGGTCTGCTGAAGATAAACATAAAGAAGGCGTGAATTCTCATTTATGGATTGTAAACCGTGCAATTGATATTATGTCTCGTAATACAACACTTGTAAAACAAGATCGAGTTGCACTATTAAATGAATGGCGTACTGAGTTAGAGAACGGTATTTATGCTGCTGACTATGAAAATCCTTATTATGATAATAGCACATTTGCTTCACATTTCTATGACCCTGACAATGGGAAAACTTATATTCCGTATGCAAAGCAAGCAAAGGAAACAGGAGCTAAATATTTTAAATTAGCTGGTGAGTCTTATAAAAATAAAGATATGAAACAAGCGTTCTTCTATTTAGGATTATCTCTTCATTATTTAGGGGATGTAAACCAACCGATGCATGCGGCAAACTTTACGAATCTATCGTATCCACAAGGATTCCATTCTAAATATGAAAACTTTGTAGATACGATAAAAGATAATTATAAAGTAACGGATGGAAATGGATATTGGAACTGGAAAGGTACGAATCCAGAAGATTGGATTCATGGAGCGGCAGTAGTTGCGAAACAAGATTACGCTGGCATTGTAAATGATAATACGAAAGATTGGTTCGTGAGAGCTGCTGTATCACAAGAATATGCAGATAAATGGCGTGCTGAAGTTACACCAATGACAGGTAAGCGTTTAATGGATGCACAACGTGTTACTGCTGGATATATTCAGCTTTGGTTTGATACGTACGGAAATCGTTAAGTATTTAAAAAAGGTCAAATCTCAGAATAGAGTATTTGGCCTTTTTATCACTATACAATACATGGAGGTATGAAACGTGAAAGGTAAATTGCTAAAAGGTGTACTTAGCTTAGGTGTTGGTTTAGGAGCTTTATATAGCGGAACGTCAGCTCAAGCAGAAGTGTCTACAAATCAAAATGATACATTAAAAGTGATGACGCATAATGTATATATGCTATCAACAAACTTATATCCGAACTGGGGACAAACTGAGCGTGCTGATTTAATCGGGGCGGCAGATTATATAAAGAATCAAGATGTAGTTATATTAAATGAAGTGTTTGATAATAGCGCTTCAGATCGTTTATTAGGGAATTTGAAGAAAGAATATCCAAATCAAACAGCAGTATTAGGTCGTAGTAGTGGAAGTGAATGGGATAAAACGTTAGGAAACTATTCATCTTCAACTCCTGAAGATGGTGGCGTTGCGATTGTGAGCAAATGGCCAATCGCTGAAAAGATTCAATATGTATTTGCAAAAGGATGCGGGCCAGATAATTTATCGAATAAAGGATTTGTATACACGAAAATTAAGAAAAATGATCGTTTCGTTCACGTGATTGGGACGCATTTGCAGGCTGAAGATAGTATGTGCGGAAAAACTTCACCAGCATCTGTACGTACGAACCAATTAAAAGAAATTCAAGATTTTATTAAAAATAAAAATATACCAAATAATGAGTATGTGTTAATTGGTGGTGATATGAACGTAAATAAGATAAATGCAGAGAACAATAATGATTCAGAGTATGCATCTATGTTTAAAACATTGAACGCTTCTGTACCATCTTATACTGGACATACAGCGACTTGGGATGCAACGACAAACAGTATTGCAAAATATAATTTCCCTGATAGTCCTGCCGAATATTTAGATTATATTATTGCAAGCAAAGACCATGCGAACCCATCGTATATAGAGAATAAGGTGTTACAGCCGAAATCTCCACAATGGACTGTTACATCATGGTTCCAAAAATATACGTATAATGATTACTCTGATCATTATCCAGTAGAGGCGACTATTTCTATGAAGTAGTTTCAAAAAGTTTCTTCGTAAAGAAGAAACTTTTTTTATTTGCAAACAGGAAAATCATACTTTCTTTCCAATATGTATAAGACATATTGGAAAGAGGAGAGAAAAATGTGGATCGAGGAATTTTTAAAGAAGTTCCATTACCGTGTGCATTTTTGGATGAAGTGGCTTTAGATAGAAATATTCAATCGATTATAGAGTTAAGTGGAAATAAGAAGATTCGTATAGCGAGTAAATCGTTACGTTCTGTTCCGATTATGCAAAAGATTTTAGCTGCAAATGATCGATTTCAAGGTATTATGTGCTTTTCACCTAGAGAGGTTTTATTTTTAATAGAACAAGGATTTAATGATTTATTGCTCGGATATCCTGCTTATGATGAAAGAGCTTTGTGTGAAATTAGTTTGCTAACAAAGAAAGGTTTCATTATAACTTGTATGGTGGATTGTGAAGAGCATATTGTGTATTTAGAAAAAATTGCTGAGAAATCTAAAGGATGTTTTCGTGTTTGTTTGGATATTGATATGAGTAGTCGTTTCTTTCAATTTCATTTTGGTGTACAAAGATCCCCAGTAAAAAATGTGCAGGATGCGTTGAAAGTAGTAGAAAAGGTGAGAAGGTCATCATATTTAATGTTAGATGGTGTGATGGGTTATGAAGCTCAAATTGCTGGGGTGGGAGACCATATACCGAATCAATGGCTGAAAAGTAAAGTGATTTCGTATTTAAAGCAGAAATCAGTGCTAGAAGTGAAAGAAAGAAGAGAACATATTGTAAAAGCAATACAAAAACTTGGTATTGAGCTAAGGTTTGTAAATGGAGGCGGAACAGGAAGCATAAAAACAACTGAGAAAGATAATTCAGTTTCAGAGATTACAATAGGTTCTGCTTTTTATTCTCCGAAGCTGTTTGATTATTATAAAGAGGTGAAATTTCATCCAGCGGTCGGATTTGCTTTACCAGTTGTGCGTAAACCAGTCCCGTTTATTTACACTTGCCTAGGTGGTGGATATATTGCTTCAGGAGCAGTTGGAAAAGATAAAGAGCCTGAAGTTTGGAGACCGAAGGGTGCAAAACTATTAGCTTTAGAAGGTGCTGGCGAGGTACAAACGCCAATTTTTTATAGCGGCGAGGAACGAGTGGATATAGGAGAGTCCATTTTGTTTCGTCATAGTAAGGCTGGTGAATTATGTGAGCGCTTTCCTTTTTTGTATCGTGTTAAAAAAGGAGAGATTGTTGGGGAGTATTCAACATATCGGGGGGATGGCCAATGCTTTCTATAAAGGGGAAAAAGTGGAGAAATTGGACAGGGAATGTAGAAGGAACGCCGCATTATACGATGTATCCAGAAAGTATACAAGATGTAGTAGAAGTTGTGGGGCTTGCGCGAAAAAAGGGAAAGAAAATTCGTGTTGTCGGTTCAGGACACTCGTTTACCCCCCTTGTGCAAACGGAAGAAGTTTTAGTTTCTTTAGATGAATTGAAGGGTATTGTGAATATTGATGCAGAGAAGATGGTTGCTGAAGTATGGGCAGGAACAAAGTTATATGATTTAGGGAAGTTACTTGAGGAAAAAGGCTATGCGCAAGAAAATTTAGGGGATATTGATTCACAATCTATTGCAGGAGCGATTAGTACGGGGACTCATGGAACGGGTATTACCTTTGGGAGTTTATCAACACAAGTTATAGAGATTACGGCAGTTTTATCTAATGGTGAGAGTATAGTTTGTTCGGAAACTGAGAACGTAGAATATTGGAGAGCGTTTCAGTTGTCACTTGGAATGTTAGGTATCATTGTAAAGATAAAATTAAAGGTTATTCCAGCGTATTCACTCGTTTATGAAAGTGAAAAACAGTCATTATCCACTGTAATGAACAAACTAGAAGAATATAAGAAGCATCGTCATTTTGAATTTTTCGTTTTTCCTTATTCTGATGAAGTACAAGTAAAACTTACGAACGAAACAACGAATACAGGCAGTGATTTGAAATGGCATAAATTAAAGGTGGAGTTACTTGAAAATAGGATGTTCTCTTTACTATCTAAAGGGTGTAAATGGTTTCCTTCTATAAGTAAAGGAGTGAGTCGATTATCAGCTAAAGCTGTACCAAACACAAAAATAATTGGCCCGAGCTATGAAGTATTTGCTACATCACGTACGGTACCATTTTATGAAATGGAGTATAGCATTCCTTCAAAGTATATGAGGACGGTTGTAGAAGAAATCTCAAATCTTATTGAAAAGAAAAAGTATAAGGTGCACTTCCCGATCGAATGCCGCTATGTGAAAGGTGATGATATATGGCTTAGTCCAGCCTATGGAAGAGATTCAGCGTATATCGCTGTTCATATGTATAAAGGTATGAAATATGCTGCTTACTTTGGCGAAGTGGAAAAAATTTTTCTGAAGTATGAAGGGCGTCCGCATTGGGGGAAAATGCATACATTATCGTATGAGCAATTACAAGATATATATCCAGAGTTTCATTCGTTTTTACAGGCGAGGAAGTCTCTAGATGAACTTGGAATGTTTTTTAATCCTTATGCAGAAAAGTTATTTATCCCGCTATTTGCCGGGCAGTAAGACCCCCACTGATTAAATTTTCACATTATGTATATAAAAAAGCTGACAAATAATTATTTGTCAGCTTTTTTTAGTGTAATTGCATTTCTTGTATGACTAATATGTTCATAAAATAGTAGTTTATCACGGCTAAATACATGCAGTAAAACATGAATAATGAATAGGCCGTTAATGATAAATAGGAATAACAATGTAACGAGTAATACTAAAGGTTCTGTATGATTTAACATAGAGCTACTAGAAAGAATATAATTGATTCCGCCTAACGCAAAATAAAATATACCGTAGCGAATAAATAGTTCTTTTAATGTAATACGATCTGATTTTCCTTTCAGATGAATGCGAAGCAATGCTTTCCCAATTGTTTTTCCATTTGTAAAGTATGGAATAAGAATAAAATAAATAAGGATTGAACACGTAATGAAAATGAGTTCATACATATTCGTGTAAGATTGCATATTAGAAACGAAGAAAGAATTTCCTTTGTTTTTAACGACAGGTACGACGATAGATAAGAAAATCCAATCAATTTGCATCGCGATAAGGCGACGAATGAATCCGACTGGTTTCGTTTCCAAATCAATATGACTATCTAACTCGTTTGTCTTCGGAAGGAAGTACGTAAATATTGGTGCAATGATAAAACCAATTACGCCACCTAATGTATTTAAAAACAAATCATCGATATCAAATAATCGGTATGCACAATTGTATATACCGTATAATCCAGTCACTTGTGTTAGCTCGAAAAATAGTGAAAGGAAAAAGGAAATGCAAATTGTTTGTAAGAAACTACGTCGGAAATAATAACGTAAGTAAATACCGAATGGAACAGTTAATAGAACATTAAATGCAACTTGTAAAAACGCAGACTCTTTTAATAAGTAGAAATAAGTAGCTGGTTTCGTTAAAACTGCCGATGTATGACTACTAATCTCTTGTATGAAATAAAATGGTGAGAGTTGCATGTGTTGTGTATTAGCTGGTTGTAGGCTACAAGTATCAAACGTTTGTGGTAACGGCAAAATAACAAGAAAATAGGCATTTAATAAGTAAAGTAATAATGAGTATAAAATAAATGAGCGCCATTTATTTAAATAACCGTATTTTCGATAATTAAATATTAAAAAAGGGATTAAAAGAAACATTGCTAAAAAGGGGAATAAAATAAATGCTGTTTTTACTGGAAATAAATATGCAGTCAAAGTAAAACTCCTTTCAATGAAAATTCGTTTATCATTATAGCGCTAAAAATATTTAAATACAAAGTTAAAATCTTTCGAAATAGAAATAATTACTAATTTTATAGGAATTAAGTTATAATAAATTTAATATGAGGATATTATGATTATGTAAGTTGAGAGAGGGTACAAGAGATGCGATATGAACTTTTTTCTGTAAGTGGGGATCATATTACGACTTTTGAAAGTGCATGGCGTTTTCAGGAGGGAGAACAGATTTTTGTTCATGATGATCAAACAAAAAGAAACTTTATTATTATTCGTCTGACGCATGATGTATTTCAACAAAATAAACATGTTATTCGTTTGTATTGTCAAGAGAAGAAAGTGTATGCATAAGAGAAGCCCTCTTACAGTATGAAAAGTAAGAGGGTCCTTATCTTGTTATTTGTGAACAGCCCGATTGATGAGGGCTGATTAAAGTTTCACTTTATCATTTTGCCCCTCGTAAGGAATAAAAAGAGAAGGGTTAATGCACATAGGTAGCATTTGATTTGGAAGAAAGTATATAGCCTTGTATTTTGTGCTTCAAAGTTACATGGCCTTCTCTTTGAGAAAGCCATGTATGGTAATCTTGTTGTGTTTTCCATAACAGACGAATCATATATTCTGCCTTATCATTTGTACGATGAACATGTGAAAACTCTATGTTAATACAACCGTTCGTTCCAGGGGAAGGATAATATTGTTTAAGCCCATAAAGTAGCTCATTTTCATATTCGTACTTAATGTGAATGAGTTTAGTAACTATAAACATATAAACACCTCTTTTACGATAATAGTAGGAAAGATAGAATTACTGTAATAGTAAACTTAAATAATATTATACTATTCAGAAAATTCTAAGTAAATAATATATTTTAACTTAATAGAGGTATAAAAAAGCGAGTCATTCTATTACACTAGATGACTCGCTTTCAATTTGTAAGTTTTACTTTATAAGAAAATAAGAGTAAGTACACCTACGATAATACAATAGAAAGAGAAATATTTTAAATTTCCTTTTGCCATAATGTTCATAAACCATTTTAGTGAAATATACGTCATGATAAATGTTGCGATGAATGCAACGACATATGGTACGAATAATGTGTCTAGATTTGGATCATTTGCAATGTCTGTAATGCTTAACAATAAGCCACCTAAGCTAACAGGAATGTATAGTAAGAATGAGAAGCGAAGTGCTGTTTCTTGCTTCATACCAAGTAACATTGCTGCTACGATTGTGGCACCAGATCGGCTTATTCCGGGAATCAGTGCGCAAGCTTGTGCTAATCCGACGATGATTGCATCTTTCATAGAAAGGTCGCCATCATTTTTACGACCGCGTAAATTTCTAATAATCCAAAGGCCGACAGCAGTAATAAGAAGGGAAATCCCAACCATCTTCACACCTTTTAAGTACTGATCGATGTAATCTTTAAATAAAACACCAATAACACCTGCTGGAATGGTTGCAATAACAAGATAAATAATAAAGAAGAAATCTGATTTTGCGTCTTCTGCTCTTGTAAATATATAAGAGAGACCATTCTTCGTTAGACGAATTAAATCATTTCTATAAATAAGTAATACAGCTAATAATGAAGCTGAATTAACAAGTAGTTCGAAGCTAAACCCTTCTATTTTTAGTCCTAGCAAATGTTGTGCTAAAACGAGATGACCACTTGAAGAAATCGGAATTGGTTCTGTTAGTCCTTGGAACAGACCGAGAATTAAATATTTTAAAACGTAGTAAAATTGTTCCATAATAACCTCCTTGTTTATTAGTTGAAAGAAACAACTTTTCCATTATAACAAAGATATGGATGAATATTGAAAAGAAATAAATATTCGAAATAAAATAAAAATCCCTTATAGCAGTATAAGGGATTTTTATTTTTAATTAAGAAGTTACTGTTTCTTGAAGACTTTTAGACAATTGAACATCGACTTTTTCAGCATCATGAATATGATTCATAATAGTAGTATTTAATTTTTGGAACATTTGTTGCGTGTTAGCGAATTCTCGTAATATGTCATCATTACAAGACTTTTGGTTTTCGATAGCCTTAATAACATTTGTAGCACCATTTTGTAACGTTTGAATCATAACTAAAATATTTTCAATTCTAGCATTTGTATCGGCGCTCATTTCTACACCTTCATCAACTAAATGTAAATTATCTTTTGTGTTATCATATGCTTTTTCAATTTCTTCTTGAATTTTTTTCGTTAAGTTGCCGATGTTTTTTGTACTTTCTGCTGTACTTTCCGCTAGTTTTCTTACTTCATTGGCAACGACAGCGAATCCCTTACCATGCTCTCCAGCACGCGCGGCTTCAATACTCGCATTTAAAGCAAGTAAATTTGTTTGTGCTGCAATGTTTTGAATGACTTCTACAATTTGCTCGATTTCCTTTGAGCGTTCGCTTAGATGATTCATACTATTAGACGTGCGTTGAGATTGTTCACCTAATTTATTAATTACAATAAGTAAGCGGTGAACGGATTCTTTTCCTTCATTAGAGCAGTCAATAATTTCTGCAATAGACTGAATTAAGCTTTGTTCCTTTTGTAACATTTCATTATTTAACTCATTGGAATGTGTCGTACGTGTTGAAACATTTTCGAAACATGAACTTAATTGTTGAACTAAGCTTTGAAGTGTATTGTGTTGGTTATTTACAAGTTGATGCTCTTGGACAACGCTTTGTACACGATCGTGGATAGTAGAAATAGTCTCTTGCTTTTCAATATCTTTTTGTTTTAATTCTAATTCTAATTCTTGTATACGCTCTTCTAATTGAGCAATTGTATGTTGGAGTGATTTTTTTTGAGTAAACATGTATTTATTTCAACCGCCTTCGAAAGTTATATTTTCTCTATATTTGGATTTTAGCATCTTTTGTATTTTTTAAATATAGGAATTGTTAAATATTTAAGAATCTATTACATTTTATTCATAATTCTCTTTTTTTCGTCACGAAAAATAAACTGTATTTAATCGTTTTGTAAACAAACTGTAAAATAAATCATGTATAACTGTATAAGAAGGGAGTCGGATTATGAACTATTTTAAGCGAATCAGCTGTCTAGTATTAGCAGGAATTATCGGTCTTTCTAGTACAGTCGCTGTTAAAGCAGAGTCAAACGACGAGAAACTTAACAACATGCAACAGCAATTGCAACAAAACGATGCAGAAATGCAAAAGAAAGAGCAAGAAAAGCAAGCTGTTAGTAAAGAAATTAAAGGTATCGAAAACGAACTACATAATTTAAATAATACAATTGCAAAAAATAAAGAGGATCAAGCTGCTATTCAACGTAAAATTGATGAAACACATAAGCAGATTGAGCAAAAAAAGCAAGAAATTGTCGTTTTGGAGGATAAAGTCCTTGCTCGTAAAGATATTATGAGAAAACGTATGGTTTCTGTTCAAAACAGTTCAAATACAAGTTTAGTAGTAGAAGTTGTAGTAGAGTCAAAAAACTTTGCAGACTTCTTACAACGTATGAACGCAGTTTCTACTATTCTAGAAGCTGATAAAGAAATTTTACGTCTACAAGAACAAGATCTTCGTCAAATTGAAGAAGATAAGAAAACAATTGACGAAAAAGAAGCATCTTTAGTAATAGACAAACAAAAATTAGCAAAAGCGCAAGCTGAACTGCAAGATAACTTGAAAAAACGTCAAGATAACTTACAAACAGTTCAAGCTAAATATAATGAAGTTGCAAGTCAACTTAATTTAGCAGCGGAAGAGAAAGCTAAAATTGAATCAAATATGAAGACAGTACAAGAAACGATTGCTCGTGAGCAAGAAGCAGCAAGAATCGCAGCGGAAGAGCGTGCAAAAGCAGAAGCGGCTGCAAAAGCAGAGCAAGAAGCTTTAGCGAAAGCACAAGCAGAAATTGCTGAAAAGCAAAAGCAGGAAAAAGCTAGTAAACCAGCTGAACCTGTAGCAAAAAATACAGAAACAGAGTCTAAGCCTGATACGAAACCAACTCAAGGTGGAAAAGAATTTTACGTAACAGCAACCGCTTATACAGCTGACCCATCTGAAAACGGCTATAAACCGGGTGAAACTGTAAAATCTAAGTTAGGACATAATTTAACTGCAAATCCAAACATGAAATTAATTGCTGTAGATCCATCTGTTATCCCATTAGGTTCTACTGTATATGTAGAAGGATATGGAACAGCAATTGCTGGAGATACTGGTAGTGCAATAAAAGGGCATATCATTGATCTATTAATGCCAAATTCAGCTCAAGCTAATGACTGGGGTAGAAGAACAGTTAAAGTTAAAATTTTAAACTAACAAGTAATCCAACTTTACAATACGTAGAGTTGGATTTTTTTATAATAATAATGTTAAGTTGAGTTTACATTTTGTTAAGGATAGCATACAATAATGGTGAGAGGTGGTAAATTTGACCATTTTAAACAGAGTAAAAGAATTAAGAGCTCGTTTTAACTTTACGCAAAGTGTATTAGCAGAAAAGGTTGGAGTAACGAGACAAACAATTGCTGCAATTGAAAAAGGGGATTACGTTCCTTCGTTGTTATTAGCACTTACGATTTGTGATGTGTTTCAGTTAAAGATGGAAGACGTGTTTGTTTTAAATAAGGAGGGGGAAGAGGATGAATAGAATTGTTTTTTCTTATATCATAAACGTGCTTTATACTGCTTTAGCATGCTGGACATTTGTTGAATTTTATAGTGTCATTACAGAGTTAGCAGATATAATTAAAAACGAGAAATTCCCATTTGAAGTATGGTTTAATGGAGTACCATTCATTTTATTATTTATTGGAGCAATTATAGTTACAATTTTTTATAGAATTCAAAAGAAAAAATATAAGAATTTATCTTTTTGGATGTATCCATTATTATTTCCGCTAGAAGATGAACGTGAAAAAGCGATTACGGATAAAGCTTGTCGAACAACATTTGTATCGTTATGGTTTGTGTTACCTTGTGCAGTTGGATTTTTAACTTTTTCGCCTATTATTAATGAATATCTTCCTGGATACCCATTATATATTCTATTTTCTATTTTCTTTATTCAAATGACAGTATTTCACGTATCACTATACAGAAATAAATTAGCTTAAAAAGAAACCTTCTTGCATCGGCAAGAAGGTTTCTTTTCAAGCTAATACTTGTACATATAGCGATATTATTTTATCATTTTATATAGAGTAAGATTTTGTAAGGGAAAGGAACTGTGTATGAATAAGCAAAGAATTTATAGTATAGTAGCAATTCTGCTATTTGTTGTAGGTGGCGTGTTAATTGGAAAGCCATTTTATGATGGATATCAGGCTGAAAAGAAACAGACTGAAAATGTGCAGGCTGTTCAAAAGATGGATTATGAAAAGCATGAGACGGAATTTGTAGATGCTTCCAAAATTAATCAACCAGACTTGGCGGAAGTAGCGAATGCATCATTAGATAAGAAACAAGTAATTGGTCGTATTTCGATTCCAAGTGTTTCAGTAGAACTGCCTGTTTTAAAAGCTTCTACTGAAAAAAACTTATTATCAGGTGCAGCGACAGTAAAAGAGAATCAAGTTATGGGAAAAGGAAATTACGCATTAGCAGGACATAACATGTCTAAAAAAGGTGTTTTATTTAGTGATATAGCTTCTTTGAAAAAAGGCGATAAAATTTATTTGTATGACAATGAAAATGAATATGAGTATGCGGTTACTGGTGTATCTGAAGTGACTCCTGATAAGTGGGAAGTTGTAGAGGATCATGGGAAAGATGAGATAACGCTTATTACATGTGTATCTGTAAAGGATAATTCTAAGCGTTATGTTGTTGCTGGTGATTTAGTAAGAACGAAGGCGAAGAAGTAAAAAAGAAGGTGAACTCTTTAAAGAGTTCACCTTCTTTTTTACTAATGTTGAGAAATAATAGAATATTTTGGTTTTGTATTTAAATATTATTCTATTTATGTATAATAAAGTTAGGATTCTATATTTTGGGAGGAACAAGAGTGAGACAACAGGTGAAGAAACTTCTTTTAACAACGAGTATAGCGTTATTGGTAGCTCCGATTTCAGCTTATGCACATCCAGGGCGTACAGATGCTAATGGCGGACATACGTGTCGTACAAATTGTGAGAAATGGGGATTACAGTACGGGGAATATCATTATCACAATAAACCAGCTTCTAGTAGTGGCGCAACGAGCCCAGCTCCTAGCCAGAATAATAATAGTGCTGTAGAAGCTGAGAGACAAGCAGAAGCACAGCGCAATACCGAGGCGGAAAAACAACGTGCTGCAGAAGTGCAACGCAACGCTGAGGCGGAAAAACAACGTAATGCAGAAGCACAGCGTAAAGCTGAAGAAGAGAGACAACGTGTAGCCGAGGAACAAAGAAAAGCTGAAGAGGCACGTAAGCAAGAGGAAGCGCAGCGCCAAGCTGATATGGAAAAAGGTCAACTTGAAGGTCAAAAGAATGGAGAAACTGATTTTAAAGCAGGAAAAAATGATGCAGAAGTGCATGTAGCTGGAAAATCTGATGCATATAAACAAGCGTTTAAAGCGACTTATGCAGCCGTATGGTCTTTAGAAGAGCAGAAGAAAACGCATTTTGAAAAAGGAAAAGAACAAGGTTTAGCACAAGAGACGATGGACGATAGTCAAGTTGCTCCAGAGTTTAAGGTAAACTTTGCAGACGGATTCAAAGTAGGGAATAAAGAAAGAACAGAAAAAATTGAAAAAGAGCAAGCTGAGTTAGGGGAAAAGACAGGGAAAGAACTAGCTGAAAAGAATCCTGGAAATAGAGAGAAAGAAGTATACGTGAAGGCATATGAAACAGCGTATGAAAAAGGCTATAAGTCTACAAAAAAGGTAGTAGAAAAGGCTGGCTATAAGTATGCATTTGAAAACTATGATTTAAAAGTTCCTGCTAAGTATGAAAGAAATGAATTGTTAAAGAAATGGTTTACTGAAGGATTTAAATCGAATAAAAAAGCAGCGGAAATTCGAGAAGAAGGGTATAAAAAGGGAGACAGCTGGTTCTCATTCTTCTATAAGAGTTTCGTACCAAGTGAATATAAAGAACATAAAGAGCTGTACGAACAAGCAATTGAAAAAGGTAAAACAGCATAAAAAAAGATGAGGAGAAATTCCTCATCTTTTTTAATCCATCCATTTCACTAATTTCTTAGAAATTAATAATAAAACACAACCTAGTACAATTGCCACAGCGCCAATAACTGTGAATACTTCAGCGTATCCAAGTGAAGTTGTGAAGCTTGCAAGTTGTCCGCCTAAAATGTTGGCGATACCTGAACTTGCTAGCCATACACCCATTAGTAAAGATGCTAATTTTACCGGAGCAAGCGCACTAACCATTGATAGTCCGACAGGTGATAAGAATAGCTCACCTAACGTATGGAAAAGATACGTAAAGACGATAAACAGTAAGTTTGCTTTTTCTGTAATGTTATGTTCATCACTACCTGTTTTTAATGTAGCGATAACGAGAATGATATAACCAATACCGAGCAAAATCATACCAAGTCCCATTTTAGTTGGGATTTTTAAATCACCCTGCTTGCGAGTTGCAAGTTTTGCCCATAATGCAGAAATGACTGGAGCAAGTAAAATAATAAATAATGGATTGACCGATTGGAACCAAGATGTTGGAACTTCCCATCCGAACACAGAGCGGTCTACAAATTTGTTTGTATATAATGTTAATGAGCTACCAGCTTGTTCAAAGCCAGCCCAGAAGAAGACAACGAAGCATGTTAAAATGACGATAACTGCGGTACGTTGTTTTTCTTTTTTTGTTAATGGTGTATCTCCTACTGATGGTTGTCCAGCAGCTGTTTGTAAATCGCGAGTTGGTTTTTTACCGATATTACCAAGGAAGCGATTTGATAGTGTTGTAAATAAAATTTGTCCAATGATCATTCCGATTGAAGCGGCTAAGAAACCGTAACGGAATCCGTAATGTACAACGCCATCAACTGTTGTTTTGAATAAATTTTCTGATAAAAATCCGCAAACGAGTGGAGCTAAAAATGAACCGACGTTAATACCCATATAGAAAATGGTAAATGCACTATCACGTTTTGGATCGTTCTCTTCGTATAATTCTCCAACCAGTGTAGAGATGTTCGGTTTGAAGAATCCGTTACCGATAATAATAAGCGCTAATCCGAGGTATAGGCCTAATTGGTTTTGCAAGGCAAATAGTGTAAGGTTACCGATTGCCATTGTTATACCACCAATTGTGATTGCTTTTCGTCTACCTAGAAAACGGTCTGTTAAGTATCCACCAATCATTGGTGTGAAATAACAGGCTCCAGTATAAAATCCGTAAATAGAGAGTGCCCATGCGGGACTAAACCCAAGACCACCGCTTACTAAAGCTGTCGTTAAATATAATGTTAATAATCCTCGTAATCCATAGTAACTAAATCTTTCCCACATTTCTGTAAAGAAGAGTAAGTATAAACCTGGAGGATGTTTCTTTTTTCTTTGTTGTTCTCTTTCTAGTTGTATCGCTGATTCCATGTTATTTTCCTCCTGACACAAACAAAAACAAAGTTAATAATTTTGTACATTTAATATTTTACTTTATTAACTATTATAAGTCAATAAAGGTTGATTTTTCAGAAGAAATTGGAAAAGAGGAATAGCTATAGAATGGGTGTTTCTTTTGTGATAGACTATGGACTATGTTTTCTTTGTAAGGAAGCGGGTTATTGTACTTTTTTATATGTGAAATTGATTTCATAAAAGATGAAATTAAAGAAGGAGAAAGAAATGAAATTGTTACAGAAAAAAGAAATTTTACTTATTAGCCTTATGTTATTCTCTATGTTCTTTGGAGCAGGGAATCTGATATTTCCACCTTTCCTTGGGTATGAAGCAGGAGAACATGTTTGGATTTCATTAGTAGGGTTTATTATATCAGCAACAGGTCTTCCTATATTAGGTGTTATCTCTATTGCAAAAGCAGGAAGTTTTCAAACGTTAGCGGGTAGGGTTCATTCTTCATTTGCAATTATTTTTCCATGTATCGTGTATGTATTTATTGGACCTGGGCTTGGTATACCCCGTGCGGGAAGTTTAGCTTTTGAAATGGGGCCAGGTCAGTTATTCCCTGAAGCAGGAAACGGATTATTATTGTTTTACACAGTTATTTTCTTTAGTATTGTTTACTGGTTAAGTTTATCCCCATCTAAATTAATGGGGTTGTTTGGAAAAGTCTTGACGCCGTTATTATTATGTATGATTGCACTCATTTTTATAAAGAGTATGTTTACAACAGTAGGAGATATGAAAGAACCAATAGGGAACTATGGCCAAGCTCCTATGTTTCAAGGGTTTTTAGATGGATATTTAACAATGGATGCGTTAGCTGCTTTAATCTTTGGAATTGTTATTGCAAATGCATTACGTGCAAAGGGTATTGAAGATGATAAAGGTTTAGCGAAATATATGAGTATTGCTGGAATTGGGGCAGGACTATTATTATCTATTATTTATGTCATCCTTGGATATGTGGGGGCAATTAGTGGCTCATTAGGAACATTTGATAACGGTGCGAAAGTGTTAGCACAAGTTATGATTACATTATTTGGACAGGGCGGAGTCGTTTTATTAGGTCTTATTTTTACTATCGCGTGTTTATGTGTTTCAATTGGACTTGTTACGTCTTGTAGTCAATTTTTTGCGAGTGCATTTCCGAAAGTATCTTATAAATTGTGGGCATTTATAGTAAGCGTTGTTAGTATGATTTTAGCTAATTTAGGGTTAACGCAAATTTTAAAAGTATCAGTACCAATTCTTGGATTTATTTATCCAATTGCGTTAACGCTTATTATTCTAGGGTTATTCCATCAGTATATTGGAAAGTATGCATACGTATATGCAGTAACTGTTTTGGTTGTAGCGATATTTAGTGCAATTGACATTTTAAATAAAAATGTAATGATGAATCAGTGGACGTCAGCATTAAAATACATCCCGTTTTATACAGAAGGTGTTGGGTGGATTGTTCCAGCTATTGTAGGCATGTGTCTTGGTTTTATCGTTAGCATTTTTCTAAATAAGAATAAATGAGTAAAAAGGTGTTTTCCTATTTTGGGAAGACACCTTTCTTTTTTTGGAAAAATACTATTGAAAATGAATAGACTAAGAGTATGATAAAGATAATTGGTAATATATAGGTTCAATGAGAGTTACGAATAAGGGGGGAGCGTATGAAGAAGGATTTGGATAAGAAAATAGAAGCACTCGAAACGGCAATTGAAACAATTCAAGAAGCACTTGCTGAATTAAAAGTAAAGCAGAGGGAAATAGAAGTAGAAAACGCTCAGCAACATGTTAGTAAGAACAAGAAAGAATATATTGAAACGGTAATGGAGGAAAAGCCAAAAGAAGAAATAGTTAAGATAAAAGAGCCTTTGCAAGAACCTGAGTTAAAACAAGTAGATATATCGGCTTTTAAACCAGAGCCATTTAATATTATTAAGTTTTGTCAGACGTGGTTACCGCGTGTATTTGTCGGTATTATGTTGCTTGGAGTGATCTGGTTATTTAAAGCAGGGGTAGATGCTGGTTTATTAACACCAGCGATACGAATTGTGTTTGGTATCGCATTATCTATCGGGTTGTATTATATAGGAGATATTCAAATTAAAAGAGAGCGGCAAGCGTTAGGATTAGTATTAGCTGGAGGAAGTATTACCGGGATTGTTCTAACGACGTTTGCAGCACATTATTTATATGGATTTATTCCGGCAAGTGTCGCGTTTCTCTGTAATATTGCATGGGTTATTTTAGGGATTTATTTAGCGAAAAGATATCAATCGGAATATCTCACTATTTTCGTAGCGGTCGGTGCGTTCTTCGTACCATTCTTGTTAAATAGTACGACTCCTAATCCTTATATTTTCTTTGGATATGAGACAGTATTAACACTTAGTTTATTATGGTATGCGTTGAAAAATCGTTATAAATACTTATATATGATTTCTTACGCTGTTGCTGCCATTGTCCTTTTCGTTTTCTTTGCTGTTATGTCAATGTTAGTAGAGAACTTGCAAATACAGTTAACGATTGTATATGGTTTGATTCATTTACTATTATTTTGGCATATGTTTACGGAGAGAAGTTTTATACTAGAACCACGTTTGGCGATATTTAGTGCGAATGCAGTGTTCTTTATACTAGCTATTTCAAAAATACCTGATTTTACAACATGGGGATTAATTATTAGTGCACTCGTGCATGCCGCTATGTTCGTATGTGAATATAGGAAAAATAGACATTCTACATTTACAAATCTCTTATTTGGTTTCGCAATGGGAGCATTTAGTTTAGCAATTTTATATGAGTATAGTTTAGTGAATGCAGCGATTGTACTATTGTTACAAGGTTTCCTCGGCATGGTCACTTCTATTAAAGTAAAACAACAGATAAAATTGTATGTTAGTGCGACGGTTTACGCAATTGGAATGATACAGACTATTTTTAGCCCGTTTGATCAATTTATTTCGGCAGGCTTTGTTGCTCATCTTATTTTAATAGGAACGTTCTATTATTGCATGAGAGAAGCGAAAGAAGTATTAGCGAGCTTCGGCAAATATATGTATTCTATAGTGCTCTATTGGTTTATGATAATTGTATTTATTACAATTACGAGAATCGGTGAAGTTTTATCTGCAGATGGAAGCGTAATTAGTGTATCAGTATCGTTATTATGGATGGTATATGCATTATTTGCGGTTTGGTTTGGAAGAAATAGAAATATGAATGAAATATTATATGCTGGTTTAGTCGTTTTAGTCGTAACAGTAGGGAAGTTATTCTTACTTGACTTACCAGAGGTATCGATGATGATTAGGGCAGTGTTATTCCTAATCGTCGGTAGTATAGGTATCGTTATTTCAAGAATGTTTTTCTCGAAGGAAGAGAAGTGAGAAGAAGGCAATCCATGTATGGATTGCCTTTTTTATTATTTCTTATTAATCGTTACAGTTTCATTATATTTCGTTGTTGTATTTTGGCGTAGACGAAGCGTTGCTTGTCCAGTTGTATTTGAATCAATCTGTACATTTACAACTTTCTCAGCAGAGCCTAAGCTGTTTGTTGTGAAAGAAAATGCACTACTATATCCGAAAGTAGATGGCCAAGTGCCGTTTGCATTTTGTACTTTAGCCACTTGTGTTCCACCAGTAGTGAAGATACCTAAAGAATAGTTGTTATACGTTGTATTAGGTAGTAAGTTATTTACTTGAATCTTCATTTGGAAAATTTCATTGTTTGGTAGAATGCTAGGGTGTGTAACGACGTAGTCGCTTGTTGTTACCGCACCGTTATAACCGTATGAACCTGGTTTAAAAGTATTTGTATTAAACCATTGATAACCTGCATTTGGTGCACTCCAAGGTTCAGGTTGTGGTTCTGTTGATAAGCTTGGCTGTTCAAATGTTTGTAGAGCTGTAGGTGAATCAAGTTGTAAACCATTTACTTGATCTAAACTTGTAAATGTCTCTTTATTTGATAACCAATTTACGATGTTTTCTAATAAAATCGCATCGTTTTCTTCTTTATAACCATCGTAAGTTTTCTTTGTTTGGCCAGAATCTTCACGAACGTATTTTGGCGTAGCATCTTCAACAGGAGAAGAGTCACCAATAAAGGCAGCTTTTCCAAGTCCTACTTTTGCGATAGCAGCATATGGGCCTTCTGCAATACCACCGCCATTATAAACGCCACTATCAACAGCGTTATTCCATTTTGATGGATTTTCTGGAAGGTAAACAAGTCCTTTTGCTAGTTTTGGGTTTGTAATTGCTAGAGTAGAACCAGCATGCATTGCTACAGACGAAACACCTTTTGTAATTCCGAAAGATTGTTCAGGCGATACAATTGTTTTCGCTGAAACATCACCAAGTGCATTGTAGCGGAAGCGAATACCGAAGTTGTCAGAGAGCCAATCAGAGCTTTCTACTCCTTGCATAGCTTGTGAATTAGCTTCTTCATTAGACATTCCTTTTGCTGGATTATCCCAAGCACCGCGTCTATATCCATTAAATACTTCAGAAGAGTCCCAGCGATTTTTATTACGATCTGCATTGTAATGATCAGCAATAAAGAAGATACTACCACCATTTTTTACATATTGTAACATAGCGTCCTGCTCAGATTTTTTGTAAGGAATATTAGCTTCTGGAACGATAAATACATTGTAATCTTTTAAGTCTTCGTACGTAATAGGTGTTGATTTACGAAGTTCCTTTACGTGATATCCGTTTTTTGCAATGCCGTTTCCGAAGTCAGAAAAGCCGCCGTCAATAACCCAGTCAGCTGTCCCAGCAGTTTGACCGTGTGTATTATCGAATAATACTTTCTTCCCATTGTTTTGATTTACAACTTTTGCAGCAATTTCAGGAGCTGGGTCTACAGAGCTTTCGGCATAAGTAGACGGTATGAACGAGGTCCCTATACTTAGTGTAATTGCTGTTGCTAAAGAAAATGTAATCCATTTTTTATTCTTCATAGAAGAATCCCCCTAATAATAAATATATGTGCTTTAATAATGTAATTTATTTTTCTGTAAAAATAAAGACGGAAAACATAAAAAATATTAAAAAATTGTAAAAATACCGTGAAATTTGTTGAGAAATATTTATATAGATATAAAAACATCCCTTCCAAGTAATAAGGAAGGGATGTTTTGCTTAACTAATTTTTGAGTTAGGTGTTTCATCAATCTTATGAAACCCTTTCATGTAATATACGATTGCTAAGCCGATAAGCCAAATTGGGCCGACAATCAATGCAATTCGTGTATCTTCTGAATACGCCATTATACCTAATACTAATACAAGGAAAACGAGTGAGAAATATGAGCTTAATGGGTATAAAGGCATTTTATACGATAACTTTTGTTTATTTTGAGTAGGCAAGCTTTTACGGAATTTAATTTGAGCGACTAATATAATTCCCCAAGTCCAAATTGCACCGAAAGTTGAAATGCTAGTAAGCCATGTAAATACCTTTGCAGGTACGAGATAGTTTAATATAACACCAATTAGTAAAACGATAGCAGTTGCTACAATTCCTTGGCTTGGAATGCCATTTTTATTTAAACGACCAAATCTTTCAGGAGCTTTTTTCTGCTGAGCTAATGTATATAGCATACGGCCTGTACTAAATAAACCACCGTTACAAGAAGAAAGAGCTGCTGTTAATACGACAAAGTTAATAATACCTGCTGCTTTTGCGATACCAATTTGTTGGAATGTTAATACGAATGGACTGCCTTTCTCACCAAGTTCGTTCCATGGATAAATTGCCATCATAACGAATAATGCCCCAACGTAAAAGAGTAGAATTCTCCAAAATACGTTATCGATTGCCTTTGCGAGTGTTTTCTTCGGATTTTGAGCCTCACCAGCTGTAACACCGATTAATTCAACGCCTAAATAAGCGAATAGTACCATCTGCATGGAGAGTAGTAACCCAGAAAATCCATTTGGGAACCAGCCACCATGTGACCAAAGATTTGAAATACCAGTAGCGATACCACCGTTTCCGAATCCGAATAAAATAATACCAGCTCCGACTACTATCATACAGATAATTGTGACAATTTTAATGAGAGCAAACCAAAACTCAAGTTCTCCAAATACTTTTACCGATAAGAAGTTAAAAGCGCTCATTAATAATAGAGCAAGTAATGCCCAAGTCCAGCGCGGGATATCTGGGAACCAGTACTGCATGTAAATACCAGCTGCTGTAATTTCAGCCATACAAGTAACAACCCATAAGAACCAGTAATTCCAACCAGTAATATAACCAGCGAGTGGTCCAATATAATCATATGCATATTTACTAAAAGAACCAGCAACAGGTTGTTCAATTGCCATTTCCCCAAGCGCTCGCATAATGAAAAAAATAACGAGACCGGCAATCATATAGCCTAGCAAAATAGAAGGACCTGCTAGTTTAATGGCGGAAGCGGATCCTAAAAATAGCCCAACGCCAATAGCTGAGCCCAGTGACATTAAAGTAATATGTCGTTCTTTTAAACCACGATTTAAAGTTCCAGATTTGTTTGTGTGCTGCATAAGAAGAATCCCCCTTGTAGAGTGAACGATATTTGAATGCGTTTACTAAATATTTAACTATTTCAAATTATAAAACATTTCTATCTGTTATGCTACAAAAATAATCATAATGAACTGTACTACATCTGTACTTGTCAGACTTAAACTTAAAATTCTAACTATTAGGGAATATATTGACTCTTCTTTTTATTGATTGTTAAGATTAAGTATTATATTTTCTCACATACTAGTAAGAAAAAGAATGTGTGATAATAATTCAGGTGTAGGAAGGGTACATAAGCATGTTTCAATTACAAAAATATAATACTTCTGTGAAGCAAGAGTTTTTAGCTGGCATCACAACTTTTTTTACATTTGCGTATATTCTTGTCATCAATCCAAAAATATTATCTGATGCAGGTGTACCATTTGACCAAGCGTTTACAGCAACAATTATTGCAACCGTTGTTGGAACAGTAGGTATGGCGATTTTCGCGAATTACCCGATTGTTATTGCTCCAGCTATGGGAATGAATGCATATTTTGCTTATTCTGTTGTACAGAAGACAGAAGGGATTACATATGTAGTTGCCTTTTCAGCTGTATTTGTAACGGGGATTATTTTTCTTTTATTATCTTTTACTTCGTTTAGGCAAAAGTTAATTTTAGCAATTCCTGATAGTTTAAAGCATGCAATTGCAGGTGGAATTGGACTATTTATTGCTTTTATTGGATTGCGCCTTTCTGGAATTATCGTGGATCATCCGTCTAATTTAGTTACGATTGGTGATTTTCATTCTCCAGCTGTTATTTTAACTTTAATTGGTTTAATATTAGCGGCGGTATTAATGACATTGCGTGTGAGCGGTGCATTATTTATTAGTATGATTGTGACAGGAATTATTGCCTTCTTTACAGGGCAATTGAAGTTTGCTGATAAAATTGTGGCGATGCCTCATTTACCAGAGGGTATCATCGTTTCAAACCCAATCAATGCCTTTTCAGATGTAATTGAATACGGATTATACGGCGTTGTATTTTCATTTTTACTTGTACTTTTATTCGATACAACAGGTGCATTACTTGGTTTAATTAAACAAGCAGGTTTAATTACAGACAATACAGAGAAGCGTTTTGGTAAAGCGTTTATTGCAGATGCAATTGGCGGGACTACAGGTTCTATCTTTGGAACAAGCCCAACAGCAGCGACGATTGAATCGTCAGCAGGTATTGCTGCAGGTGGTAAAACTGGATTAACAGGGATTGTAGTTGTTGGTCTAACAATTATAACGGCATTTTTTAGTCCTGTTATTGCTTCTTTATCAAGTGTAGCCGCTATTACAGCTCCTTCATTAATTATAGTAGGTAGTTTAATGGCACAAAGCATTCGAGATATTAATTGGAATGAATTTGAAGATGCGTTACCAGCATTTTTAATTTTTATAGGTATTCCGTTAACATCTAGTATTGCGAATGGAATTGCAATTGGATTTTTAGTGTATCCAGTCTTGAAAATTGTGAAAGGGAAAGGGATGGAAGTGCATCCGTTACTATACTTATTTACAATTTTATTTGGATGTCATTTATTCTTATAATATAGGAGAGGGGGCTTCTTATGAGGGGCTCCTTTTTTGTGTATAATAAAGTGAAACTTAAATTAGTAATGTAAAATATAAATTACTTATTGGAATATATATTATAATAAGGGTGGAGGAGAAAGAAACAGTAAACAAAAACATAGACAAAAGTAGGCATATATAGTGAAAAGTAATTATGAAACAATATAAACCGAAAGAATTTTCAGAAATGCTTAATGTCTCTGTTAAGACATTGCAAAGGTGGGACAATCAAGTTGTTTTACCTGCTTATCGAAACCCAAAAGGAAGAAGATATTATACAGAAGAACAGTATAAGAAATATATGGGTATTCAAGAAGAACTTGTTCAGGATTTAATATCTATCATTCATGTATTTAGCTGTAGAATATATGGGTTGAGAAAATACAAAAAGAAAATGTCGGAGGATGAAGACTTATAAAAAGAGCATATTTAATAGAAATCAAACCGACAACTGAACAAATTAGTAAAATCCGTCAAACTATTGGGGTGTGTCGATATGTATATAACCTGTATATCTCTAAAAATAAAGAGGTATATGAGTCGGAGGGGAAATTTCTTAGTGGTTATGACTTTTCCAAATGGTTAAACAACATTCATACAAAAGAGTGTGACCAGTGGATTAAAGAAGTGTCGAGCAAAGCGGTAAAACAAGCGATTATGAATGGAGATAAAGCTTTTAAGCGGTTTTTTAAAGGTTTATCTAAGTTTCCACGATATAAAAAAAAGAAGAAGCAAGATGTGAAGTGCTACTTTCCGAAAAACAACAAAACAGATTGGACAGTAGAAAGACATAGAGTAAAAGTCCCTACAATTGGTTGGATAAGGTTAAAAGAGTATGGATATATTTCAAAAAATACAACTGTAAAAAGTGGTACAGTATATCAAAGAGCAGGAAGATACTATGTGTCTATACTCTGTGAAGTGAAAGAGGTAAAACCAAATGCAACTCTCAATACAGTAGGTCTAGGAATTGATTTGGGAATTAAAGACTTCGCTGTACGTAGCGATGGAAAAACTCACAAAAATATAAATAAAACAGTACAAGTAAAAAAGATAGAAAAACGGTTAAAACGTGAACAACGCTCTTTATCACGCAAATTTGAAAATATAAGAAAGAGAGGTGAACAACCTGTTACTAATAAAAGAGCGAATATAAACAAAAATATTCTTAGGGTGCAACAACTACATGCTAGGCTAGCAAATATTCGATTAGCGTATGTAAAGTCTATTGTAAATGATGTGGTGAAAACCAAGCCAACGTTTATTGTAGTAGAAGATTTGAATGTGAAAGGTATGATGAAGAACAAACATCTATCTAAAGCTGTAGCGCAACAATGTTTTTATGCTTTTAAAACATGGTTATTAACGAAATGTAGGGAATATGGAATTGAACTACGGCAAGTGGACAGATTCTATCCATCTTCTAAAATGTGTTCATGTTGCGGTCAAAAAAAGTCGGATTTAAAGCTGTCTGACCGAGTATATACATGTGAATGTGGCAATGTAATAGAATAGAGATTTAAATGCGTCAATCAACCTTTTACAAGCAAAAAAATATACAATACTAACGTAAATAGATTGTATATATGTACGGTGGGCTACATCGGAATTTACGCCTGTGAAGTGTCACAGCAAACTGTAGTAGCAAGTGATTAGCGAGGCAGGGCACGTAGAAGCAGGAATACTCTAAGAATATACATTTGTCTATATTTTTAGTAGCAGGAACATGAATGGCTGTAAGTAAAATAAAAGTCGCGCGTGTTCAATTAGATTTAACACAGCAACAATTAGCAGAAAAAGTAGGCGTTACAAGGCAAACGATTAGTTTAATTGAGAAGGGGAAATACAATCCATCTTTAGATTTATGTTTAAAAATTTGTTATGCAGTAGATAAAACGTTGAATGATTTGTTTTGGGAGGAAAAGGAGTGGTAGGATGAAAATCGTGAAAGATGAACGTTTAATGATTGAAGGGTTAAAACATATTAGATTAGCTTTCATCTTACAAAATATCGTCATACTAGCTATCGTCTTTTACCGCTATGTCTTGCAAGGGGCAGGATATGAAAGTGTTTCGGATTTATTAATGGTATTTATGGGCGGGATAATAATTATTAACTTTTTAAATCTGAAAAATTCAGTGGAAGTGTATGAGCATACGGGCGGAGTGTCGCGTCGTTATTTTATGAAGCTATTATTCATTCCGGTGGGTATTATTATTGGGATTTTAGCTATTTGTATCGTTGTAACACCAGATATTTCGATAAAGGAAATTAGTATGACAGGACTTATTATGTTTGCTTGTTTTTTAGTTCCAAGTTTGTTTATATACATATATATGAAAAAATAAGAAGAGAAGATTGAAATATAAGAAAGGCTTTCCCATATTGAGGAAAGCTTTTCTCATATTCTTTTATATAGTACTTTATGAAGGCCAATCGGTTCAATTTCAAAGATTTCACCATATTCCTGAAAGCCTAAGTGTTTGTAATAGTCAGCTACAGTAATTCGGCCATTACACCATAATATATTTGCTTGGCGTTCTTGCAAGATTTGTTCCGCCTTCTGAATTAAGGAGCTTCCAGCACGGTTGTTTCGAAATGCAGGTAATGTTGCCATTCCTCGTAGACGATAATGAATACCCGTTGGTAAGTCGGGATATATTTCTTTTGAGAAGGAAGCGATACTAATTAGTTCATCGTTTATAAATGCGCCTAAGTGGAAGGTGTCTGTTTCATAATCGGAAGGGTATTTACAATCTGCTAATGTTTGATTGGGGCGTAAAATTTTTTGACGTAATACGTAAGTTTCAGATCCCTCAATATTTTTCAAGGTAATCATATTAACATCCTTTCTTATAACGCTTTTTCTGTTAATTGTATAAAGAAATAGGCAGGTGCGGCGAGAAGTCCGAGTATGCTAGCAGTTCCGAGAAGGAGTGAAAGTAGGAGGCAAGAATATTTTATTCCATTCGATTTTTTCCATCCGTAACTACAAATCTCAATACTAACACCGATGAGAATAATGGCAACGAGTATTTCGGCTAATAATAAGAGAGCTAAAGTTATAATAGACATAGTGTAATCCATCCCCATAATATGTGATAGTAACATTTTACCATATGAAATGGAAAAAATGCCCCTCAATTATGTGAGGGGCATTTTTTTATTCTAATATGTTTTTTAGTGTATCGATATGTTCTTTTGAGCCTGTTACAAGTAATGTATCACCGTGTTGTAGTCTTGTATCCCCATGTGGGATTAATGCTTTATTTCCACGATAAATTTGAATGACTAGTACATCACCTAAAAACGGAAGGCGACGAAGTGCAACGCCGTTATATTTATTGCTCCGTAGTTCAACTTCACGGACTGTTTCGTTTGCTGTTGTAATTAAGCGAACGAGACTAGGTTTATCAATAAGCGCACGTAATAAAATACGTGTAGAGTTAATTGTTGAGAATACAGCGATATGTTCTTGCGTTGCTTTTTCTTGTAGAAGTGGATCTTCTACACTTGCAATAACATGTTCAACACCTAGCTCTTTTGCATGTTCTGCCAATAATAAGTTTTGTTCATCATCACTTGTTGCAACAACGACGCGATCTGCATCAAATGCTGTTTGTTCAGTTAATGATGCGATTGTGATGTCATCCAATTTCACGATAGGGAAGTCGTGCGATTTCGCTTCTTCATCATTTATTTTGTTTTGACGCATCATATATAGCGTTACGTCATAATCTTCTCGTTTTAAATCTAGTGATAACGGAAGGGTAATTCTGCTCGCGCCAATAATAGCTACTTTTGGTTTTGGTGTTTCTACTTTTGGGAACATTTTTTTAAACAATATAGGTGCAAAAATACAAGTAATAACTGCGCTTAAAATAAGAGAGGCAGATAAACTTGGACTGATGATCTCCAGTTTTTCACCAATTTGTGCAGCCGCAATAACTAAAGAAAGTGTCGATGTTAATAAAATTGCACTTCCAAGTACGATATTACGTGGATACCATTTTCTTAAGACGAGTGATGGTAAGAGTTTTGAAATAAAGAGTCCTACAATTAAGATTGGGATCATTAGCATGCTAGAAGGTTCTTTGAAAATAGACCACACCTCTAGATTTACACCAACCATTACGAAGAAAATAGGGATGAAGAAACCGTAGCCGATAGAATCAAGTTTTTCCACCATATCTTCATTTGGTGATAATAACGATACGAGTACACCTGCTAAGAAGGCCCCTAAAATATTTTCTGCTCCAACAGATTCCGATAACCCAACTAAGATTAAAATGAGTGCAAAAACAGCTCGTGTATCAATTTGTACACTACCAGCTTTTAAACTATCTAAGTATGGAATGTTTTTAAAGCGTTTTGCTATAAAGTAAATGACAATACCGGCACCGAATAGAATAAGTAAGAGCCACATACTTTGGCCGCTTTCGGAATTTAATCCGACGAAAACAGCGAGTAAAATCATTGTAACTAAGTCTGCAATAACAGCAACTAATAAAATGATTTGTCCGATTGCAGTTTTTCCTAGGTTATTCTCTTTTAATGTTGGTACAACAACACCTAAAGAAATAGTTGAAATAATTAAAGTCATGAACATTGCATTATCTACGAATCCTAGCCATACGAATAGTAATGATAGGGCATAAGATAAGATGAAAATAAATAAGAAGATAATGCTTGCTGCCTGAAATGTATTTGGTTCGTTTGTCGTATTTTTTTTCCCTTTTTGTTTAAAGATAGAAAAATCAATTTCTAAACCGCTTAAGAACATGAGGAAGATAAATCCTAATGTTGATAAAACTTGAAGCCATATATCTGGCTCAATAATATTAAACCCACTTTTACCTACAAAGATTCCTGCAATAATTTCTGCAACGACCACAGGAAGTGCTTTTAATTTAAAGCGTTGTAACAAAAGGGGAACGAAAAACGCGATTGCAACGACAACCATAAGTGATAGAACAGAAGTATGATGTTCCATTGCGTTCTCTCCCTTCAAATAAATATAGTACCTATTTAGCCATATAATAGGTAGAAAAGCAACGCATATGGATTCGATTTCATAAAGAAAGACTTTTCTTAACATTTGTCATAATAAGTATATTTTTCATGATTATGCTGTTAATTCCGTAATGTGGATGTAATAGAGGGGATAAAAAAAGACTGCTGAGGAATCTCAGCAGTCTTTTTCATGTACATTACATTGAGAAGAAGATCCATACAGTTAAACCAACTGTTGCAGTTGCAACGAAGAAACTGTATATCATTGTAAGAATTTGAACTCTTCCTTCTCCTTCTTTTAAATGCATGAACATAATTAATTGTAACAATGCTTGCGCAACAGCCATTATGATAATAGTTGTTAAGACTGTTGAAAGTGGCAATGTTGTGTAAAGTGCCACGTATAACGCTAGAAACGTTAATGCAAGCGATAAAATAAATCCGAAAACGTGTGACCAAGGGAATCCGCTATGCGCATGTCCGTTTGCTTGATTGTTGTTTTGAGCCATTTACGCCACCATCCCGTTCAAGTAAACTAGTGTGTAAATAAAGACCCAAACAAGATCAAGGAAATGCCAGTATAAGCTGATAATGAATACTTTACGAGCTGTAACTGGTGTTAAACCTCGTTTTAAAATTTGGATAATAACACAAATTGCCCAAATGATACCGCCTGTTACGTGGGCTCCATGCGTTCCAAGAAGAACGAAGAATCCAGATAAGAAAGCACTTGTTTGAATTGTTGCGCCTTCACCAATGTACATAATGAACTCTTCGATCTCGAAGAATAGGAAACCTGCACCTAAAAGTAATGTAAGGACGAACCATCCAAGCATCGCTTTTTGGTTATGCTTACGCATTTCATGAATTACGATACCGCATGTAAAACTACTTGTTAAAAGTAGTAATGTTTGAATTAAAAGCGTTTTAAGTTCAAACAATTGCGCTGGTGTTGGGCCATCTGCCGTACGACCAGCAAGGACTAGATAAGAGGCGAAAAGTGTTGCGAACAGCATAATTTCAGCCCCGAGAAAAATCCAGAATCCTAGGATATTCAATCTGCTTTGTTCGGATTGATATTCCAAAGGTAAGCTTTTATCTAAAGCCGCCATGTCATTTCACCCCTCATGCTATATGTTCTGTTTTTTTAATTTCATCAACACTGATATAGTAGCCTTCATCATAATCGAATGAACGATAGATTAAGCAAGCTAAAATACCAATACCACCGATTGCTGCAAGCCAGAACCAGCTAAATACTAATGCGAAACCTGCAAGACCGAAGAATCCAGACGCAATAATAGGCACACCAGAGTTACTTGGCATGTGAATTGGTTTAATATCTTCTGCTGCTGGTGTAACTGTTTCTCCGCGTTTTTTCATGTACCAGAAAGCATCAGCTTCTTTAATTTCAGGAAGCTTCGCGAAGTTGTAATGTTGTACAGGAGAGTGAGTTGCCCATTCAAGTGTACGACCATCCCATGGATCTCCAGTTGTGTCACGTTCACCGTGACGTGCACTCCAAATTACGTTGTAGCAAAGAAGTAGGAAGCCGATACCCATCATTACCGCACCAACAGATGCGATTTGGTTTAGCCATCCCCATCCAAGACTTTCAGAGTAAGTGTACATACGACGAGTCATACCGTCTAAACCTAAGAAGTACATTGGGAAGAAACAGATGTTGAATCCGCTCATAAAGATCCAGAATGTCCATTTACCTAGGCGTTCATTTAACATATGACCAGTCATTTTTGGATACCAGAATGTGAATCCAGCAAGCATAGCGAATACTGTACCTGCGATTAATACGTAGTGGAAGTGAGCGATTAGGAAGTAGCTGTTATGGTATTGATAATCAGCTGCTGCCATTCCAAGCATAACCCCTGTAACCCCACCGACTACGAAGTTTGGAATAAATGCCAATGACCAAAGCATTGGAACTGTAAAACGAATACGTCCTTTATACAGTGTAAACAACCAGTTAAAGATCTTAACCCCGGTTGGAATCGAAATCGCCATTGTCGAAATCGAGAAGAATGAGTTAACCGCTGGACCTGCACCCATCGTGAAGAAGTGGTGAAGCCATACGACGAAACTTAGTAAAGAAATTGCAACCATTGAGTATACCATTGCACTGTAACCGAATAGACGTTTACGTGAGAATGTACTAATGATTTCAGAGAAAATACCGAATGCCGGTAAAATAACGATATATACTTCAGGGTGACCCCATACCCAGAACAGGTTGGCCCATAACATTGGCATACCGCCGCTCGCCATCGTAAAGAAGTGAGCATCGAATAGACGGTCAAATGTCATTAATGCAAGAGCAACTGTTAATACTGGGAAAGCGAAAATAATGATAATTGTTGTAATTAAGATTGACCAAGTAAACATTGGCATTCTCATTAAAGTCATACCAGGTGTACGCATTTTTAAGATAGTAACAAGGAAGTTAATACCGGTCATTAGCGTACCGAGACCTGAAATCTGTAATGCAATTGCGTAGTAGTTATTTCCTACGCCCGAAGTAAACTCTGTACCTGCCATTGGGAAGTAAGAAGTCCACCCGGCGTCTGGAGAACCACCGATTACGAAAGCGATGTTGAATAACATTGCTCCGACAAAGAATAACCAGAAACTTAAAGCATTTAAGAACGGATATGCAACGTCACGAGCACCAATTTGTAATGGTACTACAAGGTTCATTAATCCCATAACGAATGGCATTGCCATGAAAAGAATCATTACTGTACCATGTGTTGTAAAGATCCCGTTATAGTGTTCAGCGTTTAAATAAGTTGTTTCTGGGAATGTTAACTGTGCACGGATCATTAAACCATCCATACCACCACGGAATAACATGATAACCGCAGAAATAATATACATAGCTCCGATTTTTTTATGGTCAACAGTTGTTAACCATTCGTCCCAAAGCCATTTCCATTTTTTATACTTTGTTAGTACGAAAATGATTGCTAATGTCACAAGAACGATAGAAGCGTCTGCACCGTAAATAATCGGGTCACCTGTGACAAAGAATTCATCAAGCTTCACTGTGTTCACTCCAATCTGTTGGAATAATAGCTATTATTTTTTGTTTTTGTAGTAGTTGTAATCACAATATTCAAGTGATTTTGGATCTACATAACTTAAGTGGTGACTAGAGAATGTCATACGACCAACTACACCAGGTTTAACAATTTCGTTGTACTTAGCTTCTGTTAGTTTAGGAGCAGTTTCTTGTACTTCTTTAACCCACTTGTCATATTTCTCTTTAGTTTTTGCTTCAACTTCGAACTCCATGTGTGTGAATCCTTCACCAGAGAAGTTCGCACTACGGCCTAGGTAAGAACCTGGCTTATCAGCTTGTAAATAAAGATCCATAATCATGCCATCCATTGTGTACTTCATACCACCAAGTTCTGGTACCCAGAAAGCATTCATTGGGCCGACAGAAGTCAGTTTGAATTGAATTGGTACACCAGCTGGGATGTTTAAATAGTTAACGGTTTCAATTTTTTCCTCTGGGTAACTGAATAACCATTTCCAGTTTGCAGATGTAACATAAATTTCAACTGGTTTAATATGTTTGGACTCTTTCGGAACCTCTTCCGAAGCATAAGTTGCTTTTACTGTTGGAATCGATAATGCGATAACGATAATAACAGGAACAAGCGTCCAAATAATTTCTAGTAATGTGTTACCGTGTTGTTCAGGTGGCTCATAGTCCATATTCTCTGGTTTTTCACGATAACGAATCAAGATGACTGTAAACAGAATGAATACAATTGCGATAATTAATGACATAAGCAAGAATGACCAAACAATTAAATCATACTGTGCTTTTGCAACAGGTCCTTGCGGATTTAATACTGCGAGTTTTTTATCACAGCCACCGAGGAACAGAAGTAATGATAACGGAAGAAGCGAAGCCAACTTCCAAAACGCTTTCTTTAGTTGCACGATTGAAAATCTCCTTTCTCCTTGGATTGAAACTATGCCAATAAAACAATATAAACCTATTAATTTATAGAAGGCAATAGTTTTTGATATATTGTTAAAAAATAGACACAAATGCACACTTTTTAAGGTGAATATCATTTGTAACTTGATTACATTGTAAACTATTTTCCAGAGAAAAACGTGATTGTGAAAATTTTAAGATAAATAAAGTTATACCAGGATATCCAAGAAATAGAAAAAAGCTATCTTATCATAAGAAAGATAGCTGAATATTTTGTATATTTAGTTTATTTCTTGTATGACAGTTCGTGGCTGTTCAAGTGTGACAATTTTTTTATATTTAACTTGATATAAAATGTAACAAATAATCATAAATGGAATGCCACAATAAAGAGCAATTCTTTGATCTGGAATGAAAGCCAAACTAACAAATGTAATGAAATTCAGCGAAAACGCTACGATTGGAACTAGTGGATAGAGCGGTGTACGATATTTTAAATCATTTATGTTGCCACCGTTTTTCACGAAATTTCTACGGAAGAAAAACTGTGAAGCGGCGATTGACATCCAAACGACAACGGCAGCCATTGCTGCAATAGATGTTAAAACTAGAAAGACAGTATCTGCCGCAAATACACTTGTTAGTAAGGACAGGCTAGCGAAAATTAGGCTGAAAATTAATGCATTTAGCGGTACACCTTTTTTAGTTAATTTCGTAAATGCTGGACTTGCCATTCCTTGTTTTGCCATCGCCCACAGCATACGAGAATTTGCGTAGAGACCAGAGTTAGCAACGGATAATACAGCTGTAATAATAACAAAGTTCATAATGTCTGCTGCATATGGGACACCGGCTACATCAAATACAAGTACAAAGGGACTTTCGACTAGATTAGCCTCTTGCCATGGGAGTAAACCTACAACAACTGATATCGCTAAGACGAAGAAGAAGAGAGTTCGCCAAATTGTGTTTTTAATTGCTTTTGGAATTGTTTTTTCAGGATTTTCACTTTCGCCTGAAGCGATTCCGATTAATTCTGTTCCTTGGAAGGAGTAATTTACTGTAATCATCGTAAGAAGAACAGCTAATGCACCATTTGGAAATAGCCCGCCATTTTCAGTGAAATTATGAAGCATTGGAGCTGGCTTTCCATTAAAGTCTAGTAGACCGAACATAACAGCGCCGCCAAGTACGATGAAAATAACAATTGTTGCGACTTTTACACTTGCGAACCAAAACTCTGCTTCTGCATATGCTTTTGCTGATAAAGCGTTTACGAGGAAGAGTGCTGCTGCAAATGTAACGCACCAAATCCAGGAAGAAACGTCTGGAAACCAGCGTTTCATTAAAATACTTACAGTTGTTAACTCTACGCCAACTGTAACAGCCCAATTTAACCAATACATCCAACCGACAACAAATCCAAAACCAGGTGAAATGAATTTGCTTGCATAACTTTGGAATGAACCTGCTTCTGGCATAGCGACGGATAATTCACCAAGACATAACATCGTTAAATACATAACAAATCCACCGACTAAAAATGCGAGAATAGCACCACCAGGTCCGGCATTATGGACAATTTGACCAGATCCCATAAATAACCCGGTTCCGATAACACCGCCGAGTGCAATCATAAATAGGTGTCTACTTTTCATTGTTCGTTTTAAATCTGTTTGTTCAATTTGTTGATTCATATGCCCCTCACCCCGTATTTTCTTGAATGTGTGAACTTCGTTTTATTCTGAGTTTTTAATCATTAGTGGGGGATGCAACACACACTCGGTTTATTTGCTATGAAATGAATGGAGTATGTAAAAAAACGAACTATGACTAAATACTCTAAGAATGTTTGTTAACATGGTGATATCTTCACTATGTTAACAATTTTGATTTTAGCAAAATATTCTGTAAATGTATATTCATTTTTCTTTTTATTAAAAATAATTAGAATTTTTTATAATTAATTCTATGAGCGATAATTCACATGATCTTTCTAGCAAACTAGTAAGAAGAAGGGTACAATGATAAGAGGTGTATCTGTAAAATAATAATTAATGGAGTTTTGTTTATAATGAAAAAGTTAAAATATCTTTTTGTTTTTGGGATTATACTTGCTGCTGCATTTTTTATAGGAAAAGATAAAATCATGCAAAAGGCGCAAGTTCTACGCTTAGAGTTTCTATCTGAAATGAAAGAAGCAGCTATGATTGAAGATGTTCCGTTTATTAAACAATTACCAGAATTGCCCAGAGGGTGTGAAGTGACAAGTTTAGCTATGTTGCTGCAATATAAAGGTGTACAAGTAGATAAGATGCAACTTGCTAGCGAAATTCATCGTGTTCCATTTGAACAAAATGGTTTGCGTGGAAATCCTTACGAGGGATTTGTGGGAAATATTTATACAAAGGCAGAGCCTGGATATGGTGTATACAATAAACCAATCTTTGATTTAGCAGAAAAATATGTTCCCGAAAAAGTAATTAATTTAACAGGTAGAGACATGCAAGATATATATAAAGTAATTAGTTCTGGCTCTCCGGTATGGGTCATTATTAATACGACGTTTAAGCCGCTAGCTGAAAGTAGTTTTGAAACATGGAATACGAGTTCAGGCGAAGTGAAAATTACATATTATGAGCATAGTGCAGTAGTAATTGGATATGATCAAAACTTTGTATATGTAAATGATCCTCTTAAAAATAATCCACGTTTGGCTGTTCCGCGAGCAGAATTTGAGAAAGCTTGGGAGCAAATGGGAAAACAAGCAATTACTATTTTATAATAATGAAAAAGTCATCTTTGGGATGGCTTTTTCTTTTTGGTTTATTAACACTGAAAATTCAGAAGATTCTTTTAAAAGTTAACGATTCACGTTATAATAACATTTAACTTGGTGAAGAAGGGGAGAAGAGAAATGGATGTTGCAAAGGAACTTGTTTTGTCAAAAAATCAGTTAGTTGAGTGGAGAAGGCATTTTCATAAGTATCCAGAGTTATCTTTTCAAGAAGAGAAAACATCGCAGTTTGTGTTCGATATACTTCGGAAATTCCCATATTTAGAAGTGTCACGGCCGACTAAATATAGTGTGATGGCAAAGCTAGTAGGTAAACATCCGGGCAAAACAGTTGCGATTCGAGCCGATATGGATGCTCTTCCTATTCATGAAGAAAATGAGTTTGATTTTATTTCTACATATAAAGGTGTAATGCATGCATGTGGTCATGATGGACATATAGCGATATTACTTGGGGTTGTACATAAGTTGGTAGAAGAAAGAGAGAAGATTAAAGGGGAGATTCGTTTTCTATTCCAACATGCTGAAGAGAATTTTCCTGGTGGTGCAGAGGAGATGGTTGCTGCAGGTGTAATGGAAGGTGTGGATTATATTATTGGTGCTCACCTTTGGGCGTCGTTAGAGGTTGGGAAGATAGGTGTTATTTATGGTCCTGCAATGGCTGCACCGGATGTTTTTAAAATTAAGATAGAGGGAAAAGGTGGACATGCTGGAATCCCTCATGAAACGGTGGATAGTATTGCAATCGGAACACAAGTCGTTTCGCAACTTCAGCAAATTGTATCTCGCCTCACGAATCCATTAGATTCTCTCGTAATATCTGTTACGCAATTTCATGCTGGGACAACTCATAATGTAATACCAGAGCAAGCTGAGATTGAAGGGACAGTAAGAAGTTTAAGACATGAATTACGAGGTGAAACAGAGAAGAAGATTGAGCGGATTGTGAAGCATATTACGGAATCTTACGGAGCGAAATATACATTTTCATATGAATATGGATATCGACCAGTTGTAAATGATTATGAAGCTACAGAGCTTATTGAACAAACGGCATTACAACTTTATGGAAGGGATAGAGTTGTTCGTTTACAGCCGACGATGGCTGGAGAAGATTTTTCAGCGTTTTTACAAAAGGCACCGGGGACATTCTTTTTTATTGGAGCGGGAAATAAAGAGAAAGGTATTATATATCCTCACCATCACCCTCGTTTTACGATTGACGAAGATGCATTACCGATTGGAGTGGAAGTCTTTGTATCAGCCATTATGAACTTTATAAGTAAAGGAGAATGAGATGAAGAAAATACACATTCTAGCGCTTATCCCAGTTCTTTGTTTAGTAGTTGGGCCAATATTTGCGAATTCAGTTACTCCTTACGTATTAGGGATGCCATTTTTATTATTTTGGGTATTATTATCAGTGTTTATTACATCTTTTTGTATGGGGCTTGTGTACGTGTTTGATCCTGCTAATAAGGAGGATGTAAAATGACTGCATTACTTATCATTATTTTATTTTTGTTTCTCGCACTATTTTTAGGGATTCGGGCACAACATGGAAAAGATATGAATTTAGAACAATGGTCAGTTGGAGGAAGAGGATTTGGCACTATTTTTGTTTTTCTCCTTATGGCAGGTGAAATTTATACGACGTTTACATTTTTAGGGGGAAGCGGCTGGGCATATAGTAAAGGAGCACCTACCTTTTATATTTTGGGATATGGTGCTTTAGCTTATCTTTTATCGTATTTTTTATTGCCACCCATTTGGAAGTATGCGAAAGAGCATAACCTTGTTTCACAGTCAGATTTTTTTGCGAAGAAATATAGAAGTAAAGCGCTTGGACTTATTGTTTCGATTGTTGGTGTTGTTTCCATCATCCCATATCTTGTTTTACAGTTAAAAGGACTGGGAATTATCGTTTCAGAAGCTTCTTACGGAAGGGTGTCACCTGTTGTTGCAGTATGGATCGGTGCTATTGTTATAACTATATATGTAATGGTTTCAGGTATACATGGTTCGGCTTGGACGGCTGCTTTGAAGGATATTATGATACTGTTTATCGTTATGTTTTTAGGTATATATTTGCCGTATCATTATTATGGAGGATTTCAGCCGATGTTTGAGGCTGTAGAGGCAGCGAAACCGGGATTTTTATCTTTACCTGAAGAAGGAATGAGTATTTCTTGGTTTGTTTCTACTATTATATTAACGGCCCTCGGTTTTTATATGTGGCCTCATACATTTGCTTCTGCTTTTTCTGCAAAAAATGAAAAAGTATTTCGTAAAAATGCAGCAATTATGCCATTGTATTCTTTAGTTTTACTTTTCGTATTTTTTGCAGGATTTGCTGCTATATTGCAAGTTCCTGGGTTAAAGGGAGCGGATGTAGATCTTTCGTTATTCCGTCTTGCTTTACAAACTTTTGATCCTTGGTTTATTGGAATTATTGGTAGTGCGGGAGTATTAACGGCATTGGTTCCAGGGTCTATGCTTGTTATGGCGGCTTCTACACTGTTAGCAAAAAATATTTACCGAACGATAGTCCCGTCTGCTTCAGATAGACAAGTTGCTAAGATGGCAAAATTATTTGTGCCTGTAGTAACGCTCGTGGCAGTTTTATTTACATTTAAAGGAGGAGAAACAATAGGAGCACTTCTATTAATGGGATACAGTATCGTTACACAACTTTTCCCTGCACTTGTATGTAGCTTGTTTCCACGTCAAATTATTACGAAGCAAGGGGCGATTGCAGGAATGGGAGTTGGGCTATTAGTGGTCGCATATATTACCTTATCTGGTTCAACTATAGCCACGATGTTTCCGAGTTTCCCGCAGTATATAAAAGATTTGAATGTAGGTATAGTCGCATTGTTAATTAATATAATTGTGATGTTTGTAGTTAGTGGATTTACAAAAGGTGTATTTATAAAGAAAAACACTATAATAGTAGAAAAGTAATTCGTTTATCCTGCATTAACGGGCAGTAAGACCCCCACCTCAAAATTCAGCGGAAGCAAAGAAGTTAGGTGGGGATTAAACTGTCCGTAAAAGCCCGATTGGTGAGGGTTGATTAAAGTTTTACTTTATTAGAGCTATCTTTGAAAAGAGATAGCTCTTTTTTTGTATATATTTCCTTCTATTAGCGGAATCTAACTAAAAACTTGTTGAAAAGGAAGCTAGGTGGGGAAATTGTTAGAGCTTGAAGGTAACTTATTTGAAGTTATGAAAGAAATTAGGGATGAGTTAGGTTCACCTAATGATTTAACAATTAGAGAAGTTGCTCTTGCTGGGAGTTTTACACGTTGTGCGGTTGTGTTTTTATGTGGATTGACAGATAAGGATAATGTTTATAAATATGTCATTCGCACACTGCAATACGAAGAAATTATAAATGAGGAAGCTGTTGTTCAAACGTTATTGGATCGTTTTATTTCTATCGCAGAAGTGGGTGTAAAGACGAAGTTTCCAGATATTATGAATGCGATATTAGCGGGAGATACAGTTATATTAATTGATAATATTCAAACCGCTATCGTTATTAATAGTAGGGCCTGGGAGAAGCGAAGTTTAGAACCACCAGTGACAGAAGATTTAATACGCGGACCGAGAGTTGGATTAAATGAAGATATTAATGTGAATAAAATGTTAATCCGACGCAGTTTACGCGATCCAAAGTTGAGGTTCCAATCTTATATTATGGGGAAGCGATCGCAGAAAGAAGTAACCCTAGTATATATAGAAGATATTATTAATCCTCACATTGTAAAAGAGTTAGATCGCCGTCTTCAATCAATAGTGACAGATGTCGTTTTGGAAACAGGTACGATTGAACAATTAATTCAGGATAATAATTTATCCCCATTTCCACAGTTTTTGAATACAGAGAGGCCTGATAATATTATAGCCTCATTAGCGAAAGGGAAGGCGGCCATTTTAGTAGACGGATCCCCGTTTGCTCTTATTGCACCACTTGTGTTTGTTGATATTTTTCAATCTGTAGAAGATCATTACGAGCGCTGGGTGATTGGAACGTTATTAAGATTTTTACGTATGGGTTCAGGCATAATTGCGGTTTTGTTACCAGCTATGTATGTAGCACTTGTATCTTATCATCAAGGACTTATTCCTTCTAAACTGGCTTATTCAATTGCAGGTGCGAGGGAAGGTGTTCCGTTTCCTGCATATATTGAAACGTTAATGATGGCCTTGACTATGGAATTAATACGAGAAGCTGGAATCCGATTGCCGAAACCGATGGGACAAACGATAGGGATTGTAGGAGGTCTTGTAATTGGAGAAGCTGCGGTAAATGCAGGGATTGTAAATCCGTTTTTAGTTATTATTATTGCAGTTACTGCGATTGCTACGTTTTCGCTTCCTGTATATAGTATTACGATTACGTTCCGAATTTTACTTTTCGTCTTTGTATTAGCTGCAACGGCTTTTGGGCTGTATGGGATCATTCTAGCTCTGATCGCACTTGCTATTCATATTACAAATTTAACAAGTGTTGGTATACCGTATACAACTCCAATTGCTCCTGCATTTTATAAAGATTGGAAAGAAGAATTTATTCGCATGCCAAAATCGATGTTGAAAGATAGACCAGAGTACTTACAAACAAAAGATTCTACAATACGTCCAAAGGAGCGAAAATAAGTGAAACCATTTGAGTATGGCGATGAAGAGATTGGATCTCGTGAAATTGGGTTTGCGGTATCATCGACCATTATTGGTATAGGGGCATTGTCTATGCCAAGAGATATCGCTAACCAAACTTTATTTTCGGACGGTTGGATTATCTTGCTTTTGGGTGGATTGATCTGCGCGGTTTTAGGTTGGTTTGTGACGAGAGTGGCTATCTTATTTCCAAAACAAAATTTTGTTCAATATACGAGTGCGCATTTGACGAAGCCTGTTGCATACACAATTAGTAGTATTTTAGTATTAACGTTTGCTGCTTTGACAGCATATGAATCGCGAATGATTTCAGTTATTTCTCAAACGTATTTATTTAGTGATACACCAATACAACTACTGTCTTTCTTCTTCTTATTAGTTGTTATTTATGGAATAGCAGGATCAAGAGCAGCCTTATTAAGGTTAAATGTTTTATTCTTACCTATTGTTTTAATTGCGATAGTACTTCTTTCTTTATTGAATATAAATTTAATGGAAATAAATAATTTACTACCAGCTTTTCAAACGAAAGTAAGTCAATATGCTGTTGGAGTTAAAAATTCTATTTTTACGTTTATTGGATTTGAAGTAGCGTTATTTTATGCGGTTTTGCTGAATGATAAGACAGCGAAAAAAGCGCCAATGGCAGTCGCGAAAGCGGTGATGGTAAACGTGCTGTCATACATTTTAATTTATGTAACTTGTATTAGTGTTTTTACTTATATGACAACACGTGGATTGACATATCCAACAATTGAATTAGGGAAAGAAATTGAAATTGGTGGAGGATTTTTAGAAAGGTTTGATGCGATTTTTTTTACGACTTGGATTATTACTATTTATAACACTACAGCAATGTATTATGATGTCGCATCTTTATTGTTTTGTGCTATGTTTCCGAAAGTGAAGAAACATATTTTTATTTTCGTAAGTGCCCCTATTATTTTTATGGTGAATATGATACCTAGTAGTTTAAATGCTTTGTCAAGTTATGGGACTTATTTAGCTTGGATAGATATGGGGTTTGTTGTGTTAGCGCCTTTGCTCGTTTTAATTGTATATAAAATAAAAAGAAGGAATGGTGGAAATGAAACACCTTCTTAAAATTATAATGGTTATGGCTTTAACTGGATTTATGAGTGGGTGTTCTGAGTTAGAAGAGATAGAAGAAAGAGGATTTGTAGTAGGAGCGGCTTACGATATCGTAAAGGAGAAGAAAGCGAATCCAATTATGAAAGGAACCTATCAGATGGTACTCCCTAGTAAATTGTCTCAACAGGGTGGACAAGGGGGTGGGGATAGCGAAAATTATATTAATGTTAGTGCAAAAGCAGATAGTGTATTTGAACAAATAAGAATAATCGCCAAAAAAATTAGTCGTACATTATTTTTCCCTCATATACAAGTGATTATTTTCTCTGAAGAATTACTTTCACATCCATACATTTTACAAAATACGTTAGATGTATATATTCGCGATCATGAGATGAGAAGAAATATTCGTTTGTTCGTTTCTAATAAAAATGCCGAAGCTATTTTAAAACAAAGTGCCAAGCCTGAAAATTTACCGGCGCAGTATATTGATATGTTAGCTGAACACCCTCCAAAAAATGCCCAAATGATTGAGGCTGCAAGAATTGGTGAGGTGCAGGAAAAGATGATCTCTAACCGAAGTTTTGTATTACCTATTCTTGAACTAACAAAACAAGGGGTACAAATGAACGGTGCAGCATTGTTTCGTGGAAAGGATAATAAGTGTGTAGGCAATTTGAGTGGGGAAGAAACATTAGGGATGAATTATATAATAGGTAAAAAAATTGGAGGTTTTTTTACCATTCGTAAAAAGGATCAACTTATTACATATGAAATTCATAAGTTACGTCGAAAAATTAAAGTATCCACAACGAATGCTACAAAACCGAAATTTAATATTCATTTATTTCTGGAAGGTACAATAGCTGAGTTGCACTTTAGTGATCATAAAAAGGTTTTGAATGAAAAACGTTTAGAGAAGGATATATCGGAAGAAATGGAGGAGCGTATTCAAAAATCGATTAAGCTTGTTCAAAAAAAATATAAGGTAGATGTATTAGAGTTAGGGGAAGTGTATAAGAGACATAATTATAAAGAATGGACAAAAATAAGTAAGGATTGGGATCAAGGCGAAAATTACTTTAGTAATGCTGAAATTACTGTTCACGTTCATCCAACAATTGAACATTCAGGTTCAGCTTTACCGAAAAGAGTGAAATAAGGTGATGAAAGTTGTTTACTGGATTAGGAATTAGTTGCACGATATTAATGGCGGTGCTGCCGGGGGCTATATATTTCATTCATAAAAAACTCACAACGTATGGAGCGCAGCCGTGGAATACTGATGTACAAAAAAAGAAACCTGAATGATTTTCAGGTTTCTTTCGGACAAAGCATATGTGAAGGGGGATGCCTTCTATGTATGCTTTGTTTTATACAAGCCCTAACCAATGTACCAATTGTGTAGAGAGGAATGTAACAACAATGGCGATAACGGTAGGGATTGCAAACGATAAGAATGTCCATTTTGCACTTTTTGTTTCTTTGTATATGTTAACCAGTGTTGTTCCGCACGGGAAATGAAGAAGTGAGAACAACATTGTGTTTAACGCTGTTAACCAAGTCCAACCATTTTCTAGGAATAGATTTTTAATTTGATTAAAATCATCTATTTCAGTTAAAGCCCCAGTTGATAAGTAAGACATTAATAAAATTGGGATTACAATTTCATTAGCAGGTAGTCCAAGAATGAATGCAGCTAGAATAAACCCGTCAAGTCCTAACATTTTAGCAAATGGATCTAGGAAATTTACAAAATACATAAGTAAGCTTGTGTCACCGATAAAAATGTTAGCAAGTAACCAAGTTAATGCAGCTGCAGGGGCAGCAACAACTATAGCTCGTTTTAAAACGTAGATTGATTTATCGAGTGTTGCGCGAACAATTGTATTCCAAACTTTTGGCTTGCGGTACGGAGGTAACTCAAGTGTGTAGTGAGTTGGAACCCCTTTTAAGGCTGTTTTTGATAGTACCCAAGAAACAGTTAATGTCATAATAACACCAAGTACAACCATTCCAACTACAACGCCAGCAGTAACCAATGTTTGCATACTGCCTGTATAACCAGCAGCCATAAATAGTGAAGCCATTAAAATTAACATAGGCCAGCGACCGTTACAAGGAACGAAGTTGTTCGTTAAAATTGCTAGCATACGTTCACGTGGTGATTCAATGATACGTGTTGACATAATGGCTGCTGCATTACAACCAAATCCCATTGCCATTGTTAAAGATTGTTTCCCGTGTGCACCGGATCGTTTGAATAAGCGGTCCATATTAAACGCGACACGTGGTAAGTATCCATAGTTTTCTAATAGCGCGAACATAGGGAAAAAGATTGCCATAGGTGGTAACATAACGCTAATAACAGCACCGATACCACGGAACAAACCAAGTATTAAAATGCCATGTAACCATTTAGGTGCATGCGCTGCTTGGAACCAAGATGTTAAATATCCTTCGGCCCATCCGAAGAATTCGGCAATCATATCAGATGGTACGTTAGCGCCTGCAATTGTAAGATAAAAAATAATAGATAAAATACCGAGCATAATTGGGAATCCCCAGATTGGAGATGTGAAAATTTTATCTAGTTTTTCGGAACGATATAATTTATCAGTATTTGTATATTGGACAGATTCTTTACATATGCTTGCAGATGTTCGGTAAATATCTCCGACTATATCATCTCGTATATCTTCTTTTGAAAGTGTTTGTGCATGTTGAATAATATAGTCTAATGGAAGAGCTTTACTGGCTGAGTGAGATTCCATTAATTACGACCTCCCTTACAAGTGGTTCATTATGGTGTTTTTGAAGTGTAGTTAAGAAATTTTTATCTCCATCTAATATACGTAACGCAATCCAACGTGCTGGATACGTATCACCGAACACTTTATAAATTTGTGGTTCTAATTCCTGAATCATATTTTCGATTTTTTCGCTGTAAGTAATTTTAATTGGTGTTGGAATTAGTTTTTTATTTGCTACTTTTGCAATAACATTTAGCAAATGACCAATACCTACTCGGTTACGTGCTGAAATTTTAACGACAGGCACACCAAGTGATTTTGCTAATTTCTTTTCATCAATAACGATGCCTTTTTTCTCGGCTTCATCAATTAAGTTAATGCAAATGACTACATTATTTGTCATCTCCATCACTTGAAGTGCTAAATTTAAATTTCTTTCCATAGCAGTTGCGTCTATAACAACTACAGTTACTTCTGGTTTTTCAAATATAATATAATCCCTCGCTACTTCTTCGTCTGCGGAATTTGAGTATAGTGAGTAAGTTCCCGGTAAATCTATTAATGTATAATTACTTCCGTTATGTTCATATTCTCCTTCAGCTTTTAAAACAGTTTTTCCCGTCCAGTTTCCAGTATGTTGTTTTAAGCCTGTTAAAGTATTAAATAATGTACTTTTCCCTGTATTCGGGTTACCAGCTAAAGCGATACGATGTTTGCTCATCTGAAATCATCTCCTATTAATACCCCGAAAATAAGGGAGCTTTCTTCTTTACGCAGTGCAATAGTTGTGTTGCTCACTTGATAAGCGACCGGATCTCCAAGTGGACTGCGTTGCAATACTTTAATCGTCGCCCCCGGGATAAATCCCAAATCTAATAAGCGTCGTTTCATAGTTCCTTCTAATTGTATCTTCTCAATTTGTACAAACTCTCCTATTTTAAATTCGGAAAGTGGTTTTATATTAGCCGATACCATAAAAGTTACCTCATCTCTATATTTTTAGTTTGAGTTTAAAAAGTTTCCTAAGGTAAACTTTTTGTTAGTAATATAGTAGACTACATTGGATTATGTTGTCAATTAGTACTTTAAAAATATTCATTTATTTTTAGAATTGTTCCAATTTATTTAGTTGTACTAAAAAATATTACTGAAATTATTTTTAATGTGCATGAATTAGGTGTGTAAAAATTACAAAATACAGCGGAATTGTAAATGTAACTTTAACGAAAAGGGAAAAAGAGAGAAAAACATTTACATTGAATTTACATTGTTAAGAATATATTTACATTGCAGCGTAGTTAGTGTGGTTTTTGTTTGGTTATTTAACTATAAATGTTGGGATTTCTAGCTTTTAAGGATTATTATCGTCATTTACTTAAAATTAAAAATTGCTTAACACTCACATAATATTGTTGTCCTACAATGAATTTGTGTTCGAAAGAAAATGAATTCGAAAAGTGATAATCCAAATGGGGGTACAAGACATGGTTATGAAAAAAGGTATTAAATTTTCTTTAGCAGCTTTAGTGGTAGCAGGAGCATTAGTTGGTTGTGGGAAAGCAGAAGATACAACTAGTAAAGACACTGCTAAAGGAAGCGATAATACAAAACAAGAATTATCAGGTACGATTGCAGCGGCTGGTTCTACAGCTCTTCTACCTCTTGCGGAGGAAGCTGGAAAGAAATTCATGGAGAAAAATTCAAAAGTTTCTATTCAAGTTCAAGGTGGCGGTAGTGGAACTGGGATTAACCAAGTAGCATCTGGTGCAGTACAAATTGGTAATTCAGATGTTCCGTCCGGAGATAAAATAAAAGATGCTGAAAAGGCGAAAGAATTAGTAGATAACAAGGTAGCGGGTATTGCATTCGCTCTTGTCGTAAATAAAGATGTAAAAGTTGATAACTTAACAATGCAACAAGTACAAGATATCTTCACTGGAAAAGTAACAAATTGGAAAGAAGTTGGCGGAAAAGATGAAAAAATCAATGTAATTAATCGTCCAGCTTCATCTGGTACACGTGCTACATTTGAAAAAACGATTATGAAAGACGCGAAAATTAATGATGGAACTGGTACAACACAAGATTCTAACGGTGCAGTAGAGCAAGCGATTAACTCTACTCCTGGTTCGGTGAGCTATTTAGCAATGTCTTACATGGTGGGCGAGAAAAAAGGCGCACTACAAACAGTCAAAATTGATGGTGCTGAACCGAAAGTTGAAAACATCGCGTCTGGTAAATATCCATTCTGGTCTTACGAATATATGGTAACAAAAGGTGAAGCGAAGGAAGCGACGAAAGCTTACATCGATTATGTAAAAGGTAAAGATTTTGAAAAACAAGTAGAAGATATGGGCTACATTCCAATGTCTAAATTAAATAAGTAATAAAATTTTATGGGGCTGGCTGCAAGGCCAGTCCTGTTCATTTCAATCTGTGAAGTGGGGTCTGTCCTGTGATGAAGGGGAAAAAACAAATTAATTACGTGAAAAGTGAATATATAGGAAGATCACTTGTTACGTTTTGTGGTATTTTTATTGTTTTAATTACATTAGCTATTATTGCGTTTATTTGTGGGAAAGGTATTCAATCTTTTACACAAAGTGGTATCTCATTTACTGAGATGTTAACATCGACAAAATGGAATCCAAATGCTGAGCAAGGATCCTTCGGGGCTTTAATTTTCATTGTAGGTTCAACGGTGGTTTCGTTAGGCGCGGTTATTATTAGTGCACCAATTGCTATAGCTCTTGCTATATTCATGAATTTAATTTCGCCAAAGTTTGGAAATAAAGTATTGAAGCCTGTTCTAGAATTGTTAGTTGGTATTCCTTCGGTTGTATACGGATTATTAGGTGTTACGATTTTAGTACCACTATTACGTGATTCGTTTGGGGGAGTAGGCTTTAGTTTAATTGCAGGTATTGTTGTATTAAGTATTATGATTTTACCTACTATTGCTAGTATCGCTTCTGATGCAATACGTTCTGTTCCATTTGATTATTTAGAAGCTTCTTATGGTCTAGGATCAACGAAATGGCAAGCGATTAGCCGAGTGATTGTTCCTGCTGCGAAAAAAGGGATTTTAACAGGTGTTGTTTTAGGCTTAGCGCGTGCTTTCGGTGAAGCGTTAGCGGTTCAAATGGTAATCGGGAATACGATTAAATTACCAGAAGGAATATATAGTCCGACAGCGACGTTAACTGGTATTTTAACAATGGACATGACGAATACATTGAACGGAACTGCTTGGAACAATGCGCTATGGACTTTAGCGATGATTTTACTTGTTATTTCATTCCTGTTTATTTTAGTAATTCGAGCGATTGGGCAAAGAGGTGAGCGATAATAATGAATGCAAGAACGGTAAATAAAGTTTGGACGGGTATCTTTTATGCGGTTGCGGCTTTAGTTGTAGCTTTGCTAGTGTTCTTAGTATTTGAGATTTTACAAAAGGGATGGGGATTTTGGGATCCTAATTTCTTGTTTGGAGAACCAAGCAATACAAGAGCTGGTGGTGGGATTGGTCCGCAGTTATTCAATTCCTTCTACATGCTTGTTATAACGCTTATTATATCTATTCCTCTTGGATTAGGTGCTGGAATATATTTAGCGGAGTACGCAAAACAAGGACGTTTTTTAAATTTTGTTCGTCTATGTATAGAGACGATGGCGTCTTTACCTTCTATTGTTGTTGGTTTATTTGGTTTGTTAGTGTTCGTTACAATGACAGGTTGGGGATACACAGTAATGGGTGGTGCTCTTGCTTTAACTATTTTAAATTTACCAGGTTTAACGCGTGTTTGTGAAAATGCGATTTCAGAAGTTCCTCAGAATGTAAAAGAGGCAAGTCTTGGATTAGGTGCAACGAAGTGGCAAACAATCGCTCGTATTATTATCCCATCGTCATTACCACAAATTATTACAGGGATTATTTTAGCGGCGGGTCGTATATTTGGGGAAGCGGCAGCATTAATTTACACAGCGGGTTTAACATCCCCGATTTTAAATTCAGCAGCGGATTTCTCAAGTCCTGCGCATCCTTTAAATCCGTTTAGACCAGCTGAAACATTAGCGGTTCACATTTGGAAATTAAATTCTGAAGGAGTTATTCCAGATGCGAAGTTGATTGCGACAAAATCTGCAGCTGTATTAATTATTATGGTATTACTATTCAATGTTATTTCACGCTTGATAGCATCTATATTACACAAGCGCTTTACAGGAACGAAAAGAAAAAGTAAAACAACGAAAAAGGTAAAAGCGGCATAAATTATAAAGAAGAACTCTCTATTTATAGGTAGGGGGTTCTTTTGTATTTTAATATAGAAGGAATGGATGTAATGATTGTTGAATTTGTGATTAATTATAAAGAAGAACAGATGTAATTTAGAGAGGAGCTTTAATTTGTTTTTTCTGCAAATGTCAGGTTTTCCTGGGTCAGGAAAATCGACAGTTTCTAAGTATATAGCGAAATTAACAGGTGCTGTAATTATAGATCATGATGTTTTGAAATCCGCGTTGTTAAAATCATTAAAAGTAAAAGGAATTGAATCAACGATTGTTGGTGGGCTTGCGTATGATGCCGAATGGGTATTGATTGATTCTTATTTAGAACAAGGGCATAGTGTTATATTGGATAGTCCGTGTTTATATGAGGGAATGGTTGAAAAAGGGATTGAACTATCAAATAAACATGGTGTGAAATATAAATATATTGAGTGTTATCTTAATGATATGGAAGAGATTAATAGGAGACTGCAAACACGTAAGCGTATGATCAGTCAAATTGAAAAGGTGGAGTCGGAAGTAGGTTTTAAAAAGTGGTTAAATGGTAGTAAAAGACCTTCAAATAATGAATACCTTATTGTGGATTCTAGTAAACCTATAGAGCAATATGTGGAAAAAATGATGGATTATATGACTAAATAGAGAAAAGGCGTTATCTTCATTTGTGAAGATAACGCCTTTTGTTTTTAAATATCAGGTGTTTCTGTAGAAGTGCTTATTTTCCTACGGGAGCGTCTTTTTCTCCCGATTTTATCTAATAGTTCACACATAACTGGAACGACTACTAATGTAAGAGCAGTTGAGACTGCCAAACCGCCGATGACAACGACGGCTAAACTTTTTGATACCATACTTCCTGCTTGGGATTGGCCAAATAGGAGTGGGAGCATAGCAACGATTGTTGTAATAGCTGTCATAATAATTGGGCGTAGTCTAGTAGAACCTGCTTCAAGTAAGGCTTCTCTAGTTTCCATTCCATGTTCCCGATTTTGTTGGACTCTTTCTATTAATACAATAGCGTTTGTAACAACAATCCCGATTAACATTAATGCGCCGATCAAGGAATTTACATCAACAGGTGTTCGTGAAATGATTAATCCTAAAATACCACCGACAGCAGCTAATGGTAAGGAGAATAGGATTGCAAAAGGAGCACGTGCTTGCCCGAAGGTGATAACCATAATTAAATATACGATCCCGATTGCAATCCCCATAATTTTGAATAAATCTGTAAAATTCTCTTGCATAGATTCAGTAGCTCCTGCGATATTTACTTTTGCACCACCAGGTAAATCTAAGTCAGTCATCGCTTTATTTACTGCTGTGTTTACTTTACTCAAATCTTCATTTGAAGCTTCGGCTGTAATTTGGATTGTTTCTTTTCCGTCTTTATGGAAAATTTCTGTTTGTGTTTGTTTTTCTGAAATAGTTGCGATGTCTTTTAAAGGTAGTGGTCCATTAATAGGTGATAGTATGTTTGTATTTAAAATATCTTCTTGTTTATTAATGTTTTCTTTTTTGTGTTCTATCATAATAGTAGCTTTTTCATTATTAATTGTAATTTCGCCAATAGGTGATTTCTTCATAAGGAATGCTACTTGTTGCGCAGCTATTTCTGGTGTTAAACCTAGTTGTTCAGCCTTTGTTTGATCAATATGAATTTGCCATTCTTTCTTAGAGTCTTCTAAATTTGTTTTTACTTTAGAAAGATCATCCATGCTTTTTAGTTTTGTTTCAACGATAGTAGCCGCCTCTTTTAAATCCGCTTCGTTAGTAGCTGTTACGTTAAATTGTAAGTTATTGCCGCCGCCAGAGCTTGAATAACTTGTTTTTATATAATCAAGTTCAGCAGGCTCAAAAGTTTTATTTTCCTTTTTTAACTCTTTAATATATTGATCAATATCAGAACCTTTTTTAAAGACTACGAATATACTAGCGAGGTTATTTTTAGTTGTTTGCCCCCATTGTGCATCTTCTGCGCTAGATCCCATTCGTAAAATAACGTCTGTTATATCTGAATTAGAAAGTAATTTTTTTTCAAAATCAAATGCTTTTTGTTTTTGAGATTCAGCATTATAATGGGCTGGAAATGTCATGTTAATAGATAACATTGTGTCGTCTTCAGATTTTATGTTTGCTTTCGGTAGTAATATATAAGCTGCAATTGATCCTACAAATAATAAAAATGCAGTAAGTAGAATAATGAATTTATGAGAAAGAGCCCACTTTAATGTAGCGACATATCGTGATGAAGAACTTGGCTTTCGATGCTTTGTTTTTTTGAGTAGTAAAAAAGCCATAAGTGGAACAACTGTTAGTGCAACGATTAAGGATGATAATATAGAATATACAACTGCTAATACCATAGGTAACATTAATTTTCCGATTGCTCCTGATACGAGGCCGATAGGTAAAAAAACAGCGACCGTTGTTAAAGTAGAAGAAGTAATTGCGACTGCGACTTCTTTCGTTGCATCGAGAATGATATCTTTAGAGAAAGAATCTTTTTGTAAACGGCGGAAAATATTCTCGATGACAACGATACTATCATCGACGAGACGTCCAACCGCAACAGCTAAACCACCGAGGGTTAAAATGTTAAGCGTAATGTTAGATTGATGTAGTAAAAAGAGTGTTAATAAAATGGATAATGGAATACTGACAACAGCGATGAGTGTTGTTCGGAAGTTACGTAAAAAGATTAAGATAATTAGAGTTGCAGCGATTGCTCCAAGTATTACTTCTTTTCCCATGCTAGTAACAGCATTTTCAACTTGTTCATGGGTTGAAGCCAAAAGTTTAATGGAAAATTGATCTTTATATTCCTTATCTATCTCTTTAACTTTTTTATCAATCTCTTTTCCAATGGCAACTGCATTTTTACTCGGTTCTTTCATGATGATTAATCCTGTGCCTTCTTCTCCGTTTATATGTGAGATTGTATCGTAGTGTTGTTTGATTTCAATTTGAGCAATGTCTTGCAATTTCACTTGGGGTGCCACAGTGATGTTTTTAATGTCATTTACATTTTTTATGTCCCCAATGACGCGGAGGTTGTATTCTTCCTGATTAACAGTAATTGCCCCAGCTGGAGTAGAAGTTTCTTTTCCTTGTAAAACAGTTAGTACCTGCTGTGATGTTACGTTTTTGTTTTTTAATTGGTTCGGATCAAGTACGATAGATAATTCAGAGGTGGATTTTCCGAAAAACATAACGTTGGCAACACCATCAATGTTTTCGAGTTGTGGTACGATTTCTTTTTCAATTTGTTTTTCATCTGCTTTTGAAAAACCGTTTTGTTTCTGGATAGTAATTTGAGCGAGTGGAATCATAGAAGTGTTTAATTGACTAACTACGGGCTTGGTTACATCTTTAGGTAATTTAATTGTATTGACGGCTTTTTCGACTTCGCGTGCTGCATCTTTCATGTTTGCTTTTGATGTATACGCAATGTCGATACGTGATAATCCCTCGTATGTAGAAGAAGTAATGGTGTCGACGTGTTCTAAATTGCGAAATTGTTTTTCGAGAGGATCAGTTACATCCTTTGTCATCGTTTCAGCGTCGAGTCCTTGAGATAAGGTTGTGACGGTAATTGCTGGATTGTCGATACTCGGTAAAAATTCCATAGGTAATTTAGAGCCGGAATAAACACCGAGTATGGAAATGAGAAAAATCATGATGATAATGGCAGCTCGGTTTTTTAATGAAAACTTTGTTAACCTATCCATAAAATAATTCCTCCATTGGTTTATTTATAGTTGAGTGCGTCCTTTCTTACTATATAACAAAAAATGGATATTTTTCATTAATTAAATGTAAAAAAATTCTAACAATATCCTTAAGTTTGTATTAGGATTGGAATGTTGTTAATTTGTAGGGGGTAAATTTTTGAATGAGAAGGAAGGGGATAATGCGCGCGAGTGGCTGTTTAATGTAGACGGGATTTTTTCTTAAGGCTAATTTGTATAGTTATTTTATAGAAGGATAATGATTATAAGCTTTAATATAGAAGAGAATGAAAATTTGGGAAGGTATTGTGAAATACAATTTGGTTGAACGGAGTGTATTAGCATACAATTAGAATAACTATTTTCAGTAGTAAGGATAATAGTTACTTCTATAGAAGAAAGTAGGGTAGATAATTTTTTTTATATTTTTATAAAAAAACACTTGTTATTTAAAAGTTGTGATGGTATATTAATAAACGTCGCTGATGCGGAAACGCAGAAAACGACAAAAAAGAAATTTTAAAACTTAGTTGACATCGAAAAATTAAGATGTTAATATGATGAAGTCGCTTCTGAAGCGGCGGACAAGTTCTTTGAAAACTGAACGAAACAAACAACGTGAAACGTCAATTTTTATTTTAGATGCTAGACAAACTAACTTTATTGGAGAGTTTGATCCTGGCTCAGGATGAACGCTG
>NZ_JBQAHM010000009.1:0-213879 GCF_051916885.1 Bacillus cereus group sp. MYBK14-1 | reverse complement strand
TTCATAAGAGCAAGCTCTTAATCCATTCGCTCGACTTGCATGTATTAGGCACGCCGCCAGCGTTCATCCTGAGCCAGGATCAAACTCTCCAATAAAGTTAGTTTGTCTAGCATCTAAAATAAAAATTGACGTTTCACGTTGTTTGTTTCGTTCAGTTTTCAAAGAACTACTTAGTCGCTCATTTGCGACTTCCTTATGTTAACATCTTCATTTTTCAATGTCAACTAAGTTTTTTAATTTCTTTTTTGTCGTTTTCTGCGTTTCCGCATCAGCGACGGTTATTAATATATCATGCAGTATATACAGGGTCAATACTTTTTATAAAAAAATTTCACATCCCGTTAAAAACTTAAAAACCGCTGTAAAAATCATTATAGCATCCATTCATTCTTGGCTTTCCTCCTATTCATTTCATATCTTATCTCTTTATCAATTTACACGAGAGTGAAAATTCTAAATTTTATGTTATATTATTAGTATAGGAGCGTGGTGAGAATGAGCATTAAGTATTCAAACAAAATCAATAAAATCCGGACCTTTGCATTAAGTTTAGTATTTATCGGCCTCTTCATTGCATACTTAGGTGTCTTTTTCCGCGAAAACATTATTATTATGACAACGTTTATGATGGTTGGCTTTTTAGCTGTTATCGCTAGCACTGTCGTTTACTTTTGGATTGGTATGTTATCTACTAAGACTATCCAAATTATTTGTCCAAGCTGTGATAAGCCAACCAAAATGCTCGGCCGTGTCGATGCATGTATGCACTGCAATCAACCTTTAACACTAGATCGAGATCTAGAAGGAAAAGAATTTGATGAAAAGTATAATAAGAAGAGTTATAAATCATAAGTATCAAGGGAAATACGAATTTGCAACAATACAAACGTTTCAACTCATTAAAAAGTTGATTTCTTAAAAAATCAACTTTTTAATTGTTTTATTAAATTTATTACACCTATTTTTTCGAAATAACAGTAAACATCCCTGTCATATTAGGCGAATAATCTTTAAAATCATATTTTTCGTAGAATGATGTTTTACCTTGCGACGCAAACAAACCAATGAATGCTTTATCTGGAGTATTCCCATTTAAGTATTCTACTAAAGTATTCATTATTTTCTTTCCAATACCATTCTTTTGATAATCTGGATGAACCACTATATCTTGAATATAGAAATAGATAGCCCCATCACCAACAATTCTCCCCATGCCGATGATTTGATTATTATCCTTGACTGTTATACAGTAAATCGAATTTTGAAGTGATATTTCCGCCACCTCAAAGTTCATATAGTTAGTCCATCCCACAGAATCACATAAATATTTATATTCTTCCAATGTTGGAATGTTATTTTTAATCTCATATTTCTTCAAAATGTCCCCTCCAAGAATTCATTTCCACCAATACAAAGTAAATTCGACAAACTTTTATCTAACCCTTCTTACTAACTTAGCACTGTAAATCCCGATTAACCTCACGCTAATCCTTATATAATAAAGAAAGAGGCTGACGTATAGCCGTCAGCCTCTTTCTTTATTATATATTACGCCTTATGACACTCTGGACAAACGCCATAAATTTCTAAGCGATGACTATTGATAACGAAGCCTGTCGTTTTCGCAGCTTCCTCTTCCAGCTTTTCCAAGCCTCCATAAGGAAAATCAACAATCTTACCACATTTTTCGCAAATCACATGATAATGTTGACTTGTAACATAATCAAATCTACTTGAAGCGTCTCCATAAGTTAATTCCTTTACAAGTCCAACCTCTTTAAACACACGTAAGTTATTATAGACAGTTGCAACACTCATATTTGGAAACTTACCTTCTAATGCTTTATAAATATCATCCGCTGTTGGGTGCGTCATTGATTCCACAAGGTACTCTAAAATAGCATGACGCTGTGGAGTAATGCGTACACCCGTATTTTTCAGCATTTCTAGCGCTTCTTTTAATTCTTCTTTGACCACCGTCATGCACCCCGATTCTATACGGATTATTATTTTATAATTCTTATAAAGAGTGTACTCCTTTTCTTATAAATCGTCAATATTTCTACTATAAGTATGTAGTTTATTTTTATATTCAGGACTTGTTTTTATGTATCTTTCCCTTTTTTCTTCATATATTCCATAGAAAAAAGTGCGACATAATCGCACTTGGAATACTATCATCTGAGGAGGTATGCCCTACACTTCCACTTTATGTAAGGCAGTAAAATATGTATAGACACTTGCCTTGTTTCTGCATATTTTATCTCCAATGTAGATTTATTTTATATAAGAAAGAACATCCTCAATATGTCCTTTCACTTTCACTTTACGCCACTCTTTTACAAGTTCACCGTCTTTATTAATAAGGAATGTAGAACGCTCGATTCCCATATACTCTTTCCCAAAGTTCTTTTTTAACTTCCAAACATCGTATAACTCTGCTACTTTATGATCTTCATCTACTAAAAGTGTAAATGGCAATTCATGTTTCTCAATGAATTTCAAATGTCTATTCGCTGAATCAGGACTTACTCCAAGAATAACCGTATCCTTCTCTTGAAATACTCCATACGCATCACGAAAATCACATGCTTCAGTTGTACATCCTGGCGTCATATCTTTCGGATAAAAATAGAGAACTACATTTTTACCGCGGAAATCAGCTAGGCGAACTTCTTCTCCGTTACTTCCCTCTAATGTGAATTCTGGTGCCATTTCTCCTACTGTAATCATAGTTATCACTCCTACTCTTTTCCTTTACTATAACAAATGCTTCCTTATTTTTCATTGTCTATTACAGACCTCATCACAAAAGCAAAAGGGAGTGTATATCCAATTAGCGCTTCTGCGATTGCAATCCATCGCCCAATTCCAATCGGAGATATGTCACCATATCCAACAGACAATAGAGTAACTGCGCTAAAATATAAACAAACTTCGACGAGTTGAAAAGAATGAGCGTTCAAACTTTCTCCGTCCTCTTTCAAAACTGCGAAACCCATTTCCTCTAATACAACGTAACTTAATCCAAATGCGATTAGTACTGTTGTATAGATTAAAAATAATGTGGCCAAATTATAGAGCGAAAAAAAACGCGTTGAATCCGAATAGGAACTCCATAATAATTGGACACTTTTCAAAATAGCGATTGCTGCAATTAATAGAATAAATCCCCATAACATGTCCTCCACCTCATTTTATATGTATGAGGTGGAGAACTGATTTATCCCTTAGAAACGAACAAGCTTCTATAATTAATTACCCGCGCCACGATACCTTTTTACCCCTTGATTCCAGAGGGTGATTGCAATCGTAAAACAGATAACACCAACAATTGGCGTCGCAAATGCATAACTATTCCATTCTGTTTTTCTTAAAAAGTATGCCGCTGGATATACTCCAACAAACGCAAACGGTAAAACAAACGTTAAAATGAAACGAATTACACGATTATAAATATTAACAGGATAGCGCCCGTAATTACCTATGTTATACATAAGAGGCATAATTGAACTTTTCGCATCCGACCAAAAACCAAGGCTCGCCAGCGTAACAAATATCCCTCCATATACAAGTGCTCCTCCTCCTACCATCAATATAAATAAGAAGAAATCATACCAGTAAAAAGATAATTGTAACTCCACAGCTGCATATCCCATTACAACAATCCCTGTAATAGCTCCAATTAAAGATTCAAGTTCCATTCTTTCTAATATAATTTGAAATAGGCTATGGATCGGCCGCGTTAATACACGATCCATCTCCCCTTTAATAATGTATCGATCATTAAAATCCCATATATTAAAGAAAGCTGAAAAGATGGCAAATGGTACTAAAAAGAAACCATAAATAAAGATTACTTCTTCTCGACTCCATCCCTTCAATGCTTGTGTATGCCCAAATACAACGAGAATAAATATTAAATTAACTGCTTGAAGCGATAAATCAGAAAGTAAACCAACGATAAAATCGCCTCGATACTCCAATTTTGTTTTTATATATTGACTTGCATATTGTAAAAATAAGTTTATATATAGCATCTCATCATCCCCCTTGTACAATTAGACGTTTTCTCGCCGTTCTCCACATGAGTACAATTGGAATAATAAGTACAATCGCCCAAATCACTTGAAATACTAAAGCCTCATACAACTTACTCCCCTGTATACCTTCAGAAAAAATCATACTTGGAATATAACTAATAGCCTGAAACGGTAAAAACATCATTGCTTTTTGGGCCCATAGCGGATAAAAACTAATTGGTAATAATAGACCTGAAAATAAATCAATAACAACGCGTTTTGCATACATAATCCCACTATTATTAAATAGGAAAAACGTAAGCATTCCCGTCATTAAATTAATTTGTGTATTAATAATAAAACTAAATATTAAAGATAAGAAGAAATATAACCAAGTTTGAAAATTTGTTGTAATTTGCAACGAAAATAATAACGTAACGATAACCATGCCTGGAATGGAAAAGAAGGCAAAACGGAATATTCCCTCGCCAAGACCTTGCATAACTTTCATTCCCAAATAGTTATACGGACGAATTAATTCTACAGCCACACGTCCTTCTTGAATCTCCATCGCAATTTCCCTATCTATATTATTAAAATAGAAGGCACGTGCCATCCACGCGATTGCGATATACGTGGTCATTTGCGAAATAGATAAACTTTCAATATTCTCTTTTCCGCTATAAATTGCTTGCCATAAAAAATAGTAAGCACCTATATTAATCGTATAAATTAAAATCCCGCTATAGTAATTTGTACGATACGCAAGCATCATTAAAAAGCGAATTCGAATCATTTCAATATACTTACCCATGCGTAATACCCTCTTCATAAATGTTACGAATAATTTCCTCTGTAGACACTTCGTTAATTTTTAAATCTTTAATTTGAAAGGCTTGTACTACTTTAGAAATAAGCATTGAAATAATAACTTCTTCATTCGGAATTTTTGCAACCCATGCATTTTCCTCTTTTGCTTTCGACCAAACGACATGATTATCTGGCATAACCATTGATAAAGCCTGATAGGAAACTGGTGCAACAAACTGAAAGTGAATTTCCTTCTCCGCTCCCCACTGCGTACGAAGATTATTTAAAGAACCGTCATACATAATATTTCCTTCATCCAGCATGATAACGCGCTCACATAAAGCTTCAATATCAGTAATATCGTGTGTTGTTAATAAAATTGTTGTTTTATAACGTTCATTCATTTCTTTTAAAAATTCACGTATTTTCAATTTCACAAGTACATCTAACCCAATTGTTGGCTCATCTAAAAATAATAACGGTGGATTATGAATTAAGGCTGCCGCTAATTCACAACGCATCCTTTGACCAAGAGATAATTTTCGAACTGGTTTATCTAATAAGGGCCCTATATCTAACGTTTCAATTACGTGCTCCATATGCTCCTTATACTGAGCGTCTGATACACCATACACTTTCTTTAATAAACGAAACGATTCTTGTACTGCAATATCCCACCAAAGTTGCGAACGCTGTCCAAAAACAACACCAATTGTTCTTACAAATTCTTCTCTTTGTTTATGTGGGTTCATTCCATTTACTGTGATTTGCCCTGATGTCGGAGTTAAAATCCCCGTAAGCATTTTAATTGTTGTTGATTTACCAGCACCGTTCTCACCGATATAACCAACCATTTCACCTTGCTTTACAGTAAAAGATACATCATTTACTGCTGGTACTATTTTATAATTACGATTTAATAAATCGCGAAATGCACCCTTTAAGCCCGGACGACTTGAATAGGCTGTAAACTCTTTACGTAACCCTTGTACCTCAATTACCGATTTCATAATCGGACCCCCCTCCTAAATGTCACAACGAATAGTTTACCCAACTGCCTTCGCTATCACAAACAATACGTCTTTTCGAAAAACATGTTAGAATAATACATAGATTTTTGTAAGGAGATGAATTGTAGTGAATTTCACAAAGTCAGAAGCATTACATAAAGAAGCTTTAGAGCATATCGTTGGCGGTGTTAACAGTCCTTCTCGTTCTTTTAAAGCAGTTGGCGGCGGCGCTCCTGTTGCTATGGAACGTGGGAAAGGCGCTTATTTCTGGGATGTAGACGGAAATAAATATATCGATTATTTAGCAGCATACGGTCCTATTATTACTGGACATGCTCATCCGCATATAACAAAAGCAATTACAACAGCTGCTGAAAATGGGGTACTTTATGGAACACCAACAGCGCTAGAGGTAAAATTCGCAAAAATGTTAAAAGAAGCAATGCCTGCATTAGATAAAGTCCGTTTCGTAAACTCTGGTACAGAAGCAGTGATGACAACGATTCGTGTTGCTCGTGCTTATACAGGTCGCACAAAAATCATGAAATTTGCTGGTTGTTACCACGGTCATTCTGATTTAGTACTTGTGGCAGCTGGATCTGGCCCTTCTACTTTAGGAACTCCTGACTCAGCTGGCGTACCACAAAGTATTGCACAAGAAGTTATTACCGTTCCATTTAACAATGTAGAAACTTTAAAAGAAGCTTTAGATAAATGGGGTCATGAAGTAGCAGCTATCCTGGTAGAACCGATCGTTGGAAACTTCGGTATTGTAGAGCCTAAACCTGGATTCCTTGAAAAAGTGAATGAACTTGTTCACGAAGCTGGCGCACTAGTAATTTATGATGAAGTTATTACTGCTTTCCGCTTTATGTACGGCGGTGCTCAAGACTTACTTGGTGTTACACCTGACTTAACAGCGCTTGGTAAAGTTATTGGCGGTGGCTTACCAATCGGTGCTTACGGTGGTAAGAAAGAAATTATGGAACAAGTTGCTCCGCTTGGACCTGCATACCAAGCTGGTACAATGGCAGGAAACCCTGCTTCTATGGCATCAGGTATCGCTTGTCTAGAAGTACTTCAACAAGAAGGGCTTTATGAGAAATTAGATGAACTTGGTGCAATGCTTGAAAAAGGAATTTTAGAGCAAGCAGCGAAACATAATATCGACATTACATTAAATCGTCTAAAAGGGGCTTTAACTGTATACTTCACAACTAATACAATTGAAGATTACGATGCCGCACAAGATACAGACGGTGAAATGTTCGGTAAATTCTTCAAGCTTATGCTTCAAGAAGGAGTTAACTTAGCACCTTCTAAATACGAGGCATGGTTCTTAACTACAGAACATACAAAAGAAGATATTGAATATACAATCGAAGCTGTCGGCAGAGCATTTGCTGCCCTAGCAGACAATAAATAATCCCGTCATTAAAAGGAAAAAAGAAAGCTCACCTTTCTTTTTTCCTTTTTTCTATTTCATAAATTACGTATTAATAGTATAATTATTCATAATTATCTGTTTTATATTCTTTTACAGCATTACTATCTCTGTGTACAAGGTGATTTGCGCCTTAAATAGTAAGATTATTCTAACTTTTAAAAGAGGGGGGATTGACGGATGCTCAATAAAAAAAATACATGGACACCGTCTTTATTTCGAGATTATAGAAATGCAGAACATGATGCGTGTGGAATCGTTTCCGTTATGGAGAAACGAAAAATTGCTACAAAAGAAAACATTGACCTTTGCATACAATCACTCGTCAAAATGAATCATAGAGCTGGTTTCATTAATGGCGAGGGCGATGGCATCGGCATTCACATTGATATACCAAAAACACTTTGGAATGAAAAACTAAAAAGTAGCGGATATAATCCAACGATTGTGGATCATCCCCACTTTATCGTTGGACATTTTTTTCTAAATAAAAAAGAAAACATTACTGCCTTAAAAGATTATATTCGTACGCAATTAAACAACAAAAACTTTACTATTATTTTCGAAAGTGACGATGCAACAAACTCAGATGCGCTCGGTCCACTTGGTAAACAAGAAGAACCTTTATTTTGGCAAGTTGCCCTTATCGCAGAAAACGAAATTATAAATATTGAGCAAACATTATTTTCTGTCACAATAAAAATAGAGGAAAACGAAGCAATTCATGTTGCTTCATTAAGTCATGATCATGTTGTATATAAAGTTCTAGGTGCTGGTGATACGCTTGTTGCCTACTATAATGATTTACAACATCCGCTTATCGCTTCAACTATGACATTAGGACATAACCGCTACTCTACTAATACATTATCTAATTTTTTTCGTGTACAACCATTTAGCATTCTCGGACATAATGGTGAAATTAACACAATTGCGAAATTACGCGATCAAGCTGAAATGATTGATGTACCACTTACTGCAGGAGGCAGTGACTCTCAAGATTTAAACCGCACCTTAGAAACCCTACTTGTTCAATACGGCTACAGCTTATTTGAAGCAATGGAAATTCTATTCCCACCAATTATTAATGAAATTAAACTTTATGAAACACCTTTACAAGATTTATATACGTATATACGTGAAGCATGGGGACATTTTGCACAAGGACCAGCTGGCATCATTTCCCGTTTTAAAGATGAAGCTGTTTTCAGCGTTGATTCCCTTGGATTACGCCCAGTATGGAAAGTAGAGACAGAGAGCTCTTATATTTTCTCTTCTGAACCTGGAGTTGTATCACCAACTAAATATGTAGCAGAACCAAAACCACTCGCTCCTGGAGAAAAAGTCGGATTAAAATGGAATGAACAAGATGAACTTGTTCTTTATGAATATGACAAATATCAAATCCAAGTATATAACCGTTTTAAAAAGCGAATTGATACTACCAATTACCATTTAAATTTATCTATCCCTGAAACGAAAAAAATCCAAGGGCTATGTGATTCTGTTCAAGTTGAAACGAAAGAATACGTCGCTTTCGGATGGGACCGAGAACATATTCAACTTCTTGAACAGATGGCAACAAAAGGCGTTGAGCCAATACGCTCACTTGGGCATGACTCACCACTTGCCGCACTCGATACTGATAGACGAAATATCGCTGACTTTATTAAAGAAAGTGTAGCTGTTGTTACAAACCCTGCAATTGACCGTGACCGTGAAATTGAACACTTCTCTACACGTACTGTACTTGGAGAGCGTCCAAGTTTATTAAGCGGCGCAAAACGGCCATTTGTAGTTGAAATGCTTTCACCAATTATTTTAGAAGGCAGCGTGGCACAACCTATTGCAGAGGAATTACACACAATTACGTACGAACAACTCATAGAGCTATTTAAGACTCATAACTCTATCGCCACAATCTCTGCTACATTCAGCTCGTCAGAAACTCTGCAATGCGCATTAAGCCGCATTAGTTCTGAAGCGATAGCTGCTGTTAACAATGGCGCTTCCCTACTAGTATTAGATGACGCAAAAGCCCATCTAAATGAACGATTGTGGATTGATCCACATTTAGTTACCGCTAAAGTACATCAAGCATTAAGTGAAAATAAATTACGCCGCAATTGTTCTCTCGTTATACGTTCTGGTGCTCTTCGCTCCTTACATGACATTGTCACGCTATATGGATTAGGAGCAGATGGTATTAATCCATATTTATTATTCGCGACTGTAAATGATGGAACAAAAACACCAATTACGAATCTATATACTGCACTTAATAAAGGATTAGAAAAAGTCATTTCAACAATTGGAATTCATGAGTTACGTGGTTACGGACGTCTCTATTCATCTATTGGATTACATGAAGAAATCGCAAATATATTACAGATTACAAATTTCTTCGGTTCAAATGATTTAGCCTTTTCACTTGAATCACTTGTTGAAGATGCAAAAATACGAGCAGAGGATTATAACAATCCTAAAATTAGAATGCGAAAATCATTTCATATATTCCCGCGAATTTGGAAAGCAATCGGCGATGTTGCAAAAGGAAATTCTTATGATGATTACCGTGACAAGTTAAGTGAACTAGAAGAGAATAATCCAATCGCAATCAGACACCTTGTTCAAACGAAACAAACAAAACATGTCGTTCCAACTGAAGAAGTATCTATCGGCATCAAAAATCATAATTTACCATTTATTATTAGTTCTATGTCATTTGGTTCTCAAAACGAAATTGCCTTTCGCGCATATGCAGAAGCAGCCGATCAGCTAAATATGATTAGCTTGAACGGTGAAGGCGGCGAAATTAAAGATATGATTGGAAAATATCCACATACACGTGGACAACAAGTAGCATCTGGGCGATTTGGAGTAAATGCCGAACTACTAAACTCATCAAACTTAATTGAAATCAAAATCGGTCAAGGCGCAAAGCCTGGGGAAGGTGGGCATTTACCTGGTTCAAAAGTGACAGCCAAAATCGCTGAAGCACGTAATGCGACAATCGGCTCAGATTTAATTTCGCCTTCTAATAACCATGATATTTATTCAATTGAAGATTTAGCTCAAATGATTACAGAAATTAAAACAGCTAATCAACTTGCCAAAGTAGCCGTGAAAGTCCCTGTTGTTCCTAATATCGGAACAATTGCTGTCGGTATCGCCAAAGCTGGCGCTGATTTTATTAACATTAGCGGATTCGATGGCGGAACAGGCGCTGCACGTATTCACGCATTGCAGCATGTAGGTCTCCCTGTAGAAATTGGTGTTAAAGCCGCTCACAACGCTTTATTAGAAGCAAGCATGAGACATAAAGTAGAGATTTGGGCAGATGGTGGTATTCGAAGTGTAAATGATGCCTTGAAAATCATGCTCCTCGGAGCAAACCGTATTGGATTTGGCACACTATCAATGATTGCAATCGGCTGTACTACTTGCCGTGGGTGCCATCTAGATACTTGCCATGTTGGAATTGCGACACAAATCGAGTCTGAAGCACAAGCAAAAGAACACGGGTTACGCCGCTTCGTCCCACGCGAATTAGAAAGCGCAGTTGCTGGCCTGCTAAATTTATTCACCTCTTTCGGTGTAGAACTAAAACGATTAACAGGACAGCTTGGTTATACAAATTTACAAGCAATTGTTGGGCGTTCTGATTTATTAGAGCAAGTTCGAGGCGAAAATTTATTAAACTTACGTAATTTACTACAAATAATAGAACATCCATCTGTTACAACAACAGAAGGCGTATCGGAAAAACAATTTAAGACAGTTCATTCCGCTGACTCAAAAGAATTGGTAGGCGTTGGTGTAGAGCAACGCGTTATGGGTGGTCTAGAATCATGTTATCGCGTTCGCAGTAAACTATATGAAGCTACTCAACTTGAACCACTTACATTAAAGTATACGAATGGTTCTATTCCCGGAAATGGGTTAGGTGCTTACAATAGTGAAAATTTATTTATACACGTAAATGGCGGCGCACAAGATGGCATTGGTAAAACTTCCTTTGGTGGTGGGATTTATATAACGAAATCAAAAGGAAAAGACGGAGTATATTATAACGGTTCTGTCGGAAAAGGATTTGGATATGGTGCACAAAAAGGGGCACTATACGTACAAGGGAACGCTGATGCTCGCGCTGGCATTCGCCTTTCTGGGGCAGACATGATAATTGGAGGTAGAATAACAAAACCACTCCGTGAAAAAGAGCAAGGAAATATAGGTGCATACTCCAATATTAAAGGTTTTGCTTTTGAATATATGACAAACGGGCGAGCGCTTGTTTTAGGTGACCCTGGTCCATGGATTTGCGCTGGCATGACTGGCGGTGTTGTTTATTTGCGTCGTGATTCAAACTTAGGCTTAACAGAACAGGCCTTAAAAAGAAGAATCGCAAAAGGCGCAAATGTTACATTACAACCAATTAGTAAAAATGGTTTGAAAGATGTAACTGAATTATTGCTAGACTATATTCGTGTACTAAACGAGCACGAGCAATATGAGGAAGTTGCTTTGTTAACACCATTATTAGATGATATACAGAACAAGTTTTTTGAGATTATCCCGAAAAAAGAACAGGCAGATCCATCTATCTCAACAGAGTAAAATGAGTAATTTTCATTATTAAGAAAAAATTGACGAAGTACGCTTCTCATAGTAATCTATAGTAACAATTTGAGACCTGCTGAAATTCAGCAGGTTTTTTTACTAAAAACTGATGTTTAAAAGGAATTAGGAAAAATTATAAAGTGAAACTTTAATTAGCCTACACCAATCGGACGTTTACCGGCATCCAGCTTCTGAATTTTGAGGCGCGAATCTTACTACTCACAATTAGCGGGATAAAATGAACACTAATTTCTTTTAACGTCACTAAAATATCACTTGCTAACATATTGTAATGAATGTATAGTATCATGTTGTACATTCATTATGACAAGAGAAAGGATCTTATTAAGGGTATGAAACTTGGTGCTCGCATTTTAAAAACGGGTATTGCCATCACGTTAGCTTTATTTGCTTGTATTTTACTTCAATTACCGAGTCCGGTATTTGCGGGAATTTCAGCTATCTTTGCTGTTCAACCGTCTGTATACCGTTCTTATTTAACAGCACTTGAACAAATTCAAGCAAATGTAATTGGTGCGATATTTGCTATCGCATTTGCTACTGCTTTTGGACATAATCCTTTTATTATTGGATTAACATGTATATTAGTAATTGCTCTTACATTACAATTACGATTAGAAAACACAATATCAATTGCTTTAGTAACAGTTATCGCCATTATGGAGTATCAAGGCGAAGATTTCTTTAGTTTTGCCTTACTTCGATTTGCGACGATTATGATTGGTATTATTGCGGCTTCACTTGTAAATTTAGTATTTATGCCGCCAAAATATGAAACAAAACTTTATCATCGTATCGTTGATAATACAGAAGAAATTGTAAAATGGATTCGAATGAATAGCAGGCAGGCTTCTGATTTTACAACGCTAAAAACTGATATTGATCGTATGAAAGAAAAAATGATCAAACTAAACCATTACTATTTGCTGTATAAAGAAGAAAGAAGCTACACGAAAAAAGTAAAGTTCGCAAAAATTCGTAAGCTCGTTTTATTCAGACAAATGTTAGCGACAACAAGCCGTGCTTTAAGTACGTTAAAATCATTACACCGTACTGAAAATGAACTGCGCTATATGCCGGAAGAATTTCAGGAATCTATCCAAAACGAACTTGACTCATTAACGCATTATCATGAACAAGTTTTATTAAAATTTATTGGTAAAGCAAAAAAACAACAATCAGTCGAAATGCTTGATGAAGTTGAAACAGGTAAACAAGAATTAATTGATATCTTTATGGAATATCAAAATAAAGACGATGAAGAAGCATATAAAACATGGTTACATCTCTTCCCTCTTATTTCTTCCATCATTAACTATAGTGAAGAAGTAGAGCATTTAGATTTGCTTGTAGATAGCTTCTACACATACCATAAACCAGAAAAAGAACTCCAAATCGATGATAAAAAAGAAGACGAATAAAAAAACAGCTCCTTTTATGCTAAAGGAGCTGTTTCTGTTATATGTTGAAGTTGATATAAATTGTAATAAAATCCTCTTTTTTGCATTAACTCTTCATGAGAACCAGTCTCTTTAATCTCACCGTCTTCAATGTAAATAATCGTATCAACATGCGTAATCGTCGCTAATCGATGTGCAATTATAATCGTTGTCCGGTCAGCAGCTAACGTCTGAAGCGCCTCTTGAATATACCTTTCATTTTCTAAATCTAATGCTGAAGTTGCTTCATCTAATATAAGTACCGAAGGATTCTTTAGAAACACTCGTGCAATTGCCACGCGTTGTCTTTGCCCGCCCGATAGCTTCACACCACGTTCTCCAACGACAGTATTATAACCATCTGGTAAGTCTATAATAAAATCATGAATTTGCGCAGCTTTAGCAGCTGCAATCACCTCTTTCTCTGTAGCCTTCGGGTTTCCATATAAAATATTAGCTCCAATTGTATCGCTAAACAATAAATTATCTTGCAGTACAATTCCAATATGACTACGCAAATTTCTCATATTATACTTTCTTACATCTATGCCATCTACATAAACCGTGCCTTCAGAAACATCATAGAAACGCGGGATCAAACTAGCAAGAGATGACTTTCCTCCCCCACTTGCTCCTACAAGCGCTACTTTCTCTCCAGGCTGCATAGTTAATGACAAGTTGTGTAATATCTCTTTTTCATCTACATTATAACGAAAAGAAACATTGTCAAATACAATTTCTCCATTTAATTTTTTCGTTTGTACCGCATTTGGCACATTAACAATATCGTATTTTTCATCTAACAGTTCAAACACACGGTCCATCGATGCAAAAGATTGTGTTAATGTTGTAGATGAATTAACAAGGCGGCGAAGCGGACTATATAAACTATCCATATATCCAACAAAAGCTACCATCGTTCCTAGCGTTAACTGTCCTTGAATTACTTCATATGCTGCAAAACCAATCACAAGTAACGGACCTAAATCGGTTAACGTATTTACTGCCGAAAATGTTCTTGCCGTCCAACTTGTATGGGTTAATGCTTTCGTTAAAAATTCATTATTTCTTTTTTCAAACTGCTTCCCCTCATACTCTTCTAACGCAAAGCTACGTGTCACTTGCATTCCTTGAATACGTTCATGCAAATACCCTTGCATCGTCGCTAACGCTTGTGAACGCTCTTTCGTCAATTTCCGAAGACGCCCGAAAAAATATTTCACTGCAATTACATAAATAGGTAAAATCAATAACGCAACAAATGTTAATTTTATATTCATAGAAAACATAACAATGATAGCAATAGCAATTGTTGCAGTATCTAACCAGACGTTCATCAAACCAGTAATTACAAAATCTTTCGTTTGTTCTACATCATGGATGACACGCGAAATAATCTCCCCTGTTTTTGTATTGGAGTAATAACGTAAACTTAACTTTTGTAAGTGACCGAAAATATGCTTCCGCAAATCATACAGTATTGTATTTGCGATACGTTGGGCGAAATATTGACGATAATATTCAATCGGTGGTCTTAATACCGCAAAAATAAAGAAAGCAATTCCAATCGCTGTTATTAATTGAGATGTTTTATCTTGAAGTGAGCCAGCGCCTTGAATTACATCATCGATAATATACTTTAATAACCACGGCATAATAAGTGGGATACCGAACTTAACTAGTCCGATAATAATTGTAATAGCAATAAGCCACCGATATGGTTTAACAAATTGTAAATATCTTTTTATGCCTTGCACATAATCCCCCCTCTAATAGGACAAACCTGCCGGGAAGCCCCCTGCAGGTTTGTTTTAATTTCTGTACATTAAATATCGTTCATACCACATATCTACGAAATCTGGTGCAAATGGACCTTTTCTTTGATGAATCCACTGTGTTAAATGTGCTACATTTCGTTTTAAAATTGTATCAATAACAGGTGGATACTGCATAATTTCACTATGTTTTTCATACTCATCTTCATCTAGAAGCGTATATGTCATATCTGGATATACTTTAATATCTAAATCATAATCAATATACTTTAATGCTTCAGGATCATACGCAAAAGGTGAGCTTAAATTACAATAATAATATACGCCATCTTCCCTAAGCATCCCAATCACATTAAACCAATAGTTGGCATGAAAATAGCAAATTGCTGGTTCACGAGTAATCCATGTTCGGCCATCCGATTCTGTAACTACTGTACGATCATTCGCTCCGATTACAAGACTCTGTGTCCCTTTTAAAATTGTTGTTTCTTCCCACATTCTATGAATGGAGCCATTATGTTTATAACTATGTATTTGTACTTTTTCTCCTTCTTTGGGAAATCCCATATATGCTCCCTTCTTTCAACTGCAAATGCCCTTTGAACGGCATTCACTTTTTTTCTATTATAACTTTTTTGTCGAAATTTTAAAACTAAAGGGATAAGACTCTATTTTTCAAACTGAATATGTAGGAGGTTTATCGTTGAATACTATGCCCCCACCGCTTCTTAGGAGATAAAAGGATTGTACTGTATTATTTATAAGCGAGGACATGTAATAGAAAAAGCCCTTCTCTATTTCCATACAAAGAAGGACTTTTCACCTAAAGATAACAATATATCTTATCCTAAATTTGAAATCATTTTTTCAGTTGCAAAAGATTGAATTACACTATTCGTTTGCTCTTCAAATTTCTCATGTAACATCTTCAACGCTACTTCTGTTCTATATATTTCCTGGCGGATAAAATGCAGTTCTTTTTTATCGCACGTATCTTTTTCATTCATTTCAATTTGTTGATACTTCTCTAGATGTGCTTGTAACTTTAACAATTCATCCATCGTTTCTAATTGCTCCCCTACCAACTTATCAAAATCGTTCATTACTTACCCCCTTTTGGACTTATTCATCAGTTATTATTCCTAATTACATAATTCTAATTGTTAACTTCCTTCTCCTTTGACTACATTTGTTGACTTATTAGAAGTTATGTCGTTCGCTTTCTTTTCATTACAACGATCCACGCAAAAAGAAAACACTTCTCCCGAATTAGAGAAGTGTTTTTCTTTCATTACTGATTTGAGCTAGAAGATTGTGATTGTTTTGCAGCTGACTTAGCATTTTGTTTTTTCACAGCATGCACGTCTGTTTCAGTTGCAAATTCTGTACCATAACTAGCGTTTGCACTTTGTGCACCAGAAGCTTGTGCTTTCTTTGCTTCTGATTGTGCGTTTGCTTGTTTTACTGCTTGTACATTTGTTTCAGTTGCAAATTCTGTACCATAACTAGCATTTGTACTTTGAATGCTAGCACCAGAAGTTGCCTTGTTATAACCTTGTTGTTTTTTACTCATCTTTCTCACCTCCACAATCAATAATGTAACCAATTCACTTAGAAGCTATCCGTAATTTTCTTTTGAATAATTTCCGCATATATCTTTTGTTACTTATTCAAACTATAAGAAATGGAGGTGGAAATATGTATATAGGACGCGATATGACTGAACTAACGATGATTTCAAAAAATGAATGGAAAGAAGATGAATTAGCTTATTTTCATCACTCACTACAACAGGTTCTGCCTTATTTAAATGTAGAAGGGCAGAGTATTTACAAAGAAATTGTAGTAGAAATTGAATCAAGAGGCGGCTTACAAGAAGGTGAAGCTAGTTGGACTCATGGGACAAAAATTTCTTACGATTAAAAAAGTGTTCCCTAGATTGGGAACACTTTTTTATTTATTGCATTGTAATTTTCTCCACACAATTTTCATAAATAGTACGGTGTGATTTTGAGAAAGGTAATTGCTCAAACACCTCTTTCGATACAAATTTTAATGTATCTGTATCAACAATATTACCGGTTACTTTTCCGTAAAATACAAATATATCCCAAGTACGATGTGTAAACGTATGTTGTACATTCATTGCGTATTCATCAATAGAAACCTCGAGCTCAAATTTTTCTTTCATATAATCTATAAGCTGTTCCTTCTGATTTCGAATACCTTCTCCAAGTTCAGCATTAGGAAACTCCCACATGTTAGCTAACAAACCTGTACTTGGACGTTTATTAATAACGTAACGACCGTCTTCAGTTTGAAGTACGCCTGCAACAATAGGTACCATTTTAGGAGCTTTCGCTTTACTTTTTACTGGTAATTCTTTTTGAACACCTTCAGCATATCCTCTGCAATGCTCACGCACAGGACAAAGTAAGCACGATGGATTTTTAGGAATACAAATCAATGCACCTAATTCCATCAATCCTTGATTAAAATAAGATGGGTTTTCTACTGAAATAATTTCACGCACAATCTCTTCAAAAACTTTTCGAGTCTTTGGTTTTGCAATATCATCCCATACTGATAAAATACGAGATAATACACGCATAACATTTCCATCAACTGCCGGCTCTGGTATACCATATGCGATACTTAAAATAGCACCTTTTGTATATGGTCCTACTCCTTTTAACTTTTCAATTTTCTTTACATCACTTGGTACAACCCCACCGTATACTTCTTTTACCTCTTTTACTGCCGCATGTAAATTACGTGCTCTAGAATAATATCCTAAACCTTCCCATGCTTTTAATACTTCTTCATCATCTGCGTTCGCTAACGCTTCAAGTGTAGGAAACTTCCCCATAAAATTTGCGTAATATGGTTTTACAGCTTCTACTCTTGTTTGCTGCAACATAATTTCAGAAACCCAAACACGGTATGGATCTTTATTCTTTCTCCACGGTAAGTCACGCTGTTCTTCTTCAAACCAACCAATTAAATCATTTTGAAACTGCTCTATATTAAAATTGTTTAGTATTTCAAGTGTCAAACTTGATCCCCCTCATTTTTTTGCATATAAGTACTATTATAAAGATTTTAGGAAAAAATTTAAGTAAGATGACATAGGAAATAGAAGGCAAAGGACTTGAGGTATCGAATAAAAAGAGTTACATTAATAAAAAACGGAGGTGGATTTCTATGGACACAGCCACTCACCTTGTTATGGGTGTCACTTTAGGTAGCTTAGCAACATTAGATCCAGCCATAGCACAAAGTGATATTGGCCCCCAAGCTGTTATGCTTGCTACAATTGCTGGTTCCAACATTCCTGACATTGACACAGTTCTAAAATTGCGTAATAACGCTAAATATATAAGAAATCATCGTGGGATTACTCATTCTATTCCCGCGGTAATTCTTTGGTCATTCCTTATAAGTGGCATCTCTTTCGCCTTCTTTTCAGAAGCTCCATATCTTCATCTACTACTTTGGTCATTTATTGCCGTCTTTCTTCACGTCTTTGTAGATATTTTCAACGCCTATGGTACACAAGCATTACGACCTTTCACAAAAAAATGGGTCGCACTTGGCATAATTAATACATTCGATACCGTAATTTTCTTTATCCATATACTTGCAATTGCTTGCATGCTCGTCGGTTCTCATAAGGGATATACAGCTTTAGCGGCATATATATTAATGATTGTTTACTATATCGGACGGATTATGATGCACAGAAATATAAGAAGCGTTGTACACAAACGTTTCAAAAATGTCGAAAAGATTATCATTTCTCCTTCTTACCGATTTTATCATTACCATTTAGCAGTCGTTACGGCTGATTATTACTACGTTGCGAGATGGCACCGTGGTAACATCATGATATATGACAAGTTCGATCGGGTACCGTTCCCAGACAACAATATTATGCGAGCAGCTAAACAAGATGAAAACATCTCAGCCTTCCTATCTTTCTCTCCTGTATATCGCTGGGATATTTTTGATCATGACCATTATTATGAAGTACGATTCATTGATTTACGATATCGAAGTAAAGATTATTATCCATTTGTTGCAATCGTTCAGCTCGACCACAATTTAAATATTATTAATTCCTATACAGGATGGATCTTTAGTGAAGAAAAGCTTCGAAAAAAACTGGAATTACTTCCACATTAAAAAAAGCGACTTAAGTCGCTTTTTTTAATGTTTCAAATGATCTTCTTGATTAATTAAATGACTATACTTCGGATTATTTGTCCGCATTTCATGAAGGCGTACACCATGATTATTAATCCATGATCGTACCACTTGTTCCGTCATTTCATCGCCTTGATAACGACCTGATTTTGCATAAGTTGTTTGAAAATCTTCCCATAGTAACTCAACCCACGCACGAGCTTGTGCGTAAGAAAGCTTGTCATTCTTGTCTAATAATTCTTTCGTTAATGTTTCATAAATATCATTCATATTATAATCTCCTTTTACCTATTTATCCCTTCATTTCTAAAGGATAGTTTCTTCAATTTTGCACATTCTATAATTGATACTTCTTAAAAAGGTATCAACCGATAATGAGGAGGGCGTTCGCAATGGGTAAACAAGCCGAATTTTGGTCTGAGTCAAAAAACAACAGCAAAATCGACGGTCAACCGAAAGCGAAATCACGCTTCGCTTCGAAACGACCTAACGGCACAATTAACACGCACCCACAAGAACGTATGCGTGCTGCAAATCAGCAGGAAGAGTAGTACAAATTAAATTAACTTCCTACACGAGGTGATAAAGATGAGCTACCGTGATCGCTTAGATAGTCGTTCTGAATTATTTAACCATACGTGGACTCGTCCAAAACATGCGAAAGCGCAAGTTAACGGACAGACGCAACAAACCCAGTCTCTCATTATATTGGCAAATGAATGTAAAAAACGCCAATTTTAGAATCTCCTATCTCCTTTAACGCCTACCAAAGATGAAAACCAGAGAGATATGTGCTCTCTGGTTTTTATTTTTCTTGCAATAAGGAAATTGGTATGCCAATCTCTTCATTATCATTTTGCTTATATCCCCAAGCAAATACCCCATTGAAATACGTAATTTTAAATAATACACCAGGTTCTTCTACTAATTCATATGTTTCACCAATATGGAACTTGTTTATATCCGTCATATAAGCACGAGCCATTGCCATTTTTCTCATTAATACATCAAATTCATTGACAATCCCAAGCTGCTCAGCTTTTACTGCTTGCTCCTTCAAAGCGCCAATTTCTTCCCTTAGCTCATGCGGTGTCATTTCACTGTAGCGTTTTGGCATATTCATCTTATTCTCCTCATTCCTCTTCGCGTTTCATTTGCAAAAATATCTCGATTTCATCAATAGAGAATCCTTTTCGATATAACGCTTGTTTCATCTTGTTTTCAAATGTCCATCCATCATGCTTCTTATATTTCTCATAATATTTATTCCCATGATAGTGTAACGCTTCTTGTTGCTTTTCGTCATCTTTTTCGTCTTTCAATTCTTCCAAACAAATTTGAATTACTTCTCTAGAATATCCTTTTCGAACAAGCATCTCATCTAACTTTAGTTTCATTTGTAAAAAAGAATGTTTTTGATAAGATTTTTTCTTCTTCTCTATGAGAAACAAGGCATTCTCAATTTGCTTTTCCTTCGGATATTCTTGTAAACTATGTGTAATAATTAAATCCTGAACACCTTTATTTAATAACTCTCTTTTAATAACAGTTGGACCTTTTCGATTCACATTACTTTGCGTTCGCGTATATAAAACAGCATACTCTTTATCATTAATATATCGGTCATGTAATAATTTCGAAACGACTTCAGAGATGATGGCCTGTCCCACTTCTTTTTTTCGTAAAAAATCTTCTATTTCTTGTTTTGTTCTCATTTGATAGGATAAATAGGAGATTGCTTGTAAATATGCTTTTTGTACTTCTTCATTGTACAAAATATTCCCTAACTCGATTTCATCAATTTCTAAGCCCTTTTGTAATCCATGTTTTATTAAGATTACTTGATCCACACTAAATCCGTACTCTTCGCCTTGACCTTTATCAATATAAATATTAAATCGTTCTTTCGATCGTTTTTGTACTTCTATTTTTGTAATGACAGCCATACTCTCACCTCTCTATTATTTTAACATAGTCGAGGAACATTTTTTCTTTTCAAGAATATATATAATGAGGAGGAAATACTTGTGAAAATCGCAATTTCTGGTGGTACAGGCTTTATCGGTAAATCCCTTTCTACTTTTTTTATTCAAAAAGGATATACTGTTTACATTCTCACACGAAAAAAAACTACTGAAACTTCCGACCCTAACCTTCAGTATGTTCAATGGACACCAGATTTACAAACCTTCCCCCTCTCTTCTATTGATGTAGTTATTAATCTAGCCGGAGAGTCTATTAATAGTAGATGGACAAAGCAACAAAAGAAAGCCATTTTAAACAGTAGAATTCAAACAACAAAAGGACTCATTAAACAATTGCAGGGACTCCATACAAAGCCACACACATTTATTAACGCAAGTGCTATTGGATACTACGGAACATCTGAAATAGAGTCTTTTACAGAACAGCATGAGACTCCTGGAAATGACTTTTTAGCAAATACAGTATATTCATGGGAACAAGAAGCATCTAAAGCACGTTCTCTCGGAATACGAACAATCTACGCAAGATTTGGAGTCGTATTAGGTGCAAATGGAGGAGCTCTTCCAAAAATGCTACTTCCCTATCAATTCTATATCGGCGGCACCATTGGTTCTGGGAAACAATGGTTATCATGGATTCATATAGACGATGTCGTTCGTATGATGGATTTCATCATACACAAAAAAGAAATTGATGGTCCTCTTAATATGACAGCACCAACACCCATAAGAATGAAGGAATTTGGAGAAAACATTGCAACTATAATGAACAAGCCTCATTGGTTGCCTGTACCTTCATTTATCATTCAAACTTTATTAGGTGAAATGAGCATACTTGTACTAGAAGGGCAACGTGTATTACCCATTAAGGCAATTGAACATGGATACCAATACACATTTCCGGCAATAGACCATGCATTACAAAATATACTTTCGCATACAATGTAGTACTTCTAAAACACAATTTTACATGGGCTCTTTCAAAACTTTCATTTTCTAGGATCCGAAGCATTACCATACAAATAACCTTTCAGTTACTTTCCCTTAACTTCCATTAGCATTATAAAGTAACAGAAATGAGGTACCTATGAAAATATTGCTCAAACAAGCCATTGTATACCCTATTACATCTCAAAAGTTTCAAGGCGATGTACTCGTTACAGGAGAGCGAATTACCGAGGTCAAACCTTTTATTCAACCTACTCAAGATATGACCGTTATAGATGCACGAGCACTCCATCTCTTACCTGGCTTTATTGATGTCCATACTCACCTTGGTCTCTATGATGAAGGCACTGGTTGGGCTGGAAATGATGCCAATGAAACATCTGAAGTTTCAACACCACATATTCGTTCTTTAGATGGAATCCATCCTTTGGATATCGCCTTTCAAGACGCTGTACAAAACGGAATTACAACCGTTCACGTTATGCCTGGCAGTCAAAATATTATCGGGGGGACTACTTGTGTAATAAAAACAGCTGGAACTTGTATTGATCATATGATTATTCAAGAACCTGCTGGTTTAAAGATTGCCTTTGGAGAAAATCCTAAAAAAGTCCATAGTAATGGAACAAAAGAATCCATTACACGTATGGGGATTATGGGGTTACTTCGGGAATCATTCTATGAAGCACAACACTACGGGCACGAAGCTGATTTTCGAATGCTTCCTATTTTAAAAGCATTACGTCGTGAAATACCCGTACGTATCCACGCTCACCGAGCAGATGATATTAGTTCTGCGCTACGCTTTGCAACGGAATTCAACCTCGATCTACGTATTGAACATTGTACAGAAGGACACTTTCTTGTTGAAGAGCTTTCGAAACATAATTTGAAGGTTTCAGTTGGTCCCACTCTGACACGTCGTTCTAAAATCGAACTAAAAAACAAGACATGGGATACTTACCATATATTATCTAAAAATGGTGTGGAAGTTTCTATAACAACAGATCATCCCTATACACCCATTCAATATTTAAATATTTGTGCCGCTGTCGCAGTAAGAGAAGGATTAGACGAGAAAACAGCACTAGAAGGAATCACCATATTCCCAGCGCGAAATTTGCGTTTAGAGGATAGAATTGGAAGCATCGAGGTTGGAAAAGACGCCGATCTCGTGTTATGGACTCATCATCCTTTCCATTATTTAGCCAAGCCTGTACTAACTATGATTGATGGAAAAATAATTTACAAAAAAAATAAAAAAAACTAGTTTATTTTTTTGACTAGATAAAGTATTATACGATTATAAACTGAATGAAACCATAATCAATTTGTGTCGTGATTATCATTTTCAAATTGATGAATGGGGAAGGCAAATGGTGCGCCACCAGCGTTAGAAACTGGTTCTAGTGGGTTCGATTCCCACCCCGAAATTTTTTAAAGATTGATATAAAAATTTCGAGGGTGGGGTGTTTTTTCGTCATGCTACCCTCGTGTGAGGAGGAGTTAGTATGTTGAAAAAACGCGACTTACACGACAGCCACGTTCTATACGAGTTAATGGTGGATCCAGCTGTCTTCCCTTTTGTGCGTCAAAAGGCTTATTCTTATGAAGAATATTTATTCTTAACAAAACAAACGATTGAAGCTGAAGAGCGTGGTGAATTAATTTCACGCACAATTTTAGATGAATGGGGTAACCCTATCGGAACAATTACTTTATTTGATGTGCAAGAAAAAGCTGGATTTCTCGGGACATGGCTTGGCAAACCATATCATGGAAAAGGCTATAATAAATTGGCAAAAGATTCATTTTTTAGTGAACTTTTCTATGAATTAGATATTGAAACAATTTTCATGCGTATTCGTAAAATAAATATTCGTTCTATTAAAGCTGCAGAAAAACTGCAATATGTGAATCTAGCAAACGAAACAAGAAAAGCCGTATATGATGAAATTAACGCAAACGAAGAAGTATATAACTTATATGAAATTCCAAAAGATCAATACACACTTGCTACAATGCGAGATACAACCTTCCAAGATGCTCATCAATTAAAAGAAGCATAATCTAAATTTTCTGAAATGATAATCAATCATTAACATTTTCCATATGCGTATATCCCCTCATGTCTTTGGAAACGATAAATAGTAACTTTAAGACACGAGGTGATTTGTAATGGATAAAAAGAAACGTGATAAAGCAAAAAACACATTATCTAGTACACAAGAAGTTCTCTATCAACGCGAATTTCAAAAAGCAGATCGTGCAGCAGGATATCGCTCGAAAAGCATTTAAAGTGAAAATGAATAATTAGAAGTTTCCCCCCTAATTATTCATTTTCATTACATAATTTTCTCGATTGATAGAAGTAAGCAAAAAAGCCCCTTATACATAATGGGCTTTATTTGCTGTGGACAACTTTATCCACAAAACCAACAGAATTGTTAGTAATTTTCAAAAACATTTAATATTTTTCTATATTAAAGCATATATCAGCTGTTTTAATTGTGGATATTTTTCTAAAAATTGTGGACAATGTGGATATAGTTGTTAATATTCCGACTTTACTGTTTAATGAAAGCGCAATCCTTTTGTGGATAACTGGCTGAATTTTCTTTGAAAATAATAAAGAACCCTCTTTACATATACAAAGAGGGTTTCATATTAAGTAAAAGATTGTGCAAGAGCAGGTGATTTAATAGGTATATGACGCGGTTCTGCATGATTTTCTGCCAAAATTGCATCTACAATATGACCAGCTGGCTCTGGAAGATAGATGCTTTTCATTGCTTCTTTCATTTGAAGAAGCTTCACATCATCTTGTAATAATGCCTCTGTTTTTGCAAAAACCTCACTATCATCGCGAATGACAACTGCTGCTCCCTTTCTTTCAAAGTACATCGCATTTTCATTTTCTTGTCCTGGAACAGGCTTATATAAAATGACAGGTACTTGCAACGCTGCTGCTTCACTTAATGTTATTCCGCCTGGCTTCGTAATCATACAAGAAGTAACACGGAATAATTCATCAATATTTTCAACATACCCAAACACTTTTAATACATCGGAATTTTGCTTCTGTAAACTTAATAAATCCTGTTTTAAAGCTTCATTTTTCCCACAAACGACAACTACTTGTAAATTAGGCACTGACATAAATGATTGGCATAGTTCTTTTACATTTCCTAATACCCCATGAGCACCTGCTACAATTAGTAAAATCTTTTTATTCTTACATAACTGATATTTAGTATATATGATTTCTGGATTTACCTTTAACTCAAAACTACTCCGAATTGGAATTCCTGTTTCAACAATTTGTTCCGCAGGTACACCGATATCAACCATCAATTCTTTCACATGATCCGTTGCAACAAAATAACGATCTACTTCTCGATGAATCCATATTTTGTGCACGCAAAAATCCGTTAATACGTTATAGACAGGAATTGAAATACCTGTTTGTTTCTTCAATTCTGGTACAGCGATAATTGGAAATGTATTAATTACAATATCTGGTTTCTCCACCTGTAATAGTGTTTTCAAACGTTTTCTTCCAAAGTTCGCATACCAAGATGCTATTTTCTTATCATAAATTTTTTCTACCCCGTAATAAAACAAACGATATAATTCTTTTCCTATTGTATAACTTTTTAAATATAGATATTTTGTAATGTCAGTTATAAATGGATGTGATTCTCCAAACAAGTCGCATACAATAACATCTTCAATTCCTTTTTGGCGAAATGTTTGTTCTAATGTTTTTGCTACTTGCACATGACCATTACCGTAATGTGCAGTTAATATTAAAACCTTGGGGTTTTTTATCAAACAAATCCACTCCTAGCTTTTTGTTTCTCCATATTGCATATACGACAATAGGAAAAACATTTTCCTTAAAAATTACATAAACAGATTCTAATAATTCCCTTTCAGCTATGTACCTGTCGTGGATATGCAAAGCATATAAGATTGACCCCTTAATCCTATCTGTGCTCATATCTTTACATTATACTTTCCTATAAGAGCTTTCGCAATAACTTACAAATGTTCTCTATTCCATGATACTCACTCTTTTACTTCTTAATTCTTTTTACTATTTTGATTTCCCTTTACAATTATGTAAATTTCTCCATTTATTCCGTACAAAATTATGGATATTCTACTTTCAGTATACTCTTTTATCAATATATACTCTAGATTTTATTGTAAAGAAAGCAAAAAGCCTAATCCAATATTTGGATTAGACCGCTTGTAAAATATATTTAGCATGTTCTACATTTTTCTCAGTAGGTGGTTCTACATTTGCGAGTGGATACTTGTGTCCAAGCGCCTCCCATTTATATACACCAAGCTTATGATATGGTAACACTTCAACTTTTTGAACATTAGACAGACTTTGAATAAAGCTAGATAGTTTTTGTAGATCCTCTTCATTATCCGTAACACCAGGAACTAATACGTGTCGTACCCAAATCGGTTTATTCTTATCCGATAAATAACGAGCAAATTGTAAAATATGTTCATTTGATTTCCCTGTTAATTTACGATGCTTTTTGGAATCGATATGTTTCAGATCCAATAAAACTAAATCTGTATAATCCATTAAAATATCTAGCTTATTTTGGAATTCTGGTTCCTCAGAATAACAACCACCAGAAGAGTCGATTGTTGTATGGATACCAGCCGCTTTACACTTTTTAAACAACTCAATTAAAAAGTCTAGCTGTAATAATGGCTCTCCACCGCTAACTGTTATACCGCCTCCGGAAGCTTCAATAAATGGAAGGTAACATGTCACATCCTGCATCACTTCTTCAACTGTTATTTCTTTACCTTTACCGATTTCCCACGTATCAGCATTATGACAATATTGACAACGTAATAAACACCCTTGTGTAAATATGACATAACGAATCCCCGGGCCATCAACAGTACCACAAGACTCTACAGAATGTATTCTTCCTTTTACCATGTTACTTCCTCCTTTATTGAAACAGCCTCCCTTCGCTATATATTAAGAGCGAAGGGAAACCTTTTTCATTTACATGCTTTCATGCATTGTACGGTTAATTACATCAATTTGTTGTTCACGAGTTAATTTAATAAAGTTTACAGCATAACCAGATACACGAATTGTTAATTGTGGATACTTCTCAGGATGTTCCATTGCATCCATTAATGTTTCACGGTTAAATACGTTAATATTTAAGTGGTGCCCTTCTTTTACTGCATAGCCATCAAGCATTGATACTAAGTTACGTACTTGTACATCATCTTCTTTACCAAGTGCTTTCGGAATAATAGAGAATGTATTAGAAATACCATCTTGTGCATCTTCATATGGTAATTTAGCCACAGATAATAATGAAGCTAATGCACCTTTTGTATCGCGTCCATGCATTGGGTTCGCACCTGGTGCAAATGGTTCTCCAGTACGGCGGCCATCTGGAGTATTACCAGTTTTCTTACCGTAAACAACGTTAGATGTGATTGTTAAGATTGACATTGTATGAACAGAGTTTCTGTATGTTTTATGTTTACGAAGTTTATTCATAAATGTTTTTACAAGATTTACAGCAATCTCATCTACACGATCATCATTGTTACCGTATTTAGGGAAATCTCCTTCAATCTCGAAGTCAACTGCAATACCATTTTCATCACGAATTGGTTTTACTTTTGCGTACTTAATTGCACTTAATGAATCTGCTACTACAGATAGACCAGCGATACCTGTTGCCATTGTACGAAGAACGTTTGTATCATGAAGTGCCATTTCAATACGTTCATAGCTATATTTATCATGCATGTAATGGATAACATTTAATGTGTTTAAATATAGACCCGCTAACCATTCCATTGTCATATCAAACTTATGCATAACTTCTTCATAATTTAATACTTCAGAAGTAATTGGTGCGTACTCAGGACCAACTTGTGCTTTTGACTTTTCATCTTTACCACCGTTAATCGCATATAATAATGCTTTCGCTAAGTTTGCACGAGCTCCGAAGAACTGCATTTGTTTACCGATTCTCATTGCAGATACGCAACATGCAATACCGTAATCATCGCCGTATTCAGGACGCATAATGTCATCATTTTCATATTGAATTGCTGATGTTTTAATAGACATTTTCGCACAGTAGTTTTTAAAGTTCTCTGGTAATTGTTTAGACCAAAGAACAGTTAAGTTTGGTTCTGGAGCTGGTCCTAAATTATCTAATGTATGCAAGAAACGGAATGAGTTCTTTGTTACTAATGGACGACCATCTAATGCCATACCACCGATAGATTCAGTTACCCAAGTTGGGTCACCAGAGAATAATTCATTATAATCAGGTGTTCTTGCGAATTTCACAAGACGTAATTTCATAATGAAGTGATCTACAATTTCTTGTACTTCTTCTTCTGTTAAAGTACCATTTGCTAAATCTCTTTCAATGTAAATATCTAAGAATGTAGAAGTACGTCCAAGACTCATTGCAGCTCCGTTTTGCTCTTTAATCGCTGCAAGGTATGCGAAGTATAACCATTGGAATGCTTCTTGTGCATTTGTTGCTGGCTTAGAAATATCGAAGCCATGAGAAGCAGCCATTTCTTTTAACTCTTGAAGTGCACGCATTTGCTCAGATAACTCTTCGCGTAAACGCATTGTATCTTCGCTCATTACACCACCAGTTAAATTCAAATCAGCTTTTTTCGCTTCAATTAAATGATCAATACCATATAACGCTACTCGGCGATAGTCACCGATAATACGTCCACGTCCGTATGCATCTGGAAGACCAGTAATAACACCTGATTTACGTGCATTTCTCATTTCTGGTGTGTATGCATCAAATACACCTTGGTTATGAGTTTTTCTCCACTCTCTAAAAATACGACTAAGTTCTTTATCCATTTCGTATCCATAAGATTCACAAGCTTGTTCTGCCATACGAATACCACCATATGGTTGTAAAGAACGTTTAAATGGTTTATCAGTTTGGAAACCGACTACTTTTTCAATATCTTTATTTAAGTATCCTGGGTCATGTGATGTAATAGAAGAAACAATTTTTGTATCCATATCAAGAACGCCACCGTTTTCACGTTCTTTCGTTGTTAAATCCATTACTTGATCCCAAAGTTGTTTCGTTGCTTCAGTTGCTTCTGCTAAGAAAGATTCGTCCCCTTCGAAAACGTTTACATTATTTAAAATGAAATCGCGAACATCAATCTCTGCTTTCCATTTTTCACCTTTAAAGTTTTCCCATGCGTTTTTAACATTTTCTAATACTTGAGTCATCCTAATCTCCTCCATTTTTGATTAGTACAGGACTAAGATTTTTTATATAACAGCTTACACACTTAGAATACTACTTTTTTACGAAAGTGAACGAAATAGTTGTGACATGTTTGTGAAATGTTGAGCAAACTACTATATATATAGTGTTAACTTCATTTAAAAGTCTTTAAAATTAACCCTTTCCTTAATTGTATTTTTTTGGTATCCTTATATACGAGTCCTATTTTGTAATATAAGAACAATACCCATTGTAGAGCTGTAATACTCTTATCTCCTAATCTGTTATAGTTTTTATAACAGAACAAAAAAGTGTACACATGTTGTACACTTTTTTTGTTACTTCTATAAAACATCTCTTTTTCTATTGCCATCATAGAATCTGCCACGATTGTCTGTTAATGCAATTATTTGATCTAGTCCTTCTATATGATCACCTATAATTCGAAGTACAGCTGGTGGATGACCTATTTTAGCAAAATGTTCACTGGGACGAATACGGTTCATCTTATCGACCTCAACACGACTTACACATGCAACTTCAAATCCTGAAAGAATAGCTTTCACTTGGGCTACACACGGCGCCAGTAAAGATCTATACCCAATTTCTTTCAAACACTTACGGCTAAACGCATTCGGTACAGCGATAAGAGAGCCTACGCCTAGATCTTTTCTATCACAAGCTAAATTTAATGCATATTTAAATGCAGTTACAAGATGAAGCGGTACTCTTAAATCTAAATAATGATTTAGATCATTTAATGCAACATCTGTTCCATCTGCAATAGCTTTCGCAAAAGGATATAGCTCACTCGCTGGAATAACAAAATCGCCATCTATAAATAACACAATTTCTCCTTTTGCAAAATACGTTCCAAGTGAGCGCCCCACATCATTTCCGAGTGCTTCTTTATATACAATTGTCGTTGCCCCTTTGTCTTTTGCAATTTTTTTCGTTTTATCTGACGAACCATTTACGACAACGATAATTTCGAAGGGTTCAATTTTGCGAAGCTCTTCTATAACGTTTCCAATTGTTTTCTCTTCATCTTGTACGGGAATAACAACCGATAGTTGCTTTCCTTTATAGAAATCAGATGTAACACCCCACCCTTGATAAAACTCTTCAAAACTTAAAGTATGATAGACACTATCCCTTTTCCTATTTCCATCATAATATCCTCCGCGCTCATCACTGCTTAATATCCGTTCTGCTACTGCTTCTATATGATCACCTATCATTCTTTTTTCAGATTGGGAAAGATTTGTCCCATATGCAGCATGCTGGAATGGACGAAATTTATTCGGCGTAATAACGTCAATAGCACAATGACGACTAATTCTCCATTTACTTTGAACTAGGCGTAAATGAGCCACAATAGGATTAACAAAACATTCATATCCGATGCTTTGAACGACTTCTTTCGTCAGCGCATGAGGTACATCTAATAAAGAATTCATTTTTAATTCTTCACGCTCTAACATTGCATTTAATATTTGGCGCCATACTGTAATAGAAGTGGTTTTTTGCCTTTTTAAAAATAATGCATCCAAATTATTTAAAACTACATCTGCCTGATCGTATAAAATCGGATTAAGGAATAATTTTAATTTTGAAGTTGGAATAGCAAAATCACCATCTATAAATAGTAATACATCACCTATCGCATGTTTTGCGCCGACTGCACGTCCAACATCGTTCCCTAGTAGCTCTGTATGCTTGATTACTTTACACCCTAAACGATCTGCAACATCTTCTGTTCCATCATTACAACCGTTTGCTACTACAATGATTTCTACTGGATTTAATGGTCTTACCGATTGAATAACGTCTGAAATCGTATCGACCTCATTACATGCAGGAATAATAACAGATAATGACTTAGCCATTGTTTTGTTCACGAAACCACTTAATTGTTTCCTTCAATCCGTTTTCCCACGTTACTTTCGCCTGAAATTGAACAAGCTCTTTTAATTTTGTTACATCTGGTCTTCTATTTGGAATTTCTTCAAAACCATGAGGATATACTTCTTCAAAAGGCACTTGGACAATCTTCGAAGAAGAATTCGTTAATTTTTTAATTACTTCTGCTACTTCTTTTATGCTCTTTTCATTCTCAGAACCTATATTAATAATCTCACCATTTACCTTCTCATCCATTGCCCGAATTGTTGCCTCTACCGCATCACTTACATACGTAAAACAACGTGTCTGCTTTCCATCTCCATATACGAGAATGTCTTCTCCTTGCAGTGCCGCGCGGATAAATCGCGGGATTACTCCTGCATATGGACCATCTTTCGCTCTTGGACCATAAATATTAAAGTATCGAACAATCGTTACTGGTAAACCTTCTAATGCGTACCCTAAACATAATGTCTCTTCCAACGTTTTACAAACTGCATAACTCCAACGAATTTTAGAAGTTGCCCCGTACAATCGATCTCCCTCTTCAGAGAAAGGCGGCTTGGCCTTACCATATACTTCTGAAGTAGAAGCAAAAACTACTTTCTTCTTTCCTTTTAACGCTGCTTGTAAAACATTTCTTGTCCCATCAAAATTCGTTTCTATGAGCTCTATACTTTTTTCCATTGTTGTTTTCACACCTAAAATTGCTGCTAAATGAAACACGACATCATGCTGATCTACTAATTCATAAATAGAATTTTTATCTAAAACACTTATTGGAATAACACGGATTTCTTTCATTAACTCTTTATGGTACTTATTTTTACCTTTATAAAAGTTATCCACAACAGTGACCTCATAACCTCTTCTCATCAACTCTTCAGCTAAATGCGACCCGATAAATCCGGCCCCACCTGTAATTAAACATTTCTTACTCATTTACTCACCTTCTTTACAATCCCGCGTGTATCTATTACTCGATCCATTCCTTTAAAAAGCTTCCAATCAATATTAGAATGATCCGTTAAAATTAAAATACAATCCGCTTTTTTAACTTTTTCTTCATCTAAAGAAACAGATTGGTACACCTTATCTCCAATTTCTGCGGAAGAAATATAAGGATCATGATATTCTATCTCGTATCCTTGATTTCTTAATAATTGAATAATCGGTAACGCTGGTGATTCTCTCAAATCATTTACATCTTTTTTATACGCAATCCCTACAATTAACACCGTTGCAGGTAATTGCACCACACTTTTTACTTTCCGGACCATTTTCTCTGGCATTTCTTCATTAATTATATGTGCAGCCTCAATTAATTGACTAATTGCCCCATTCTTTTTTATTCTCCATTGAAAATATAAAGGGTCTACGGGAATACAGTGTCCCCCTATCCCTGGCCCTGGCCAATACGGAGTAAACCCAAATGGTTTTGTAGATGCCGCTTCAATGGCCTCATAAAAATCAATGCCTAAACTTTCACATAGTGTGTTTAGTTCATTTACTAAAGAAATGTTAACTAAGCGCTGAATATTTTCAAATAGCTTGCACATCTCTGCTACTTTCGGAGAGCTAACAGGTACAACTTCGTCAAAAATGGTACTATATAAATCCTGTACCTTTTGTTTACACTTTTCTGTTTGTCCACTAATAACTTTTGGAATAGCTTGAACTGAATATTGACTATTTGCTGGATCAATTCTCTCAGGGGAATATCCGATATAGAAATCTTCCCCTACCTTTTTACCATTTTGAGAAATAATAGGTAGGATGACTTCTTCAAGTGTGCCTGGATATGTGGAGCTTTCAAAAATGAAGGTTTGTCCTTTTTGAAGGTTTTGTTGTATATAATGCGAAGCTGAAATGAGGGCACTTAAGTCTGGTTCTCTTTGTTCATTAATTGGAGTCGGGACAGTGACAATAACATAATCACTATTTTGAAAATCAGCAATGCCTTGATCCGGTGTATTTACTGTTAATTTTTTTTTCGTCAATAAACTTTGTAACTCTTTAGAAGAAACATCCGGAATATAACTTTCTCCTTTTATAATTGAGTCTATTTTTCTAATATCTTTATCTAATCCAAGTACTGTATGCCCTCTTTCTGCAAAATGTACCGCTAAAGGAAGGCCAACATACCCTAGCCCAATAATAGCTACTTTACTACTATTCATTTGTATTCTCTTCTTCCCTTCTCAATTGTTGAATTACATCTCTATCTCTATCTCCATCTGTAAAACCACCACGTTCGTCCGTACATTGTAATAAATACGCAACCGCTTCAAGTTGATCACCGAAAATACGATCAAATGCTGAAATACGCCCATTTACAAATTCGTGTTGCTCTGGACGTACGCGATTTGTTTTTATAACATCTACTAACTCTACTGTTGTAATAGAGAATCCTTCTAAAATAGCTTTCACTTGTGCTAATGGCGGAATGATAAGGGAATCATATCCTATTTTCTCTATTACCTTCTTATGAATGGCATGTGGTACAGCAGTTAGTGAGTTATTCCATAAATCTGGTCGTTTCGCTATCAAATTCACAAAGTATTTTCCCATACTAATTGGATCTGCTGGATGAAACATATCTAATAAGCATTGTAAATCATTTAACACCACGTCATTTCCATCTTCAACAGCATGTAAAAATAGAGTGAGTTTTTTTGCTGGAATAACAAGATCACTATCAACGAATAAACAAATATCTGCCGTAGCATGCATGGCACCTATTGCTCGTGCTACATTATGTCCAAGCGCCTTCGTAAATTCAACAACAATAACATTCTCTAGCTTTGCCTGTTTAACAGTCTCAACATCTGCTCCATTCGCGACAACTATAATTTCATCTACACCTGCTTCTTTCACTTCTTTTATAACAGACCTTATGGTTATTTTCTCTTCTGATACTGGGATAATGGCACTATATTTCGCTTTATTCTTTTGTAATAAAACTGGTTTATACTTTCCTACAAACTCTCTATCTCTATTGTTCTCTGAAAAACCACCGCGTTTACCATATGTTTCGATTACGTATTGTAAAGCTCGCAAATGATCACCCATAATACGACTAGTCGCTTTCGGATAAGGAGAGCCAGGTGATGTACCAGTATGCACAGGTCGAACTTTATTTGTGTAGATGACATCAACTGAAGCCATATCAGAAATATCTACTCCTCTAGACATCGCCATCGCTTGAAATAATGCTGGATCTGCTAAATTCCACCACCCCAGTTTTTCAATCACTTTACGACTTATCGCATGTGGTATTGCAATTAAAGATCCTACAACAAACTCTTTCTTGTTCAAATAACGATTTAACATATATTTTCCAACCGTCGTATAATGCGGTCTCATCTTCAAGTAAACGGACCATGTTAAATTATTTAAAACAATCTCATGCCCTTGTCGTATTCCTTTAATAAAATTGTATAATTCTTCACTTTTCATGACGATATCACCATCTAAAAACAAAACAATCTCACCTTTTGCTTCTCTAGCACCAATTGCCCGTCCCACATCATTACCAAGAGAATCTCTATAATAAATCACACGGCAATTATGCTGTAATGCTATTTCCTTCGTCCCATCTGTAGATCCATTATCTACTATGATAACTTCATATGGTTCGAGTTTTCTTACCTCTACTAAAACTTTTGATAAAGTACTTGCTTCATTATGCACTGGAATAACAACTGACACTCTCATACTTGTATCACTCTTACCCTTCCAAGCGAACATAAGCAATAATAGGAATACGCACAACTACATCTTCTGGTGGTCCATAAGAAGGAGAAGTACGAACAATTACTGCCCCATCCGTCACAGATAAAAGAACGCCTGCAATGATTTCTACAGCTGTCACAACTTGCACTAGTTCGCCAACATGGTTACGTAATTCATCAGTAAATAACATATATAACTCTCCTTTCTTAAGCTTCTTTAATTGATATAATACTTGTAAATGGTAATAAAACTTCAGTTCCTATTCCTTCTTGCAATGTTAAAAAGTCATCACCAACTGCTACAATAACACCTGTTAATTGTCCAACTGTCACCGTAATCTCTACGCTTTTACCTAAATACTGCTTTGCAATTTCTTTAAAAGGTGATGTATTGCATTCTTTTAAAATGTTACAAATAATAGATTGAAATCTACTTGATTCAATAACTTCTTCCGTAGCTTGCTTAGAGTTTCTTTGAATAAATCTCGCGAAGTTTTGTGAAAATAAAAGTCTTTCCACAGCAGGCAATAACTTATTATCTAAAAAATAATCTAATTGTCTATTAAACAATCTTGATAATTTATGCCAATATTTTCTGAACAGACACATACACTTCTCCTCCTATTATTTTTAGATTATAAAATTTTACATCCATACATCTTAATGTATACAAAATGGATATTTTTGTGATAGGTAAGACATACATTTTCTAAAAGAAATATTTGTTTCAGAGCATAAAAAAAACTATCCAAAAGGATAGTTTCTTACACTTCAATATTCCGCAATATCGAATAAATGTCATTATTCACTTTACCAAATGATTTAATATTATTTTGAATGTTAGATAATAAAACAACATATACACTGCCATTTTTACTAAATCCGTTTAAGCAATTCCAACCTGGCATTACACCATGATTCGAATAGCTTCCTGGGTCTACGTACCATCCAAACCCGTAATCCTTTTTTCCACCCGTAAACATTTGATCGTAACTCTCTTTTGAAATTAATTTTCCAGAGTATAACGCCTCATTAAATAAATATAAATCATGTGCACTCGTATATATATCACCACAACCATAAAGTTGTGACATGCTTGGAATATTAGGTGTTGTCATATTATTATTTACTATTTTATAACCCGTTGATGGGAATCTTGTTTGTTCTAACGCTGTGCCAAAGCCAGAATGTTTCATACCCGCAGTAGCAAAAATATGTTGTTTAATATATTCTTCGAGTGACTGCCCACTTACCTTCTCTGCAATATAAGCAAGTATAGAGTAGTTCGAATCAGAATACTTCCACTTCTCTCCCGGACCACCAATACGCTTTTGATTTCCTATCCGCTTTATCAGTTCTTCATGAGAAATATCTTCTTTTCCCTGCTCATATTCGGGAATCCCTGATGTATGTGTTAATAGATGTTTTAGCTGAATATTATTACCTTGTGGAAAATCTGGAATATACTTCGCAACAGTATCTTCTACTTGTAATTTATTTTGATCTTTCAATTGCATAATAGCAGTTGCTACAAACGCCTTTGAAATAGAACCAATATAAAAAGTCGTCTCTGAATTATTCGGTACTTGCTGCTCTTTATTTGCCATACCGTACCCTTTATTCAGAAGAACTTTTCCGTTCTTCACAATAACAGCTGTCCCGCTAAATCCTGCGTTTTGTAAATACTGGTCCAATTGAGCGTTTTCATTAATTTCTTGAGGTGGTCCTTCAGCAGGTTTCTCCGCTGCTTGCGCTTGCTTCATTTGTTCTTCCTGCTCTTTTTGTTTTTGCTTCTGTACTTCTTGTTTCTTTTTTTCTTCTTTCTTTTTTAACTCTTCTTGTTTCTTCATTTCTGCTGCCGCTTTTAAAGTTTCTTCTTTCTTATTATGCGCAACAATTTTTGTATACATGAAATATACAAGTGATAATAGTAAGACGAGAATGATTGTTCTTTTTATGTATACAATCGGCCGATGTGCTTTCCCATTCGCATTATTTTTTTCCTGATCCATAATTGCTTTTTTCCCCTTACTCACCAATAATTTAATTCCTCTACTAAAGATTCGTTTTAGTAGATTATGGATAATCCATTCTATATCATCCCTACTTTATCACGCACTGCACATATTACCAACCTATATGTACAAAAAAGAAAAAGAAAATTTACAAAAGTAAGATTCCCGTTAAATTATTAACAAAAAAAAGAGGATATCCTCTAAAAAATTGATGTTATCAATCTTTTGGGACATCCTCTTATCTCATTATTTATACGTGTTTTTTCATATCATCGGCAACAGATTCAACATTTGTACCTACGATAACTTGTACACTAGTATTACTTAATTTCATAACACCTTTTGCACCAGCACGTTTTAATGCTGCTTCATTTACTTGACCAGCATCTTTTACTTGTAAGCGTAGACGTGTTGCACAGTTATCAATAACTGTTAAGTTTTCTTTTCCGCCTAAAGCTGCTACGTAAGTTTCACCAATTGAACCTGCAACTGGTGCATCACCATCTTCAACTAACTCATCGTCATCTTCACGACCAGGAGTTTTTAAATCGAACTTCTTAATTAAGAAGTAGAATACTATGAAATAAATTGCTGCGTAAATTAAACCGATACCTGCTAGTAAGACTGGTTTTGTTGCAATACCGAAGTTTAAAGCATAATCGATTGCACCGGCACTAAATGAGAAACCATCATGAATGCCAAGTGATGTTGTAATGAATAAAGAAAGACCTGTTAGTACAGCATGAATACCATATAATACTGGTGATAAGAACATGAATGAGAATTCAATAGGCTCTGTAATACCAGTTAAGAATGAAGTTAATGCTAGACCAGCTAACATACCAGTAACTGCTTTACGCTTTTCTGGTTTAGCAGCTGCAATCATTGCGAAACATGCTGCTGGTAAACCGAACATCATAACTGGGAAGAAACCAGTCATAAACATACCTGCTGTTTTGTCACCTGCAAGGAAACGAGCAATATCACCATTAACAACATTACCTGCTGCATTTGTAAAGTCCCCAAATACAAACCAGAAGTATGTGTTCATTACGTGGTGTAAACCAATTGGGATTAATAAACGGTTTAATAAACCAAATAATCCTGAACCAATTGCACCTAAATTAACAATTCCATGAGCTAATGCATCAATACCATTTTGAATTGTTGGCCAAATTTGTGCAAATAGAATTCCTAATATCAGCATCACAACTGATGTAACAATTGGAACGAAACGTTTTCCAGCAAAGAAACCTAACCATTCTGGAAGTTTAATCTTATGGAATTTATTATAAAGAAGTCCTGCTATAACACCAACAATAATACCACCTAAAACTTTCATATCTACTTTAGTCGATAATTCAGCAGCCTTAGATACTTGTGTCATTGTATCCGCAAGCTTAGATGGATCTACATTTGCGCTATTACCTATTAAATCTTGGACTTTACCTAATTTACCTTGTAATTCAGCAGTTGAATACCCTTTGCTAAGTGCATCAATACTATTTTTCATAACAAGATAACCAATTGCACCTGCAAGACCTGCTGCACCACTACCATCCACTGAAAGACCGATTGCAATACCAATTGCAAAAATAAGTGCTAAGTTATCAAAAACTGCTGCGCCGGCCTGTGCCATAACAGGAATATCAAATACATCTGGTTGCCCTAAACGAAGCAATAATCCTGCTGCTGGTAGTACTGCGATCGGAAGCATTAAAGCTTTACCAATACGTTGTAAAAACTGCAACATTTTAATTCCCCCTAATTTAATTTATGAAATCGTTATCATTATAAGTACGCTTTAGAAAACGCTTTCTATTACATAACCATAATAACATATAGTTGTATAGATGTGTAGTTTTTATTTCCGAACTTTTTATGGATAAATCTCCTATTTCCAAACTGTTATATAAAAGGAAAATTCTCCTTTTTAAAATACAGAATACTCGAAACGAAAGACCTATTATAGCACATTGAACTTTCGTTTTATCATTCCACTTTTTCATGTTATTATTTATTTCCGAGCATATCGGGAAAAGTAAACTTAGTTAATTCAAAATAGGAGCGTTGGTACTATGCAGTGCATTGAAACAAACAACTTACAACAGTTGTTAGAACAAGTAAAACCATATACAAAAAAAGGAAAACTTGCTACTTATATCCCCGAACTAGGAAATGCAAATCCAGACGATTTAGGGATTGCCATTTTCCATAAAGAAACAGAATATATCCATGCAGGCAACTCACAAACACTATTTACTCTTCAAAGTATTTCCAAAGTAATTACACTTGCCCTTGCCCTTTTAGACCGTGGTGAAGAATATGTATTTTCTAAAGTTGGAATGGAACCAACGGGTGACCCATTTAATTCTATTATTAAGTTAGAAACGACAAGTCCGTCCAAACCCCTTAATCCAATGATAAATGCAGGAGCATTAGCTATTACAAGCATGTTAGCAGGAAAAGATAACGAGGAAAAAATGGAACGTATTCTTCATTTTGTACGTGAAATAACAGATAATCCTACTATTAATTATTCCTCTAAAGTTGCCGATTCAGAACTAGAGACAGCTTACCTAAACCGTTCACTTTGTTATTATATGAAACAAAACGGAATTATCGATTGTGATATTGAAGAACTTATGGATTTATATACTCGTCAATGCGCAGTTGAAGTAAACTGCATCGATTTAGCACGTATCGGCTTAATTTTTGCAATGGATGGATATGATCCATATAAAAAGAAACAAATCATCCCTAAACATATTACAAAAATTTGCAAAACATTTATGGTCACATGTGGTATGTATAACGAATCTGGTGAATTTGCAATTCGTGTTGGTATTCCTGCAAAAAGTGGTGTAGCCGGTGGTATTTTTGGCTGCGTAAAAGGAGACATGGGAATCGGTATTTTCGGACCAGCTTTAGATGCAAACGGAAATAGTATTGCTGGTTTTAAAATTCTTGAACTTCTTTCTGCTCAAGAAGGTTGGAGTATTTTTTAATCGCGAGTTATCCTGCTATACTAGCAGGATTTTTTATTTCGCCAAAACCTCCCTTTTGTCAGTTATCAATACTCTTACAAAAACAGTGCTGAAAGTTTCTCTATATCATGCATATTTGTTCCCCCCTCCTGAATAATATAGTACAACCTAGCGCTATATGTGGAGGTGTGAAAGATGAAACTAATATTTCAAATGGGAAAACAACCTGTTCTTGAAAAAACAATCCTTCTTTTTATATTGAGTATTGTAGAAAGCTTGAAGTTAAAAGTTGTTTCACTCGACGAAGCTCACCGATACATATTCAATTTAGAAGTACTTGAATTATTAATGGATCGGAACATCGATGATCAAGTACTTGAACTTATTCATTTCGGGATGGGACTTGAAGACATTTATCATGTGCTTCCTGAAGAACTTGAGCATACGATTGAGGAATTAAAGTGGCTTTGCATTCAAGTATTAAGTGAGTACAGTATGCATGAAGAATCCGAACAATTAATTGAAGATATACGGTAAAAAAGCACCTATGTAGGTGCTTTTAATGTTTTTTTAAACTATTTTTATACGCCTCAATATTTACTGGTAGCTCTTCCTCTTCCAAAGTATGTTCATTTACATCTTTATGAATGAACGCACCTTTAGGTGGTTGATGATCATGCCCTTTTTTCTTATGATCAAATGCTTTCCCGCGTCCCATACAAATCCCCCTTTCTTAAAAGAAATCCGTATTAGTATGGAGAAAAGTACGTCGATATATGCAATCTCTTGCTGTATTTCCAAGGAAATACTCGAACCTTGTTTTCTACTCTCCTTACAACAACTGATCAATCCCAATAAGAATTAATAACACTCCTGCGATAACTGTCGCCCATTTCCCTAGGTATTCTGCTAAAAATCGTTTCCCTACATACGCAAAACTACTAATACAAATAAAACTAAACACCCCTGAAATAGTTGCTGTAAGCCAAAGGTTCAGGTTTGTTACTCCAGCATCAAATCCACCTGCAATATTATTAATAGACAACGCAATCCCTAATACAATTGCTTCTGAAAAACTAATTGTTTTAGAACCATCAAAATCTGCTTTTTCTGGATCACGTAAAATTCCTATAAGTACATTACCATCTTTAGAGCCTACGGTATTTCTTTGCCCCAAGAAAGGCTGGCACAAAATAAACACCCCGATTATCCCTAAAACGATTGCTCCAATCAGGTTTGCTGTAAACTCTGAAATAAATAACGCAATCCAGTTCCCAAAAAATCCAGCTAATAAAGTAAATAAAAACCCAAAAAATGCGATGATAAAATTGTTGAACCACGAAATTCTAATTTTACGAATGCCATATGCAATCCCAACACCTGCATTATCTAAATTAGAAGCAATCCCGATTAAAAAAATTGAAAATAGACCTGCCGTACTCATAAATAGCCACCCCTTTTCCTCACTTTTCCATGCATCTTATGAAAATGTTGAGCAACTGTGCCTGTCTGTTTCATATACATGTAATAAATGCTCAACATTTTTTCAACAATAAAAAGGAGTGCCTTCGCTATGCCTAAAGAAAATCCAAATGAGCGGCTTAGTAGATTAATAAAAAAACTTTTAAAAGAACGTGCCTTATCTATGCGCCAACTCGGAATGCTTACAAATATTGATCCCGCAACAATCTCAAGAATTATGAATGGTAAACAACCGCCAAAACAAAAACACCTACAAAAATTCGCAGAATGTCTGCAAGTTCCACCCCAATTGTTATTTGATGAAATGTATCCTGATTCTCCTCACATTAATAAAGAAAAGACGGATATGTACACATCTCTTGATACCATTCAGCAAACTCTGCAATCCTCTAACTTATTCGATTTCGATTACACTACAACTCGCGTAAAACAAGAACTCGAAAATTACGAACGCTATGCCCAGACAACAGAAGGCGAAAAACGTATTCATGACAGTTTTGCAAGCAAATTAGAGCAAATTGATAGTGCTGGTCCTTTTATTGAACAATTAACAGATATGTATCAACAATTTTGTAATGAAACCATTTCAAAAGAAGAACGTGCAGTTCTTGGGAGCGCATTACTTTATTTCATATTATCGACAGATATTATTCCCGACTATCTCTTTCCAATTGGCTATTTAGATGATGCGATTGCCGTTGAATTAGCGAGAGAGAAATTAATTGAAATGAAACGAAAGACATAGAAAAATAAAGAACTATTTCAGTTGTTTATATTCAACACTGAAATAGTTCACTAAAAAATCGTACAAGTATACATACCTGTACGACTTCAACATACTAATCTATTTTTTCATATGACACCATTCATATATAAATGCTGTTATTACTTTTGTAAATTCAATTAACTGCTCTACTTCTACTTTCTCATTTATTGAATGAGCTTCCTCTAATGTGCCTGGTCCGTAAATAACAGCCGGAATATGAAATTCACTAAACCAACCACCATCCGTTACCGTTGCAGACATATCTAAAATTGCGTTTTTAGAAAGAATTGATTCATGTACTGAGCTAAGCGTTTTTACAGCTGTATGTTCACTATCTATTTCTAAAGAAGGGAAAATTTCGCCACGATCCACAATCATTGATTCTCCGCCCCACTTAAATTGTGGTGGATTTTCACTTAGCCATGGATCGGCAGCTGCTACTTTACCGATATACTCTTCAATTTCTTTTATTATTTGTTCATGTGTTTCATTCGGATAAAAGTGCACTGTTATCCATAACCGGCACTCATCCGCAATAAAAGCTGCATGTCTTCCACCCTCAATAACAGCTGGATTAATTGTTGTTGTTCCAGATGGATAGCCTTCATATGTTTTCATAACTGCCCAGTGGCGCTCTAATTCTTGTAAGCTTTGCACAATTTTCATCATTTTTTCAATCGCACTCGCTCCAAATAAACATCCTCCAGCATGGATCATTTGTCTGCGCGTTGCATCATGAAACGTTTGCGGACTTTTCACTGTAATCCATCCAGTAATGACACTGCCTTGTCCTTGCATATGTAAATCGCTCGTATCCACTACTACTGCAAAATCAGCATCGTAACCTCGCCTGCAGCATTGAAGTGTACCTGCCTCTCCAACTTCTTCTCCAATTACGGATTGAAAGATTAAATCTCCAGGTAATTCAATACCAGCTTCTTGTAAAAGTTGAATGGCAAATAGCGCTCCAGCCAGCCCACCTTTCATATCTGCTGCGCCACGTCCAACTAACCAGCCATCTTTTATAAATGGATCAAATGGATTCGTTTCCCACGCCTCATCTGCTGACACTTCAGCTACATCCATATGACCATTAATAATAAGACTTTTATATGAGTCACTTTTTATTCCTTTTTTAACTCCGACAACGTTCGGATCATTCGGATATACATCCCATTTATCAATACTAAAATTTCGTTTTCTTAAAAAATCTGCAACAAATTCTTGCGCTTCATTTGTATTTCTCGCTGGTGGTGCTGGTGTTTCAAAACGAATTAATGTTTTTGTAAGTTCTAACAATTCCTCTTTCCTTGAATCTATTTGTTTTAACAACTGCGAAACTTCTGGATTCATCGCTAATTCCCCTTTGCATACATAGTATGTTTCCAGCTTTATTTTCACAAAAAAAGAGACTGTTTACAAATCTTACAGTCTCCAAATTAATTCATATTATAAGCTCTCTACTTCCGTCGTATTTGTCTTTTCAATATGTTCTACTTTACGTGCCTTATTTCTTGTTGCACGGTAAAACAGTAAACAAACAATCATAAATGGAATACCACAATACAATGCCATTCTTTGTTCTGGAATAAAGGCCATTCCAACGATTACTGTTAAATTTAATACTAACGCAAGAAGTGGTACAAATGGATACAATGGTGTTTTAAATTTCAATTCTTTCACATCCCCGCCCTGCTTTATGTATGACCTTCTAGCTAATAAGTTAGATAGAGCAATAGATGCCCAAACTAATATCGCCCCGAACCCGGCAATAGAAAGTAGCCATAAATAAACTGTATCTTCCGCATAAATACCTGATAGTAATGAAAGGCAGCCTACAATTGTACTTACAATCAATGCATAAATAGGAACACCGTTTTTAGATAACTTACCAAAAATCGGACTAATCATTCCTTGATTAGACATAGACCATAGCATACGAGAAGTTGCATATAACCCTGAATTCGCAACGGATAGCACTGCTGTAATGATAACAAAATTTATAATATCTGCTGCATAAGGAATACCAATTTTATCAAATACAACTACAAATGGACTTTCAATTACTCCCGCTTGTTGCCAAGGGAATAGTCCAGCAAGAATAAAAATAGATAGTACAAAGAAAACAAGTATACGCCAAACTGTATTGTTAATTGCCTTCGGGATTGTTTTCTCTGGATTTTCACTCTCACCTGCTGCAATACCAACTAATTCTGTTCCTTGGAAAGAAAAATTAACTGCAATCATCGTAATTAAAATGGCTGATAATCCATTGGGGAACAATCCACCATAATCAGTAAAACTAGAGAACATCGGTGCTGGTTCATTTCCTTTCATATCTAGAAAACCAAACATTGCTGCCCCACCTAAAATAATAAATGCAATAATCGTAATTACTTTAATACTTGCAAACCAAAATTCAACTTCCGCAAAACTTCTTGAAGATAACGCATTAATAGCAAAGAGGAGTACCGCAAACACTACGCACCAAATCCATGAAGGTACATCAGGAAACCATCGTTTCATTAAAATACTAACTGCAATTAGTTCAATCCCTATCGTAGCTGACCAGTTTAACCATGACATCCATCCAACTACATAACCTGCTGCAGGGGAAATATGCTTCGTAGCATACGTTTGATAAGATCCTGCGTCAGGCATTGCAACAGCTAACTCTCCAAGACAGAGCATCGTTAAATACATAACAAATCCTCCAACAAGATATGCTACAATCGCTCCTCCAGGCCCAGCTTCATGAATTGTATACCCAGATCCTAAAAAAAGACCGGTACCAATAACGCCTCCAAGTGCAATCATAAATATGTGCCTGCTTTTCAATTCTCTTTTTAATCCTTGATTTTGATTCATCATATAAATCCCCCCTTTTCACTTTGTAAACCCATTTAATGTAAGCGTTTTTAAAATTATTCACCGTAAAAATAATGATTTAAAAGAGCAAAAATACACGTCACTTACATTAATCACTGCCTGTTACTAAAAGGTCATCCCTTACTGTTATTAATAACTTTTGATCAGCAATAGCTTGTCCTTCTACTACTTCTAATGATTCAATATAACCACTGATCCCTATCTTAATTTCTACTTTCTGTTTATCTATTGTTTCAATTAATGCTAATTTCTCCCACTCGTATACGTAAGAACTTTCCGTAACAAATAACTTCTCTACTTTCCCGTAACAAGGACTATACACGCATTCTATAACCGTCTTCACTTTATACACTCCTCCTTCTTATTAGTTGGTACTGAAACGTTGCATATCCCTCCTTTAGATATATCAATTATTATTTATGCAAAATGCGTACCAATCTCCAATTCCTATTTAAAATGAAGGTTTCTCAAAAAAAAAACTTCATAACCGCAAAATTTTTCTATCATTTCAGAGATTTTAAAAGGAAAATAGCAAAAAATTTTTGCGATTTTATAAGAATTTTAATAAAATTATAAAAAGTCAGTCTTCATAGGGTGGAATGAGGAGAAGATAATCTATGCGTACAGAAGAAATTAATTTAAAACAGATCATTGAAATGAATATGCTATATGAAACTTTACTCAATGAACTCGACATCGGAATTCATATTATTAATGAGGAAAGTAAGACGATTATCTATAACCGCAAAATGATGGAAATTGAATCAATGGAGCGCTCAGATGTGCTATATAAAAGTCCTTTAGAAGTATTCGCATTTGAGGAAAATAAAAATAGTACTCTTATAGAGGCATTAAAATTTGGAAAAACAAAGAAAAATATAAAACAAACGTATTTTAACAATAAAGGACAAGAAATTACAACGATTAACGATACTTTCCCTATAATAGAACATGGAAAAATTAAAGGCGCTATTGAAATATCAAAAGAAATTAGTAACTTAAAGCAAACGATAAAAATAGGTCCTTCTCGAAAACAAAGTACTAAATTTACCTTTGATCACATAATTGGTGATTCTGAAGCCATTCAATCAATCATTACAGAAGGAAAAAGAGTAATTCGTACATCTTCCTCCATACTTCTAGTAGGAGAAACAGGCACTGGTAAAGAACTATTTGCACAAAGCATCCATAATGAAAGTCAGCGTTCAACAAAACCCTTTATTTCACAAAACTGTGCCGCTATACCTGATACCTTAATGGAAAGCCTACTATTTGGCACAAATCGAGGTGCCTTTACAGGAGCAATAGATAAATCAGGCTTATTCGAAGAAGCAAACGGAGGAACTTTGTTATTAGATGAAATCAATTCATTAAGCCCAATACTTCAAGCTAAGTTGCTGCGGGCTATACAAGAAAAAACAATACGAAGAATCGGAGGTACACACGAAAAAGAAATTGATGTTCGCATTATAGCAACTATCAATGAAGATCCCTTTGAAGCCATCGCACATAATCGATTAAGAGAAGACTTATATTACCGATTAAGCGTCGTTACTTTATGTCTTCCGCCTTTACGTGAAAGAAAAGAAGATATTCCAGCTCTTGTTCAGCACTTTATTGAAAAATATAATACTCAATTCGGGCTCAACGTAACCGATGTAGATGTAAATGTAAGAGAATTTTTCTATGCCTACGATTGGCCTGGAAACGTACGGGAGTTGGAACATATAATTGAAGGTTCCATGAACTTGATAGAAGATGAAACCATCATTACAGCGTTTCATCTTCCTACTCGCTTTCGCGAACGAATAAAAACAGAATTCAATATGCAACATGCACTAACTACTCACAATACTGATGCACCTAAAACTTTAAAACACACAATAGAAAAAATGGAAAAGAACTACATTAACCAAATTCTTAAAGAGAATCATGGCAACATCTCACAAGCTGCAAAATTTTTAGGATTAAGTAGGCAAAACTTACAATATCGAATTAAAAAACTGCATTTACACATATGAAATAAACATGTCTCCAAGTGTAAAAATTACTTGGTAAAATATGTTATAATAAACATATAACATGCTAGAAAGGGGCTATATATATGAGTAATGATAAAAAATTAAAGTTATTACAATACTTATACTTTTTCCCTGCCATGCTCTGTATGATGTTATTCATTAATGCCGATGTAAGCAGCTCTCCTTATGCAAAGCTATTAGGAACAATTTTTGGCTCCTTTGCAGCTATTATGCTTGCTGCTTTTTGGAATTTGAAGATACGTATAAAAAACGAAAAATCTTCTTAATACTAAAAAAATCGAGCTACTTAGCCCGATTTTTTTATTTGCCATTAAAACTCAACATTCTCTAAATACAACCCACTTGCCTCAGCAAGACAATTAATTTGATTGCGCTGCTTTTCCTCTAAAATGTTTGGAATTGCTTCAGCATCTAATTGTCCTAATCCAACTTCAATTAATGCCCCGACAATTTTTCTTACCATATTATGAAGGAAGCCGTTACCACTTACTCTAATTTGTACAAACCCTGCCTCTTCCATCACATCAAGTGTATATACTTCTCGAACCATAGATTTTTTCTTTGATTTCGCATTTGAAAAAGCAGTAAAGTCATGTGAACCAACTAAATGTTTTGCAGCTGCTTTCATGCTTTTCACATTTAATTTTTTATTCACATGCATGCTGTATTTACGCATAAATGGATTTGTATGCTCTTCATTCCAAATTTTATACAGATATGTTTTTGCTTTAGAATTGTAACGAGCATGGAAACGATCATGTACTTCTTCCACATTCGTAATGCTAATATCGTTAGGTAAATATTGATTTAAATATTTTTTCACTTTATGTTCCACTAACTTCTCATCACTTTGAAAGTTAGCAACTTGATTCAAAGCATGTACACCAGCGTCTGTTCTACTACAACCGATAATTTCAATTTCTTTTCCGACCATTTCAGATATGACACTTTCGATTTTTCCTTGAATTGTATTATCGTTATTACCAAGACGTTGCCATCCTTTAAAACGTGCGCCGTCGTACTGAATCGTTAATTTATAATTATGCATAATATTCTCCTTCATAGAAAATATTCCCTCATACCATGAGGGAATATTAATAAACTTTACTTTCTAACAAGCTTCACTACATTTTCTACGTGAGCTGTATGCGGGAACATATCAACTGGTTGCACATACTCCACTTCATAGCTCTTCATTAATGCTTGTACATCACGTGCTAATGAAGAAGGATTACAAGACACGTACACAACTTGTTTCGGCTTCACTTTTAAAATTGTTTCCAGTAATTTATCATCGCAACCTGTACGTGGTGGGTCGACAACAATTACATCTGGACGCCATCCTTCTTTTACCCATTTCGGTAACCATTGTTCAGCTTTACCTGCTTCATATTTCGTATTTGTAAATCCGTGACGCTTTGCATTTTTTCTTGCATCTGCAATTGCTTCTGGAATTACATCCATACCACGTACTTCCGCTGCATCATTTGCAAGCCAAAGACCGATTGTACCGACACCACAGTACGCATCCACAATCTTCTCGTTTCCTGTTAACGCAGCTGCTTTTTTCGCTTCATTATACAAAACAACTGTTTGCTCTGGATTCAACTGGAAGAATGCACGTGCTGATAATTCAAATGATAAATCGCCAAGTGTTTCTTGAATGACTTCTTTTCCAGCTAATTTAAATGTTTTGTCGCCAAAAATAACAGATGTTTTACGCCAGTTTACATTTTGCATAATTGATTTAACCGCTGGCATCTGTTTTTGTACTTCTGCAATAAATTGTTCTTTATTTGGTAATTCTTCTTTTGTTGTAATAAGTGTAACTTGTACTTCCCCTGTTTGAACTGCAGTACGTGTTACAATTGTGCGTACTAAACCTTTTTGCTTTTTCTCATTGTAAATAGAAACATTTAATTTTTCTAAAATACGTCTTACAACTTTTGTCGCTTCATTCGTTGCTTTATGTTGAATCATACAGTGAGCGATATCAATTAACTGATGTGAGTTTTGTTTATACAGCCCTGTAATAACCTTTTCGTCTTTACGCCCCACTTGTAATTGACTCTTATTACGATAATGCCATGGATTTTCCATGCCAAGCGTTGGGCGAATTTTCTCTTCCATACTATTTTTCATGTACTTCTCAAATGCTTGTACAACGATATCACGCTTTTGATTCAATTGTTCTTTATAATCTAAATGTTGCAGCTGACAACCGCCACACTCCTCATATACTGGACACGGTGCTTTCACACGATGCGGTGAAGCTTTACGAACTTTTTTCACTTTCGCTTCAGCGAAGCCACGCTGAATTTTCGTTGTTTCTGCAACAACTTCTTCTCCTGGTAATGCCCCTGGAATAAAAACAACTTGTCTCTTAAAATAACCAACGCCTTCTCCGTTAATCCCAAGACGTTTAATTGTCACAGGAAACGTTTGACCAACTTCCAACTTACTCTCATGTTGCTTTTGTATCATTATTACACCTCTACTCTATACTTTTCCATAAATATAACGCTGCATAACTGCAGTATGGTTCACACTCTTGTTTCACTTTTTCTAAAAATGCATCATCAGGTTTATCATCTAATTGAAATATACCTTGCACTGCACGCTGAATCCCAATGTCCGCTTTCGGGAACATATTTTTCCGTCCAAGCCCAAACATTAAAAAGTTTTGCACTGTCCATGCACCAATTCCCCTAATTGGCAACAATTGTGCTGAAATGTCTTCTTCCGTCCCATTTTCTATACTCGCTAAATTTAATGTACCACTGACAATACTTCGACCTAATCCTACTATATATTCAGCCTTTCGCTGACTAAACTTCTGCTCTCTCAATTCTTCTATTGAAATATTTGCTACTATTTCCGGAGTGGGGAAAAAGAATACACCGTTCTTCTCTGTTCCATACCGTTTCACAAATTGTTCTGTTAACACAGTAGCAAATTTCAAATTTATTTGTTGGTGAATGATACAGCGAAGCAGACAAGCAAAATAATCAAATTCTAAAATAATTGGAGTATAAGCATATGTTTCAAATAGTGGACGTAATGATGTGTTTAAAAAATGATTTTGTATATCTTGAAACGGTTCATTCCAATGAAAAATGGCCCTCATTCGTTTCATGACTTTCTCTGGATCTCCTGTCTGACTAGAAATCCAAAACTGTGGATTTTGAACAGTACCAATCCCTTGTAAGCGAACAACAACCTGTTCCTCGTCTATACAAAGCGGGATATAAATAACTTTCTCATCTAATTGAATGACGTTAAGAGGATCAAAAGATAAACGTTTTAATACTTCTTCAAAATGATACGGATACTCTAACGTAACATGTTCGCTCCACATACGTTTCCCCATCCTTTTTACACATCATTATAGCATGAGAAAACCGTAAGCATACATGCTTACGGTTGATTGCCTTTTACTAAGTCATCTAGACTTTTAAAATGATACCCTTTCTCGCGCAAATCATCAATGATTTTCGCAAGTGCTTCTGCATTATCTTTTGATATTGCATGAAGTAATAAAATAGATCCTGGATGAATCATCGTCATAACATTATTATGCGCATATTGCCATCCTCTTTGCTGATCCACTTTCCAATCCAAAAATGCAAGTGACCAAAATACATTATAATAGCCCATTTCTTTCGTAAGAGCTAACGTTCTTTCACTAAATACACCGCGCGGAGGACGTACATATTTCACTTCTTTTTGCCCAGTTACTTTTTTAATTTCTTCCGTTACACTTGTTAATTCTTCACGAAGTTTCTCATCATTTACCGCTGTAAAATCAGGATGACTCCAAGAATGGTTTCCAATAATATGTCCTTCATCCTTCATTCTTAACAATAAATCTTTTTGTGTTTTAATGTAATGCCCCGTTACAAAGAAAGTTGCTGGTACTTTTTTCTCTTTTAATACATCTAATATTTTCCCTGTGTATCCATTCTCATATCCATTATCAAATGTTAAATAAATATCTTTTTTCTTCGTATCTCCTAAATAAAACCCGCCATTTTTTTGTAGTAAATCTGTATATAACTTTCCTGCATCTGGTACTGTTTCATTTTTAGGACGCGGGATTCCCCAGTTATGTGGAGTATTTGTATAAGCCAGTGCTGAAACTGGAACAAGTGCCATCATAATTGAAAAAATGAGACCGATATATAACCATTTATATTTCATAAATAGTCTCCTTTCCATATATAATCGTACTTGTAGTTTCTGTTGCTACACATTCTTTCATGCTGAACATGTTTTTCTATATATACCAAAAAAATGCATCTCGAATCATTCGAGATGCATTTTTTATTTACTTAAATACTGGCTCTTTAAAGCTAGCTAATTTTTCAAGTGATGTTTTATCAACATCTGCATGTAAGCTATTACCATGAGAGTCCATCGTTACAACTGCTTTAAACCCGTCGATACGTAAATGCCACATTGCTTCCGGAATACCAAATTGTAAGAAATCAACATCTTTCACTTCTTTAATACATTCAGCATAATATTGCGCTGCACCACCGATTGCGTTTAAATATACACCGCCGTGTTCTTCTAAAGCCGCTAATGTTTTCGCACCCATACCGCCTTTTCCAATGACAGCGCGAATACCGAATTTCTTCATAATATCGCCTTGGTACGGTTCTTCACGAATACTTGTCGTTGGACCTGCCGCTTTAATTTGCCAATTGTCATTTTCATCTTTCACAACAACTGGACCACAGTGGTAAATAATTTGTCCATTTAAATCTACTGGACAATCATTATCCATTAAATGCTTATGGATTGCGTCACGACCTGTATACATCATGCCATTAATTGTTACAACATCACCAACGCGAAGTTCACGAATTTGCTCTTCTGTAATTGGTGCTTGTAATACAATCTCACGTTGCTCTGTTTTTTCTTGTACTTCATGCTGAAGTGTATCTTCACCTTCTTGATATAGCCAATCCATAATGTCTCCTGTTTCAGGATGGATTTTCACACCAAGGCGACGATATGCCCAGCAATTATACGCAACAGATACATAGAAACTAGCTGGCAAACGATTATAGACGCCAATTTTACAACCAAGTAAAGTTGTTTCTCCGCCAAATCCCATCGTACCAATGCCAAGCTTATTCGCATTTTCTAATACGTACTCTTCAAGATGTTGTAACTCTGGTACTGGATTGACATCATCTAATGTACGGAATAATTGATTTTTTGCCAATTCATAACCTGATGTGCGGTCTCCCCCGATACCAACACCAATTACACCAGCGCTACATCCTTGCCCTTGTGCTTGATATACTGCATGAAGAAGGCATTTACGAATCCCTTCTAAATCACGGCCAGCTCGTCCAAGTCCTTCTAGTTCACACGGTAAGCTATATTGAATATTTTTATTCTCACAGCCACCACCTTTTAGGATTAAACGTGCATCAATATAATCTTTTTCCCATTGTTCAAACTTAATCACCGGTGTACCTGGTCCTAAATTATTTCCACTATTATCTCCAAAAAGAGAATCAACAGAATTGGGACGAAGTTTACCATCTTTTGTCGCCCGCTCAAGCGCATTATAGATAGCTTCCTTCAACTTTAATTGATTCACACCAACTGGTGTATAAATTTTAAACGTTGGCATCCCTGTATCTTGGCAAATCGGCGAGATGTTATCATCAGCCATTTTAATATTATTTGTAATTGTGCCAAGTGCCATCGCAGAACGAGTCCCTGCATTTTCTCGCTCTTTCGCTTGTTGAATCGCACGACGAACATCTTTCGGTAAGTTCGTTGACGTTTCAACAATTAGTTGATACATGCTTTCTTGAAGCTTTTCCATTGTTACTTCCCCCTCAATTGTGAACGCTACCAAAACGTTATGAGCTGAAAATTCAATTGTTATGCTCTTTAGCTATTTATTTGTTTCACGCTATTAGAGCATAAATGAAATTTTTCACAACTTGATTATACCTCTTTTTCTATCGTCCTTCTATTACCCGAACAGAAAAAGGCTACCAAATTGGAATTGGTAGCCTTTTTAATATATTATTCGTCTTTTTTAAATTGCTCACATTTTAATTCTAATTCATCTAACATTGCAAGAAGACGATCTACATCTTCTAATTCAACTTCTTCAGGTTCAATTGTATCAATTACTTCAATGAACATATTTAAACGTTCTTTTAAATATACTAATTGTGTATCTTTATCTTGAATTGCTTTTCCCATGAAGGCACTCTCCTTTTAATTCGAGTTGCTTTTATTATACCGCAAAAACGATTGCTATGGGCATGAAATTTCATCAATTTTGTCACAGTCATCCACTATAATGTAAGCCCTCTCTCTTTCCATGCTAAAAAGTTTCACTTTATAAAAAGCACATATTCTTCTATTATAGAGAATGGACAAATTGTTATTTCAATAGTCAAAGGAGTATTTCATATGACGATATCACAAAAAATGAAGCCGATTACTCCTTCTTACGATCCATGGGAAGCGTATATGGACCTTGAAGAGTACGGCAAACTACTATTAACAAATGTTGAATTTACAACGACGACGTTATGCAACATGCGCTGTGAGCATTGCGCTGTTGGTTACACGTTACAGCCGAAAGACCCAAATCCGCTTCCGATGGATCTTTTATTAAAACGATTAGATGAGATTCCTCATTTACGTTCTTTAAGTATTACTGGCGGCGAACCTATGCTTTCAAAAAAATCCGTCGACAACTATGTAACACCACTCTTAAAATATGCCCATGAACGAGGCGTTCGCACTCAAATCAACTCTAACTTAACTATAGATTTAGCACGTTACGAACAGATTATTCCTTATTTAGACGTATTGCATATATCTCATAACTGGGGAACAATTGATGACTTCGTTGAAGGCGGATTTGCAATGATGGAGCGTAAGCCTACTTACGAACAACGTGCAAAATTATTTGAAAGAATGATTACAAATAGTAAGGCTCTATCAGATGCAGGTGTACTTGTATCGGCCGAAACAATGCTAAACAAAAGAACTCTACCACATATTGAACATATTCACCGCCAAATCGTCGAAGAGATGGGCTGTAAACGTCATGAAGTTCATCCAATGTATCCAAGTGACTTCGCGAGTAATCTAGAGATTTTAACAAAAGCTGAAATTCGTGATGCGATTGAACATTTACTAGAAATTCGCGATGAAAATGTATGGATGCTATTTGGAACTTTACCTTTCTATGCTTGTAGCGATGACGAAAAAGACATAGCTACATTTAAAAAATTGCAAGAGAGCAAAAATGTAACTGTTCGTAATGATCCAGATGGCCGTTCTCGTTTAAATGTAAATATTTTCGATGGAAATATTATTGTGACGGACTTTGGTGATGTTCCACTTCTAGGAAACATACAAACAAACACATTACAAGAAGCGTATGAAAAATGGAGCACTTCAAAAACAGCAAAATCATTAAGCTGCCACTGTCCTGCAGTAAAATGTCTTGGACCAAATGTTCTTGTAAAAAACAGCTACTATCCGACAGAAGATTTCTTATCAAAAACAGCAAACATTACATTATAAAAAAAACGTCAGCTTATAAGCTGACGTTTTTTATGTTATTGCGAGTGAGAAGAAGAAATAAATTTAAAAAACAAATGATCATGAATTGGAATTGCCGCTCCAATTCCTTGAGAAGTAATATTTTTCACAACAAGTCTTTTTTGATTTCCCTTTAATACAAGATACACTTCTCCAAATGTTACTTTTCCCTTTTCATTTACTGCTGGTGTATAAGCGTATAAATATCCAAGTTGACTCGGACTAATATTATACACACGCTCATGTCCAGTACCATAACCAATAGTTGTCTTAAACGAAAGAGGTAATTGTACTTTTTCAAGTGCTTTGAGAAGCATCATTTTTTTCACATCTGCAGCATCTTTCATATCTGCTGTTAAATCGCCTTCAACCGTCTTTTGTGTTTCTTGCTTATAGCGAAGTGGATATAAACGGTCTCCTCCGCGATTATCATACACATTTCGATTCACTTGTTTATATTCCCAATTAATCGATGTGTCTACTGATTCATAATGTAAGGCCCATTGACCTAAATAAATTTTTGCCCGATACCCTACTGCAAGTGGCGCATTTGAAATTGTCGTTTCATTAAACATCCGAATTAAGTCTGGATTTTCAATTTTAATATTAGCCGTTTTCAATAGCTCTTGAGCAAATTTACTTGGTTGTAAACGTGGCAAATCTTGCGCATCATTTGGAAATGTATTGTCTTTTGAAATATTTAAAACAGATGAAGGCATTTTTGTTCCTACTGTTGTCTTTGCAAAACTCATGTTAGGAAATAATAAAATAAACGAGACCATAGTTGAAAGACATATGCTGTATACTCGTTTCACCTGTCTGGCTCCTTCCTATGTAGGTATATATACTACTTCGTTTATTGTTTTCTCTGAGCGCAATTGTTATGCCTATTTTTCATAATAAATAAAAACCAATTCCCATAATGACATACGCCGCTAGTAAAGTGCCTCCTTCAAACCAGTTTGTATCTCCATCATTGGAAATCGCAATCGTTAAGAAAACGGCTGTAATCATAGACACAAGTTCTGGTATGGTAAATACTAAAGGCATCCTTTGCGCGAAGAACATAGATAGTAATACTAATACAGGAGCAACAAACATGGCGATTTGTAATGTAGAGCCTATTGCAATTTCAACTGCAATATTTACTTTATTTTTATAAGCCATAATAATTGCAGACGCATGTTCCGCTGCATTCCCAACAATTGCAACGATAATAACCCCTATAAATAACTCTGACCAGCCAAATGACTTTGCAACAGTTTCAAAAGTATGCACGAGTGCCTCTGACACATAAGCTACCGCTAGTGTTGCTATCGCTAAAATAAGTAGCGCCTTCCCTTTCGACCACTCTGGCTCTTCTTCATGCGCTACTTCGTCACTTTTATGTTGATATACACCACGGTGCGTAACTAACTTAAATAGTAATGCAGCAAGGTACATGATAATCATAATAATAGAAACACCTATACTTAATTGATACGTCTTGCCAGCGTCCATCTTCATTGAAAAGATCTCTGGAATAACAAAGGCCACAACAACAGCAAATATTAATAAAGCTGAATTATGCCTTGCATCATATACATTAAAACTTTGTCTTTTGTATTTAAGACCTCCAACAAAGAAGGATAACCCTCCTACTAATAATAAATTTCCAAGTACAGATCCCGTTAAAGAAGCTAACACCACTTCAATTAACCCTGCTTGAAGTGCAAAAATTGAAATGATAAGTTCAACAGCATTACCGAAAGTAGCATTTAATAATCCGCCTATTCTAGGACCAGAAACAATTGCTAGACTCTCTGTTGCTCTACCCATAAAACCAGCTAATGCGATAATCGTAACACAATACACAGCGAACATAATTGTTTCTGGCCAATGAAGTGTTTTTCCAAGTACAGATAGTGGTACACCTATAAGCGCTACTATAAGAAATATTTTATTAAACATGTTTTTCATCCTTCCATCGTATGTATTTCTCCTCAATATTATTATTATTCTTCTCCTAACTTGTCCGATTTCATCACAATTACGTTTAAAAAATCGGATTGAAGAAAACAGTATGAAAGATATTTAAATTATCTTGTTTAAACAGACAGAATTATAAATTGTGAAAAGGGGTTAAAATTATGCACTTAAAAGAAAAAATCGCAACTATTATTCAAGGTCAACGTACTGGTGTATTATCTACAGTACGAAATGAGAAACCTCATAGCGCCTTTATGATGTTTTTCCATGAAGATTTTGTACTGTATGTTGCAACAGATCGACAATCAAAAAAGATAACAGATATTGAACAAAATCCTAATGTCCATGTACTACTCGGACGAGAAGGGAAAAAATTAGATGAAGATTATATTGAAGTTGAAGGATTGGCTTCAATTGAGGAAGACTCGACATTAAAAAACAAGTTTTGGAATAATAGCTTAAAACGTTGGTTACTCGGCCCTGAAGACCCTAATTACGTATTGATAAAAATCAACCCCGACACAATTTATTACATCGATGGTGCCGGTACGACGGAGCCTGAGTTTTTACGACTATAAAATAAAACAAGCCCCCCTTAGGTGGGCTTGTTTTGTCGAAAAGTTCTTTTGAAAAAAACAATAAAATAGGTGGAACTTTCTAAAGATTCTGTTATATAATAGCATTAACTTAAATAAACTGTATTAAAACAGATTGAGAGGAGAAATAAAATTGATGAAGAGAGAAGAACGCAAAAACATGATTGAGTTTATTGAAAAGAAAAAAGGGATTGAGCGTGACGAATTACTGTTTATGACAGACGATGAAGTAGAACATATTTATAATGTAACGTACTTTTTATATGAGGAAATTGCAGAGTAGTATAATAATCCCCACCTTATTAAAAATATAAGGTGGGGATTATTTCGCTATTTAGCCCACTATTTACAGGCAGTAAAACTCCCACCTTAAAATTCAGGTGGAGCAAGAAGTTAAGTTGAAGTCGTGCTTCCTATAAGCTCAATTGCTTCAACTTTATACATGAGAATCATTTTCATGTATAATACTGTAAGATTGGAGGAATTTTACTATGAGTTCGTGGCTCTTATTTGCACTATTATCAGCAATTGCTGCTGCCCTTGTATCGATTTTTGGAAAGTTTGGTTTAGACGGCATCGATGCAAACGTTGCAACAACAATTCGATCTATTATTATGGCATTATTTATGATAGGCGTTATTATCATACAAGGTAAATTTCAAAATATCGGCGACGTACTGCTAAATAAAAAAGCACTGCTATTTATCACATTAAGTGGGATTGCAGGTGCTTCTTCATGGCTATTTTATTTTCTTGCCCTCAAAACAGGAAAGGTTTCACAAGTAGCTCCTGTCGATAAATTAAGCGTCGTATTTTCTATCATTCTTGCTATGATTATCCTCGGTGAAAAGTTAAACTTTATGACCGGCGTTGGTGTAGTCTTTATTACAGCTGGTGTATTATTTATTGCTTTCAGCTAAAAAAACCGCTATTAGCGGTTTTTCTTTTTCTTTATGTACAACCATACAAAACATGTAACAACTGCTGAAATTAATAAAATCCATATTCCATAATGATGTAAACTATACTCAACGAAGCGCCACTTCTCGCCTAACTTCCAGCCAAGCCCAATAAAAACACTTATCCAAATGAGCGCACCACCGTAAGCGTACAAACAAAAACGCCAAAGTGTCAAATTTGATACCCCAGCAAAATATGCTGTTAAATGACGTACGCCCGGTATAAAATAACCAATCATTAAAAGAAATGGCCCATATTTTTCAAATAAAATATGTGTTTTTTCAATGTGATGTTCTTTAATTCTAATTTTCGGCCCATATTTCTTTAAAACAGGGAGCCCAAGTTTTAAACCTAATATGTAGCTTAACGTGATCCCTAACATCGCACCAGCCAGCCCACTTAAAAAAGCAGCAGTTCCTGACATAACTCCTTTTGAAACATTATAACCAACAAAGGTCAATAAAAACTCGTCTGGTATCGGTAATCCGACAATCCCACCAGCCAAAGCTATAACAATTCCAAAATAGCCATAATGCGCGATTAACTCGCCAATATGTTGTTCCATTCGGAAGACACATCCTATGCACGGTCGTTATTCCACATTGTACCCTTTCTATCTTTAAGGCAAACATGGTATACATATTCACTATACATTGTTTTTATAATGAACTCTACTTCTATTCTTTCCTTTAACAGAGATAAAGAAAAACTTTACTCAGTGGGAGTTTTGTTCATCCTCTACTAATTATTAACCTATGCCAATCTTGCTTTTACAGACATCCCGACTCCACATAACCCACTTACATTCACCAATTTTGAGATTAGATTCTTATTGCCCGCAAATAACCCGATAAAAAATAAAAATTCATATGCGTGTTTTTTTGTTACAATAAAGGAAAGTTACTTTTCGCAACGGTTTAACTCTCAAGAAAAATGATATATCTAGCAAAAACATAGTTTGGTCTATATAATGCAACTTCTACCTATTAAAAGAACATACACCCTTTTACATACAACATCATTTTTCTAAATTATACAGGGGGGAACGAACATGACCATTGAAAATCAATTTATTCAAAAAGTTTACTATAAAACATTTTTAACAGAAGAAACTTCTACTCCTGCATCGGAAGTACTCGGTGAAGCATATATAAATGAATCTAAAAATGAATTCTCCAACATTTCTAATATTCGATTTGCTCAAGGTGAATTTTATTATCAAAATAAAGATTTTGAAGCAGCTATATTTAAATGGGAAAAAGTAAATAATGCTCTTGCACTTTGGGCGACAAAAAATATTGCAGATGCTTATTTTGAACTAGGATTCTTACCAAAGGCAGAAGAAATTTATCAATCTATTCAAACGGAAGATACGACTCTTACGATGGAGGTTTCCTTACAACTTCTTTCTCTTTATATCGAACAAGATCGTTTAGGACTCGCTTTTAAGACGATTAGTGAAGCTGTTGCATTCCAACCGGATTACCCAAATATTACTGCAATTGCACGTTCTTTCTATGAAAAACAAGAAGATTGGAACAACGCTATCGAACTAGCTGTTCAAGAAGGTATCCGAACACAATCTTTACACTGGTTTGATACGTTAATAACTTACATAAACAAAGGATTTACAAAAAATATTAAGCCTGAATATTTCTATGAGTCTTTAAAAGCTCTATATGCTGTTGATCAAGCTCAATTTAAAGAACTTGTTATTGCTCTTTGGAATAGCTATCAACATGAATCCTTATACCTTCCTTGGATTCAAAGTATTAATCATTTATTCTTGCATATTGAAACAGACAATAATGACGATTGGAATGAAATCTCTACTCGCTACCAAGAAACATACTTTGCATTAATTACCGGAAATCATTTTATGCATGAATTAAACGGACTTGTACCAAATTTATTAACAAATTGGTTCAGTTTAACGAAAGCAAAAGATTCTCTAGTTGTCTCTGCAGCAGTGTTAGCATGGAATGAAGTCTCACCTACAACTTTAGAATCATTACTCGTAAAAAGTGCTGGATCCTTACTTTCTAATACATCAGCTGAAGCAGATGTAAATATGGAAACAGTTTCTCATTTATTCGAAACAATCGCTGTATGGGCTGAGAAAAATGATGTAGATTTAAGTCATCAATTTACGCTACTCGTCCATGAACTATGTGATTTAAATGTCACACCAATACTAATAGCTGGAACTAGTGACCATGATAAAACATCATTTGTTAATTCAATATTGGGAGAGAACATCTTAACTGAAACTTTAACAACTCCTATTCTATTTAAAGACGCTAGTCAAACTGAAATAACAGAATTTACCGAGTTAGATATAAGAAATATCCCTAACCTTGATGAATTCCATCAAATAACGGCTACATCTGCTCAGTCAGAACTTGAGAAAAAATGTATAGAAATTAAGCTACCAAGTAGGTTTTTAAGAAAAAATAAGTTTACATTTCTTATTACACCATCTATTCAAGGACAATTGGATAAAAACAATGCATACTTTGAATACTTACAAGCAGCAGATAGCCTTGTATACGTATTAAATTCTTCTTCACCATTGCATAGTCAAGAAATTGATACGTTAATTTATTTACGTGAACAAGTACCAAACTTACAAATTCACTTCGTATCACACACAAATAATACGACTACTGATGAAAAACTAATTAGTAAACTTAAAGTACATTTTCCAGATGCACAATTCTTCCCATACTCTCCTTCGCAAGAGAGTAGCCAGCAACTTGGAGATGTAACAGAATCTATTCTTTCTAATCTTGCAAAACGCGATATAGAAAAAGAACGTATAGAAAAGCTAATATGGTTTACGCAAAAGACAATTGCTTATCTCATAAATGAACGTGTGGAATTAGAAAATACATTAGTAAAATCCGTACGCTGGAATAAACACATCTCAGTGAAACTTACTGGATTTATTAATAACCTTACTGCTCTTGAAAAAGATAAAATTCGTTCTATTACCGAATCCTATCTTTTAACGAAAGAAGAAATTACACGAGATATACATTCTCAAATTCCTGAATTATTACAGAGCTGCTCTGATCTTGTTCAAGAAGATAGTGATTTCAAATTAGTTCATGAAGAATTAAATGCTGCAATGAATGAACGAGTTCAAAAGCATGTACAACAGGTACTTCTTCCTAAATTTACTGGGTCTATTCAAGAATGGATTGAAACAGCACATAATGAATTTATTCAAGCTCAAGCTTATTTAGATGAAATGAGTGAAACGTTTAATAAATTATATAAAGAAGAACGTATGAAACTTCCTTGCGATTTCAAATTATTAGATGATTGGAATCGAGATGTTGTACGAATGACAAATCGAATTACAGTAACGAACATCAATATTTTATTACGCTTTACACCGACACAGTTTTTCTTAAAAAGTGCCGGAAAATTATTTGGTAATATGCAAAAAAACCAATCTATGCTCGCCAACAAATATAAACAATATATTGAAACAGAAGACTATACAGAAATTGCTCACACAATTTCAAAACAATTCTTCCTTCAATTTGAAGTATTTGAAGGTGCATTAGAACGTGATATCATGATGTTCTTCAAAGATCCACTTAATATATTGAAACAAAATGTAGATGCAGCTCAACTTGAGATAAAGGAAGACGAGCAAACATTAGCAACGCTAAGAAGCAATCCAGAAACATATCATGATCCTTTGGCGTTATTTAAACTACAATTGCTACAACATAAATTCGTTTTAAGTACTACAAAGAAACATGAAGATATTTTTGTATCAAACGAATCTCCTACTGTTTAACCAAAAAAACCAAGCAAACTAAAATTTGCTTGGTTTTTTACTTTATTATTTTCATATGTTCAAACGGATAATAAATGCCTGCTAACTTTCCTAACACATCTTCTCTATCAATAAAACCTAAACCATTTCTACTATCTTTACTTATTAAGCGATTATCTCCCATAACAAAAATCTTATTTTCGGGAACTGTAATTGGTCCAAAGTCCTCTGTTAAATTCATAAGTTTTTTTTCTGCTTGTTTTTTATTACTATCCAAATACTCTTCATCTTTCACTTCAGAATTTACATATAATTGATCATTTCTCATCTCAATTATATCTCCAGGTAATCCAATCACTCTTTTGACATAAAAATTATCTGTTTTCATAACAATAATATCTTCTCTCCCATAGCTTTCAAATTGTTTTGCTAGCTTATTAACAATCACCTTATCTCCATCTTGCAACGTCGGCCTCATGGATGCTCCTTTTACATTCGTCGGAAAAAACACAAAAATTTTCGCCAAAAACACCAATAAACATGCAATTGCAATAGTTCCAAAGAATTCACGCCAACGTTTTTTCTTTTGCATCATTTCACCAACTCATCATCTTTTTACTTTCATTATAAATAATACGACCGATGATTTTCTACAAAATTCTGAATTATAAAATTATAATATTAGAAATTTCAAAATGGTAATACTGATCAAATTAAACAAGCAAAAAAGATACTCTCAAAATAGTCTATTCACTATTTTGAGAGTATCTTTTTATAATCCCACATATACAATACACATTTGAGCAGCTACATATGTAAACCAAATCCAAAGTGGCTCATACTTCAATTTACGTCCTCCGATATCTGTCACGCCAATAATAAAATCAGAAATCACAAACAGTAAACCACCAAACGCTGGTATCCACCATATTCCTGTATTTTCATAATATAAGGCGAATGCAAAGCAAGCCATTCCTCCAACCCACAATCCGTAAATTAGAGCTCCTATCGTAAACAATTTATCCTGTTTATCATTTCGGATAAAGAAGAACCATCCTACAATTAGAAAGAGCCCATATACGAGTAAGCCAATCCAAAAACCATTCCACGAAATTCCTGTTTGCAAAAATGCTTTTACATAAAAACAATGAGCAAGAGCGAAAGTAACCATCCCACCAATTAACCTGTGACCAATTGGAATCAGCCCAGCCATAAACAAATCTCCCACAGTCGATAAAGTCATACCAAGTGCAACCCACGTACTATACTCTACAGATGGATCTTGTAACCATATCCAAATTGCACTACCTGTTAAAGAAAAACTAAGAATAAGACGGATTGCTAAAGGTAACGGCATATTATCTTTCGTTCTTTTTGTCTGCCGCATTGCATAAATTGCACCAATTAAAAAAAGAAGTATTTGCCCAATTAACACCACGTAAAGTAGATTCATAATATGTTCTCCTCAATAAATGCTTTTTGTATCTTTTTTCGTTACACTTAGTCTATTATCCTTTTTCTATAAAAAAAGAAGAACAGTACTGTTCTTCCATTGTAATCGCTTTTCTGCTTTCTATGCTACTTGTTTTTCTTTCTCTATTTTTTGCTTAGCTGGCGTCCGATTTACCACAATAATTCCCGCGGCTACACATGCTAAACCGAGTAACACAAATGAATGAATTGCTTCACCTAAAATCATGCTCGATAATAACACACCAAATACGGGTATAAAGAACATATACATAGATACTTTTCCAACCTTATTGTACTTCATAATTGTATTCCAAATGCAAAAACCAGCTGCAGATAAGAAAGATAAATAAATCAGCATAATTAGTGCATGTAGACTAAATGTAAATGGCATTAATCCAACTTGTAAAGCCCCTATACATAATAATCCTATAGAACCAAACATCATTTGGTATGCTGTCATATAGCCAACATCTAACGTTTTACTACCTTCTTTCGCTAATATGTTTCCATATGAATACAGCATTGCTGCACTAAGAAGTAATAAGCTTCCAATTCCAAAATGAAATGATAAGCTACCATCACTCGGCACATTTACTAAAATGACGCCACAAAAACCAATCGATACCCCAATTATTTTTCTTATATTGAGAGCATCATCTTTATATAAAAAATGGGCGAGTAAAATTTGAAAGAATGATGATGTCCCTGAAATGATAGCTCCTTCAATTCCTGAACTATAACTCATTCCAATGTAAAAACAGATATATTGAAGAAACGTTTGGAATAAACCAATTTGTATTAACTGTTTCCCCGTTCCTTTTTTGAAGCTCATATCTTTTCCTAACACTTTAAAGAATAATAAGAGCATGACTCCAGATAACAAGAAACGATAACCGGCAAATAATATTTGCTCTCCAACTTCTTGTGGTTGAATTCCAAGTTCAACATAACTTAATTTAATAAAAGGAAATGCGCTTCCCCATAAAAAAGTTGCTACTATTGCAGCAATAAATACGCCAATCGGATGGGTAAAAAATTTCTCTGTCTTCACTTGTTGTCTTCCTTTCCGACCTTTTTATGAACAATATTCATATATACCAAAGGAATTGCGAAAACACAAGTTTTCCGTTTATACTTGAAACAAAACCGTACCATCTCATAAAAACATATGATATACTATAGAATAATTACAACATAAGAACGATTAAAAACAGATTCAACAGAAATGCTGCTATCCATTATGGATGGCAGCTTTCGTCGTTTTATAGGGGTTTCGATTTTGATTATTTTTCTCAATAAGAATTCGGAAGGAGCGAGTAGTAATGAACTCAGAAGTAAAAACGTTACACGCAAAAGAAACAATTTCTCATCCCTCTTTATGGGACACATTAAAAAAACATTATGAACTTGTATTTGCAGTGGCATCTGGTATTTTTATTTTAGCTGGCTGGCTATTCACAAAGAACGATGCAATGAATATAGGTATTACTTGCTATATCCTTGCTTATATAGTTGGTGGATATGCAAAAGCTAAAGAAGGCATTGAAGATACGATTGAAGAAAAAGAGCTAAATGTTGAAATGCTAATGCTCTTTGCAGCTATCGGTGCTGCAATTATTGGCTACTGGGCAGAAGGGGCTATTTTAATCTTCATCTTTGCGCTCAGCGGTGCTATGGAATCTTATACATTAAGTAAGAGCCAAAAAGAAATTTCCGCTCTTCTTGACTTACAACCCGAAGAAGCATTACGCATTTCCAACGGAACAGAGGAACGTATTCCTGTTGGAGAGTTACAAATTAACGACATTATTTTAATTAAACCAGGTGAACGTGTTCCTGCTGACGGTACGATTCATAACGGTGAAACAAATATCGATGAAGCAGCAATCACGGGAGAACCTATTCCAAATGAGAAAAGATATGGCGATGAAGTATTTGCAGGTACTGTAAATTTACGTGGTGCTATCGAAGTTAAAATTACGAAGCCGAGCGATCAAACATTATTCCAAAAGATTATCCGTCTCGTACAAAGTGCACAAAGTGAAAAATCACCATCACAACTATTCATCGAAAAGTTTGAAGGAACATACGTAAAAGGTGTACTACTCGTTGTTGCGCTTATGATGTTCGTTCCTCATTTCTTACTTGACTGGAGCTGGAATGAAACGTTTTATCGCGCTATGATCTTACTTGTAGTCGCATCTCCTTGTGCACTCGTTGCTGCCATTACACCAGCAACGTTATCAGCCATTTCTAACGGAGCAAGAAATGGGATTCTCTTTAAAGGTGGCATACATTTAGAACGTCTCGCTTCAGTAAAAGCAATCGCCTTTGATAAAACAGGAACATTAACAGAAGGAAAACCTACCGTAACAGATATATATGTTCGAGAAAATATGACAGAAAAAGAAGTACTTTCTATTACAGCATCAATTGAAAGTCACTCTACACATCCTTTGGCTGAATCTATTGTTAAATATGCACAACATGCGTACGACATTACATTAAAAAAACCAGAAAAGGTTGAAGATGTAACTGGTTTTGGGCTAAAAGGAATATTCGAAAACAACGCTTATAAAATAGGTAAAGCTGATTTTATCGGTGAAGAAACAAAAACATTTCATAATGGTATTTCTGCCTCACTTGAAAAGGAAGGTAAAACTGTCGTTTATATTAGTGATGAGGGAGGCATTCTTGGACTTATCGCTTTAAAAGATACGCTTCGCCAAGAAACAATAGCTGCTATTCGTGATTTACAAAGCATTGGTGTCGAAGCAATTATGATTACTGGAGATAATGAAGAAACGGCAAAAGCAATTGCCTCTGAAAGTAATATAAAGGAATATTACGCATCATGCTTACCAGAAACAAAAGTTGAAACGATTAAAAAGTTAAAAGAAAAATACGGTACAGTAGCAATGGTTGGAGACGGTATAAATGATGCACCTGCCCTAGCTACTTCTAGCATTGGTGTCGCAATGGGAGAAGGAACAGATGTAGCTTTAGAAACTGCAGATGTTGTACTGATGAAGAACGAACTATCTCGCCTTTCCCAAGCAATTCGTTTATCAAAACGAATGAACCGTATTGTGAAGCAAAACGTAATCTTTTCGCTAGCCGTTATTGCCATGCTAATTTGTTCAAACTTCTTGCAATTTTTAGCTCTTCCATTCGGTGTTATTGGTCATGAAGGAAGTACGATTCTTGTCATTTTGAATGGCTTACGATTACTAAAAGGAAGCAAATAAAACGGGTCCCTCATAGAGGACCCGTTTTTTTTAGTGATAGCTATTATGACCGTTCGCACTGCTACTCGTTTTATGCTTTGGATGCGAACTGCTCTTTTGTTTATTATTACTTTTATTATTATGGTTCTTTTTATTATTACTCATGAAATATCCCCCCTGTTCCTTTTTATTATGGAACAAGAACTCATTATTCATTACGGGAATTATTGTCACCGGTTCTATAATGGTGGAGTAAACCATTAATTTCACCGCCAAGTAAAATTACCCATCCAGTTAAATAAAACCATAACATTAAAATAATGATACCACCAAGACCACCATATGTATTGGCGTAATTTGCAAACTTATCTACATAATAAGCAAATGAGTACGATACCACAATCCATCCTACAGTAGCAAATAACGCCCCTGAAATAACTTCTCTTCTTTTTAACTTTCGATCTGGTGCAAATGTATATAAGAAACTAAACAAAGCAAATAGCACGAAGAAACTCGCTACTAATCGTGTAATGCTCCATACGAAAGAAAAACTATCTGATAAACCGAGTGCTTTAAACACTGCTGCTCCAATAACTTGTCCGAATACCGGAACAATTAACGCAAAGACAATCATAAAAATAATAGCTAATGTAAACACAATTGATAACGCTCTTGTTGTAATAAAAGAACGTGTTTCCTTCACGTCATAAGCACGGTTAAAAGCATTCATAACCGCATTAACACCATTTGAGGCAAACCATAACATGGATAATAAACCAAATGATAATAAACCACCATTTTGCTGGTTTACAACTTTATCTACATTTACCTCAATTAAGTTCATTGCATCATCTGGTACATAAACCTCTAATAAACTAAGCACATCCTCTGTTTGAATGGGAATAAATCCAAGAAGCGTAATTAAGAAAACGAGCCCAGGAAAAATTGCAAGCAAGAAGAAATAAGCGAGCTGTGCTGCCAAGCCCGCTACATCATCGCGCATCGTCCGGTCATATAAATCTTTACCAAACGAATAAGTACGATTTCTTCTCACCTTTTCTAAAATTTTTCTCATATATGTTTAAACGCTTTTCTTCTCTTCTTTATCTTGCTTTAACTCAATGTACGCTTCAGTTTTTTTTTCCACTGCATTTGAGTCTTTCATAAATAATTCACGCGCTTCTTTCATACCACCATCTTCAGCAACTATTGGCTCTTCTTCTACTTTCAACTCATCTACCTTTGGAGATACAGCTTGAATTTCAATCGTTTCTGGCTTTTCTTCTGGCTCAACTTTTTTCTTACTAAAAATTTCTTTCGTTTCTTTTAACGTCTCTACAACAGATGGCGTTAATTTTTTAATTTCTGCTACTTTCGCTTTTACCACATTGAAATCTGCAAGTTCGCGTCCTTTATCTGTAACAGTTTGCACTTTTTCTTTGATCTTTGCATTTTCACCAATTTCAATCATCTTTGTTTTTGCTTTTTCTGCTGTATTTTTTACTTTTTCGCGGTTTTCTTTCTTTAACATGGATACAGCTACACCTGCAGCTACACCAATCGCAATGTTTCGAGCAATATTATTTTTCTTTGCCATATTCCTTCACCCTTTCATTTCTTATGTTAGAAAGTATTTCTTTCTAAGCTTCCTCATATTCCTTGTTCATTTCGAATGAAAGCTAATAGCTTTGCACACCCTTCTGTTACAAGGTCATATACTTCTTGGAAATTCCCTGTATAGTAAGGGTCAGGAACGTCTGTCCAGCCACCGTCTGGAACAAAGTCGGACAGCCTACCAATATAGCCTCCAGTTTTACCTAAACTTTTTAAATCTGCTATATTCTTGTTGTCCATGGCAATAATATAATCAAACTTTGTTAAGTCTTCTTTTTCTACTTGCCTTGCTTTAATTCCTTCAAAAGTGACTGCATTTTCTTTTAAAATTTTTTGTGTTCCTTTATGTGGCGGATGACCAACATGCCAATCTCCAGTTCCTGCAGAATCAATGACAATTTTCTCTTCAAGTCCCTCTTTTACGACAAGATTTCGAAAAATCGCTTCTGCCATCGGAGAACGGCAAATGTTCCCAAGACAAACAAACAATACTTGAACCATGTTTTTGTTTCTTCCCTTCTTGGTGCATTTCTTCATATATACTTATAGTATAAACAACCAATTATGAAATATAAAGGAAATCCCTACTAATTTAATAGGATTGAAAAGATCCATTAACGAAAATGATAAAAAATGTTAAGATAGCCTTATGTTATTTTAAAGGGGGACACTTCGGTGGATTTATCCGTAAAGTCAGAAGAAAACGTTGAATACATGGTCGAAGCTATTAAAGAAAAATTACGTATGGTTAATGCTGGAGCGATGAGAGCTGCTAGTTTTAACGAAGAAATGTACGAAGATTTACGTGACATTTATGATCATGTTATGAAACGTGAAACATTCAGCATTAGTGAAATGCAAGCTATTACAGAAGAATTAGGTACATTAATTAAAAAGTAAAAAAGCCTCTCTTATTATGAGGCTCTTTTTTATTTCCAACAAATTCATGACAACTCTTCTCTTTCCCTCAACCAACTGTAAAATATTGTACAATAGAAGTAGAACCTCACCTTAGATTTTTTCTCCATACATACTACTCACAAATAATAGCAACACTACCATTGCTAACTGTTTTTACTGGAGGTGCTTACTTATGAGCAATTGGTACAGTAAGACGAAAGATCAAACATTGATTGACCTAGAAACAAACGAACAAAACGGTTTAACAGATGAGATTGTAAGTGAACGTTTAAAGCAATACGGTTCTAATGAATTAGCTACAAAACAAAAACGCACTTTATGGCAGCGTATTTTCGCCCAAATTAATGACGTCCTCGTATATGTCCTTATTATTGCTGCCCTTATTTCTGCCTTTGTAGGTGAATGGGCGGATGCCAGTATTATCGCGCTTGTTGTAGTTTTAAATGCTGTTATCGGTGTTGTCCAAGAATCGAAAGCAGAACAAGCTTTAGAGGCATTGAAAAAGATGGCAACACCTAAAGCTATCGTCAAGAGAAATGGTGAACTAAAAGAAATTCCATCTGAGCACGTCGTTCCAGGGGATATCGTTATGCTCGACGCCGGACGATATATCCCATGCGATTTACGCCTTATTGAAACCGCAAATTTAAAAGTTGAAGAATCTGCTCTAACTGGTGAATCTGTCCCTGTTGATAAAGATGCAATCTACCACCCTTCCATGCAACGTGATGAGCAAGTACCACTCGGCGATCAAAAAAACATGGCCTTTATGTCTACTCTTGTTACATATGGACGAGGCGTCGGTGTTGCTGTTGAAACTGGAATGAACTCACAAATTGGTAAGATTGCTACCTTGTTACATGAAGCTGACGATGATATGACACCACTTCAAAAAAGCTTAGCACAAGTCGGAAAGTATTTAGGCTTTGTTGCTGTAGCTATTTGTATCGTGATGTTTCTCATAGGCTTTTTACAAGGACGAGATACACTAGAAATGTTTATGACTGCAATTAGTTTAGCCGTTGCAGCTATTCCAGAAGGTTTGCCAGCTATCGTTTCCATCGTTCTTGCAATTGGTGTGCAACGTATGATTAAACAAAACGTTATCATTCGGAAACTACCAGCTGTTGAAGCCCTCGGTTCTGTCACAATTATTTGTTCAGATAAAACAGGTACGTTAACGCAAAATAAAATGACCGTTACTCACTTTTATAGTGATAACACATACGATCGCTTAGAAAGTTTAAATGTAAATAATGATGCGCAACGTCTATTGTTAGAAAATATGGTGCTATGTAATGATGCGTCTTACAATAACGAATCACAAACGGGAGACCCGACTGAAATTGCTCTTCTCGTTGCCGGAACCACCTTTAATATGCAAAAAGATCATTTAGAAAAAATACATGAACGTGTAAATGAGCTGCCTTTCGATTCAGATCGTAAAATGATGTCAACCGTGCATACATATGATGAAAGCTACTATAGCATGACGAAAGGTGCTATCGATAAACTCTTACCTCGATGTACCCACATATTTAAAAACGGTAAAATCGAGGTTCTAACAGATGCTGATAAAGATCAAATATTAGAAGCCGCTGGTTCAATGTCTCAAGAAGCTTTAAGAGTACTTTCATTCGCATTTAAACAATACGATTCAAACGATGTGGATATAAATCATCTTGAAAAAAATCTTATCTTTATTGGTCTTGTCGGTATGATTGATCCACCACGAACTGAAGTGAAAGATTCAATTAAAGAATGTAAAAAAGCCGGTATTCGCACAGTTATGATTACTGGTGACCATAAAGATACCGCCTTTGCAATTGCCAAAGAACTTGGCATTGCTGAAGAAATATCGGAAATTATGATTGGAACTGAATTAGATAACATTTCTGATACAGAACTAGCTAGCAAAATTAATCATTTAAATGTATTCGCTAGAGTCTCTCCAGAGCATAAAGTGAAAATTGTAAAGGCATTACGCGCGAAAGGAAATATCGTTTCTATGACTGGTGATGGTGTCAATGATGCACCATCTTTAAAGCAAGCTGATGTTGGCGTTGCGATGGGCATTACAGGAACAGACGTTGCAAAAGGGGCAGCAGACGTCGTGTTAACAGATGATAATTTCTCATCTATTGTGAAAGCCGTTGAAGAAGGTAGAAATATTTATCGTAACATAAAAAAATCAATTCTCTTCCTACTCTCTTGTAACTTCGGAGAAATTATCGCTTTATTTTTAGCGATTTTACTCGGCTGGGCAACACCACTACGACCTATTCATATTTTGTGGGTGAATTTAATTACAGATACACTGCCTGCATTATCACTTGGGGTTGATCCTGAAGATCCAGATGTGATGAAGGAAAAACCACGACATGCGAAAGAAAGCTTATTTAGTGGCAGCGTTCCTTTCCTGATTTTCAATGGAGTTATCATTGGACTTTTAACTCTAATAGCTTTTATCGTCGGAGCAAAATTCTATACTGGAGATACAAATTTATTTCCTCTTTTCCCAAAGCGAATTGATGACGATGCTCTATTACACGCTCAAACGATGGCATTTGTCGTTCTTAGTTTTTCTCAGCTCGTTCATTCATTTAACTTGCGTTCAATAACGAAATCAATTTTTTCAATTGGGATCTTTACAAATAAATATTTAGTTTTCTCCCTTCTTATCGGTGTTCTTATGCAAGTTTGTATCATCTCCATCCCGCCCCTTGCAAATATATTCGGTGTACATGCATTAACGATGCGAGATTGGGGATTTGTTCTCTTATTAAGTATCATTCCACTTATTCTGAATGAGATTATTAAATTAGTGAAGAGAAACTAAAAGGCAATGAGGAATAGTCCTCATTGCCTTTTCATTTATCCTACTATTTTCCGTGCAGTAAAACTCCCACCTCAAAATTCAGTTTGAGCAAAGAAGTTAGGTGATGGATTAACTGCCCATAAATGTCCAATTGGTGAAGGCTAATAATCGGTGGGGATGAACAAAACCCCACTGATTAAAGTTTCACTTTATCCTTGTAATTCTTTTTTGATATTCTCTGTTAATGTAGCCATACGCTTGCGGCTTTCTTCACGCTCACGTTTATTTTGTTCTTCAATTTGTTGTGTTTCTTGCATACCTCTTGAAATAATGTTCCAAGTTTCCTCAAGTGTTTCCATCTTAATACTAGAAGAACCTGATAATCTCGCTACTTCTACACTTTGCGTTGCGATATTTTGTGCATTTTTCTTAAGTAATTCATTTGTACGGCGATCCAGTTCAGCCATAGAATCTGCAACAAGCTTTTGGCGCTTGGCATTTACCGCTTGAATGATACCATTTTTAAAGATAGGAATCGTTGTAATAAATGCTGTATTGATTTTACCAATTAATTTATTATTACCACGTTGAATCATACGAATTTGTGGTGCTGTAAGTAACGCAACCATACGTGCTTTTTCTAAATCGTCAATACGCTGTTCTAAAATTTCAACAGAGTTTTTAAGCGACTCTAATTCAATACCTGCTAATTGATCATTATTACGTACACGCTCTTCATACATCGGAACTAACTCTGTATTTAAACGCTCTAATAACATTTCTCCTGCTACTACGTACTTCTCTAAGTCTAAATAATATTTTAAGTTTTGCTCATACAAGCCATCTAACGTACCAATTGATTTTTTCATCTCATCTTGGTACTTCGTAATTTCCACATAAACTTTATCAATTTCGCGGCCCATCGTTTGATATTTACTAAAGATTTGTTCTATCATTTTATCCGCTTTTTTGAACATACGTGAGAAGAAACCACTTTTTTCTTCCGCAAAGTCTTTACTATCAAATCGGTCCATAATTTTACCAAGCTGTTTTAATAATTCACCAGAATCTTCTATCTTTGATAATGACATTGTATGTAAAATTTGATCAGCAAAACGTGAAATTTCCATAGAAGGTTCTTTTCCAAGTTCAATTAATTCTAATTGATCTTTAATATCTACCGCATTATAAATACGTTGTACATCCGCATCTTGTCTAAGTTGTAAGCGAACATCTTGTGCTGTTTGTTCATTTAATTCTGTTTTCGGATCTAGTACGACTGGGTTATTCATATGGTATTCTCCCTTTCCTTATAAAAATGGACGAAATAGTCCTTTTATTGTTTGTGATAAATTTTTATAGGCTGATGAACCATGAAACTCAAGATCGAAATTAACCTCTTCAAGCCAATGTGAATCAAATGCCCCCGCTTCAATATACGGTTCAATATCGTTTCTTCCCGTTGGATTGAAATGGAATACATCTACTCCAATTTGATTCAAAAATAGTAATAAAACAGCGTCAGAACGAGTTAATTCTCCGCTCTTCTCATTATTAAATATAACAATTTTCGGTACATCTTGTGAATAATCAAATTTCTCAAGCTGTTCTAAAATATTCGGTGGTATTTGAGAAAGTTGTGCGAAAACATATAGCGCTACATCTTGTTTCGTCTCTTTCGCAATTGGTTTGCACATTTCACTTTCGCACGTATGGATAATCGCCTCTGCAATCCCATGCTGTAAACCTTCTGGTAAACGCTTATGCGGCCACCAATGGCTATTCATAATTAGATCAGGATGCAATTTTCCAGCTCGGTCCAATGCATCTCGATAATGATATTGGAAGTTTGCTTTTTGCTCTTTCGTAAACGGGAATGTATTAATTAATAAACTGTTATCAAATGATGTAACAGCCTTTAATCGTTGAAAATATTCTTTATCATTCTTTGAAACGCCTGATATTTTCGCAAATAAAGAAGGAATATAAATATGTTTATTTTCAACAAAGAATGTTGGGCGTACAAATGCCTTTTCTTTCGTAATTAAAAAGAGTTCATCATATGTCGTTTTTAACGTACGAGCTACAGGCGTATAGGAACGGAATTGCCACGGCTTGTACAGCAGTGAATTATCGTGGTGAAGTACTTGTTCAATTTCTTTCGAAGCTTGATACGCTACTGTTGCAACACGCTCACGGCGACGATCAGGGAATGGTTCAAGCGAAATGCGACTTGAATGAGATACAACAAAAGTTCTTCCCTCTTCATCAATATTTTCAAATCCATCTTTTCCTTCTGGGTGATAATAAAGCACATCACAACCGAGCATAATAAGAAAGTATAAGAAATATATACGGCTTTCCTGTGCATCACCGTACCAAATGATACGCGGCATTTGTTTCTTATAATTAATCGTAGAGAACCACTTCGCTACGTAATTTTCGCTTAGTTTAATTATGTCGATTAAGAAACGACGGAAGCCTTCTGTCTTTAACGACTGATTATGTTGCTTCTCATATAATTTCAATAGTGAAATAAACGTCGTATGTATGTAATGCTGTAAATCAGGATTGTCTACTTTCGGTAAAAGTTGTTTCCCAGATAAGTGTGCAACTAGCCTATTTACTGTCAGACCATTTGGTGCTTCTTGATGTAATCCGAACACTTCTTGAATATGACGAAGCTTTTCCGAATCAATCACTTTGTTTAAATTTTGTTCGTGTAAAACTTCGATTCCTTTCGCTTCACTATAATCAAACAGTTCATTAAAATATTCATCTACATCATTAGGAACGCCAAGGATTCGACATGCTATATAACTAAATTTCATCTCATTCTCTGTCAGCTCATATTGTGGGCGTTTTTCTAAAAGCGTTTCAAATTGCTTTAAATCTGATTCATCTTTTAATGCATATGGTTGAAGTGTAAAACGTGAAAACACAACAGTTCACCTCCAAAAACATTTACGTTTTTTCTAAGTCCTTCTTCTATTATAAACTATTTTTGGTTATAAAAAATGGGCGCTCGCAAAACGAGCAAACCCATTTCAATTATTTATTGTCTTCTTTAGTAGCTGCAACTTCTTCTCTAGCTTGTCCAGAATTCTTCATGTAGTGAAGTATAAATGTTGCTCCAAATGCTACAACTAAAATAATAAAGAATAGTGTATGACTAATCTCAATCTCGATTAAAGACAGTAACATTTTTGCTGCAATAATTAAGATTAAAATGTATGCTGTCGTTTCAAGCTCTGGAATACGCTCTAACAATTTTAAGAATACACCAGCAATACCACGCATCATTAAAATACCTAGCATTCCGCCTAATAGTAAAATCCAAACTTCATTAGATACACCAAATGCAGCAAGTACGCTATCTACAGAGAATGCGATATCCATTAATTCAACCATCGCAACTGTTCCCCAGAAGACACCAAACATTCTAAAGAGAATACTATTTTGATTCATACCGTGAGCTTCGTCTTCTTCACTTGCACCTTTACGCTTATCAATAAAGTATTTTACTGATAACCAAGCAAGGTAAAGTGCACCAAGAAGTTTTACCCACCATAATTTAATTAAGAACATTCCGATTCCAATCGCAATAAAGCGGAACACATAAGCTCCAATAAGTCCATAGAATAATGCTTTTTTACGTTTTTCTTCCGGAAGATGTTTTACCATTACCGCTAACACAAGTGCGTTATCAGCAGATAATAATCCTTCAAGTACAACAAGTGTACCAATTAATCCCCAAGATACTGGATCCTGCAACACTTTAATCCACATGTCCAAGTCGAAAAACTGAGCATACGTATCAAGGATTCCTTGCAAAATACTCATCTTACCTTTATCCCCTATTCTTTGCTAGATTTATAGAAAGGTCAAAAAAAGGAAACGAATATCGTTTCCTTTCTATGCATCCAAGCCATACGCTCTTACAAGCGCACCTAAACCACCTTGGAATCCACTTCCTACTGCATTAAACTTCCACTGTCCATTATGACGGTATAATTCACAAAAGACAACTGCTGTTTCGATGGAGAAATCTTCCCCTAAATCAAAACGAAGAACTTCTTCACTCGTTTCTTCATTCGCTAAACGAACAAACGCATTTCCTACTTGCCCAAAGTTTTGACTACGGCCTTCTGCATCATAAATCGTAACTGTAATAGCAATTCTGTGCACATCTGCTGGAACTTTCTTCAAATCCACAACAAGTTGCTCATCGTCACCTTCACCTTCACCTGTACGGTTATCTCCTGTATGTAAAACAGATCCACAAGGAGACTGTAAATTATTATAGAAGATAAAATCAGTTTCCTTCGCACATTTTCCGTTTGCATCTAATAAAAAGGCAGATGCATCTAAATCGAAATCGGCTCCGCCGTCATAAGATTTAATATCCCATCCAAGACCAATTACTGCTTTTGTTAAACCAGGGCTTGTCTTACCTAAATCGATTTTCTGGCCTTTTTGTAATTGAATAACCATCTATATTCACCTCTATATTTTTATCTTTAAAAATATATCCATCAGTAAACATACATTTCACCGATGGATATATAAATCAAATCTATTACTCTACATCTAAACCAAAGTTATTACATAGAGACGCTAATCCACCTTGGAATCCACTTCCGATTGCATTGAATTTCCAATCACCTGCATGACGATATAATTCACCTACTACTACGGCTGTTTCAATAGAGAAATCTTCTCCTAAATCGTAACGAATTAATTCTGCATTCTTTTCTTCATCAAGAATACGTACGAAAGAATTAGAAACTTGTCCGAAGTTTTGGCTACGGCCTTCTCCATCATAAATTGTAATTGTGAAACAAATACGTTCGATGTGAGCAGGAACATTTTTCAAATCTACTTTAATCGCTTCGTCATCGCCTTCACCTTCACCAGTGCGGTTATCTCCTAAATGCTCTACAGCACCATTCGCACCTTTTGGATTATTATAGAAAACGAAATCTTCAGCTCCTGAAACTTTACCATTCGCGCCTACTAAGAAAATACTAACATCTAAGTCGAAATCGTTTTGTCCGTCATAACGATTCGTGTCCCAACCAAGTCCTACAAGAACTTTCGAAAGACCTGGATTCGTTTTTGTTAAGTCTACCTTTTGTCCCTTTTTCAATGAAATTGATGCCATATACAATTCCTCCTCGGTTATTTTATTGATAACGTGATACAATCTCACTTAAGTTTTTATCTTGCGTGCCTTCTCCAACTGCTGAAAACTTCCATTCACTTCCGTGACGATACATTTCACCTGCAATTAGAGTTGTTTTGCCAGCATAATTATCCGATAAATTATAGCGTGCTAATTCTTCACCAGTTTGCGGGTTTTGAATACGAATATATGCATTACGAATCATCCCGAAATCTTGACGACGATTTACACAGTCATAAATATTTACAACGAATACTAAACGATTAATACGGCTTGGAACTTTATGTAATTCTACGAAAATTGTTTCGTCATCACCAGCGCCTTCACCTGTTAAATTATCTCCTGAATGAATAATACTACCACAAGTAGAAAGTTTATTTCCGAAGTAAACTAAATCATTTTTGTTTAAAAAACGATCTCCTTCTAACATAACAACAGATGCATCACAATCTACATTTGGTTTACTTCCAAATAATGAAGACAGAAATCCACCTGATTGCCCAATTGGATCCCAGCCTAAGCCAACCTGTAGTTTTGCTACTTTTGGTTGTCCTTTCGTTAAATCGATCTTTTGACCTTTTTCTAAAATAATAGGCATGAAGTTTCTCCCTTTCTACAAAGCATTTTCCGAATCGGAAAATATTGTATTCTTCTCTTATATTGTAGCATTATTTACCTAGCGATAAAAAGGATAAATTCTCAGTTATATGAAAACATTCATATAATTTACTTATGATGATGTAAGAAGTGGTAAATAGCACCAATCATTCCTGCACAATTACCGTTTTGCGCAAGTTCAATCTCACAATTATTATAAATCTCTTGATTTAAGTATTTACTGACCTCTTCTTTTACTTCTTTTAAAAACTCATTTCCTCTATCGGTAATTCCTCCACCAATAATAATCGTTTCTGGATTAAAAATATAAGCAAGATTACTAATTCCGATTGCCAAATGTTTAAAGAAAATCCCAACTGCTTGAGCAACTTCCCGATCTCCTTTATCATACAACTCGAAAATTCTTTTCCCATTCCACTTGCCTTTGCCTTTATATTTGCTTACAAGTCGAATTAATCCTGAAATCGAAGCAACCTCTTCAAACGTTTTTTCTTCTATTAACATATTCCCCCATTCACCAGCACTAAATGAATGTCCTCGGTACAATTTTCCATCTATAAAAATTGCTCCCCCAATCCCTGTTCCAAGGGTGAGCATAATAAAGTTATCTTTCTCTCTTCCACTACCATTCCACTTTTCTCCAAACGCTGCACAATTCACATCATTGTCAATCGATACTGGAACTTTTAATATCTCTTGCAATCTATCAATAATAGGAATAGTACTATATCCCGGAATATGATCCGCACCTCCCGTCACAATTCCTTTATTAATATCAACAATTCCCGCAGTGCTAATACCGATTCCGGCAATAGTATGTTCATTCATTATTTTTTTGGATACATATATAAGTTTTTGAATAATTTGTTCTCCGCCTAAATGAATTTCTGTTGCAACTGTTTGACGCTTTAATACTCTCCCTATTTCTGAAACAATACCATACTTAATTTGCGTACCGCCAATATCAAACGCTATATACTCTTTCATCTGCTGCCACTTCCTCTACCGTTATGAATGTAAATTCTCCCCCTCTACTATTTGTAGGAAATCTACATTAACCCTTTTCTGCTTTGACAAATACACCACCTTTTTCTATATATAGTTTTTTTTGCATAAAACTCTTTTTCCTAAGAAATATTACAAAGGGATGTATTTTAGATGGAACATTAATCTCTTAGGAGGAAAACCATGACGAAAATCTTCATTTTAGCATCAACACTCTCTTTATCTTTTTTTAGCGGTTTAAATATCGGTAATGCTGCAACTGAAAACTTCCAACCATTAACAAACGCTATTGTACAAAATAGCGATCATTTTGCAGAAGGAAACTCAAAGGATAATAATATACCTCCAGGAAATAACGGCTCTCAGGACGATGCTGGTTCTGGTGACAATGGTTCTGGCGGTAACGGTTCTGGTGGCAATGGTTCCGGCGGTAACGGTTCTGGTGACAACGGTTCCGGCGGTAACGGTTCTGGTGGCAATGGTTCTGGCGGTAACGGTTCTGGTGGTAGTGGCTCTGACGGCAGCGGTTCCGGTGGCAATGGTTCTGGTGGCAACGGCTCTGGCGGTAACGGTTCTGGTGGTAGTGGCTCTGACGGCAGCGGTTCCGGTGGCAATGGTTCTGGTGGCAACGGTTCTGGTGGCAACGGTTCTGGCGGCAGTGGCTCTGGTGACAACGGTTCTGGCGGTAATGGTTCCGGCGGTAACGGTTCTGGTGGCAATGGTTCTGGCGGTAACGGTTCTGGCGGCAACGGCTCTAGTGGCAATGGTTCTGGCGGTAACGGTTCTGGCGGCAATGGCTCTGGTGGCAATGGTTCTGGCGGTAACGGTTCTGGTGGTAACGGTTCTGGCGGCAATGGCTCTCAAGGCGGCAATCGTGTTAAAGGTGATAGCAGTTCTCAAGGGGGTAATGGCTCTCAAGGTGGCAATCGTGTTAAAGGCGATAGCAATTCTCAGGAGGGCAACGGTTCTCAAGGGGGGAATGTAAAAGATAATACGAAAAAACAAGGTGATAAATTACCTAATACTGCAACGCATTACCCTATATCTATTTTAATGGGGCTTTCAACATTCCTAATTGGTATGTTACTGTTTATTCGTCGTAAAAACGTAAAATAAGAACAACATCCTTCCATCTAAAAAGTACATGAAATACTGTATAAAACTAAAAAGGACTTTGGATTACATTTTATTATGCAGCCCAAAGTCCTTTTATCACCTATCAGAAAAAGTATTAATACGCTTTTCCCCAATACACCATTTGTTTAGCTTCTTTACCACAACAAATACATTCTTCAGCTAAATGCTCTTGCTCAAAAGGCATACAACGTGAAGATACGCCAACTTCTTCTTTTAGTTTTTCTTCACAAGCTAATTCCCCGCACCACATTGCCTTAATAAAGCCTTGCTTTTCATCAGCTATTTTTTTCATCTCTTCGAAATTTGTCGCAACATACGTATTCTCATCGCGAAATGCTTTTGCTTTATTAAATAAAGCAATATGAATTTCTTCAAGTAATGCTGGAATACGTTCTTCTAATTGATCCATTGGTACAAACTCTTTTTCCTTCGTATCTCTTCTTACAAGTACAACTTGATTCTTTTCAATATCTTTAGGGCCAACTTCTAATCGAATTGGAATCCCCTTCATTTCATACTCATTAAATTTCCAGCCTGGTGTTTTATTACTAGCATCTATTTTTACTCGTGCAACCTTTTGAATATGTGCTTGTAACTCTGTTGCTTTTGCTAAAACTCCTTCTTTATGCTGAGCAATTGGTACAATAACAACTTGCACTGGAGCGACTTTTGGTGGCATTACAAGTCCATTATTATCACTATGAACCATTATTAGCCCGCCTATCATTCTTGTTGATACACCCCAAGATGTTTGGTGCACATATTGCCACTTACCGTTACGATCTAAAAACTTAATATCAAATGCTTCTGAGAAATTCGTCCCAAAGTTATGAGAGGTTCCTGTTTGAAGTGCTTTTCCATCATGCATTAAACTTTCAATTGTATAAGTTGCCTTTGCTCCAGCAAACTTCTCTTTTTCTGTTTTTTGTCCTTTAATAACTGGTATTGCTAAATAATCCTCACAGAAAGAAGCATATAAGTTTAAAATATTTAATGTTTCAGCCTGCGATTCTTCTGCCGTTTCATGGATTGTATGACCCTCTTGCCATAAAAATTCAGTCGTACGAAGGAACGGCCTAGTTGTCTTCTCCCAACGAACTACTGAACACCACTGATTATATAACTTTGGCAAATCATTATAGGATTGCACAATTTTTGAAAAGTGCTCACAGAATAAAGTTTCAGATGTAGGACGTACACAAAGTCTTTCCGCTAACTTTTCATCTCCGCCATGCGTAACCCATGCTACTTCAGGAGCAAATCCTTCAACATGATCCTTCTCTTTTTGCAATAAACTCTCTGGGATAAACATTGGCATATATACATTTTCATGGCCAGTTTCTTTTAACTTCTCATCCATCACCTTCTGCATATTCTCCCATAAGGCATAACCATACGGACGTAAAATCATGCATCCTTTTACACTTGAATAATCAACAAGTTCGGCTTTTTTTACAATATCGGTATACCACTGCGCAAAGTCCTCTTCCATCTTCGTAATGGCTTGCACTTGTTCTTTTGCCATAGTCAGTCTTCCCTCCTTCTAGAAAATACAAAAAAGCCCGCGTCCCTAAATAGGGACCGAGCTTTGTCGGCGTTACCACCCTGATTCATGCACAAAAATTGCGCATGCTCTCTTTTTGATAACGGGAAATTCCCGCTGCATATGCAGAACTCAAAGGCAGGTTCCATATTGCCTTTTTAAGAATCTTTCAGCCTGACGGATTCTCTCTCTGCTAAAAAGGTTGAACATGTACTAGTCCTTTTTCATCGTTATAACGAAATAAATTTGTTGATTATCATAATACAAATTCTTTTTTAAAACAATAGCTAATTTTCTTATTTTTATATATTCTTTTCATTTTTTGCAGTTTTATACGTAGCTTTTCCGCGTAATTTTCACAAGTTGATGTGCAATCATACCGATAAGTGTACCAAGTAGGACGAAGAAACCAATAAATCCATATCCCATTCCTTCCCACCCACCAATAACAATCATTGTAACGGGAAAGGACGCTAAGCAAAGAAGTATTAAACTAAGTGCAAATATAATATCGAACTGTTTGTCTGGAAACCGTTTCTTTAGTAAATATGAAATAGCAAATACAAGGATAATCGTGATTCCGCCAATGATGTAAAAGATACCAAATCCATCTAACCAATCCATAGTGTTTCCTCCTTCCATAGATTCCCTTATACTTAATTATATGTTTAATTTTTCTGAAAATAAATAATAAATTTTCACATAAAAATATATTTTTATTACTAGGTATTAATAGTAATATATAAGAATAGGTTTTATATAATCAGGAGGGAACTTTATGGATAAAGCATTAACAAACCATGTCATTATTTTATCATTCGACTGTTTATCAGCTTTAGATTTTCCTATACTACAAAAACTACCTCATTTCGAATCTCTAATAAAAAAGGGCACGGTTGTCGAAAAAGTAGAACCAATTTATCCTTCTGTAACATATCCAAGCCACTCAACAATCGTAACCGGTAATTACCCTAACAAGCACGGTGTTGTTAGCAATACGTTACTTCAACCAGGGCGTGAATCACCTGATTGGCATTGGTACCGAAAATCAATAAAAGGAACAACATTGTATGATGAAGCGCGCAAAGCAAATTTAACGACAGCTGCCCTTCTATGGCCTGTTACTGGAAGAGCGAACATCGATTACAATTTACCAGAAATTTTTCCAAATAGACCTTGGCAAAATCAAGTGTTAGTTTCCTTATTTAGCGGTAGCCCACTATACCAATTAGATTTAAATCGTCGTTTCGGCCATATAAGAAATGGTTTATCACAACCAGAGCTGGATGATTTCGTCCTCGCCTCTGCTGTGCATACAATCCAGACGAAAAAGCCTAATATCATGTTCGTACATTTCACCGATCTAGACACACAAAGACACTATCACGGCTTTGAATCTAACGAAACAATAGCTGCTATCCAGAGACACGACGAACGTCTAGGGAAAATTATTCAAGCACTAAAAGAAAGTGACTTATACGAAGAAAGTACAATTATTGCCCTTGGTGATCATAGCGCTTTAAGTGAAAACAAATCCATACAATTAAATGTGCTATTCCATCAAAGAGGACTTATATCTCTTAATAAAAAAAGAAAATTAGTAGACTGGAAAGCCTATTGCCAAAGTTGCGACGGCTCTGCCTATGTATATGTAAAGGACAAAAATGATACGGATACAATTCGGGAGGTACAACTACTCCTTGAAGAGCTACTTCAAAATAAACAAAACGGAATTGAATTTATACTTCATGATGAAGCTGCGAAAGACTGCGGTGCAGACGGTAATTGTTTATTCATGTTAGAAGCACGAGAAGGGTATTATTTCACTGAAAACTATACAGGAGATTTTATAAAAGAAATTACCGAAAAAGATGTTACGCCTAGTAAAAAATATACATTTGGTACGCATGGATACTCTCCAACAAAACCTAACTATGAAACAATTTTTATCGCTGCTGGGAAAGGAATAAAAAGTGGCGTTACCGTCCCGTATATGAGACTTATTGATGAAGGTCCAACTATCGCTAGACTACTCGGTTTACACTTAGGTGAAACAGACGGAGCAATTGTAGAGGATTTACTCCAATTGTAAAGAACAGTGTATATATGTAAAAGTTATGTAAAATTCATCACTGTTTCTCTTTTTATAATTTTTATTTTTGTACACTGTTAGTAAAACAAATTTAAGGGGGAACATTATATGAAAAAAATGTCCAGACAAGAAAAAAGCTGGATATTATACGATTGGGCGAACTCTGTATACTCGCTCGTCATTACAACTGCATTATTTCCAATTTACTTTAAAGCAGCTGCAAAAGAAGCTGGACTATCTGGGGCAACTTCAACAGCATATTGGGGATATGCAAACTCATTCGCAACACTTTTAATTTCTATACTTGCTCCTATTCTTGGCACAGTTGCTGATTATAAAGGATTTAAAAAACGTTTTTTCACATTCTTCTTTGGACTCGGTATCGTATTTACAAGTATGTTAGCAGTCGTTCCAACCTCTCAGTGGTACTTATTGCTAGGGTGCTATATGCTCGCCTTAATCGGCTTTGCTGGAGCAAACATTTTCTATGATGCATTTTTAGTAGACGTCACTTCTGAAGATAGAATGGACCGAATTTCTACAAGAGGATTTGCATTAGGTTATATCGGGAGTACAATTCCTTTTATCGGTTGTATCGCTCTTATTATTCTTTCCCAAAAAGGAACTATTCCCTTATCGGTCGGCATTGCTAGTCAAATTTCCTTTGCAATAACAGCTCTTTGGTGGGGATTATTTACAATTCCAATGCTAAAAAACGTAGAGCAAACACACTATATTGAGCGTCATCCAAGACCTATTAGAATGAGCTTCAAACGTCTTGCTGATACTTTTAAAAATATTAAAGAATATAAAACTGTATTTATGTTTCTAATCGCTTACTTTTTCTATATTGACGGAGTCGACACAATTATTACTATGTCTACCGCTTACGGAACCGATCTCGGTATTAGTGCAACGAATCTATTAATCATATTATTTGTAACACAAATTGTCGCTTGTCCATTTGCTTTACTATACGGAAAATTATCTGAAACATTTACTGGTAAAAAAATGTTATATGTCGGTATCATTATTTATATCATTATTTGCACATATGCTTATTTTTTAAAAACGACACTTGATTTTTGGATTTTAGCAATGTTAGTTGCTACATCTCAAGGTGGTATTCAAGCACTAAGTCGTTCATACTTTGCAAAACTAGTACCTAAAGAATCTGCTAATGAATTCTTCGGATTTTATAATATATTTGGCAAGTTTGCCGCAATTATGGGTCCGGTATTAGTCGGTGTTACAACCCAATTAACAGGAAAAACAAACGCTGGTGTTCTTAGTATTATTGTTCTGTTTATTATCGGAGGATTCTTACTAACTAGAGTTCCAGAAAATAATACATCCGTTACACCACCTAGTCCAAAGACTAAAACGCTATAAGAAAAGATCCTCTTCTCATAAGAAGAGGATCTTTTTTATTTTTAAAGGTGCGACTTATAATGAACGACTCTACTGCTTGTACAAAAATAATTTATCAACAGTTGTTCCTAATACTTCAGCTAAACGGAATGCTAACGCTAAACTTGGATCATATTTATTATTCTCAATTGCATTTATCGTTTGTCTAGAAACCTTACATTTATCAGCTAATGCGCCTTGTGAAATATTATTTTCAGTGCGTAATTCATAGATTTGATTTTTCACACCATTGCTCCTAACCTGTAAAATCGTTTTTACAACATCAGTATATAATTGGCTCATATAGTTGTCAAAAGTTCCTCAAAGAAAAAGGGAGCAATATTGCTCCCTTACAATAGTTATTTCGAAGCTAACGAATTTGTTAGTGCCTCTTTATTAGCAACATCTTCTTTTTTTATTTGCATACGTAGAACTGGCCCTATCGCTAATAAAATAAGTGCCATTGCTATACAAAACACAGTAACTAGTGAAGTTAGTTCCTTTAATCCTCCAGCTAGTGAAGTTCCAATTAGCATTGCCCCCATAAACAGTGGTAAAATCGTCCCATTTACTCTTCCAACCATATTTTCTGGTACAAGTTGAATCATAAGCGTACCGACAACAATATTAACACAAGCTAAACAAATACCTGTTCCAAACCTCATGAAACTAGTAATCCAAAATGATGTAGATAGCCCTTCTACTAAAAATGACATTGCTAATATGCCCATACCGAATACAAACATTTTTTTCGGATTCACTTTTGAAGCGAAAATTGCAGCAACAATACCACCAATTAACATACCTATTCCATCAGCTGCAGCTAAATATTGAACTGCTTCCTTTTCCATTCCAAGGCGTTCTATTACAAGAAACACCTCTAATGGAGTTGTTAATCCAACAGCTAAGCCTATAATGGTGAAAGTGATCGTAATCATACGTAAATTTTTCGTATGAAGAACATACTTCCAACCTTCTTTTATATCATTTTTTAATGAATCTCTCGCCACTTGCTCTTTTTCAACCCATTTTGGTAAAAATGAAAGGGCGATAGCAGATAACAAAAATAAAATGATTAAGCTATATAGTGACGTAAATAAACCAAGTTGTGTATACACAAGCGATCCTACCACTGGTCCAAAAATTAGAAATAATGACTGTAATGTTTGGTTAAATGCAATCGCATTTGCTACCTGTTCTTCTTTTACATAGCGCTTAAATATACGCGAAGATGAGGGCTGAGAAAACTGACCTACAATCGCGGAAATGAGTGTTGCAAAAAATATAGCCTGCCAATAATCCAGCTTTAACAACAGGACAATTCCTATAATAGACAGTACACTCAACACATCTCCAGTGACCATTGTTCTTTTCGGATTCCAGCGATCAGCTAGCGCACCACCGATAAACGAGAAAATAAAAATAGGTGCATATTCCATAACTGATAACAAAGAAACAGAAACCGGATCATTATTCGTTCGCTCCATTATAAAATACAAAAGAGCCATATTTCTGATCCAAATTGCAAATTGTTGTAAAATATCAGACGCCATAACGAGCATAAATGCTCGGTTTTTAAATAAAGCGTTCATTTTCATTCCCCTTTCACAAACCGACCGTTCAGTCTAATTTATTTTGTAAGAAAAGCAACTGACCTATTATTCAGCTGCCATTCCTTTTAACAATACATCTATTGCCTTTTTATAAATACGCTTCAACTCTTTATAATCTAGCTCGTAGTAAAGTACTCCAAGCCCTGATAATAATCCATTCACAATATACATAAGATCACGAGTATTATCTTCACGGAACTCTCCAGACTGTATACCTGCTTCAATTAATTTCTCAAACATAACATATGATTCTCTAGTTAAAGCTAATAGTTCCTCCAAAATCTCTTTACTTACAACTTGACTCATAGAGAATTCCTCTATGGCATTTGAAATTGGTTGCTGTATGTCCTCTACATGATATTCCGCGAGACCATATAGTTTTTCAGTACTAGTGCTATACAACTTCTCTTTTTCATTCCATTTTTCAAGCCAATCATACGTATGCTGTTTCACTACAAATAAAAATAATTCTTCTTTACTTTTAAAGTGATAATAAATACTTCCTTTACTTCGCTCTGTAATTTCACAAATCTCTTCCATAGATGTAGCTGCGTAGCCCTTCTGTGAAAATAGACTTTCTGCTTTGTATGCAATTTCTTTCTTTATCTCTTCTGCGCTTCTTCTCATATTCACACCTCTTTAAACCGACCGTTCAGTCTAATAATAACAAATCAAAAACCTCTATCGCAAGAGGCTATATTCCTTATTTAAGAAAACGTACTTTCAAACCAAGTTCGAATCATATGTATTGTTCCAAATTTAAATGCTAATTTAACAAGAAATACGCCTCCCGCAGCTAATAAAAATAACACTACTTTCCCCTTATTTTTCACTTTCGGTTCCCTTTTCATTTCCATTCCCCTTAGTATGTTAAAAATATTAATCAAACGTTTGTTTAACTGTGTTTATGTATATGTAAGCCGACTAATCAAACGTTTGTTTAAAAAGAAATACGCCTATATAAGGCGCATTTTCATCAATCCCCACCGCCACCGCAGCTTCCTCCGCTATCTCCCCCAAAAGAGCCTCCACAATCATGTGAACCGCCATCATGCGAGCTATCATTATCCGATCCAGCAAAGAAAAATAATGGTGATGAGCTGTTAGATGAATTATGTATGTTATTTTGTTTCGCCAAGTTCACCTTCTTTTTGTTCGATCGAACTGCTGTTACGATTATTCCAACTACAACAAATAATAGTATGACAATAATAAATCCCATATAAAAGCCTCCCCTATTCCTCGAATAATTGAATGATTCTCTCTAGATTTTCAAGTGAAATGAAGCGTGATTCACGAAGAATTTCTTTTCCATTATGAAATAATAAAATTGTTGGCCCTGTAAATACTCCATATCGCCCCGCAATCTCTTGCATGTCTTGTAGTAATATCTCTATTTTCTCTACGTAATCATAATTCTCTAATACGCAATTTACTTTTCTTAGCATAACATCACAAACACCACAATTTTCCGTTTTAATAAACAGAAGTACCAATTGTTGTTCTTCGATATAGGTCGCTAATTCTTCTATCGTTTTAAATGTAGTCATCTTATCCCTCTTAGCGTAATTTACGAAATAATTTGCCTTGATACATACGAAAAGCTGAACTATCTTTAATCTTTCTCTTTTCCATTACCTGCTGAAAACGAAGAGTTTTTGCTGTAAACTCTTCTCGTAATTTCTTTCTCTCTTCTTCATCATAACAGCAAGCAATTAGATCCTCTATTTTTAATATATCTTTTTGTAGTTCCATTTCTGGTGGAATCATTCCCGCATTTTTTTAAATTTTATAACTCATTCTAAGTTCTGGAGGTACCATTGAAAGATCTTCTAATTGTAGTGGTTTTCCTTTTCCCGGAAGATAATCAAGATCACCATTCCGTATTGCTTGTCGAATTTTTTCTTCAGCAATGTTCAAAAACACATCCACACTATTCCCTCCTTTACATATTTTTACTATTATTTTACATGATATTTCCTGATCTTTCTACGTCTTTAATAATTGGCTCCATACAATTTTTTCTCAAATTTATTTATAATGAGCTTTTTCTTCCCATACCAATCTTTAGTTTTCATATATAGTTTGTATTCAAGCCTTTTTGTATTGAGAAAGTCTTTTTCAACTTAATAAAGCGTTTACACTAAATCTTACATTTGTTACGATTTAATCACCCCCAGCTCCCTTGTATAGACTTCGTGATGTCTGATCATTTTATCTAGATGTTTCATACGTCTAGATTCATTTTGGTTTATTGGCGTATGCCTTTAAATATATCTTTTATTTTGAAAGGAGAAATGGCTATGAGGTCTCAAAAATTCACACTGCTATTACTATCTCTACTACTTTTCTTACCTCTTTTTCTCACAAATTTTATTACTCCAAATCTCGCATTAGCAGATTCACCAAAGCAAAGTCAAAAAATTGTTGGGTACTTTCCTTCGTGGGGCGTTTACGGACGTAATTATCAAGTTGCTGACATTGATGCATCAAAGCTTACTCACCTTAACTATGCTTTCGCGGATATTTGTTGGAATGGAAAACATGGAAACCCTTCTACTCATCCTGATAATCCAAATAAACAAACGTGGAACTGTAAAGAATCTGGTGTACCATTGCAAAATAAAGAGGTTCCTAATGGTACTCTCGTACTCGGTGAACCATGGGCTGATGTTACCAAATCGTATCCTGGCTCAGGGACAACTTGGGAAGATTGCGATAAATATGCCCGTTGCGGAAATTTCGGGGAACTAAAACGATTAAAAGCTAAATATCCTCACTTAAAAACAATTATTTCCGTTGGTGGCTGGACTTGGTCTAACCGCTTTTCTGATATGGCCGCTGATGAAAAAACAAGAAAAGTATTTGCTGAATCTACAGTAGCTTTTCTTCGCGCATATGGGTTTGATGGCGTAGATTTAGACTGGGAATATCCGGGCGTTGAAACGATTCCTGGTGGTAGTTATCGTCCTGAAGATAAACAAAATTTCACTCTCCTTCTTCAAGATGTCCGAAATGCTTTGAATAAAGCAGGTGCTGAAGATGGCAAACAATATTTACTAACAATCGCTTCAGGCGCAAGCCAACGCTACGCTGATCATACAGAGCTAAAGAAAATTTCTCAAATACTCGATTGGATTAATATTATGACATATGATTTCCACGGCGGATGGGAAGCTACTTCTAATCATAATGCAGCTCTATATAAGGATCCAAATGACCCAGCAGCAAATACGAATTTTTACGTAGATGGTGCTATAAATGTTTATACAAATGAAGGTGTTCCAGTCGATAAACTAGTATTAGGCGTACCCTTTTACGGACGTGGCTGGAAAAGTTGTGGCAAAGAAAATAACGGACAATATCAACCTTGCAAACCAGGTAGTGATGGGAAACTTGCTTCTAAAGGTACTTGGGATGATTATTCTACCGGTGACACAGGTGTGTATGATTACGGTGATTTAGCAGCCAATTACGTTAATAAAAATGGTTTTGTACGCTACTGGAATGACACAGCTAAAGTACCTTATTTATATAATGCAACTACAGGCACATTTATTAGCTACGATGACAATGAATCTATGAAATACAAAACAGACTATATAAAGACGAAAGGTTTAAGTGGAGCAATGTTTTGGGAACTAAGCGGAGATTGCCGTACAAGTCCAAAATATAGTTGCAGTGGTCCAAAATTACTTGATACGCTAGTAAAAGAATTACTTGGTGGACCTATTAGTCAAAAAGATACTGAGCCACCAACGAATGTTAAAAACGTTGTAGTTACGAATAAAAATTCAAACTCAGTTCAATTAAACTGGACTGCATCTACTGATAACGTAGGAGTTATGGAATATGAAATTACTGCTGGAGAAGAGAAATGGAGTACAACAACAAATAGCATTACAATTAAAAACTTAAAACCTAATACGGAATACACATTTTCAATAATTGCCAAAGATGCTGCTGGAAATAAATCACAACCTACCGCTCTTACTGTCAAAACGGATGAAGCTAATACGACACCTCCTGATGGAAATGGTACTGCTACATTTTCAGTCACTTCGAATTGGGGCAGCGGTTATAACTTCTCGATTATAATCAAAAATAATGGAACGACTCCTATTAAAAATTGGAAATTAGAATTTGATTATAGCGGTAATTTAACACAAGTTTGGGATTCTAAAATTAGTAGTAAAACAAATAATCATTATGTAATTACGAACGCAGGATGGAATGGTGAAATTCCTCCTGGTGGATCTATTACAATTGGCGGTGCAGGAACAGGTAATCCTGCCGAACTTTTAAATACCGTCATTAGCGAAAACTAGACGTAATATCCATTAATTAATTCACTAAAGTTTGAATTTAGGTTTGAGCAATACCTCCTAAATTCAAACTTTTAATTTTACGAAAAATCAAAAATATCATAATAACCTATTATAATTATATTTAATTTCTAATATGAAGTTTATATGAAGTTCATTTGAATTTTACATGAATTTCCTTTAATTTCTATTGTCTTCCTATAATATCCATATTATCCTTTACATAAAGGAATTATTTTCATTCCATTTTGAACTATCTATATATATAAAGAAAGATAGTCACCTGTTAGGGAAAGGCTTTCGTATTATAAATATAACAAAAGAAAAAGCACGCTTATAAGCGCACCATAAGAGTGCTTCTTCATACAATTCTCATGTAAGAGTTCTCGAAAATCATGTTAATCACAAAGAAAAGGCATTAGCTCCTAAAAGCTAATGCCTTTTCTTTATTCATATTGTTCAGTATTCCAATCTTCTATATTCCATACTTTTGTTATCCACGATTCATAGAAAGAAGGTTCATGTGAGACAATTAAAACCGTTCCTTTGTATTGTTGTAACGCTTCCTGTAAAGCCATCTTAGTTTCTACATCCAAATGATTAGTCGGTTCGTCTAAAATTAAAACATCAGCTTTTTCTATTTTTTCATATAAGGAGCTAACACACTTAAAATCTCTTCTTTATCCTTTTTTAATTCGAGTGATGTTAACATATCCATCGTTCTCGGCCTAGGTAATTTCACTTGTACCTCGCCAACTATTGACGCTGGTCTTTGAGATAAAATAAATACGCGATCTGAAAGCAAGATTGCCTCATCTAAGTCATGTGTCACCATAACGATTGTTTGCTTTTCTTGATGCCAAGAGTTTAAAAGCCAGCTATGTACTTCCATTTTTGTAAATGCATCTAATTTACCAAAAGGCTCATCCAGCAGCATAATTGGCTTTTCACATAAATATGTGCGCAGAAAACTAATTCTTTGACGCATACCACCAGATAATTCATCTGGATAATGGTCTGCATATTCATCTAGTTGGAACTGCTTTAATGCTTCCATTCCTTCTGTCAGCCTTTGTTTTTTCGGCTTTCCTTCAATTTCTAACGGAAGAACGATATTTTGCAAAGCTGATCGCCACGGTAGTAATAAATCTTGTTGTGGCATATAACTAACAACATCTTGCTCTTGTACTTGCTTATCGTTATACGTTACGTTCCCGCTTGTTGGTTTTTCAACATTTGCAATCATGTTTAATAATGTGCTTTTCCCGCAACCACTTGGTCCTACAAAGGAAACAAACTCTCCCTCTTGTATAGAGGCACTAATATTCTCTAATACATTCTTTCCGTCAAAAGATTTCACTATATTTTTTATTTGTAATCCGCTCATTTTTCACTTGGAAGGAATTCATTTGTAAAAGCATCTTTTACATCGATTTTCTTTTTAATAACTTTGTTGTCATATAAGAAATTCATGTAATTCGTCCAAATTTCTTCCTTCTGTACTCCCCATGCTTTAGCATCATCTTGATACTTCGTACTTAACCATTTTTGGCTTTCTTGAACTAAATCTTTATTTACATCTGGAACAGCTTTAATTAAAATATCAGCAGCCTCTTTCGGTTCCTTAATTGCAAAATTATAACCTTCTGTCGTTGCACTCATAAACTTTTTCACAAAGTCTTTATCTTGCTTCGTATGTTTTTCACTCGTAATAATAACAGGACTATAGAAATCAAGCGCTGGATCTAAGTCCTTCACCATAATCGTATTTAACTCTTTTCCTTGGCGCTTCGCTTCAATACCATCCCAACCGTAATAAATCCATTCGAAATCTGCATCACGACCGATTGATTTAAAGAAATCTGTTTGTCCTAAGATGATTTTTTCAACTTTATTAAAATCAGCTTGATGTTTATCCATAATCGTCTTTAATGTCGCTTCTTCCGCTGGTCCTCCCCAGCCGCCGTAACGTTTACCTTCAAAATCTTTCGGTGACGTCATATTATCTTTCTTAAGCGATGCAAACGCTGAAGTGTTATGCTGAATAATCGCTCCTACAGATACAACAGGAATTCCTTCCACACGAGCTAACGTTACATTTTCTTGTGCGCTTATTGCGAAGTCTGCTTTTCCTGATGCTATCATTTGCTCTGCTGTTACATTGTCACCTGGTTGAATAATTTCTACATCTAATCCTTGCTTTTTGTAATAATCTTTCGTTTGCGCTACATACAAGCCAGTATGATTCGTATTTGGAAACCAATCTAATACTACTTTTACTTTTTGATCTTTACTTGCACTTTCTTCTTTCTTCGCCGGATTACATCCAGCCACACCTACCGCTACTAAGGCAGCTAACATAACTTTCAAACCTTTTTTCATTTTCTGCCGTCCTTTCTATATATCCATGGTGCTGTTATTCTTGCCATAAACTCTACGATAAAATACAGGCATAATGTCACCATAACGATGATTGCTGCAACACCAAATACTCGGGCAGTCAAAAAGGATTTTGTAGCCCTCGTAAGCATAACGCCTAATCCTTCACTTGCACCGAGCCATTCTCCGATAATTGCCCCCATTACACTATATGTAACTGCAATTTTTAAACCTGAGAAAAAGTATGGAAGCACTGCTGGAAATTTTACTTTCTGGTAAACTTGCCATTTTGTCGCCTTCATTGTTTGTAACAGTTTCAACATGTTTTTATCTACTGTTTGAAAACCTTCTAAAATACTAAGCGCAATTGGGAAGAAACAAACGAGTATTACGACCATTACTTTCGGCAACATCCCATATCCAAACCAAATAATAAATAGCGGTGCAAGTACAACAATTGGAATTGTTTGCGAAATAACGAGCAATGGATTTATTAAAATACGAAATAACGGTATAACGTCCATAATAATTGCGATGCTCGTCCCCAATAAAATTGCAAAGAATAGTCCAATTATAACTTCCTGCAGTGTTTGCATCGTATTTGGTAATAGTAAATCTTTCATCCCAATTAATTCTTGAACAATGGCAGAAGGCTTTGGTAAAATCCACGGTTCGATTTTAAATAATGAAACAGATCCTTCCCATATCGCAATGAGAAGGATAAGCCAAATAGTTGTAATAAGTTTAGATTGCTTCTGGTTTTGCATATTCATCACGGTACTTCCAAACCTTTTCATCTATCGTTACACCAGTGCTTGGACGATAATGGATTTTAATAGAAGTAATCACTTCTTCTGCTCCAGCATCGACGCAAGCTTGTTGCGCACGTTTAACGACATCAAGAAGTACATCTAATTCTCCTTCCAAAGTTGTTTCCATTGCCCCTACTTCATAACGAACTCCCGATTGTTGCACAACTTCAATTGCTTTATCGACAACAGAATATACATCTTTCGTTTTTGCTTGTGGTACTACTGAAAATGACATTGTAACTTGTTGTGACATAATAAAATCCCCCTTATAAAAATAAATTTCAAAAATAAGAAAAGGCTTTCCTACTGCGTAGGAAAGCCTTGTATGCAAGTTATTACAGAATAACATATGCTACATCACTTTAAGTAACTCCCTACGCTGGCATTATCCAGATCAGGTTGAGGGTCGATGTTTACTTACATCCTCTCAGCCAATTGGCTCCCCGGTCCTTAATTCGTTTTCATTGTAGCATGATTTATTTTATTGAACAAACAAAAGCATGCATAATCATTTCATTATTTTTGGAAAATAACCAACTTTTTCACCATGAGCTAATAACTGCTGAATAAATTCTTTATTAATTGCTGGTACTATCAATTCTTTTTTCTTAATCCATTTATTCGTTCTACGCGTACCCATTACAATTTCAGATTGCTGCGCTCCATCTCCTGCAACTTGAGAAGCAATTAACTCTGCTATTACTTCATTTCCCTTCGCTAATGCAAGTCCGGTATTTACATATTCTGAAAGTGGAACCATTTCAAGATTGTATCCACACTCTCCAATTAGCTGTATAAATTGTTCAAACTCAATTTGATGTGGATGACAAATATGTAACGTCTCTCCTATAATTTGCGCATCTTGCAAATACGATACAATTGATTTACTAGCAAAATCAATTGGTGTGAAATCAACTTTCCACTTCACATTTGGTGCTTTCCCAATTAATAGCATTGTTTTAATAAGACGATAAAATGCGTTTCCTTCAATATTTTGTTGGAACGAACCTGTTTCTGAATGACATGCTAAATTACCTGCACGATAAATATTTCCACGCAAACCATTTTTCATTGCTTCACGAACAATGTTTTCCGCTTGTAGTTTACTATTTGAATATACATTCTCTAAGTCTACACTGTAATTAAAATCACCAGTTTTCATGTATGTATCCCATTGATCTACCGCTAATTCTAACGGGATACCAATTGTAGAAATAAAATGGAATGTAGCACCTTTCTCCGCTAATGTTAGCATACGGCTAGTTCCTTGGACATTTATATTTTCAAATTGTTTTACATCTCCAAAATGTCTTACATCTGCACCGCAATGAATTATCGTATCCATCTTAGAACTGATGAACATAAATTCTTCTTCGCTCATCCCAAGATACTGTTCTCCAAGATCACCAGCTACGGCCTGTATACGCTGTAACCATTCTTCACATATATCATTAAAGTAGCCTGTTAATGTATCTATAATTCTTTGCTGCACATCTTTAGTTGGTCTTACTAAACAATAAATAGTAGCAGATGTATCTCTCAACAATTCATATAATATGTGTGATCCTAAATAACCAGTAGCTCCTGTTAAAAAGACATTTGAAATCTGGTTTTCTTCCAAAACGTTTGCATACGTGATAGTATCTGGTTCGTGAATCACTTTATATTCACGAAATACTTCTTCTTTCTCTACTTTTACTTCTCGCTCAATTCGAGCTAATCCATATATCGTTCTTTCTTTAAAGAAATCTTGAATTGTTAAATGTGAGAAATCTTCTTTTAACAATGTTAAGACTCGTAATACTTTTAATGAATGTCCACCAATTGTAAAGAAATCATCATGCACTCCAACTTTTGAAATTCCTAATACTTCCGCCCAAGCGTTCGCTATTTGTTTTTCTGCTTTATTAGAAGGTGCAACATATTCTTGTAGCCGAACCGGTTCATACTTTTCTTCTAACTGAGCTAACTTCTTAACATCAATCTTTTTATTAGGTGTAAGTGGTAATTCATTAATATAAATTAGTTTAGATGGCACCATATAATCTGGTAATTGCTCTTGTAACTGATAAACTAATTCTGTTATTTCTTTTTTATTTAAAGTTGTATAGAACGCGATTAAATATTGGCTACCTTCCTTACTCTTCTTAGCAAAAACAGCATTTTCTTTTATATTATGATTTTGAGAAATTTTACTTTGGATTTCGCCTAGTTCAATACGATGTCCTCTAATTTTTACTTGATCATCTTTCCGATGTAAAAACTCTATATTTCCATCCTCTAGCAACTTAACGATATCACCTGTTTTATATATATTAACTATAGGATTAAAAGGGTTCGGAATAAAAGCTTCAATTGTTTTATTAGGCTTATTAAAATACCCTTTTGCTAATCCCACTGAATCTATATATAATTCACCAGGTACACCAATTGGACAAAGATTCATATTCTCATCCAAAATCATAACTTGATAATTAGCACATGGTTTACCAATGGGAATACTCGCAACATCCTCATTTAACTGACTAGGTATTTTATAGGTTGTCGTCACTACAGTACATTCTGTCGGTCCGTATACATTATGAATTTCAACATTTGTACCTATTCTTTCTCTCCACAATTTAATAACCTCTACAGGCAACATTTCACCGCCAATCGCAATTCTTTTTAGGGAAGCTAGCTTATATATATCTTCTTCTGCTAAATAAGTTGCTACTTGTCGAACAAAAATTGTTGCTAATGCCAAGATTGAAGTTGCTTTCACTTTATAGATTGCATTTGCAAATGCTTCTACAGACAATCGCTCTTCCTCTAATAGTACATATAAGTTTCCTCCACAGAATAAAGAAGCAAATGACTCCCATACAGAAGCATCGAAACTAAAGGAAGGAAATTGGGCAAATACATCCTCTTCTGTCAATTCATATTGCTTTTTCATCCAAGTATACAGATTAACAACGCCTCTATGAGCTAACATCGTTCCCTTTGGATTCCCTGTTGAACCAGATGTATAAATCATATAAGCTACATCATCACAATGAATAGACAACTTTACATCTGTATCTTCATAAGTTTCACTATCATACATTGAAACTGTTTGAACCCCATCACATGTTATAGGCGTCTCTTTCATCAATATAACTTTCGCTTGGCTATCTTGAATAATGTACTGTATTCTACTTTCCGGATAATCTGGATCAATCGGAACATACGCTGCACCAGCTTTTAATATAGCTACCATACTTACTACTGTGTCTATGCTACGTTTCATAAATATTCCAACATAGTCTCCTAATTGGACGCCGTTTTTAATTAACATATGAGCTATTTGATTACTTTTTTTATTTAGCTCCTCATAAGTTAAAGTACCTTCCCTTGAAGATAAAGCTATACGATTTGGAAATTGAGTAACAGTATTATAGAACATATCGACGATACTTTTCTCAGGATATACTGCTGTCGTATCATTCACTTGACTATAAAGTGCCATCTCGGCCTCTGTAATAACATTAAAATTATTTATATGATTATTATTATTTTGTGATTTATTAATTAAAACACCTTGTATTTGTTGTGCATAACGAGTAATTGTTGTCTCTTTCCAATTAACACTATTAAATATTATTTCTACACTTTGCATATTTTTACTAAATACAAATTGTAATGTATTCGTGTCTTTTAGCTCATAATATGTTTCACCAATAATAATAGGTGACATTTCATATAACGTATTACCGTTTTGAAACTCTTCTATTTCTTCCTCATTCATTTCTTTAATTTGCTCCAGTTGCTCTTCAATTTGTAAATTTAAACTTTCATAGGAGAGAAAATTAGAAACTTCAATAGTAATCGGAAATAAACTTCCTCTTACATGATAAAGCACGACAATATGTTTTTCTTTAGAAATATGATATAACCACGTTGCAGTCGCTCCTATTAAATCTACAATGTGAGTCAAATTTGAAAACAGTTCCGTTTTCCTTTTTATCCTAAGTTCTGTTCCTTGCACATCTTTAGGTATTTTAATACTTCCTTCTACTTTTCCTAAAAATTCTTTTACCATCTCACTATAAGAAATTGCTAATTTCATATTTAGGTAAATTCCTCTCTTAAATATAATAAAGGTGTGAAAATTCACACCTTTTTTATCCCTTATTAAAGGGCAGATTCGTTCAATTCATAATCAGTAGCGGAGATACCCCCTTGATTAGAATTGAACTTTCTCCTTATTCGCTTTTAAACTCACCAATAAGCTCTTGTAATTCCTGAGAGAGCCAACTTAAAGAAGTCGCTAATTCTGCAATATCTTGTACTGATATTTCTTGCTCTTTCATGCTTTCTTCAACATTACTACTGCTGTTGGCATAAGTATTTGCAATATGTGATAATTCATTTACGACTTGAACGATATTCTGGCTATTTTGTAAAATATCACTCGAATTACCCGAAACAGCTTTTACTTGATCTGTAACAGATTGCGCTGATTTGGAGATTTTTTCGAAGAAATCTCCACTACTTTGAACAAGTGAAATTCCAGTTTCTACTTCTTTTGAACCTTTTTGCATGGAAACTACAGCATCTTCTGTCTCAGCTTGTGTTTCACCAATTAATTTCGCTATATCTTTTGCAGACGCTTCAGTTTGTTCTGCTAATTTTCGTACTTCATCAGCAACAACTGCAAACCCTCTTCCAGCTGCTCCAGCACGTGAAGCCTCAATAGAAGCATTTAAAGCTAATAAATTTGTTTGATTTGAAATACCTGTAATTACAGTTACGATATCACTAATTTCTTTTGACCTTGTTTCTAACGAATAAATGATGGAAGATAAATCTTGTACTGCATTTTGAATTAAACTCATTTGATTAATAATTTGTCCAATCACTTCATTACCTTCAATTGAATGTTGCTCCATACCTTCAGAAGCAACCGCAACTTGTTTCGCAGCCCCAGTTATCTCTTCTACCTTATCTTCCATTCCATGTACAATCCCTAAACATTGTTGTACTGAAGTTTTTTGAGACTGTGCCCCTACTCTTAAACCTTCAATAGAACTTGCAATCTCTTGAACTGCCATGCTGTTTTCCTCTGTACTCGCCGACAATTCTTGTGAAGAAGAAGAAACTTGCTCAGCAGTTTGCCTTACTTTATCTATAATCCCTTTAAACTTTTCAATCGTGTTATTGAAATAAACATTAATAATTCCAATATCATCTGGTCTTTCTTTTAATTTAATACTCAAGTCACCTTCACCAATTTTACGTAACCCTTCTCGTAAATCTTTTAATGGAGCTAGCGAGTGACGCACGATAAAGAATTGAGTAATAGTCGCAATTGCTAATGAAATAATGATAAAGAGTAAACCCTGTATCATAAACTTCTCTTTTGTAATAGGAACAATGGAAGCATCTAAGTCAGCGGCAACAATTGCAATAATATTGTTTTCTCCATCTGTAATTGGTTCTAATATTGTCACCCACGAACCTATTTCATCTTCATATACTTCTGTCATTTGAGCCTTTTTCGTATCAATCACTTTATCGTATGCCTTCATCCAATGAGCGGGTTGTTCATAATAATCTCCCGGCTTTATAGGAAACGCATTTGTTAACTCTGTAGTCAAACCAACGAGTTGTAATTCTCGCTTTTCATTCGGCTTTGCTCCTGTAACATACGTTTGTCCAACGCTTTTCAATTCTTTTGATACTTCATCTAATTTCTCTGTTAACTTTTCTTTTTTCACTTTTTCGGCTGTAGGATCTTTCGCCATGTCTCTAACTAATTCTACATCCAGTTTTTTCAATACTATTTCTCCTGTTTCAATAGACTGCCTTTCAAATAAAGACATCATACTATTTTGAAACATATTGAAACTTAGTGCACCCATACTTCCAACAAGTGTCAAAATAACTAATACGGTTAATAAGACGTTCTTTTGAAGGAACGATAACTTATGCCAATATTTTTTCATTAATATCCACCTTCCTTAATCAACACAAACAAAAAAACAAAATATATGGATATTTTGTTTGAAAATGTTTCTCAATATGTTCGAGAATAAAAAAAAGCCAATGTAAAAGCATTGGCCAAGACCAACCCTATCCGTCCGGTAACTGGCTAGCGTAGCCTTTCGACCTTAGCTCCTGTAGTTTTGCGTCCTCATGTTTCCATCAGTTTGCCTTTCTCGCTGAACGAGTTGAACGATATGGGAGTTCTATGAGAATTAATTTATTCTCTTTCAAAGATTACAACATATAAATCAAAATGTCTACTTATTTAGAGATATAAATACAAATTTTTAATGCATTGCTTTTTCGAAATAATTTCAAAAAGTACGTGAATGTTACTTTTTTTGTGTTATATAATAAAAAATGTATAAATAACAAGGATTTCTTCGGGTATTTATTTAATTTTCATTCAAATTAAACTATTCGAATATATCTTAACTAATGAATTTCGGAGGTAGTTTATCATGTTTTGGCTACAATTTCTTACCTTGTTACTCTGTATTTTTATTGGTGCACGCCTAGGCGGAGTTGGTTTAGGAGTAATGGGTGGAGTTGGTATGGCAATACTCGTTTTTGTCTTCCACCTACAACCAACCGCGCCTCCTATCGATGTAATGCTTATGATTTTGGCAGTAATTACAGCTGCTGGTGCTTTGCAAGCTGCTGGAGGAATGGACTATCTTGTTCATCTAGCTGAAAAGGCATTACGAAAAAATCCAAAGCGTATTACTTTTTTTGCTCCAATTGTTACTTATTTATTCACACTATGTGCAGGTACTGGTCACGTTGCCTATTCTGTACTTCCTGTTATTGCAGAAGTCTCTCGTGAATCAGGGATTAGACCGGAACGCCCAATGTCGATTGCCGTAATCGCTTCTCAACAAGCAATTACAGCTAGTCCAATTTCAGCTGCCACAGTTGCTCTTTTAGCAATGTTAGCTGACTATAAAATCACCTTATTAGATATTTTAAAAGTAAGTATCCCTTCTACTTTCATCGCTTGTATGATAGCTGCATTCGTTGCTAGTAAGATGGGAAAAGAATTAAATGAAGACCCTGAATACTTAAAACGATTAAAAGAAGGAATGATTCCTAAGCTTGAAGAGAAAAAAGCATTTGTAGGTGTAAAGGGCGCAAAATTATCAGTTATCCTTTTCCTAGTAGGAACCTTCCTTGTTGTACTTCTTGGTTCATTTGAAGCACTTCGTCCAGGATGGATAGTTGATGGGAAGTTAGCTCGTCTTTCCATGCCGAACACAATTGAGATGGTTATGTTAACTATCGCGGCTCTTATTATTATTTTCTGTAAACCAAATGTAGAAAGCATTGTGTCTGGTAACGTCTTTAAAGCAGGAGCAACAGCAGTTGTTGCTATTTTCGGTATCGCTTGGATGGGAGATACTTTCTTTAACGGAAACTTAAATATGATTCAAGGATCCATTCAGCATTTAGTAACAAGTGCACCTTGGCTATTTGCCATCGCACTATTCATTCTATCTATTTTACTGTACAGCCAAGCAGCAACAGTACGTGCCTTAATGCCACTTGGACTATCTCTTGGCATTCCACCAGCGCTACTGATTGCTATGTTCCCTGCAGTAAATGGATATTTCTTCATTCCAAACTATGGAACAATCGTTGCTGCTATTAACTTTGACCGTACTGGTACAACAGGTATCGGTAAATACGTATTAAATCATAGTTTTATGATTCCTGGCCTAATTGCAACATTTACTTCTATCGGAATTGGAATGCTCTTAATTTCAATTATGTTTTAAAGAAAAAGCACAAACCTTTATTTAAAAAGGTTTGTGCTTTTTTAATCAAATGTTTGTTTAAATTTTGGGGCAGTCTATTTCTCCATGTAGCACTTAAAATACTACACGTCCTTCCCTACAAACTTCTCTTTACTTCTTCAGCTAATTTTCTCGTACTTTCATACGCAGATTCAGCTAAACTAATTGCTGAAATAACTGAAACACCGTCCGCACCCGCTTCTATAACTGCCGCTGTATTTTCAATTGTAATCCCACCAATACCAACGATTGGCACTGTAATTCCTTGTTCTCTAAAATAGGCTAATCCTTTCGTTCCTTGAACCGCTTTCGTATCTTTTTTCGTACTCGTTGGGAAAATAGGTCCAACGCCTAAATAATCTGCTCCATTTTCGATTGCAAAGCGTGCTTCTTCAATTGTATGAGCAGATACGCCGATAATTTTATCTCCCATTTTTTCACGAACAGATGTAATTCCTTCATCATCTTGTCCTACATGAACACCATCTGCATCTAATTCAATGGCTAATTCTACATCATCATTTACAATGAAAGGAACACTATATTCCTTACAAAGCGTCTGCAATTCTTTTGCAAAGCGCACTCTATCTTCTCCGATTAAAGAACCTTCCCCCTTCTCGCGAAACTGAAAAATTGTCACTCCACCATCTAACGCTTCTTTCAATACAGCTAAAGGATCCCTCGTGCAGTTATTACTTCCCATAATAAAATACACTTGCAATAGCTTAGACATTTTATCTATTTCAATGCGTGCCATTTCTTTCACTCCCTCTTACTCTAACTCCTCAATCTTTCCATACTTCTCAATATCACTAGAAGTAGTATTCGCTAACTGATTTAAAAATTCAATTTGGAAACTACCAGGTCCCTTTTCCACGGTCTTAGCAGCTGCCAGTTCCGAAGCTACACCATAAAACGTTAATGCTGCTACTGCTGCTTTTACATAATCTTTTTCCACTGCTACAAATGCTCCTATTACAGAAGTTAGTAAACAACCTGTTCCCGTAACTTTCGTTAAAATAGGGTGACCATTTCGAATAACAATAGTTCTCTCTCCATCTGTAACAACATCTTCTTTTCCAGTAATGACCGCAACTGTATTTAGTTCATCTGCTGCCTGCCTTGCAATACTTACAACATTGCCATTTCCAGTACCAGCGTCTACCCCTTTAATTTCCCATCTCTCATTAATAACGTTCGCTATTTCAGCTGCATTTCCGCGAATACTCGCTAATTCAATTTCAGCCGGAATATGTCTCGCAACTTCTGTTCGATACGATGTTGCTCCTGCACCAACTGGATCAAACAGTACTGGTACATTGTTCACATTTGCTGATTTACCGGCAAGTAACATCGCTTCTACTTCTTCAGGACGAAGTGTTCCCATATTTAATACTAACGCTCCAGCAATGCTAGCCATTTCTGCCACTTCTTCTTTTGCATACGCCATTACAGGCGATGCCCCAAGTGCCAACAAACCGTTAGCAGTAAAATTTGTTACAACAACATTTGTAATATTATGAACGAGCGGATTAGATTCTCTCACCAAATCCACTACTTTACTAATTTCTTTCATATTCATCCTTTTCATCTCCTAACTATAATGATGGGAGATACACAAAAAGACACTTTGCGCGTACGCAAAGTGCCTGAACATGTGCTTTTACACTCTCCCTACGCTGGCATTATCCAACAGGTTCAAATGGTCAATGACGGACTAGTAGCCATACTCTCAGTTTGTATCCACAAACTCCCATGTGTTTCTTATTCATCTACTTCAAAGTCTACTCTTATTCTAGTAAAATAACAAGTTCTTTACTTTTCTATTTAATATAGAAGCAACTGATAAAGTGAAACTTTAATCAGTTGGGATTTTGTTCCCTCCATTAAAAACAACTCAAATATGGAGCGAAACTGAATCTCAAGAAGATGTATGCTATATTTAACTTATGGAAATTTGAAAGGATGTTTTTAATATGTCAAAAAGCGTTGTAATCGCTGAAAAACCTTCCGTTGCACGAGATATTGCTCGTGTACTGAAGTGTGATAAAAAAGGAAACGGCTATCTTGAGGGTAGTAAATATATTGTAACTTGGGCTTTAGGTCATCTCGTTACATTAGCAGATCCAGAAAGTTATGATGTGAAATATAAAAAGTGGAATTTAGAAGATTTACCGATGCTACCGGAGCGTTTGAAATTAACGGTTATTAAACAAACTGGGAAACAATTCAATGCTGTGAAAAGCCAGCTATTTAGAAAGGATGTAAATGAAATTATTGTAGCGACAGATGCTGGACGTGAAGGAGAATTGGTCGCTCGCTGGATTATTGATAAGGTTCGCATTAATAAACCGATCAAACGTCTATGGATTTCATCTGTAACCGATAAAGCAATTAAAGATGGTTTTGCAAATTTAAAACCAGGTAAAGCCTATGACAATTTATACGCTTCAGCAGTTGCGCGTTCAGAAGCTGACTGGTATATCGGTCTTAATGCAACTCGTGCTTTAACGACTCGCTTTAATGCCCAGTTAAATTGCGGCCGTGTACAAACCCCTACTGTTGCTATGATTGCTAGTCGTGAAGATGAAATAAAGAACTTCAAAGCTCAAACTTACTACGGCATCGAAGCTCAAACAATGGAGAAGCTCAAACTTACTTGGCAAGATGCAAATGGCAATAGCCGTAGTTTTAATAAAGAAAAAATCGATGGTATTGTAAAAAGTTTAGATAAACAAAATGCTACTGTTGTGGAAATTGATAAGAAACAGAAAAAGTCATTCTCTCCTGGTCTTTACGATTTAACTGAATTGCAACGTGATGCAAATAAAAAGTTCGGTTACTCTGCTAAAGAAACATTAAATATTATGCAAAAATTGTATGAACAGCATAAAGTACTAACGTACCCTCGTACAGATTCACGCTACATTTCATCTGATATCGTTGGAACACTTCCAGAACGTCTAAAAGCATGTGGTGTTGGAGAATACCGTCCCTTCGCACATAAAGTATTACAAAAGCCTATCAAACCTAACAAATCATTTGTTGATGATAGTAAAGTAAGCGATCATCATGCGATTATTCCAACAGAAGGATACGTTAACTTCTCAGCATTCACAGATAAAGAACGCAAAATTTATGATTTAGTTATAAAACGTTTCTTAGCTGTTTTATTCCCAGCATTCGAATACGAACAACTAACGTTACGCACAAAGGTTGGCAATGAAACATTCATTGCACGCGGAAAAACGATTTTACATGCTGGTTGGAAGGAAGTATACGAAAATCGATTTGAAGACGATGATGTAACTGATGACGTAAAAGAGCAGATTCTACCTCACATTGAAAAGGGCGATACATTAACTGTAAAGTTACTTATGCAAACATCAGGTCAAACGAAAGCACCTGCACGCTTTAATGAAGCAACTTTACTTTCAGCAATGGAGAATCCTACAAAATATATGGATACGCAAAATAAACAACTTGCTGATACGTTAAAATCGACTGGTGGATTAGGTACTGTAGCGACACGTGCAGATATTATCGACAAACTTTTCAACTCTTTCTTAATTGAAAAACGTGGTAAAGATATTCACATTACATCAAAAGGTCGTCAATTACTTGATTTAGTACCAGAAGAATTAAAATCACCTACACTAACTGGTGAGTGGGAACAAAAACTTGAGGCAATTGCAAAAGGAAAACTAAAGAAAGAAGTATTCATTTCGGAAATGAAGAACTATACGAAAGAAATTGTTTCTGAAATTAAATCGAGTGATAAAAAATATAAACATGACAACATTTCAACGAAGTCTTGTCCAGACTGCGGTAAACCAATGCTAGAAGTAAACGGCAAAAAGGGAAAAATGCTCGTATGCCAAGATCGTGAATGTGGTCATCGTAAAAATGTATCTCGTACAACAAACGCTCGCTGTCCGCAATGTAAGAAGAAGCTAGAATTACGTGGTGAAGGTGCAGGTCAAATCTTTGCATGTAAATGTGGCTATCGCGAGAAATTATCCACATTCCAAGAAAGACGTAAAAAGGAATCTGGAAGTAAGGCTGATAAGCGCGACGTTCAAAAATATATGAAACAACAGAAAAAAGAAGAAGAACCATTAAATAATCCGTTCGCAGAAGCTTTAAAGAAATTAAAATTCGATTAAACAAAAAGGTTCCTACCGCTCTCGGTAGGAACCTTTTCTTAGTGAATGATTTTACTTCCTTTTGCATTCTCAACAAATTTTTCACTTGATTTGTTAATTGGTGTTTTCAGTAATAACGCAGCAACAATCATAACTACTACGAAAGCACTTAACACAAGTAAATCTCGCGTTACGATATCCCATAGCATTCCGCCTACTGTTTCACGAATTGCACTAATTGCATATGTGAACGGTAAGAATGGATAAATTGCTTGGAAGAATGCTGGTGTCATTTGGATTGGGAATGTTCCGCCCGATCCTGCTACTTGTAGTACAAGTAAAATGATCGCCATCGATTTCCCAACGTTTCCGAAAATAGAAACGAGTGAGTATACGATACAAACGAAGACTCCACCAATAAATAAACTAAATAACACAAACCAGAATTTATCGACTACGTACGTACCGAGTAAGAATATATCTCCCATCGATACGATAAACGCTTGTGAAAGACCTATCGTTAAGAATGTTAATAAACGTCCGAAGTAAATTTCATGGCTCTTATAATTCGCGCCCTCTTCGTGTACTTCTACCGTTAATAATGAAACCATTAATAATGCGCCTACCCATAATGCAAGCACTGTATAGAATGGTGACATCGCTGAACCGTAATTCGGCATCGCAAATAATTTATTTTCTTTTAAATTTACTGGATTCGCAAAGTAATCGCTTTGCTTTTCAACATCATTTTTCAATAAACGTATGATGTCTTTTAAATCCTCTTCAGATTCAAAATCACGAATTTTATCTGCTAATTCTTTAATCTTTTTCTCAGTAGCTGGCATTTCAGCTTTAATGTCTGCTAATTTCTTTTTACCATCTACTAAACCTTTTGATGAATCTTCTAGTAATTTTTTAACATCTGGAAGCTTTTTGTCTGCCTCTTTTAAAATTTGAGATGTGTTTTTAGACATCTCTTTTGTGCGAGCAATTGCTGCATTGAAATTTGGAGTGATTTCTGAGTCATATTTAGCTAAAATGTCACCAATTTGGCCCGAAACACTTTTAGACACTTGATTAATACTTTCAATAACATCTGCTGCTGGTTTTTGACCTTTATTAATAGCGTCAATTCCTTTATCAGTTAAATCGATTCCTTTTTGGAAACCATCTTTTACTTTATTTAACTTAGCGATTGTGCCATTAAGATTTTTATCACTATTCACATCAGCTAACACTTTATTTGTACTTTCCAGAACTGGAATCATGTCATTAACTAAATTCCATCCTGCTTTGAACTGTCCATTCACATCATTTAAGGCTACTTTTGTAGAATCTAATCCATTAACACCTTTGTTACTTAAGTCTTCTCTTGCTTTTTCAAGCTCCGTTTTTAATCTACTGTAATCATTTACAGCTTTATCATATTTCTCTCTACCATTGTTTAATATCTCATTAGCCTTATTTATATCTTGATTTAAATTGCCTCTAAGCTGCTGTGCATTTTCTTGCGCATTTTCAGCCTTACTTTTCAGTTGCTCAGCTGTACTTACTGCTTTTTCAAAATCAGCTACAAACGTTGCATTATAATCCTTTTCAGCTTGATTTACTAAATTATTTACTGCATCTAATTTTTGATTTACAGCATCTCGCACATCTTGTTTAACTTCTTGTCCGGAACTAATTAAATCTCCTACATGCTTAACCCTATTGTTAGCATCCACCATAGAATTTTTAAGCACTGTTAAACTTTCCACTCTGTTTCCAAAGAACTGTTTACCGAATTCCGTGGAAGCTGATTCCTTGAAAGCTGTAAAGAAATCAATCAAATATGAAACACTATCGATACGCTCTTGGAGGAGCTTTGAAGCATCCTGCACATTTTTCTGTGCTACAGCTGGATCCACGCCTTTATTTTGAAGGCCATCCATAACACTCTTTACATATGCCGTTCCAACACGAGTAGAATTGAAAACAGTGTTTACAGTTTGATCAATATTTTTAGCAATATTTTTATACCCTTCACCATTCACTTGTGGTAATGCTGGAATCTCTGGTATTTGTGGAATAGTTATATTAGGTAAGACTGGTAATTTAGCTGGATCTGGCAATGTCAGATTAAAGTCAAATGCCGGATTTTTTAAGTAATCCGTAATTTTCGCTGCAGCATCCAATCCCTGCTGCATTACTGTTAAATTATTTTTAATAGTTCCCGGAGCGCGATTCAATGTTTCATCATTTCTAGCAAAGAATTTATCTAAATTCCCTAACGCTTCTTGCCCATCATTCATAACACTCTCTACAACAGGCAACTCTTTTTGCGCTACTTTCACAACATCCTCTGCTCGAGTCGCATCATCTAACGCCTTATCCATCAATGTATTCATTTCTGGGAACTGCGCTTCTAACTTAAAGACAAGATCTTTTACTTTCTCGATACTTGGTAAGTTTGTTTCTAAATCGATTCCAAGGTCATTGAAGATTTTAAAAATCTCACCGTTCGCTGTTTTAACGAAGTTTTTACTAATTTCTTCCGTAATACCTGATGCACCTTTTGCTGTAATTTTCGGTGCAATCGCATTTACCTTTTCATTTACATAGTAATCAAGTTCTGGTTTCTGTGGATTTTCATCCAGAACAGTTGCAATTTTTTCAGAGAAGTCTTTTGGGATTGTAATGCTTGCATAGTAATCCCCGCGTTCAACTCCGTAAATTGCCTGCTTTTCGTCTACAAACTTCCAACCAAGATTTTTGTTTTTCTTCAGAGAATCTACAATCTCGTCCCCGATATTGATATCTTTCCCTCTTAAATTAGAGCCTGCATCTTGGTTAGAAACTGCAATGGGAACCTCTTTTGTATTTCCATATGGATCCCAAGAAGCTTTAATGTTAAACCATGCATATAACGATGGTAAAATCATTAATCCTAAAACAATAACAATTGCAGCCCAATGTTTGGCTACATTCCGTAAATCTGTCTTATAAATACGCCAAATCTGTTTCATAGAAGTTATCACCTAATTATATATTTTTCCTTCTTTAGAAAATGATACATACATTTTGCAATTATATCACTTTCTACATCGTGTATTAACCAAAAACGTACTATTTTTTCCCATTAACTTTCACTTACTTCATTATATAACGAAGTGAGTCAAAGTATGAATACAAAATGACCAAATCGGTTTTACATTCAATAATAACAAATATATATGAAATGTCATAAAAAATACAAGTATTTTCTCTTGGAAATACTTGTATTCCTAAAAAAAATCCTCACAGCTTTTATTCTCTGTGAGGATTTCTTCTATTATATATCCAATTGAACCTCTACACCGAAATGATCTGAAATTACATTTCTGTTTGTACCATTAAAAATAACTTTTGAAGAATGAACTTTTTTACTTTGGTTACACAATATTAGATCGATTCGCAAATTATGTTTATTTTCATCCCAACCAGCAATCTCACCTTGGACAGTCGTTCCTTCATCCTTCTCTATTGCTAATTCATATGTGTCATACAACCCTTTTTGCATCATATACTCATAACCTTCGCCTTTCAATCGAGCATTATTATTAAAATCCCCCATTAAGAAGGCGAGCTTATTGCTATCTACACGCTCCATCAAACGATCGACTTGACCTTTGAATGACTCTTCTTCATCATTCCACCAACCGAGATGACAAGAGTAAAACGTTATATCCTTACCATTATAAGCAATTGTTGTACTTACAATTTTACGCGTTTTCCAATACGTTGTATCCTCGTTTTCTGAAATGAAGAACGTATCTTCTTTTATAATATTATGCTTCGTTATAATCGCTAATCCTTCTTCGTACACGTCATAACCAATATGAGAGAAATCCCAAGTAATATTGTAATCTTTTACATGTAGCGCTTTTAACTCTTCTAATAGTAAAAGTCCAAAATTATCTTCTTTCTTGTTACCGCATACATTTTCAGCTTGTATGGACTGACTTACTTCTTGCAATGCGATGACATCGTACTCTTCTTCTTGAATTACTTTAGCAAGGTATTGTATCTTTTCTATTTGATTCTCTTCTTGCCAAGAATGACAGTTTAAAGTTAGCAATTTCATATTATTACGCACCTAACATATCTTGAATGTCTGACTTTAATACGTCAGCTTTCGGACCATATACCGCTTGTACACCTTTATCTTTTACAATAAGCCCTAAAGCACCATTTTGTTTCCACTGTGCTTCTGGTGCAACAACATCTAAATCTTTTACTGTTACACGTAAGCGTGTCATACAAGCATCTACGTCAGCAATATTTTCTTTTCCACCTAATAAATCGATAACTTTTGTTGCTAATGAACCGTCTTGTACATTTCCTGTTCCTTCTGATGCCTCATCTTCATTATCAATATAGTTACCTGCACGCCCTGGTGTTGGTAAATTGAATTTTTTAATTAAGAAATTAAATAGTGTAAAGTTAAGACCGAAGAACACTAATGAAACAATAACAAAGTTGATTAAGTCTCTTGTTAAACCTGCGTTAACCATCATTGGCGTACGAGTAATTAACTCAATAAATCCAAATGCATGAACACGTAAGTTAATTAAATCAGCTAGCGCGAATGCAAGTCCTGTTGTAATAGCATATACAACATATAATACTGGAGCAATAAACATGAACATGAATTCAATTGGTTCTGTTACACCTGTTAAGAATACTGCTAATGCTGCTGATAAAAACATTGGTTTATATTTTGCACGCTTTTCTTTATCAACGTTACGGAACATCGCAAATGCAATTCCCATTAAAGCTGCTGTTGAGCCGATAACTTGTCCAGCTTTGAAACGAGCTGGTACAACGTTATTTAATAAATCGTTATATGCCTTCGTATCTCCATTTGCTAATAAATTATTTAAATCTGTAATCCATGCAAGCCATAATGGATCTTGTCCTGCTACAACTTGTCCAACTTTTGAACCAGTTAGCATCGTATATGTTCCGCCTAGCTCTGTATAGTTCATCGGAATCGTTAACATATGGTGTAAACCAAATGGTAATAATAAACGCTCTAACGTTCCATATACAAACGGTGCAACAACTGGTGCACTATCTTTTGAAGCTGCAATCCAGCGACCAAATTCATTTAACCCACTTTGGATGAATGGCCATAGAAGTGATAATACAATCGCAGTAACTGTAGACCAAAGAATTACAACGAATGGTACAAATCGTTTTCCATTAAAGAATGCTAATGCCTGTGGCAGTTTATTATAGTTATAATATTTGTTATATAAAGTAGCTCCTAAGAAACCTGTGATGATCCCTACGAACACTCCCATGTTTAATGCAGGTGCACCAAGTACAGAAGTAAAGTAATCTTTTACAATTAAATCTCCCGCTATTACTGAAGAAACTTTCGCTTTTGAATCCGCTAACATTTCAGCGTTTACCCCAAATATAGCTCCTGTAATTCGGTTTGTTAAGACGAATGCTAATAGCGCTGCAAATGCACCACCCGCGCGATCTTTCGCCCAAGATCCCCCAATTGCTACTGCGAATAAGATGTGTAGATTTGTAATGATTGCCCAACCGATGTCTTCCATTACGCGAGCGATTGTATGAACTGCGTTAACATCCCCAGCAGACATACCAATTAACTTACCGATGGAAATCATTAAACCAGCTGCTGGCATTACGGCTACAACAACTAATAACGCTTTCCCGAACTTTTGCCAAAAATCAAAAGACGTAATTTTCATCTGTTCTTCCTCCCCTTTATTTATAAAAACATAATGATTTAAATTATAATTTCTGTTCCCTTTATGAAAACGATTCCTTATGTTACTTTATTTTTATCCTTTACGCAACCGTTTTCATAAATCTATTTTAATAAAAGCGTTTTCACTTTGCAATAGAAATTTATTTTTTTTCATAAAAAAAGATGCTCAAAGAGCATCCTTTTTTATTATGAAATGCGATAAACCCTTGTTTCATAAGGCTTTAAAGCAATTGTTGTTACTTCTTCATGTTCCGCAACTTCATAGTTATTTAAAAGCAAACGTTTGCGTTCTAGTGCAAATGAACCCTCATTATACACAGCTTCCTCTTTTGAGATATTACTAATTACAATGACTTTTTCATCCTGTAACGTACGTGTATATGCATAAATTTGTGGATCGTCTTCTAAAAGTAAATCATACGTACCATAGTTCAGTACATCGTGCTCTTTTTTCAGGGCAATCATTTTCTTATAGAAATTAAAAATAGACTTTTCTTCATTTTTTTGCTTTTCAACATTAATTTCTTTGTAATTTGGATTCATGCTAAACCAAGGTGTACTTGTTGTGAAACCAGCATTCATCTCATCATTCCACTGCATAGGTGTACGTGAATTATCGCGGCAAGAAGCCCATATAATCTCCATCATATCCTGATGTGGTACGCCCTCTGCAATTTTCTCGCGATATAAATTTTTAATTGCTACATCATCGTAATCTTCAATATTTGGTAACTGAACATTTGTCATACCAATTTCTTGGCCTTGATAAATAAAAGGTGTACCGTGCATAAAGAAATACATCGCCCCTAGAGCTGTTGCACTTTCACGCCAATATTGTTTATCATCTCCCCATGTTGAAACGATACGTGGTTTATCGTGATTCTCAATATATAAAGCGTTCCATCCTTTATTTTCTAATCCTTTTTGCCATTTCGTTAATACTTTTTTCAATCCTACAACATCAAGGTCTTTCTTCTTCTCTGCATCCCATAAACTTAAATGTTCAAATTGGAATACCATATTGAACTTACCTTGCTCTTCTCCAACCCAAAGCTCAGCATCTTCAATCTTAACACCATTTGCTTCACCAACAGTCATAATATCGTACTTAGAGAATGTATTTTCTTTTAGCTCTTCTAATAAAGGTTGAATACCTTTCACATTCATATGTTTATCAAAAGATGGCACATATTTTAACCCTTTTGGATTTGGCATATCCTTGAGGCCTTCTTCTTTTTTAATATGACTGATCGCATCAACGCGGAAACCATCAATACCTTTATCAAGCCACCAATTAACCGTATCGTATAGTACTTCGCGAACTTCTTTATTCTCCCAGTTTAAATCTGGTTGTTTACGTGAGAATAAATGTAAATAATATTGTTCTGTTTCTTCATCATATTCCCATGCCGAACCATTAAAAATACTTTCCCAGTTGTTTGGCTCCGCACCATCTTTACCATCATGCCAAATATACCAATCACGCTTCGGATTATCTTTAGATGAACGTGATTCAATAAACCATGGATGTTCATCACTCGTATGATTAATAACTAAATCAATAATAAGCTTCATATCACGCTTATGAACTTCATCTAGTAAAGCATCAAAGTCTGCCATTGTACCAAACTCATCCATAATATCTTGATAATCACTAATATCATAACCATTATCATCATTAGGCGACTTATACATTGGACAAATCCAAATTACATCTATACCTAAATCTTTTAAATAATCCAGTTTTGCAATAATACCTTGTAAATCTCCAATACCATCACCATTTGAATCCATAAAGCTTCGTGGATAAATTTGATAAGCAACCGCTTCTTTCCACCATGTCTTATTCATAGTCATTCTCTCCTTTTGCATCCCATCGGAAATTTTATGCAAACGTTTTCGTAACACTATCATAACAAAATATGAACAGTTTGCAACTGTTTTCATTGAACTCTATGTAGATTCTTTATTCTTATGCTTTATTTATTTCTCACAAAGGTAAATCTCATTCTTCACCTCTCCTTGTCCACGCGTATTACAGACATTTTTCATATATTAATAAAAAACTCTGATTATTTTAGAAAGGAGTAATAAATTGAAGCAAACAAAATTAACAGGTCGTATCGTTGTTCCCACAGATCCTGACTACGACGTAGCCCGAATGAATTTAAATTTAAGTATTCCAAAACTCCCTTGTATTATTGTTTTTTGTCAAAATAACAAGGATGTCTGTAACGCCTTAAAATGGGCACGTGAACGTCATATACCATTTCGGTTAAGAAGTGGACGTCATAGCTATGAAAATTTTTCTCTTTTAAATAGAGGACTTATTATTGATGTGAGTGAAATGCATCGCATTACTGTTAATACAGAGAAATTAACAGCAACAATTGAGGCTGGTGCAAATCTTGGCACTGTTTATAAAGAACTTTGGAATTACGGTGTTACAATTCCTGCTGGTACAAGTGCAAGCGTTGGAGTTGTTGGATTAGCACTTGGCGGTGGTATTGGTATGCTTTCGCGCTTATTTGGATTAACATGTGATCAATTAATGGAAGTGGAAATGGTACAAGCGTGTGGAAAATTTGGTGCAAAACTCATTCGTGCAAATGAACAAGAAAACTCTAACCTTTTTTGGGCATGCCGTGGTGGCGGTGGTGGAAACTTCGGAATTGTCACTTCCTTAACTTTTCGAGTCCACCCGATAAAAAATGTATCAATTTTCTCAATTACATGGGAATGGGAAGACTTTATTGCTGCATTTCAAGCGTGGCAAAACTGGGCACCTTATATAGATGAACGTCTCACTTCATCGATCGAATTATTCGCCAAGCAACGAAATAAAATTGAAGCACAAGGCGAGTTTGTCGGTTCTCCCTCTGAACTCCATTCCCTATTATCCCCTCTTCTTGAAACTGGTAGCCCCTCTCTCTTTATAGAAGAAGTTCCTTATATAAAGGCTGTTGAATTTTTTAATGGAGGTAACATCCCTGAAAATTTTAAGCGCTCTGGTTCCTATGTCTATAAACCTATTCCCCTTAAAGGCATTCAAATCATGCAATCCTTTCTTTCTCATGCACCAAATAAAGATGCTAGTATTTGGCATCAATCGCTCATAGGTGCTGTTGAAAATATTTCGCCGAATGAAACGGCTTATTTTCATCGTAAAGCAATTATTGCTCAAGAATACATTACCTCTTGGAAATGCGATGATGAAGAAAATCGAAATATACGCTGGGTTAAAGGTTTACGAGAAAGCTTAGATCCTTATACACTAGGTGACTATGTGAACTGGCCCGATATCGACATTAAAAATTGGCAAACTAGTTATTATGGCTCTAACTTTCACAGATTACGTAAAGTAAAAACCATGTATGATCCTTGTGATGTTTTTCATTTCCAACAAAGTATTCCTCCTTTTCATACGTGAAAAAAGGGGATAACATAAAAAAATCATCCAATATACCGTTACCTCGCAGTATGTTGGATGATTCAAGTTGATTTTCTATATCGTTTCAAATTCTTGCTCCTACTCATAAACTTTTACTTACAGATTAATTGTATTTCGTATCATTTTCATGCAATGAATGTAATTTAATATTTGGTACTTTATCTTTTTCAATACCTCTATTATAAGAAACAGGAACTTGAAATTCAAATTGCTTTGTCTCATGTTTTTGTAAATAGACTGGTTTCGGTACTGGATAGCTTTTTGAATTCTCGTTTGCATTATCATATAAAACAACTTTTAATGCTTGTGAATGATTACGATAATTTTTTAAAGTAACAATGCACTTCGGTTGGATATTCTCTCCATTTTTCTCCATTCTACACTGGCTATCTTCTTTTTTATATTCTATTGCTTCTACCCCTGTTTTTCCTGCATAATACCATGTTTTATTCAATGTCTGGAGGATTGTATTTAAAATAAATGGCATCATTACAATCAAAATACTAGTACCTACTACTTTTATTTTATTCATTTTTCTAAATGTACTAGACTCCTTTTTTCCTAGCCATTTTAAAAATAATATAAATGCAATTACATGTAGTATGAAAGAAACAATCAATATATTTGAGACTTTATAATCCATATAAACATACGTATGTATCGGAATCTTATAGACATTGAATAGTTTTTCCCCAATTAATTCATTATCATTTGGAATTTTTAATAATAACAAAACCCCTATACTGTAACAAATAGCTACTAATCGATCATACTCAATACGAATCATTCTTTCTCCCCTTCACTTTGTATTTTATTATCGATTTTAGCTATTATTACCATACTATACAATCTTTTTATAGAGGATAACGTAAAAAAGTTCCTTATAAATATATAAAGAACCTTATTAATATACACTACGAATTAAAAAATCAATATACAATTTTCACATAGAGATTTCTTCAAAATATGTTGGATCATGTATTGTAATTTTTTTATCTAAAATTGTAACAATGCTATCATTTTTTAATTGTTTTAATACGCTGCTAACTGTCTCTCGAGATGTTCCAGATATTTTGGATATTTCAATTGTTGTAAGTGGACATGAAATTACAATCTTTTCTCCACTCTGTTCTCCTAAATCCTGCATTAAATAATTTAACGTTTGGATAACACGATCTTGTGCATTAGGAATTGTAATATTTTGCACTCGATTTTCGTTCAATTTTAATATAGATGATAATTGCTGAACAACGTACATCAATTGTGTTCTGCTGGACTTTACCATATCTTCAAAGATTACCGTTGGAATATAATATACCTCCACATCCGTCATTGCTTCTGCTGTATAGTTATATCCTCTGTCTGTAAACATACCACCATAAGGAAAAATAGAATACCGCTTTACATAGTCATCGTATAATAAGTTCCCATTTTGATTAACCCGCTCTAACTTTACAAAACCATCTAACATGAAGTAAATTCTTTCCCTTGAATCCCCTTCTAAAAATAAAAATTGACCTTTTTTATAAGTTCGCCAATAAACAAACTCTGTTAAGCCTTTCAATTTTTTTTCTGTTAAATGAGCAAATAATTCGAACTGCTTTAAGTCTTTCACTACGTTCCGTCTATTCATAAAATTCCCTCTCTCTTGCTGTATGTTGGAGCGAAAAATCAAGAAAGCGTATTCAATTTGAATTTTATCATAATTAACTTGTATATTCAGATTTCATCATGAAAACTTTATGAACAATGAGTACAAAAAATATTAATAAATAAAAAGAATGAAGTTATTAACCTCATTCTTTTTTTACTACTAAGTAGCGTACATAATAATTTAAACATACATGCATACATTCTGTTTTGAAATAATAGTACCGGCTTTTTCTTCTAGTGCTTCATATACTTTTTCTAAAGACGTAATAATCGTTTTTCTTTTTGGATTTGTATTAACAAAATTAATAGCAGCTTCGATTTTTGGAAGCATGCTTCCCGCAGCAAATTGTTGTTCTTCAATATATTCTTCTAATTGATTCACTGTGACATGCTCTAATTTTTTTTGATTCGGTTGATTATAATTTACATACACATAATCAACTGCAGTTAAAATAACGAGCGTATCGGCATCTACTAATTCTGCTAATTTCTGCGCAGCGAAATCTTTATCGATAACCGCTTCAGTTCCTTTTAACCCTTCTTCAGAATCAATTACTGGAATTCCACCTCCGCCCACAGCTATCACTATGTTTCCATCTTCGACCAAAGAATTAATCACTTTATGTTCATGAATACTTACAGGCTTCGGTGATGGAACAACACGTCTCCATCCTCTACCAGCATCTTCTTTAAACACTGCTTTTGTTTCATCCATTAATTTTCTGGCCTCTTCTTCTGTATAAAAAGGACCAATTGGTTTAGTTGGATTTTTAAATGCCTCATCTTTTTTATCCACAACAACACGTGTTATAACCGTTGCTACATCTTTGTTTATATTCCGTTTTTTCAATGCCTTTTCAATTGCATTTTCCATCCAATATCCAATCATCCCTTGGCTCATTGCCCCACAAGTATCTAATGGCATTGCAGGTGTCTTTTCCGTTTCTGCAGCTTTTTGCTGTAATAAAATATTCCCCACTTGTGGGCCATTTCCATGCGCAATTACTATATCCACATCATTTTCCATTATTTTCACAAGTTGTTCTGCCGTTTTTTCCAACGCTTCTTGCTGCGCTCCCGCAGTAGCTTCTCCAGACTGTATCGCATTTCCCCCTAGTGCAACTACAATTTTTCTTCGTGCCATATTCCAGCCCTCCAGTTGATTTCGCTTTCACAGCGCTTTATAAAGTAATACTGCCTGTAATTAATCCATAAATCGCAAAGAATGCTAAAGCACCAATTGCTACGGATGATGCTAATTCCACTCGAGTAAATATTTGCTTCGAACTCTTTTGCTTTTGAACATTGTAAAAAATAAAAATACCTGGCGCATATAAAGTCATTGTTAATAATAAATACTCTAAACCGGCTGCATAAACTAACCACACGCCATAAATACTTGCGATCAAGCCAATTATTATATTTTTATTTCGATCTGCTTCTTCAGACTTTAAGCTATGCTTCAGTTGATAAAATGCTGAAAAAGCATATGGGATTAAAATAGCTGAAGATGCTAAAGAGAATGCAAAGTTATACGCCTGATCAGAAACGACGAATGTTAACAAGAATATTTGTATTAAACCATTTGTTATCCATAATGAATTTACTGGAGCCTTATTTTTATTTTCTTTTGCGAACCATTTTGGAAATACTCCATCTTTAGCCGCTAAATATGGAATTTCAGAAGCGAGCAAAGTCCAACCTAACCAAGCACCTAATACAGAGATGACTAAACCTAAATTAATAAAGATAGCACCCCATTTTCCAACAACACTTTCAAACAAATAAGCCATAGCCGGATTTTTCAAACCTGCAATGTCTGCTTGCTGCATAAGTCCAAGAGACAATAATGTGATTAAAATGTAAATGATGAGTGTACCAATTAAGCCAATAACGGTTGCTTTCCCTACATCACTTCTATTTTTTGCTCGACTGGATAAAACAACAGCCCCTTCTACCCCAATAAATACCCATAAAGTTACAAGCATTGTACTTTTAACTTGGCTGCCAACTGCTCCCCATGAAAAAGAACCAGTTTGCCCCCAAAATCCATCTAAGAACGTATCAATATGAAACGCAAAGATTCCTATGACAATAAATACAAATACAGGTACTAATTTTGCGATTGTAGTTACTAAATTCACAAGGGCTGCTGATTGAACTCCACGTAAAATTAACATGTGAACACACCATAATAATACGCTTGCACCAATAATGGATTCTACATTTTGACCGCCTTCAAAGATCGGGAAGAAATATCCTAATGAAGAAAACAATAATGTACCGTAAGCTACATTCCCAAGCCAAGCAGATAGCCAGTATCCCCACGCACTATTAAACCCCATAAAATTACCAAACCCTGCTTTTGCATAGCTAAAAATACCACCATCTAAATCTGGCCGTTTTACAGTTAGATTTTGAAAAGATAATCCGAGTGCGATCATCCCAATTCCTGTTATAACCCAGCCAATAATAATGGCTCCAGCACCAGCACCTTTTGCCATATCACTCGCTAAATTAAAGGCTCCACCGCCAATCATAGACCCAACTACAAGAGCCGTTAGTGTAAACAACCCTAATTTCTTATCTTCACCCATTCCACTCACCTCTCTTTAATTGCAATAACAATACAAAAGCAATAGTGAATGATAGTGTCTAAAGGAGGAGAAAGAAGAAAGGAAGACTCCCTTTCTTCTTTACTCCATGTTTCCTAAAGTAGCTGCCATAACCGCTTTAATTGTATGCATTCTATTTTCAGCTTGATCAAATACTTTTGAATGTTTACTGCGGAATACTTCGTCAGTTACCTCCATTTCTTTCAACCCATATTTCTCATAAACTTCTTCGCCATACATCGTTTCAACATCATGAAATGCAGGTAAACAATGTAAGAAAATCACGTTTTCATTCCCTGTTGCTTTAATCATTTTCATATTTACTTGATAAGGTTTCAATAACTCGACACGTTCAGCAAATTTTTCTTCTTCCCCCATAGACACCCATACATCTGTATAAATTACATCTGCATTCGCAACAGCTTCTTCCACATTACTTGTTATCATTACTTGTTCATTATATTTTTTTGCTAAATCAATTACTTCTTGTGCAGGCCATAAAGATTCCGGTGTACAAATACGTACATCCATTCCAACGATTGCTCCACCAACTAGTAAGCTATTAGCAACATTATTTCGCCCATCGCCAACGTAAACGAGCTTCACATTTTTCAATTTCCCTATATGTTCTCTAATTGTTAATAAATCTGCTAGTGTTTGTGTTGGATGCCACATATCTGTTAATCCATTCCAAACTGGCACACCAGAATTTTGTGCTAAAGATTCTACAGTTTCATGATTAAATCCACGAAACTCAATTCCGTCAAACATACGCCCTAACACTTTTGCTGTATCCTCTACAGATTCTTTTTTCCCAAGTTGAATATCACCTTTCCCTAAATATTCAGGATTTGCCCCTAAATCTGTACATGCTACTGTAAATGCACAACGCGTACGAGTAGAAGTTTTTTCAAATAAGAGCGCTACATTTTTACCTTCTAAATAATGATGCGGGATACCGTTTTTCTTTTTCTCTTTTAATTCTGCTGCCAAATCTAGAAAATATAACAATTCTTCTTGTGTAAAATCTTTTTCTGCTAGAAAGCTTCTTCCTTTTAAATTTGGTCTAGTCATTAACATAATTCATCCCTACTTTCTCCGTTATTTATACTAAATATCTTTACGAACAATTGGCATACTCATGCAACGTGGACCCCCACGACCACGAGATAATTCCGAACTTAGCACCTCAATCACTTCTATACCGTGTTCACGTAATAACGTATTAGATACATAGTTACGATCATATGTAACAACTACACCTGGCGCAATTGCTAATGTGTTCGAGCCATCATTCCATTGTTCACGAGCAGAAGCAATTACATCTCCTCCTCCACATGGAATAAGAACTAATTCACTTAAGCCTAATACCTCTTTTAATGCTTCCATTAAAGAAGTACGATGTGTAATTTTAAGAGTTTCCTCATCTGATCCTTTTTCTAAAATATAAATATTCATATTCCCTTTTGGCCCTTGAATGGCTGGGTGAATTGTAAACTTGTCATAATCAACCATTGTAAATACTGTATCTAAATGCATAAATGCTCGACATTTTGGAATTTCTATTGCTAACACTTTCTTAATTTTATTTTGTCGGCTAAAAAGATTTTTAGCTAAACGTTCAATTGCTTTAGCTGAAGTACGAGCAGATACTCCAATCGCAATTGTTTCTTCATTTAAAATTAGCTCGTCGCCACCTTCAATTGGAAATTTATAATCACGATCTAACCAGATTGGTACATTATGTTTTGCAAATCTTGGATGATATTTAATGATGTACTCCATGAATAATGATTCACGTCTACGCGCTGGTTCTCTCATCTTATTTATCGTTAAGCCATCGCCCACGCTAGCTGCTGGGTCACGAGTAAAATATAAATTAGGCATTGGATCTAAGTAAAACGGATAGTGATCTTCCATTAATTCATATAAATGTGTCTTCTTACTTGTTTCAATTTCGTTTTTCCGTACACCGCCCATAATTTTTTGAATTAATTCTTCATTTGAAAAGGAAAGTAAATATTCTTTTAAAGTTTGATGTGCAACATTTACGTCGGCCTGTCCTTCTTTTAAAATACGATCAACAAATTCTTCTCGAAGTTTTTTATCTACTAACGCCTCAGCGGCTAGTTTTTCTAAATAAAGAACTTCAACACCCCGATTGCGTAACGTTTGTGCAAAATAATCATGCTCTTTTTGAATAATTGGTAAGTATGGAATATCGTCAAATAATAATTGCTGCAAATAATCTGGCGTCAAGTTTTCCACTTCTTTACCCGGTCGTTTTAATAAAACCGTTTGTAATTCCCCAATTTCTGAAGTAACATGTATCGGATGTTTCATTTGTTGTACCTCCTTTTAAATATGTTTGATGTCTTACAAGTACATAATAAATGCTCTGTACTTTCATCTTTGTGAAAGCATCCACATTATCATTGTGAAATATTAAACAAGTTATTTTTTTAAAATCATACGAATATGTATTTTTATAACAAACTATCTTGCTTTCTCAATAAAAAATACATATATTACGCATATATATTGAATATTTAACTTCCGTATTTAAACAAAAATCCTGTTTTTAATTTTATTAAAAACAGGATTTTTGCATCTAAATAATTAAATTTAATCTTTCTTCTATAATCTCCCTATCTGATTTCGACTGTGAAATTATAAGGCATGTATCATTTCCACATATACATCCTATTTTTTCTTTCCAATCTAACTCATCAAATAAAACACCAATAACATGTGCATTACCAGGTAATGTTTTAATAACCATTAATTGATCTACACAATCAATTTTTACAACAACTTCTCGTAATTTTTTCTTTAACTTTATATCAGTTTGTAAATGCTCTTCTGAGAAAACTTTATATATCATTAATCCTTCTTGAGAAGGTACCTTCGTTAAGTTTAACTCACGAATATCGCGAGAAACCGTAGCTTGTGTTACTAATACATCTTTTTTTGCTAACAATTCTACTAATCTTTCTTGCTTATCTATTTCATACTCCTTTACAAATTGTTTAATTAACCGTTGTCTTTTTTCTTTTTTCATAAAAGACACCCCTTTTAATATTATAGCTCGCTATAATTTTCATCCGAAAGGGACAGAAAAGAATGTTGCGGAAACGTTCATAGTTTAACTGTAAATATTAAATCAAGCTAAATAAAAAAGAGAAGAACAATATTCTGTTCTTCCTTTTACATTGAAAATCGTTCAATTGTTTGTTTCAAATCAGTTGCTTGCTTCTCTAAATCCTTTAATAATTGATCGATTACTATCATATTTTTAGATTGTTGTAGCGTCACACGTGCTACTTCTTGCGAACCAGCTGACGTTTCTTCAGCAATTGCTGCTACAGCTTTTGTTTGTGCTCCTGTTTGATGAATGTGGCTCACTTGTTCATTCATATAACTACTAATTTGCTGAGTTGCATCGGCTACTTCCATAACACTTGATGACATTTCTTTTAAAATTAATTCCGTAGCTTCCCCACGTTTCGCCTCTTCTTTAGCTATTTTCACTTGTTCTGTCATTTTCATTGCAACTTGTTGTACTTCATCTTGCATATTCCGTAATAACTGCGATATGTTTCTTGCAGAATGATCACTTTCATCAGCAAGTTTACGTACTTCTTCCGCAACAACCGCAAAGCCTCTTCCATGCTCTCCTGCGCGAGCTGCCTCAATAGAAGCATTTAGTGCTAATAAATTCGTTTGGCTAGCAATCGCACTCACAACAGACACAATATGTTCTACTTGTTTCATTCGTTCTTCTAACTTCTGTACATTTTGCATTGAATCTTCATTTTCTTTTGCCAATGTTTGAATACCTTGAATTAAAGACGTAAAGACACGAGTACTATGCCCTAAAGCTTCAACCATTTCTGAAGACAATGTATCAGACTGCTTCGCTTTTTCTTCTACTTCACTTGCAATAGAAGTCGTTGTATCAACAGCAGAAACAATTGCTTGAATTGATGCCGCTGATTGCTCAGCGCCTGAAGAAATCTCTGCAAGTGTCTCAGATACACCTTGCGCTTGTCTCGTTGCTTCGCCTGTTTGTTTTCTAATCTGCTGTACTTGATTATTTGTATACGAAAATGTTGTATCAATATTTTTTACCATGCCCCTTAAGTTTCCTAACATCATATTAAATGCAACACTTAAAGATTTAATTTCATCATCTGTCTTCGGTAATGGAACATCTTCACGAATATCACCCTCAGCTGCTTTTCTTGCCGCTTCCTCTAACTTGCGAAGCGGTTTAATTAAAAATACGGCTGCTCCATATGCTAAAATTCCAGACCATACTACCCCTAATAACATAACAATAATATTATATACAGTTTGACTTACATAACTTTGAAAATAATCGTATATCACGTAAATAAAAAATATACTTGTTGAATATGTAATGAAAGCTAAAACTGTAGTGAATAGCATAAGTTGTGTACGTAATCCAAAAGAAAATGTTTTTCTTTCTTTTTCCATCTTCCCTTTCCCCCTTTTTATAAGCAATATAAATACTACCTATATATTATTATCCATATTTTCATTATAGAAGGATATAGAGATTTTAAAAATCATTATTTCTTTGAATATCAAATTGCACGAAAAAAATAAAGGATTCTGACAATTTATGACTAATAACAGAAATACAGGGCAACATTTGTAAAATATATTTTTAACTGGGGGTTTTGTATGATTCAAGTTCGAAATCTAGTAAAATCATTCGGTTCACTTGATGTGTTAAAAGGAATTGATTTAGAAGTAAAAGAAAAAGAAGTTGTTGTTTTAATTGGTGCCAGTGGTTCTGGTAAAAGTACATTACTTCGCTGTCTTAACTTTTTAGAAATGTACGATGAAGGCGAAATTCACTTACAAGGTGAGCGAATTGATCCAAAGCATTCAAATTTAAATAAAGTCCGCGAAAATGTCGGCATGGTTTTTCAGCACTTTAACCTCTTTCCTCATATGACCTCACTAGAAAACATCATAGAAGCACCTATTCACGTAAAAAAATTAGAGAAAGCAAATGCAAAGGATATTGGAACTCAACTTCTCCAAAAAGTCGGCCTTCAAGATAAAGCGGATGTAACTCCTCATCTTCTTTCAGGTGGTCAAAAACAGCGCATTGCCATTGCACGAGCTCTTGCAATGAGCCCTAAGATTATGCTATTTGATGAGCCTACCTCAGCTTTAGACCCTGAACTTGTTGGAGAAGTATTGCAAGTTATGAAAGAACTTGCTGAAGAAGGGATGACAATGGTTATTGTTACTCATGAAATGAATTTCGCAAGAGATGTAGCTGATCGCGTCATCTTTATGGATGATGGAAAGATTGTAGAAGATGCTCCGCCAGCACAATTTTTTTCAGCTCCATCACATGAACGGGCAAAACAATTTTTACGCAACGTTTTATAATGTAACTTCTGTTTCAAACCAAAAGGAATACATTCATACGGTGCACAACTAATCATCCAAATAAAATATTTCAATAACATACTAAAAAACCATCCGTATGATCAATATATAGGAGGGGTTTTATGAAAAGGAAACTATTAACCATCGTTGCTAGCATTACACTATGTACATCTTTCATACTAGGAGCTTGTAGCAAAGAAAGCTCTACTACTTCAACAAATGGTGAAAAAGAATTTCGCTATGCGATGAGTGGACTATACAAACCTTTTAACTATAAAGAAAATGACGGCAAACTTGTCGGTTTTGATGTAGAAATCGGTGAAGCTCTTGCTAAAAAGATGAACATGAAGGCTACGCCAGTTACAAACCCATGGGAAACGCTGATTCAAGGTCTTCAAGCGAAGAAATATGATGTAATACTGGGTAGTATGGCAATTACAGAGGAGCGCTTAAAAGCTGTTAGTTTCTCAAATCCGTACTATCGCTCTGGCGCCCAAATTTTTGTAGCTAAAAAGAATAACGCTATCTCTTCTCCAGAAGATTTAAAAGCTAAGAAAATTGGTGTTGTAAAGGCTAGTACCTTTAAAAATCTTGTTGCAAAATATACAGATCAAATCACAGAATATGACAGCGATATTACTGCTCTTATGGATTTAGAGCCTGGGCGTGTTGACGCAGTAATTACAGATCAAATGGTTGGTCTACGTATGATAAAAGAAGGAAAATCGAATATAAAAGAAGCTGGAAAACCATTAAATCTTGATGAAATGGGAATTGCTATTCGCAAAGATGATAAAGAAATGGTTGAGAAAGTAAATAAAGCGTTAGATGAAATCATTAAAGATGGTACGTATGAAAAGATCAGTAAAAAATGGTTCGGGCGTAATATTCTCGGTGAAGAGGAAAAAAACGAAGTAAGTTAGCCATTCAAAAGATTCATAAACAGTGCCCCACTGATTAAATGTTCATTTGATGTGGGGCACTTCATTCTCTACTAAAATCTATACAATATGAGGTGAAACGCATGTTTGAAATTTTTATCTCTACCTATCCCACACTCTTAAAGGCTACTATTGTCACATTACAATTAACATTAACCTCCCTAGTACTCGGTTCATTAATTGGATTATTATTTGCTTTCTTTCGAATCTCGAATAATAAAGTTTTAAATAGCATTGCTCATATCTATATTGCTATTATTCGTGGTACACCTTTAATCGTTCAAATCGCAATCCTCTATTTTGGCATTACATCTGTCATTGTTTTCTCCCCTTTTTGGGCAGGAGCAATCGCTTTAGCAATTCATAACGGTGCATATATTACGGAAATTTTCCGAGGATCCATTCAATCCGTCGACCGGGGACAATTAGAAGCCGCTCGCTCCTTAGGTATGCCTTACCCTTTAGCTATGCGCCGGATTATATTACCACAAGCATTTCGTCTATCTCTTCCTCCTCTAGGAAACCAATTTATTATCGGATTAAAAGACTCTTCACTTGTCGCTTACGTAGGACTGTCCGAATTATGGGGATCAGGTTTATCAATTGCAGCAGGTAACTTCCAACAATTAGATACTTACATAATCGTTGGTATATACTATCTCGTACTTGTTCTTCTATTTACTTATTTTGTTAATCTTTTAGAAAAACGACTACAACGAAAAGAAACTAACTCCGTCCAAGTCCATAAAAAGAACAAAAAGGAAGTTTCTTTATAAGAAAAAGCAAGCCTGAGATGGCTTGCTTTTTCATTGCAAAAATATATTAATTTTTACTGATTTACTTTTTTAATACTCTTTTCTTCCTCTATATGTTCCTCACGATATGAAATATTATGAGGATCTAGTCCATTTCCTAAAGAACCATAGAAATGCTCTCTATGCGGATCCACTAATTCACTTCCTTGATAATACACACGTGGTGTATTCCATAGCGCTGCCAAAGCTTTTGTCATCGGCATCTCATGATAGCGTTCCGGCCACATTTCTTTAATCTTCTCTTTTACTAACGGATAGTATTTAGAACTCATAGCGGGAAACAGATGATGTTCTGTATGATATGAGAAATTGAAATGTAAAACGTCTACCCAGCGCGGCACTGTTACTGACAAACAGTTTGCTAACGGATCATTTACTGGAACAATTGGATTTAAGCGGTGATTTGTTGCGATATATGCCATTACAATAAAGTTAGCAATTAACAACGGAATGACATATGCAAATAACCATTTTCCAGGTCCCATAATAAACAATAAACTAATCCAAACTGTCCAAGGCAAAAGAAGTTGAAGCCATACAGATTTTTGATTGGATGACTTGAACTCTTTTATAAAATGAAAGAACATTCGAGTCGAATGCAATGTAAATTGAATTGTTAGTGACAGAAAACTAAAGAATGAACGTACATGTAAAGGCATACGATATACCCAACTCAAAAACTTACTCTTCTTAAGTTTCTCAAGTGTCGGCCATGCATCTGGATCATTCTCTTCATGCTGTGTATGAACATGATGCGTTGCATTATGCCACTTTCTCCAAAGCTTTGGCCCTGTTGATAATGGCATAAATGCAATCGCGCCTAAGAAGTCACGAAGCCATGCCTTTCTTACAACAGTTCCATGTAAAATTTCATGCCCTAAAAATCCTAGTGAAGCAAAACATAATCCAAGAACAATCGCAATTCCTAGATTCGCCCACACATTCAATTCAAATACACCAATCGATATTAATCCCGCCAATGCCACAAGCAAATAAGCCAGTCCACCAAATAAACGAGTAGGCACTGGTTTAAATGCTTTTTTCGGCAAATGTGGTGATACACGTGCTGCATACCACCCAAACGTATGAAGCTCCTTCATCCTTTTGCTCCTTTCTTATGCCGCGCCTTGCGCAACTTACATATATCAATTCTTGCTTCCAGATTGATTTTACTAGATGATCCAAAAAGCATCTATTATAAGGAAAATATACTCACTCTATCGTCACTTATTTTTCGCTTTTATTATCAATGAAAAACATTTCTCTTTTTACTCTCTATCAACCTTTCCACATGATGAATCATAACAATAGAATTTCTATATTGTCAACACCTTTTATGACCTAGTAATAAAAGGTGGTTATATTTTTATAATCATACTTTATTTCACTAAAGAAAATGTATAGATTCCATAAGGATTTACCCACTATATATAGACATTTTCTTAAACGCCATAGACTCTATCTCATTCAATAACTCCCTATGTAATCAACAAACAGAATCACTTGAATTTAGTTTTATATAAATCCTACTACATCATAATGCCCCACCTAATTAATTATATTAAAATAATTTATAACCTCTTTTAATAAAAATAGACTACTTCTAAAACAACACACATGAATTTCATATAATATGGAAATATTAAAAGGAAAATTGTTCTAAAATCAGGAGGTTTCCGCAATGACAAGTGATACATTTCCACAACTGCCGCTATCTTATTGGATTGAATCTACTCAGTTTCCTACTTTCCCTCGTTTATCCGAAAATATAAAGACGAAAGTTGCTATTATCGGTGCTGGTATTACAGGTATTACTACTGCCTATTTACTTGCAAAAGAAGGCATCGATGTTGTTTTAATTGATTCTGGTCGTATTTTAAATGGAACGACTGGGCATACAACAGCGAAAGTAACAGCACAACATGATCTTATTTATGATGAATTAATAAATCATTTCGGTGTAGAAAAGGCCCGGCTTTACTATGAATCAAATAATCAGGCTCTACAATTCATAAATAAAACTGTTCAAACATATAAAATCGACTGTAATTTCTCAAATGAAGATTCATATTTATATACAACTACTGATAACGGATTAAGAAATTTATCGAAAGAATATGAAGCTTATCAAAAATTAAATATACCTTGTGACTATGTTCAATCTCTATCGATTCCTATTCCAGTACAATCTGCGCTTGTAATGAAAAATCAAGCACAATTCCATCCCCTTCTTTATTTAAAAACACTTTTAGAAAAGTTTGTGGAGATGGGCGGAAAGGTCTACGAACAAACAACAGCTATGGATGTGGAAAAGGGCGATTATTCACAAATAATTACAAAAGAGGGCCATCATATCACTTGTGAATATGTCGTCTCTTGTTCACATTTTCCTTTTTATGATGCGAATAGCTTTTTCTTTACGCGAATGTACGCAGAACGCTCCTACGCTCTTGCAATAAAAGCAAAAACGGAGTATCCAGGTGGCATGTATTTAAGTATTGATGATCCAAAGCGCTCCTTACGCTATATAACAAACAATGGAGAAAAATTAATTTTGATTGGCGGAGAGAGTCATAAAACAGGTCAGGGAATAAATACGATGCTTCATTATGAAGCACTCTATTCTTTTGCTGAAGCCACTTTTGGAATAGATGAAGTTCCTTATAGATGGTCAGCACAAGATTTAATTACTCTAGATAAGCTTCCTTATATCGGACATATTAACGAAAGAAATCCAAATATATTTGTTGCAACTGGATATCGCAAATGGGGAATGACAACTGGAACTGCTGCCGCTCACCTACTGAAGGACTCCATCCTAAAAGTTCACAGTCCCTATAAAGAACTGTATGCACCATCACGCTTCCATGCAAATCCAGATATAAAAACGTTCCTCTCCCAAAACATTGATGTTGCGAAACATTTAATTGCAGGAAAGATTGAAACCGCATTACGTAAGCCAGAAGATCTCGAAGTTGGTGAAGGATCTGTCGTACATGTTAACGGTAAACGAGCAGGTGCTTATAAGGACAAAGAAGGAAAATTACATATCGTCGATACAACTTGTACACATCTCGGCTGTGAAGTTGAATGGAATAATGGTGATTGTACTTGGGATTGCCCTTGCCATGGTTCTCGTTTTTCAATTGAGGGAGACGTTCTTGAAGGCCCAGCAGATCAACCGTTAAAACGAGTTGATAATGAGTAAACAAATAAAGAAGTTCAACAAAATTACTGTTGAACTTCTTTATTTGTTATAAACCCTTTTCAGATAAAATTCGACACAAGGAGGAAAATATTAACATTAAATAAAATAATATATTCATCTACAAATTAAAAGGGGTGAATATTATGCAACCTTCAGCTCCACCTCATCTAGAATCTACAGAAACTATCTTTCCAAGCTCTATTACAAAACTTGTTGTTTTTATTTGTTGGCTAGCCATTTTAGCTGATGGATATGATTTAGGTATTTACGGTGCCGTTCTACCAAAGCTCCTAGAAGACAAAAGCTGGGCGCTATCACCAGCGCATGCTGGTACAATTGCAAGCTATGCTTTATTTGGGATGTTTATTGGGGCTATTCTAGTTGGAACGATTACAGATCTAATTGGGCGTAAATGGACGCTTATATGCTGTTTAGCACTTTTTTCTATCACAATGGGTTTAGCGGCTATCGCTCCTTCTCCTGAGTTATTTGGATTATCTCGATTTATAGGAGGAATCGGATTAGGCGGTGTTATCCCAACAGCTTCAGCACTTACTGTTGAATATTCACCAAAAAAAAGGCAATCTTTTATTTATGCTCTTATGTTTACTGGCTATCCTTTAGGTATCGTGTTAGGTGCTATTTTGTCCATGCTTATGTTAGAAGATTTCGGATGGAGAATTATGTTTGGTATCGGAATGATTCCACTACTCCTCATCCCTTTCATTATTCGCTATTTACCCGAGTCCATTCAATTTTTATTATCACGTAATCACCAAGAAGAAGTGAACCAAATTCTTAATCGTTTTCAAATTGAATTTCATGTAAAAGATAAAACTCATCAAGACCCATCTACTATACGAAAGAAAAATGGATTTTTTACTTTATTCTCAAAAGAATACATAAAAGCAACGCTACTTTTTTGGATCACTTATATAATGGGAATGTTTTTAATATATGGTTTAAACACTTGGTTACCACAGATGATGCGCCAGGCAGGATATCCTCTTGGGTCTAGTCTGTCATTTCTACTTATGCTAAATATTACCGCAGCTATCGGCGCACTATTCGCTGGAGCAATTGCTGATCGTATAGGAGCAAAAATTGTTATTAGCATCTCTTATCTTATGGCAGCCATATGTATCGGACTATTAACAATCAAACCATCTGTTACAATCATTTATCTTTTAATTGGCCTTGCTGGTATTGGATCAGTCGGTATTACTCAAATATTAAATGCATATGTAACACAATACTTCCCATCACATATCCGAGCTACCTCCTTAGGCTGGGGACTGGGGCTTGGCCGAGTTGGTGCAATTGCTGGCCCAATTCTCGTCGGTATTATTATGACAATGCAATATGACTTAGCATGGAATTTTTACTTATTCTCCTTTGCAGGTCTTATCGCAGCTATATCTGTTTTCTTCATTCCTACAAAATAAAAAGAGCACAAACTTACTTGTGCTCTTTTTCATATGCTTCAAACAACATATCTCGAAACAATGTATTTAAACTCTCAATATCGATTCCTGATCCCTTTTCAATTCCTTTTACATATTGCTGATAGTAATGAATTTGTTCTTCTAAAAATTGATTTAGCACCTTAATTTTCAATCCAACATCTAATTCAGTACCTGCTTTTTTCTTTATTAACAACTTTTCAATTTCATCTAATACGCTACGTTCTAATGATAATTCTGTAATTAATCGATCAAATTCTACAGGAGGTAAAGTCGTTTTCTCTTCTAGCCACTTACAAGCTAAAATGGGACGTAATACATAAAAGTACTTTTTCAGCTTTACATTCTCACCTTGCAAAAATTCACGATAATTTTTCGACGCCATATGTAAATAATGATATATCGTTGCTTTTGGATCAAAATTCTTCTCACTCATCTGTTGAAGTAGTTCTGGAAAATTAGAGTTTTTCGAATAAAAAATTGGTGATCGAATCCACTCAAGTAAAGCAGGATTCGACTTCGCGAATAGTTGCAACGCCTTTTTAATATCCCAACCACTTATATCTAAATCATCACTAATTGGATATTCAATTACATCTCGTTTGTCATGAATTGATAAATACCATTCTACCGGATGTATATAAACAAACCTAACATCATAATCGCTATCTTTCGATGGAAACCCCCAAGCACGACTCCCTGATTCCACCGCAAATAAAATTTTTACATCATTCTCTTTTTCAATTCTTTCTAACTCCAACTCGATTTTCTCTCTCATTTCATAACATCTCCATTTTTTGATTATTTCCTTGGAAATTCGACAATACACTATTAATTTTACTACATACTAAAAAAACTGTCAGAAATTACTGACAGCCTAATGAAACGTCTATTGTTGCTTTTCAATTACAGTAGCAGCAATTCGTTCAAACTCTTTTTGAATCTCCTCTTTATATGCATCTACTATTGAAAAATCCATAGCAGCAATATAAATTCGTTCTAATTTATCACGAACCGATTTTGCTTTCGCTAAGAAAGACATCGCCTCATTCATTTTTGCTTTATATTGAATGGAGACATCACGAATTTCCTTCGCATATTTCTCATCCGTCCCTGGCGTAACAATAAGGGCATACATATCAATAATTTCATCACCCTCGCGACTTGGAAAATATTCATGTGGTGCGGTGCTATCAAAAATTGCAAATCCTAATTCTCTTACGATAACCATATCAAGACTATTCGGGTCAAATCCGCAATGATATACTTCAACTTCAAACCCTTTTTCTTCAGCTGCCTTAGCTAACTTTTTGAGCATCGTTGATTTTCCAGAGCCTGGGCGCCCTTTTATGAAATAACGATGTGGTAACCCTTCTGTTAAATTAGGAACAAAATCAACTGCTCCTTTCGGTGTAGCAGCTCCTAAAAAACGATGTTTTACAAGCGATTGTCTCCCGCTTTTATCTGCAAATAATTTCTGGATTAGCTGATTGGTTAGTTCATTTGCTTTATTAAAATCTATATTATCAATATATATCTTCTCCCACTCATCATGTATAACCAATGCCTCTTTAAAACGTGCGTAAGCAAACTGAAAAGCTTTGCTTGCTTCTGAAACAAATCTTTCAATTTCTAACTTCTGCTTTCTTAGTTTATCTGAGTCCCAAGCAATTCCTAAATTTATATACTCTTCAACAACTCCTGGCATTTTTGGCTCAATAACATGCGGCGATGTCCCATCAACAATTCCTACTTTTAATTTTGGGATAATTACACCATCAACCGATTTATTATCAGAAGAACAATGTAAAAATTCAATATCATATCCTTTTTCAATCCATTCACGACCTATTGCCTTTATTAAAGAAGATTTTCCCGTTCCTGGGCCACCCTTTAAGATAAATAATCTGTCTAATCCTTTTAAATTCTCTTCGTATAAATTGTGAAATCCCCTAGCTGTATTACCACCAGCATAATAATTTAATACATTTCCTGTCACTGCACTCACTCCTTCGCAGCATTCTATTTACATAAGCTACAATATGCGAGCAGCTTTATTTGGGTGAATACCTATTTTGTATTGCACGCAAAAAGGAAATGAATTACAATTTAACTATCGGAAAATTCCGATTTTAAAAACTGAATACTTCTTTATCAAGAGAGGCAGAGGGACCGGCCCTTTGAAGCCCAGCAACCTCAGTTTATACAAACTGAATAGGTGCTAATTCCTGCAAAATGCAATGCATTTTGGAAGATAAAACTCAACTAGCATGTAAAGCTCATCTTTCTTGATACTGAAGGATGAGCTTTTTATTATTTGAAAAACATATATTGGAGGTATGTAAAATGAAAGTAATTGATTTATCACAAACATTTGAAAATAATATGTCTCAATTTCCTGGAACACCTAAAATACAACTAGAAGCTGTTACAAGTGTTGAAGAATCAGGATATCAAGTTACAGATTTTCATTCTGTCGTTCATGTTGGCACGCATTGTGATGCTCCTGCGCATTTTATTTCAGGCGCAACGACCATCGATCAATTACCGCTGGATCAATTTGTAGGTGAAGCTGTTCTTATAGATGTAACACATATTCAAGAGCGAAAATTACCTAAGACAGTATTGCATAATACTGACATAAAAGAAGGTGATATTGTTATTTTTCATTCTAATCTATCCACAAAATGGAATACAGAAGCTTATGAGAAGGAAGCATTTTATCTTTCTGAAGAATTAGCTAAAGAACTAGTGCGATTAAAAGTAAAATCTATCGGTTTAGATTTCATTTCTCCTGATGAAGTCACAACAGAAACATCACCGATTCATCACATATTACTAGGGAATGATATTTACTTAATTGAAAACTTAACAAATCTAGATGCTATCGAAGCAAAACGTTTCTTTTTCTCAGCAGCACCTTTAAAAATTAAAAATAGTGACGGTGCTTTCGCAAGAGCATTTGCTGTTATTTTTTAAACATAGCCTATAAAAAAAGCAAAGGCCACTACTGGTCTTTGCTTCTATATTTTCTATTTAAATTAAGAAAGAATTGTTCCACACGAGGACGCACCCAAGCTAAACAATCTATCTCTTTCTTCTTTGTGCAAGCTATCTCTTCTCCATCTACCATTTCAACAAGTTCTAGTTCTAACAGTTGCCTCGTGAATGCTAACATATTCACTTCTTCGGATGGATACTCTTCTTTTAATTTCTCCTCAATTTCCCCCAATAAAAAACCGTCACGCATCATTGCCAATGCATCAATCCAAAGTGGCGGCATTTCATATTTTTCTCCTGTAATTGTATCTTTTACAATATAATTCTTTTGCTCTTTTCGAAATTGAATCGTGTGTAAACATACAGTCGAATTTAATGTTAATTCCATCATACCACCTCTTTCATAATATCTGCATAGAAAAAAGGATGCGTGTGCACCCCTTCTTATCTTTTCATAACACTACTGAACCGCTACATGAGCAATCAATCTCATGTCGATATTTTCCTCCATTATAAACGAAGTATTTTATAAAAAAAACCCTTCTTGAAACATTTTATAAAATGTTTATATTTACACAACAAGAACACTTTTCTGAAAAATCTTTTCTCCCAATACATTAAAAGGTCGGCAAAAAAATTTCTACTTTCGTTCCTACTCCTACACTACTTTGGATCGTGATACTCCCTTGATGTTCCTTAATAATTTTATATGTAATCATTAATCCAAGTCCTGTACCAGTCTCCTTTGTTGTGTAAAACGCCTTGCCAATTTTTTCTAACTTCTCATTCTCTATACCAAATCCTTGGTCTTCAACAGAAATACACAAATGTCCTTGCGTTTTTTGATATGCACGGATATGAATTTCTCCACCCTCTGGCATTGATTCTATTCCATTTTTAATGATATTTAATAACACTTGTTTTAATTGCTTATCATCACCGTTTATAGCCGGTAAATTCCCATCTACTTGTAAATGACATTTAACTCTATATTGCGTTGCATAACTTTCCATTAGATGCACAACATATAGAAGGATGTCTCGTATATTACACCTTTCATAATTTGTTGGCTTTGGTTTTCCTAACAACATCAATTCACTAACAAATCCATTGACTCTTTCAATTTCTTGTAGCATAATGTCGTAGCTCATCGTATCAGTTGGATTTCTTTCTTTTTGCATTTGCGTAAACCCTTTTAACGCTGTTAACGGATTTCGAATTTCATGAGCAATTGTTGTAGACATAGTCCCAATCACAGCTAAATTTTCCGTCTCTTTCATATTGTTCATCATTTCAACCACTGTTCTTACATAAGATTGAAATCGTTTTAATAAAGAATGTGAAATAATGAAATAAAATACACATAAAACAAGTGGAATTATCACTTTTAAATCTTGTAATAGCAATGTGAAAAATACGTACTTTCCAATTACACTAAAGGACACTAAATAAAAGTATTTTCTATTCACGAAAACTGGGGCAAATAAAATTAATAACATTTCTACCATACTGCCATGTTCAAAAGGTCTATCCGTTCGCAAATAAATCATTAAATTATTCACAAGATTGATAAACATGTACCCAAATAAAAATAAATATTTTACAGAATATACATACCCTCTTTTTTGAAGATATATAGAAATAGGAAATAATGCTATTACAAATATAGGCACACCTATCCCAAGACTACCTTCTGGCCAACCTACCGCTGTTCCACTAATATTCATAGCAGGATATACAAAATAATATATAGCGTCATATAAAAAGAATATAATATAAAATAATAATATAAATACCTTTAAGGCTCTTCTTTCTTCATAAATCAAGCTCTTGTATTTATTCATATAAAAACTCCCCTTGATCGATACAAAAAACTTTCATTGTTATCTCCTTAAAGTATAAGTATGAAATTGCTTTCAGGGCAATATTTAACCTTATAATACTGAAAGGAAGGAGATCTCTCCTTCCTTTTGGTAACAACTTACATCCATCTTACCCTGTCATGTAACAATCCATCCGTAAAATTATTATGCCCCATTACAAAATCCTTCATATATAAATTTAAATACTCACCGTACTTACTTTCTGTATTTAATAACAACTCCTCGACGTAATAAGCACCTTGTTCAAATTGATCTAAAAGTAAACTGGACAAGCCCGCATAAATCCCGCACCCTACCTGAAAATACGTTGCATTCGTTTTATATTTACGAAAAACTTGGCTACTATTCATCACATTATACATATATGTCTCACTATTTTCATAAACGAGTAACACACCGACCAAGTCCTCTCCAGCAACCTCTTCTTCCGCTGGATTAAACACTTTACGATTCCAGTTCCATAAATCTTCTACTTGATCTAAGTTCTGTCTAATTATATTTGTTGTATACTCATTAATTCGATAAAGAAAACCAACTTCCATATTGAAGTTTTTCCCTAAAATTAATACTTCCTCATGTGGCATTAAACAACCATAGAATTCTTTTTCTCCTAACTTCACTTTATACTCTGAAGAATATACATCTTCATAAAAGTAAAGAGGACGATGATGACTCATATACATCGGATAACTCCAGATCGCTTCATCTAAAAATCGCTCTACTGCCCATGAAGCATAAAGTGTATGTGGCTTTATAAGTGCTGTATCATTCAAAAATGATGTGTCATGTTCTACAATATAACATGCTCTTGGCCTTTCATTTGGTCGTTCCTTCATAAGCTCAACAACCATCCATTGAACAACACCTGGATTCATACCTGAACCTATAATCGCTTTTGTATTTGTAAATTTCTCTTTCTCCTTCTCAAACCTTGTATATCTTTCCGTAAGCTGAAAACCGATTAAGCTATCGTCCTGATCTACTGCCTCATTTTCCAAGGCTGAATTAATATAACAAATTCCTAGTTCATTACAGCAGCTTAATACTCTAATTGTATCTGCCCCTGAAACATCAATCACAACACTCGTTCTTTTTTCTTTTAAATGTTTTTTAAATTCCACTACATTTTGAAGGTTTATTTCATATAAATATAATTGATCTTTCAAATTCGAAAACAACTCATCGTAATAATTCCTATCTTTTTGTTTTATATCCACCAAATGAAATTTAGCATTCTTTAATACTTCATAAATTGGATCTTTTTCATTTGCTATCGCTTGATTTAAAATTGCTAAAACTGCTTTTGCTGCTCCACCAGCACTACCAAGCAATGTAATTGATAACGAATTCGGAAACTGCTCCACAAACAAAACCCCTTTAATAAATTAGTTGAGCAGCTCCTCCTCAAAAAATAAATTGAATATATAATAAGATAGCTCGTACACAATGTTTATAAGTTAGTGCAAAGTTACCTTTTAAAAAATCACACTATACTATGCTTATATTCAATTCATTTTCCCCTCATCTCCAAATTAAACTAAAACAAATAGGCTCGACCTTTTCTTCTGCATATAAAAGAAAAAGCCAGCCCTTTCAACTAGCTTACGGACAATGGACAGATTTTACATGTTGAATATTTACATACATTTTCGCATCACGTGCTTTTGATATTTCAATATGACCTTCATCAATTTTCGCCATTTTTCCAATTTTATTGGACTCCTCACCTAAATCGAACACCATAATTTTCCCAGCCATTTTAATAAGCTGTTCTTCAAACGTTCGAGCTAACGTAATATTTAACGGATTCACGGGGAGTTCATTTTTATTGAGGGCATAAGGCACTTGATTTTCTTTATACGGAATTAACCATTTCAAGTGTTTTAAAGATATATATACAGTTTTATAAACTGGACTATAAAAAACAATATAATCGTTCATCACACTTGTAACATAACCATGTATTGGAGCATTTCCGGCTACATAAATTTCCGTAAAAATCCCTTTAGATGTACTTAATACTTTCCTCAAAGAAATTGAAGGAGACTCTCTCTTAATTACAGAATCCACATCTGGTTTTGAGATTTCTTCATCATTTGATCTTAAAAACTTATAATATTGTACATGATATAAAGATATATATACGTAGTCTTGTCCATTGTAAAGAACAACGATATCATTTCCTACATCAATTAATACACCTTTAAATCTTTTTTCACCGATTAATTTAACATATATATTTTCTCCAATACTTTTGTTTAACTCATTCATCTATATCCTCCTTCCTACGAATTTCTTCTTATCTGTCTTCCATTTCTAAAAAAATAATCAGGGCAAAGTTCTGTTTTAATAGTAAGTAATTCCTTTTCATACTATCGAAATAAGAAATTGTTCTTCTCTTTCCCTCATAATGCCCCTCTTATTTATTAAACATTATTCATCTTCATTCTTTTTACATTTAACTACTTGACTCACACTCTTAATATGAGACTTAATTACATAAATAACTTCATCACCGTTTACTAGTGTAATACAGCCATGGTGTACCTCACTTAATAAACCTTCCACACACTCTGGACCGCCACGATTAATTTTTACCCACTTATACTTCAAGTCTTTTAATATATCTAAAAAAGTATCCTCATCAGAGCAGAAACATGAACTATAGCAATCGCCACATTTACTTTCTTTCACTTTCTTCACTAGACTCTTCACATGTTTCAACTGATAATATACTAATTCACCATGAGGTAACTGTAACGTTAGATAATCTTTTCCTAACGATACGAGCTCACCAACTCGACTTTCTGGTCCACGAAGGTTTACTTTTACAGTCTCACCAACTAAACATTTAATTTGGTCACAGCATAATACATTCTCCAATTTCGTATCCCCCTTTCTTATTATCTTCCTCTACTTGATTGTCTTTGTGCACGAGCACGACCTGAATTATCGCTACTTTCCTTACTATTGTCGCTCTCATCGCTCTCTCCGCATGCTAAAGCATTATAGTTAACACTTTTAATATGCTTTATTGCAATTAATATAATTTCTTCTTTTACGATTAATGTTACGAAGTCACAAGAAACATCTTGCAAAATGCCTTCCACTTTCTCTGGACCGCCGCGATTAATTTTCACCCAGCAATATTTGAAACTTTCAAGTAGTGCTTCAAAATCTTCTGCACAGGCGCAATCTTCCCACTCACAATCACTTGATCCACATTCTTTCGCATTTTTTGTAATACTTTTTAGATGTTTAAGTTGATAGTAATAAAGCTCACCTTTTTCATTCTTCAATACGAAGTAGTCCTGACATACTGATATTATTGTTCCTTTTTGAGATTCTGGACCACCCCTGTTTACTCTCACAAAAGATCCAATTAAGTCTTTCAAAAAATCACAATGAAATAAACTCACGAGAAAACCCCTTCCATTAATTTATAAGCTTTTGCACTGATAGTATATGTATCTGTACAGGTTACGTTCTCTATGTTTGTCCTAGCTAGAAAAAAATATGCTTTTAACATGGTAGACTACTACCTATCAAAATTTGAAGAAAGGCTAAGAACTCCTTATGTTTTTGATATCTTCAAACAAAAAATCCCTTATGAAGATACATTTCTGCATATCTTCATAAGGGATTTCCCATAGTTTAATCTTCGTCTTTAACATCCATATCTTCTGGAATTGGTTCGTTCAATATTTCTTCCACTAATTGCTTATATTTCTCCATTTGTTCTAAATGCGTATTGAATTGTTCTTTATTTACTAAATATTGCTCTCCATCGAATAGCGCACGAATTTTCTTTTGCTGAATTAACTCTTCAATATACGATTTTGGTAAATTCAAATACTCCGCAGTCTCTTCTACTGTTATATACAATGCGTTCATTCCTTTATTATTTTTTCATCTATACTGTATCTTACTTTACTTTATTTTTGTAAACAAATAAAAAAGATTTTGTAAATGCAGTTCAAAAAGCAGGTAGATGCATTCCATATATTGTATAGTATTATATAGTAAGAATTTTTTAAATATAGAATGGTATTACCCATTTACACAAAGGAGAGTTAACATATGGCTACTCGTCACATCATTACAATGTTAGAAAAAACACTACAAGTTGAAACAGAAAACACAATTTCTCATTTGAATGTATCTTTATCTGATCGTTTTCTTTCTCAAAGCACAGCAATACATGAAAACAATTGTTATCATACAATTGGTGAATGGTACAAAAATCATTTCTTATTCCAACAAGATGATTTCCTTTGGGCTAAATATGCTTTCTATGACGCATATTGTGAAGCCATCAAAAAACAAGGCCATCTTACAAAACGCGTCCGTCAAATATTAGAATCATTGGCTCGAAAACATGGAAAACAATATATTGCTTCTATACTAAATATGCCATTTCCTAATAAACGCGCTAAAGGGACAGCGTAATTTAGCCATGTTCTGCGTAAGCAAAACATAGCTAAATTGTTTTCTAAGATGCTTTACCAATAAAAATGTTCATATCATATGAACTGATGAAACCGGTGTCATTATAATGATTGAAAATATAGTAAACAGGAAAACCCCCACGTACATCTCTCATCCATTTGAATAGAGAAGTATGTGGGGGTATACTTGTTCCTTATTATTTTATCATCTGCTTAATCAGTTCGCGATTTCTCTTCTTAAATACTTCATTATGAGAAGAAACCATTCCGTACTCACTTGCATCTGGTTGGATAAATTGCTTTGCTTTATTCACAGCATTTCCAGCATCTTGGAATGCACCTGCAATTAAGTGTAGTTTCCCTTCGTGCTTTAAAATATCTCCAGCAGCATATAATCCATCTACTGAAGACTCACTATTTGCATTACCTGCAATATAATAATTATCTATAATTGCAACGTCTAACTCACTATTTTCTAATAATGTAATGTCGCGTTCATATCCATGATTAATAATAACTTCATCAATAGGTAAGTGAGAAACCTCACCTGTTTCATGATTTGTTAATTCTACATATTCGATCGCTTCATGATTATCACCAGCAATTAATTTTGTAATCGATGTATTAAAGAAACACTCCGCTGAGCTGTTCATAAGTTGTTTTACTTGTGCTTCATGACCAGATAATTCTTCTTTTCTATAGGTTACATACACTTTTTTCGCAATTGGTTCCAATTCATTTGCCCAATCAACAGCAGAATTGCCTCCACCGGAAATAATAACTGTTTTACCTTTGAAACGCTTTAAAGATTTAACTGTATAATTTAAATTCGATACTTCAAATCGCTCAGCACCTTCAATAGATAACTTTTGCGGTTTCAATATACCACTTCCTGTTGCGACGATAACTGTTTTTGAAAAGTGTTCTTCGCCAGTACTTGTTTTTAATGTAAAAGTACCATCTTGATTACGAATAATCGATTCTACTTTTGTATCTAATACAACTTCCGGCTTAAATGTTAACCCTTGCTGTACAAGTTGTTCAATTAACTTATCACCTGTAACTGGCAATAGTCCTCCTACATCCCAAATCATTTTTTCCGGATACACATGTATTTTTCCACCTAAATGTGGTTGAAATTCTATTATTTTTGTTTTCATTTCTCTGAGTCCACTATAAAAAGCTGAATAAAGCCCTGCAGGTCCTCCGCCTATCACGGTTACATCAAACAATTCTTCTCGATTCATTCGTGCTCACTCCTCAGCTATTAATCATTGATTATCATTCTCAATAAAATATAACCTGTTTCCGCAAAATTTACAATCAAAATTACTATTGACAATACACCTATATAAAATTATATTATTTAAAGAATCAATAGTGATAATCATTATCATTTTGTTAATAATTAGCAAATTTGAGATTACATCTTCTTTTATTAATATGGTTAATACTATATTATAAAATCTCATATTCAAGATTTTTAATAAATCATTTTGCTTTACCACTACTCTTTCAAAAAGATTGCAGTTAAACAAATTATTGTATACACATATCATCTATGTTAAAGGAGAAAGACGATGAAAAAGTTATTTATTTCACTAACAGTTCTTTTCGTTCTTGTTATGAGTGCTTGTAGCAATGGCTCTACAGACAAAAAGAACGATGCAAAAGGTAGTAAATCAGAAACAATTACATACCAATCTGAAAATGGTAAAGTAGAAGTTCCTGCAAATCCAAAACGCGTTGTTGTACTATCATCATTCGCTGGTAACGTAATGTCATTAGGTGTAAATCTTGTTGGGGTAGATTCATGGTCTAAACAAAACCCACGTTTTGATAGCAAACTTAAAGATGTTGCTGAAGTATCAGATGAAAATGTTGAAAAAATCGCTGAACTAAATCCAGATTTAATCATTGGTTTATCAAATGTTAAAAATGTCGATAAGTTAAAGAAAATCGCTCCTACTGTAACATACACTTACGGAAAAGTTGATTACTTAACACAGCATTTAGAAATTGGTAAGTTATTAAACAAAGAAAAAGAAGCAAAAACTTGGGTTGATGACTTCAAGAAACGTGCACAAGAAGCTGGTAAAGAAATTAAAGCAAAAATCGGTGAAGATGCAACAGTTTCTGTTGTAGAAAACTTCAACAAACAGCTTTATGTATACGGCGAGAACTGGGGCCGCGGAACAGAAATTCTGTACCAAGAAATGAAATTAAAAATGCCTGAAAAAGTAAAAGAAAAAGCATTAAAAGAAGGTTACTACGCATTATCTACTGAGGTATTACCTGAATTTGCTGGTGATTACTTAATCGTAAGTAAAAACAAAGATACTGATAACTCATTCCAAGAGACAGAATCATATAAAAACATCCCAGCAGTAAAAAATAATCGCGTATATGAAGCAAACATGATGGAATTCTATTTCAATGATCCACTTACATTAGATTTCCAACTAGACTTCTTCAAGAAGAGCTTTCTTGGTAAATAATACAAACATGAGGAATTCTTAATTTAAGAATTCCTCTTCCTTTATTCTATGAACAGAAAAGATGTGAAACGAATGACAAAAGATCATGACAATCCACGTTCTATAGCTTTTACATACAAACTAATTTTAAGCTTAATTGCATTCTTTCTTATTTTTATGGTTGCAATGGTATTAGGTGCTGCAGATACTTCGATAAAAGATGTATGGTTAGCACTCACTTCCTCCGCTAAAGGAGACAAAATATCTATTATTCGAGAAATACGTTTACCACGTGAAGTTGCTGCTATTTTTGTAGGAGCTGGATTAGCCGTTTCTGGGGCAATTATGCAAGGATTAACACGAAATCCACTTGCGGATCCTGGATTATTAGGGCTATCTGGTGGAGCAAATGCTGCGCTTGCACTGACACTTGCTTTCAACCCTTCCATCAGCTATCTTTACTTAACATTAGCTTGCTTTATCGGTGCTGCAATTGGCGCAATTATGGTATTTGGAATTGGTATGGTGAAAAAAGGCGGCCTTTCTCCTCTTCGAATTGTATTAGCGGGCGCTGCAGTTTCAGCATTTCTACTCGCAATTTCAGAAGGAATCGGCATTTACTTTAAAATTTCACAAGATGTATCACTTTGGACTGCTGGGGGCGTAATTGGAACAACTTGGAGCCAATTAAAAATTATTATTCCGGTCATTTCAATTAGTATCTTTATCGCTATCTTACTAGCAAAAAAATTGACAGTTCTTAGTTTCAGTGAGGAAGTGGCTATTGGACTAGGTCAAAAAATTATTGTTATTAAAACTATTTTATTTATCATTATTATCTTACTTGCAGGTGCATCTGTAGCGCTTGTTGGAAATATGGCATTCATCGGCTTAATGGTACCTCACATGGTACGCCCAATTGTCGGTCCAGATTACCGATTTGTTATACCGATGTCAGCAATTGCTGGAGCTTCCTTTATGCTACTTGCAGATACAATCGGACGTACTATTAACGCTCCATACGAAACACCAGTTGCGGCAATTGTCGCGATTGTAGGGTTACCATTCTTCCTATTCATTGTACGTAAAGGAGGAAAAACATTCTCATGATGCAATCTATTTTAAGAAAACAGCGTCTCATTATACTCGCTTTACTTATAGTAATCATCACAACCATTGTAGTTGGAATGGGACTTGGTTCAGCATCTTTATCTTATGATCGACTACTCCCAACATTAATGGGGCAAGGGACTTTTAAAGAGGAGTTTGTTTTATACTCTTTAAGACTACCTAGAATTGTCATTACGTTATTAGCTGGTATGGCTCTTGCTTTATCAGGGGCTATTCTGCAAGGAATTACCCGAAATGATTTAGCTGAACCTGGTATTCTTGGTATTAACTCTGGGGCTGGTGTTGCTGTTGCTATTTTCTTTTTATACTTTCCAATAGACGTAGGTTCATTTCTTTACTTACTACCTGTCGTTGGATTTATTGGGGCATTTCTGACAGCTGTTCTAATTTACGTGTTTTCATATAGTAAATCAACTGGACTTCAACCAATCCGATTAACATTAACTGGTATCGGTTTTGCATTTGCACTATCTGGAGCGATGATTGTCCTTATTTCATCCGCTGATCGTATGAAAGTGGACTTTATCTCAAAATGGATTGCCGGAAATATTTGGGGAGATGACTGGATTTTCGTTTTAGCAATGCTCCCATGGTTAATCGTATTAATTCCGTTTGTTTTCTATAAAGCAAATCGATTAAACATTTTAGCATTAAACGAACCAGTCGCAATTGGCGTTGGAATTGAAATTGAAAAAGAACGCAGGTACTTATTAGTTGCAGCCGTTGCACTTGCAGCCGCAGCTGTTTCCGTAACAGGAGGAATTAGCTTTATCGGATTAATGGCTCCTCATATCGCGAAATCTTTAGTAGGTCCAAGACATCAAATCTTCATGCCTATCGCCCTTTTAATCGGCGGATGGCTATTATTATTAGCAGATACAATCGGACGAAATATCGTTGATCCTAATGGCATTCCAGCAGGTATTGTCGTTGCTTTAATTGGGGCTCCTTACTTTATGTATTTGTTGCTTAAAAAAGCTTAAAAAACACCCTCAAGATTTCTTGAGGGTGTTTTTGTTTCATTCTACTGCTGCCCATACCCTTCAAACTTCTTCGCCAAATTCTCCATCTCATCTTCTGGCAATAGCTTTGGTTCCCCAATGCTTTTCGTTTGATAATAAATTTGAGCACAAAACTCAATCTCTTCTGCAACAGTAAACGCCATTTTTATATTATTTGCACCAGCAATTAAACCGTGATTTGCAAGTAAAACAGCACGGCGATCAATCATGCCTTCAAAAGCAGCCTCCGCTAATTGCTTCGTACCAAATGTTTCATACGGTGCACAGCGCACATTCGGTCCTGCGAAAGCAATTAAATACGATACAGCAGGAAGCTCCCATCCTAATGATGCAATCGTCTTCGCGTAAGGAGAGTGTGTATGCACAAGCGCATTTATATCTTCACGCTTCCTATAGTAAATAAGGTGCATATCTAATTCACTTGATGGTTTTCTCTCTCCTTCTACTACTTCACCATCTAGGTTTAATATAACTACATCTTCAGGCTTTGTTTCATAATACTCTAAACCACTTGGGCTAATCGCAACAAGACCTTGTTCACGATTAAAGATACTAATATTACCGCCCGTTCCCTTTGTTAAACCACTAGAAATCATTTTCTTTCCATACGCTACAATTTCTTCTCTTTCTTTTTGTAATAACATATACATCCCCCTAAGTATGAAGCTTATGATGACTGACTTTTACATTTATCTACTTATTGAAATAGCTTTTTTAAATTCTCCGTAAACGGTGCCTTTACAATCCCTTTTTCTGTAATAATCGCTGTTACATTTTCATGTGGAGTAACATCAAATGCTGGATTATATACTTTACTTTCTTTCGGAGCTGAATATTTTCCGAAGCGATTAATCACTTCAGAAGCATCTCTTTCTTCAATCGGAATTTCTTTTCCTGTCGGTGTTTTTAAGTCGATTGTCGGCGTTGGCGCTGCTACATAAAACGGAATGTTGTAGTATTTCGCTAAAATAGATACGCCTAATGTTCCAATTTTATTTGCTATATCACCGTTCGCTGCTACACGGTCACATCCAACAATTACCGCATCAATCTTCCCTTGTGACATGACCATAGCTGCCATATTATCTGTAATAACAGTAACGTCAATGCCTGCTCGCTGCAGTTCTAATGCTGTTAAGGTTGAACCTTGTAATCTAGGGCGTGTTTCATCAGAATAGATTTTTAAGTCCCATCCTTTTTCTTTCGCTAAGTACATGGGAGCTGTCGCGGTACCATACTTAGTTGTCGCTAACGCACCAGCATTACAATGTGTTAATACTCCCATTCCATCATGGAATAATGTTAATGCATGTTCTCCAATTTGACGGTTAATTTCTTCATCTTCTCTATGAATCTCTTTTGCCTCTTCTAGTAATCTATTTTTCAGCTGTGAGATTGATAAATGAATATTATCTGTCGCTACACTTTCCATTCTTTCAAGTGCCCAAAATAAATTTACGGCAGTCGGTCTTGATGTCGCCAAGTATGTACATACCTTTCTTACTTCATCCATAAATCCTTCTTCCGTACTTTCAGCAAATTCCTTTATCCCTAAATACACTCCATAAGCAGCTGAAACACCAATCGCGGGTGCACCTCGTACTTTCATTACTTGAATCGCATCCCACACACTTTCAGCTGTTTTAAAAGATTCATAGACAATTTCATTTGGTAATAACGTTTGATCTAACAAAACTAAAGCATCATCTTTCCACTGAATTGGTATTAATTGCTCTTCCATCATATTCTCCCCTTACTTCGCGTAGTGCATTGACTGTTCTTTTAACGTTTCTACAAAACTTGTGCCCGTTCTATATTGATTCGCTCGTAAAATAAAACCCTTCGCTACTTGAAGACAAATTCGCTCCGCTCTAGCACGTGCTTCCTCATTCCCAATACAAGTAATATCTTTTACTTTCGCTAATCCAACAATACGGCGAATTAATTCCAGACCTGTCACTGCAGCTGTATCCTCTAATACAGATTGCAAATAGACTTCGCTAAAGCCTTCTTCCTTCGCCATAATCTCGGTCACATGAATATCCCAAGCACCTAAAAACTTCTGCTTAAATAAATCAATTACCTCTACCATCGTAGTTTGTAACCAATCCATATACGTATCTTTCTTAGCTCCAGGTGACATCGTTGCATCTGCATTCACCCAAGCAAACATTAAATTCGCCATTACATTCCCAACGTCATATCCCATAGGTCCATAAAAAGCAAACTCAGGATCAATAACCTTTGTAGAATCATCTCTTACAAAAACAGAACCAGTATGTAAATCACCATGAAGTAATGCCTGTGCATTCGTCATAAAAGAAAATTTACGTTTCGCTACTTCCATACGAAGCTCTTTATCACTATAAATATGTTCCCTAATCCATCCCTCATTTAACTGAAATAACTCATTACGCTTATTATGATTTGTAAATGGTTCTGAATATACGAGGTCCTCTGTAATCTCACATAATTCAGGATTTATATAATTCTTCACAAGTTCCTTCTTCTCTTTATGATTCATTACAACATCCGATGTTAATAAAAGTGTATTTACCATAAAAGTAGTTAAGTCGTCAGCAAGCCTCGGAAATATTTGATGATTTATAAGTGCTGTACGTAATATTGTGTGATCCGATAAATCTTCCATTACGCAACAATTCATCACACTATCAAATAAATACACCTTAGGAACAAGTCCAGGTGCTAACTCATCCTCTAACTGCAAAACATCTGATTCTATACGAATACGATTCGTCGACAACTTAAACTCATCTGAAATGCGAGCTGTATCCCCAGCTTGCTTTACGATGACAGACATGTTCTCTTTTTCATCCCAAACGCGGAACACATAATTTAAATTGCCATCACCTATTTCTTTACACTGTAACCCCTTTGCATGTTCAAACTTAGATAATTTCTCTTTCACATATGCAATCACATCTTTAGCTTCCATTAAAAAATACTTCATGAACTTAGACATGGTTTCCCCTCCACACTAATTGTAAGCGTTTTCTAAAAGCTATAAAAAATAATAGGATTAAATCTTTCATCCTAAAATATATGATCTTCTTTTTGAAATGTATATCTAGGTTTTATTATATCTTGTTAGCACTTTGAGTCAATGTTTCTAACTATTATCGTAATATACTTCCTAATTATATATTTGAGATGACAAAAATTGTTCAAAAAATTTCCGATTCATTTTATTTTATTTATCACAAAATTCTTTGTAAAATAGAAGTAAGCAGTTCCTTTTCAAAACCACAACTTCTAAGAAATATCTCCTTCCTAAGAAATTAAACTTACACACTATCTCTAACATACACACTAAACTTTCAACTACTCATCTAAAATTTATAGACTTAAAATTACCTTTCCATTCCCTGTTAGTCTTAATTGAGAATAAATATTAATTAAATTGGTATAAAGTTGGTTTATTCTCTTGACAAAATAACCACTTCTATATGATAATTAATATCGAATTAGAATTATTATAGTTAATTAAAAAATATATTTTATGAGCACACTATTTTTTGATGCTCAAAACCAACATTTAGGAGGAATTTTAACATGTTATTAATCGGCACAGAAGTAAAACCGTTTAAAGCTAATGCTTACCATAATGGAGAATTTATCCAAGTTACTGACGAAAGTTTAAAAGGAAAATGGAGTGTAGTTTGTTTCTACCCAGCTGACTTCACATTCGTTTGCCCAACTGAACTTGAAGACTTACAAAACCAATACGCAACTCTAAAAGACTTAGGCGTTGAAGTATACTCTGTATCTACAGACACTCACTTCACTCACAAAGCATGGCATGATAGCTCAGAAACTATCGGCAAAATCGAGTACATCATGATTGGTGACCCAACTCGCACAATCACTACAAACTTCAACGTTTTAATGGAAGAAGAAGGTCTTGCTGCTCGTGGTACATTCATCATCGATCCAGACGGCGTTATCCAATCTATGGAAATCAATGCTGACGGTATCGGCCGTGACGCAAGCATTCTTGTTAACAAAATTAAAGCTGCTCAATACGTACGTAACAACCCAGGTGAAGTTTGCCCAGCTAAATGGCAAGAGGGTTCTGCGACACTTAAACCAAGCCTTGACCTTGTAGGCAAAATCTAAGGAGTTCGATCAAAATGATACTAGATGCAGATATAAAAACACAACTATCCCAATACCTTCAATTAATGGAGAACGATATTTTACTTAAAGTAAGCGCAGGAGACGATAACGTATCTAAAGATATGTTAGCTCTAGTAGACGAATTAGCTACTATGTCATCTAAGATTACAGTAGAAAAAGTTGAATTAGAGAGAACACCAAGCTTTAGCGTAAACCGCCCTGGTGAAAACACTGGTGTCGTATTCGCTGGTATTCCATTAGGACACGAATTTACATCATTAGTGTTAGCTTTACTACAAGTAAGTGGACGCGCTCCAAAAGTTGAACAAAAATTAATCGATCAAATTAAAAACATTCAAGGCGAATATCATTTTGAATCTTATATCAGCCTAAGTTGTCATAACTGTCCTGATGTTGTACAAGCTCTTAACGTAATGAGCGTTCTTAACCCTGGTATTACACATACTATGATTGATGGCGCTGCATTCAAAGAGGAAGTAGAAAGCAAAGACATTATGGCAGTACCAACTGTTTACCTAAACGGCGAATCTTTCGGAAGCGGTCGTATGACACTTGAAGAAATTTTAGCTAAAATGGGTAACGGTCCAGATGCATCAGAGCTTTCTGATAAAGATCCATACGATGTTCTTGTTGTTGGTGGCGGCCCTGCTGGTGCAAGTGCAGCAATTTACGCAGCACGTAAAGGCATCCGCACTGGTATCGTTGCTGAGCGCTTCGGTGGTCAAGTAATGGATACTATGGGTATTGAGAACTTCATCAGCGTAAAAAAGACTGAAGGTCCTAAGCTAGTAGCAAGCCTTGAAGAACACGTAAAAGAATACGACATCGATGTAATGAATCTACAACGTGCGAAACGTTTAGAGAAAAAAGAACTTATTGAAGTGGAACTTGAAAACGGCGCTATTCTGAAAAGTAAGAGCGTAATCGTTTCTACAGGTGCTCGCTGGCGTAATGTTGGCGTACCAGGTGAAGCTGAGTTCAAAAATAAAGGTGTAGCATATTGCCCACACTGTGACGGTCCATTATTCACTGGAAAAGACGTAGCAGTTATCGGTGGAGGTAACTCTGGTATTGAAGCAGCTATCGACTTAGCAGGTATCGTTAAGCACGTAACTGTTCTTGAATTCATGCCAGAATTAAAAGCTGATGCTGTATTACAAGAGCGTCTTAACAGCTTACCAAACGTAACTGTTCTGAAAAACGTTCAAACGAAAGAAATCACTGGTACTGATAAAGTAAACGGTATTTCTTACATCGATCGTGAAACTGAAGAAGTTCATCACGTTGAATTACAAGGTGTATTCGTACAAATCGGTCTTGTGCCAAACACAGACTGGTTAGGCGAAACAGTTGAACGCGTTCGCGGTGAAATCGTAACAGACAAGCACGGCGCTACAAACGTACCAGGAGTGTTTGCTGCAGGTGACTGTACAAATAATCCGTACAAACAAATCATCATCTCTATGGGTTCAGGTGCAAACGCAGCTTTAGGTGCATTTGATTACTTAATCCGTAACTAATAAAAAAGACGCGCTACCTATTGGTAGCGCGTCTTTTTTATTATATTTCATGTAAATAGTTATCAAGTTCCTTCCAACTCATTACTGTATAAGGTGTACCTACATTCAATACTACTTTTACATTTTCTGCTACTATTTGCATTCTCTTAGTTGGATTATCTCTTTTTCCTGAAGGATAAATAGCAAGTTTCATCATTTCTTGCTTTCCATCTTCATAAATCCTTTTCTTTAAACCAAATTGGTTAATTTGTTCCTTTGAAGGAACTTCTTTGCCTTCCCAGTCACATATTTCAAATAGAGGATACCTATCTCCGTGCCATTCCTCAATAATCTCAATGACTTTAAGAATAATACAACTCCCTGATACTAATTCATAACTAACAGCATCACCTGCTTTTAAAGAAGTATTAGCTATAAATCTTTTCGGCACTTTTTTAGCTTCTGGCTGCCGAGAATGTAACTGCTCTCTTAGTTTATTTAAAACTACTTCACGTTTCTTCTGTAATTTAGGTTCTTCTTCCCAACGGGCTAAATCTGCACCACTTTCTATTATTTGCAATGCCTCCTGCTTAACATTCTCTTGAAGTCTCCCTAACCTCCATTGTATGGAAGCAAATACTAACCAAAAAACAATAGTCTCTTCATTATCTAATTCATTCTTGTATTCCTCAATTACAATCCTACTTGCGTCCTCATTTGAATATTCATTTGCTAACAAATCCTTATACAGTAACTTAATATCTTCAGCAATATCGTCTGATAATATTGCTACTCCCCAAGCCCCCATACATTAACACTCCAATCTATAAACTAAAAACCTCTCATTCCCATTCTTCTCATAAGCACCTGGCAATCTAACTTCTTTCTTCAGCTCAAACGCAGTCTGATTTTCTAAGAAGAAAATATAGTCCTCAGAAGGATAATATAAAATAATATCCACTTCTCTCCCCGTTTCTTCTACTGAAAGCAAAATGTTATTTACTACATTCATAAACACTTGTACAGAAAATGGATTAAAGAAATAAAACCTATTATCATGTGGATCAATCTCATATTCCTGCGCTAAACAACATTGGAATTGAATTTTCCCCTTACTGTTTCGTGCCTTTCGTGCATAACGATCTCGATTATCCATCGCTTCTTTATAAAACTCTTCATTCATTTCAATTCCAACTGCTGAAGCACCACATTTATGATGCATATAAAAGTTTAATCGCCCTTTTCCGCACCCAAAGTCTACAATTCGGTCGCTACTTCGTATTTCATATTGATTCAATAACTCATCTAACCCGCTATACGGTGTCGGTTCATAGCGATGATAATGCATAGACTTGTTAAACCCTTTTTGCTCACCGACTGTTTTTATATGTAAAACTGCATCGTAATATTGTTCGTTCATTCGTTTTCTCCTATTAAAAAATGGTACTTATTATTATACACCATGTACTGGAGGCTCATTTTTCATCAAATTAATAGGTACGTGAAATTATATTAACGATTTTCTTAATATATCTATCGTAACTTCAAATATATCAACGATTTTCTCAATATATCTATCATAACTTCAAATATATCAACGATTTTCTTAATATATCTATCATAACTCAAAATATATCAACGTTTTTTCAAATATATCGATTTGCCGACAATTCACGACAAAAAAACAGGAGCTCTCTAGCCCCTGTCTTCTAACACTTTCAATACAGTTTGTTTCAATATTTCTACCCCATCCATAATACAACTATGATCAAACCTCATATACGGATGGTGCAATCCAGGTTGTAGGTCTGCTCCTAGTCCAAGCATGACAGCTTTTAAATGTGGTCTTTTCACTGTATAGTAATGGAAATCATCGCTTCCTGTCGTATAGAGAGGCCCTGTGCATCTCTCTTCCCCATACACTTCGAGAATACCTTTACGCATAAAGCGCTCTGCTTCTTCGGAAACCTCTGCTCCTGGTGCAAGATCCATCCATTCGTATGAAGTTTTTGATCCCATCGATGCAGCTGATTCTATTACATGCTCAATCTTTTTCTTTAATTCTTCTAATAGTATATTACTCTCTGCTCTTACATCTAAACTGAAATGACCATTTCCCGGAATAATATTTAAATTATCACCACCAGCTTGGCATCTCGTCATTTTTACTGAATAAGAACTTTGCGGTGGCAGCCAAATATTTTTCAAACCGATATTAATCATGGAAATGACATCAATTGCATTCACACCTTGATGTGGTCTTGCCCCGTGTGCATCCTCCCCATGAATCATACCCTCTAAAAATCCTGCTGCTCCATGACGAATAGATGGGGCTGCTTGTTTCAAAGATAGTTCTTCAATTGGTCTTAGATGGACGCCAAATAAGAAATCAGCATCATCTACAGCACCTTTCTCCACCATCTTCAAAGCACCATTCCCCTTCTCTTCTGCTGGCTGAAAAATAAATCTAACCGTACCACTTTTCCATCTCATATTTTTCAATTGTAAAATAAGTCCCATTACAATGGTCATATGAGCATCATGGCCACATGAATGGTTCGCTTTAAATTCTCCATTTACTTCTTGCCAAAGTGCATCCATATCAGCACGAATCGCAATAACTGGATTCCCGCCTCCAATCTCAGCAATTACACCTGGACAATCATCAAATGTTCTATATGAAATTCCTTCTTCTTTTAAAAAGTCAGTAATATACGCTGTCGTTTCATATTCTTTCCAACTTACTTCAGGGTTTTCGTGTAAATGCTGAAAAATCTCCGTTAAGCGCTCTTGTAGTTCTAATGTTTTCAACGTTCCAGTCTCCTTCCCACATTACAAACGATTCGGGTTAATTATACTTATGAAAAACAGATGTTTTTATGAACATATTGAATTTTAAGAAAAAAGTCAATTATTTATTTTTAAATACTTAAAAAGCTTACTCTGCACTTATATTACAAACTAAACAAACAACTAGAACATTCCTTATTTTCTGTTTTTTATGTTGACGCTTACATAAACTTTTAGTTATCATAACCTAATAAACGTCTATTTTACGACAATTCTAAAAATACAAACAAACATACGTAACAAGGAGGAACTTTATGAAAAAAGAAATACCTTTTGGAATAGCGATTATCCCTATTATCATTACCGTTGCAGTTATGATGGTTACAATTGTTGTATTAAAACAAACCCCTCACGTTCCACTTATTATTGGTACAACCGTTGCTTCTATTGTCGCTTGGCGTTACGGTTACAAATGGAATGATCTTGAAGAAGCAATGTATAAAGGGATTCGTCTTGCATTACCCGCTATCGTCATTATTATTCTTGTTGGCTTAACAATTGGTGCTTGGATTGGCGGTGGAATCGTCGCAACGATGATTTATTACGGTTTAAAACTTTTGACTCCATCACTATTTTTAGTTTCCATTACCGTCATTTGTTCTATCGTAGCATTAGCAATTGGTAGCTCTTGGTCTACAATGGGCACAATTGGTGTTGCTGGAATGGGAATTGGCCTAAGTATGGGAATTCCAGCTCCAATGGTTGCTGGTGCCATTATTTCAGGCTCTTATTTTGGCGATAAAATGTCACCGCTTTCAGACACAACTAACTTAGCCGCAGGATTAACAAATACAGATTTATTCGCACACATTCGTCATATGTTATTTACTACAGTTCCAGGTTTAATTATTACTCTTATCGTCTACGCAGTCTTAGGAAAAAGCTTTGGCGCTAACAATATTGATGCGAAGAGCATCGATCAAACGTTACAAGTATTGCAACAAAACTTTGTTATCTCGCCTTTTCTACTCATTATACCCGTAGTCGTTATGGTATTGGTCGCTAAAAAAGTCCCTGCTATACCAGCGATTCTCGTCGGTATTATTTTAGGATTCTTATCACAAGTCTTTATTCAAGGTGGTTCTGTCTCAGCATCTGTCGGTGCACTCCAAGCTGGATTTGTTATAGACACTGGAAACAAGCTAGTAGACGAACTATTTAACCGCGGTGGCTTAGATTCGATGATGAATACAGTCTCTATGACAATTGTCGCTATGACTTTCGGAGGAGTATTAGAACATACAGGTATTCTTCGCTCAATTGTAAATCAAATTTTAAAGTTAGCGAAATCAGCAAAAGGGCTTATCGCTTCTACTATCGCATCTTGTTTTGCAACAAACCTTACTTGCTCTGAACAATATATTTCAATTGTTGTCCCTTCAAGAATGTACGCAAATGCCTACACGGAAAAAGGACTACATTCAAAAAACTTATCCAGAGCATTAGAAGATGGTGGAACATTAACTTCTGTCTTCGTTCCTTGGAATACGTGCGGTGTATTTATTCTCGCAACACTTGGCGTAGGTGCATTTGAATATGCTCCTTATGCTATTTTGAATTTCATCGTACCTATTATCTCAATCATTTATGGTATAACAGGCTTCACAATTGTAAAACTATCAGACATTGAAAAAGCAGAACTACTAAAGAAACAAAAAGCTCAACTAGAAGCTTAAAAATAGCGGTAAATTCAGTTCATATAGTGCGCGAGGTCGCCCTTGTTGATAGGGCATTTCCTCGCCGCAAATATGAGCATACCCGTAATCAGCTAATTTCTTTAACAACCTTTCTGTCGATCTTCGAGTTACTTGTAAGTACTCAGAAAGGTCAGCTGCTGTAAACTTCAATGACGGGTGCGATTGACTAAATTGAATGATTTTTGACAAGTTGGCCGGACTAAGCTTTGTTTCCTTCGCTATTTTCATTAGTTCCGGATTATCATTTTTCAAACTTTGTACTCTCTGTTCTTTCGGGAACGGACCAAACAAATCTTTATCACTTGTTAGTATATAAAAACAACGATCTATTGGATTGTTCTTTGCAAAACTTTGAGCAATTTTTGCATTTTGCTCCGCTTCTTTCACGGTTTTCCCATAACCAAATCCAATAGCTATCGTTCCTTCTACGCTCGCAAACAAGTTATCTATCGCATTTGTTTTAATAATTGATTCGATATCACCACGAGTTGTATACAAAATGCATGTCATTTCATCCACTTGTTTAAATGAACCACGTAGTTCTTTTGAAATGACATCTAGTTTTTCAAGCAAACTCGTTCGTAATTCTAAGGAAGAAATAATACAAGCACCAACAGTAGCTGAATAGCTTTTTGCTAACTCAGCTTTTATTTTTGCATCTTTTAGCCCATGTATAATGGATTGTGTTGGATCAATCATACGCTCTGAAGGAACACCTATTTTTTGAAGCTCGTCGTAAACAGCGTGAATACTAGTTAAAGCTAAATGAGCCTCTCCAGATTGATATTTAGCTACATGAAAATTGATAACTCTATTTATCTCATCTTTACTCCACAGCATATTTTCATAATCCAACACTTGCGGACTTTCTTTTATACCGATATCATGGAACACATTTGTAATAAAAGAGCGGTCTACTAAATCGATGGAAATGTTATGTGGTTGAATACTTTGATGATACATGATAGAAAGAATTGAAGATGCGACAGTTGTCTCGTCTTGCTGTAAGTATGTACTTGGAATTCGTAATTGTTCTCTTATTTCTTTTGCCATATAATAAGGTAAAGCACCTGAGAAAAAGATGACATCACAAGGCTTTAAACACTTTAATAGTTCAGAAGATTCCGCCGGATGAAGGTAAATATATGGATCAATTTCTATTCCTTCTAATTTTTGAGCAATAGGAAAAAGGTTGTCCATAAATTCCTTTGAACCGACAACTGCAATTTTTATCATCATTTTCTCTAACTCCTTATCATTAATTAACGACTATTTAACGTCAACTATATCAAATGTATAAAACTATTGTAAACAGGAAGGGGTTTCTATTCAATGAAAATTACAGCTATTCATCTTTACGCAATTCGTTTACCGCTTCGCAATCCGTTTGTTATTAGTTATGGCTCTTATTCTGATATGCCCTCTATTATCGTCAAAATGGAAACAGATGAAGGTATTATCGGTTACGGTGAAGGCGTTGCTGATGATCACGTCACAGGTGAATCATGGGAAAGTACTTTCTATACTTTAAAACATACGCTAACCCCTGCTCTAATCGGGCAAAATCCAATGAATATCGAAAAAATACACGACATGATGGACAATACAATTTACGGTGTTCCAACAGCGAAAGCCGCAATTGATATTGCTTGTTTTGATATAATGGGCAAAAAACTAAATCAACCTGTATATCAATTAATTGGCGGGCGCTACCATGAAGAATTCCCTGTCACTCACGTTTTAAGTATTGCCGATCCAGAAAACATGGCTGAAGAAGCTGCTTCTATGATTCAAAAAGGTTACCAATCTTTCAAAATGAAAGTTGGTACGAATGTAAAAGAAGATGTGAAACGTATTGAAGCTGTACGAGAACGTGTAGGAAATGACATCGCTATTCGCGTTGATGTAAACCAAGGCTGGAAAAATAGCGCAAACACATTAACAGCACTTCGTTCATTAGGACATTTAAACATTGACTGGATTGAACAACCTGTTATCGCGGACGATATTGATGCCATGGCTCATATCCGTTCTAAGACAGACCTCCCGCTTATGATTGATGAAGGCTTAAAAAGTTCTCGTGAAATGCGCCAAATTATTAAATTAGAAGCTGCTGATAAAGTAAATATAAAACTAATGAAATGCGGCGGCATATATCCAGCTGTAAAGCTCGCTCATCAAGCAGAAATGGCAGGCATTGAATGCCAAGTGGGATCAATGGTCGAGTCATCTGTTGCCTCTTCCGCAGGTTTCCATGTCGCTTTCTCAAAGAAAATCATTACGAGCGTAGAGCTAACAGGGCCATTAAAATTCACAAAAGACATCGGAAACTTACATTACGACGTACCATTCATTCGCTTAAACGAAAAGCCTGGACTCGGCATTGAAATAAACGAAGATACATTACAAGAACTAGCCGTCTTTCAAGACGTTGTACGCTAAAGGAGGACTATCATATGACGGTTCTATACGAAGGAACATTAAAACAAAATAACAATCCATTTCACGTTACATTACTATCACTAGAGCACATCGAGCAAATCTTATCACTACAAAACATTGTAGTTGAAGCACTAGAAGATAAAAGTCGTTTACAACCACTCTCACAAGAAGAATTTCAATACATTCTAGAAGGAAACGGCATGATGATCGGTGCTTTTATTGAAAACAAACTCATCGCATTTCGTGCTCTACTCGTCCCTCCTATCGACGATGAACATTTAGGGCTTGATATTGGTCTATCAGAAAGTGAACTGCACCGCGTCATCTATCAAGAAATCTCAAACGTTCATCCGAACTGCCGAGGAAATGGTATGCAAAAAATATTAGCAAACGTCATCATGGACGAATTGCAAAAAGAAGATAGCAAATATGATTATGTATGCTGCACCGTTGCTCCTTTTAACATCCCGAGTTTGAAGGATAAGTTTGCGCAAGGGATGGCGATTGCTGCGCTAAAGGAGAAGTATGGTGGTAGTCTGCGGTATGTTTTTGTGAAGAAATTGCGCGGAGATAAAGAAAGCGATTGGACGGATATTCAAAGTATTCTAATGAGTGATGCTAGTGGACAGCAGGCTTTGCTTTCGGAGGGGTATCGTGGGTATGAGATGGAGAAAACAGCAGATACTTTCATTGTGAAGTTTGGGCGATAATCTATATACTCGAAAAGAGGAGATGTCTGCTGTGACCTCTTCTCTTTTCGATTTGTTGAACAATCCTGTGGTAAATGAAATTATATCAACGATTTTTCGAATATATCTATCATAACTTACAATATATCAACGATTTTTAAAATATATCTATCAAAACTCACAATATATCAACGATTCGACAAGAAATATCGATTTACAGACAAAAATCGATATCCCTTCCTAAACCGTCATCTTCCAACTAGATAACGCTAACCAATTCTCCATTTCTTTATAATCAGGCATTATCTTCCCGACAAGACGCCAAAAAGATCGATCATGATTTAAATGAACCATATGACACATTTCATGAACAACTACATAGTCAATTACTCGCTGTGGTGCCATTGCTAGCTTCCAATTGAATGTTAGTTGTAAATTCGAATCGCAAGTACCCCAAGTACGACTACTATCTTTAATACGAATAGAACGTGGTTTTGTTTTGAAATTACTTTGATGCGCTTTAATACTCTTCTCTACTAAAGATTTACACTGCTTATAGTAAAATCGTTTTAAAGCTTGTTGTATTTTCTCATCCTTAAGCTCTTTCACATAAATATGTAACTTATCCCCTTCAAAAATCGCATTGTCTTGCTCAATGCTTGCATCTTGGGAAATCTGTATCGGATACGTATTCCCTAAATACAAAAAGCCCTCTCCTTGATCATAATCCTTTTCCTGTGGTCCACGCGCTCGCTCCGCCATTTCCTTACGTGTTGTCTGAATCCAATCCCACTTTTCCTCTAGCAACTGAACTAAGTATTCAACAGGTGTCCCTTTCGGAGCCTGCACTTCCACATTTCCATACGAATCCACAAAAAGACGCACGGACTTTTTCTTCTTATAAGTTATATGAAAATTAATTGTCTCACCTAAATATGTATGTACCATTTCATCACCTAGCATAGTATTTTTATAAATAAAAAAGAGTAGGATACGAACGTCCTACTCTATCTATTATATCATTTACTGCTTTAACGAACTCATTACCCTCTATACTTTACACCTAATCCCTTAATGAAATTCCTTGCGTATCTATCGCCGCACTCTTTGTAATTTTTATGGCCTTTTTTTCTTAATAGAGCGCCTAGTTCTCCTTTTGTCACCTTAACGCCCACGCTATCTAATATATCAAGCACATCTTCACTCGTTAATGAAAGTGCGATTTTCATTTTCTTTAGAAGAAGGTTATTGGCACTCTCCTTGCTCTGTACAGGTGCAGGCTGCCCTGGTTTCGGATCTTGCTTTCCTCTTTTTAAAGTAATAAATCCATTTAAAAATGCCTCTAACATCATCATATCGCATGTTAATACGTACTCATCTTCGATTACATCAGGGTTTTCAGGCTCGTGCTGAGGCTCTCTCTTTATTTTTGTAAGCATATCAACTACGTCTTCTTTCGTTACTTCCATCCCGCCAAGTTTAAAGATTTCTACCATATCTATGTCTTTTATATCTAAAGCATATCTTACTCTTTTTAATATATCGTTGTTGCTCATTGCCATTGGGTTTCCTCCTGAAATGTTGATTATAGTAATGCTTTTAGCATGTGTAAATTAATGTCGTTAAGTTACTACTTTAACATTTTAGGGGGAGGTTTTGTAGTCTTAACCAAATTTATGATTATAGAGGCTATACTACAATCCAAGCAATAATTTGATTCTATAGAAGGGTTACAGTAACTTTTCGGTTCATTTTTTCTTAGTTCATTAGATCTACATTCTATTTTATATTTGTTAACTATAAAAGCAGTGCATTGATTCCTCAAATACACTGCTCGTCTCTTACATTGTTATATTTCTTCTATACAAACTAGAGTTTATGGGTTTCGATGAATTTTATCCATATAGGAGACTATTGCATATCATAAATTAGCCACTTTCCGTCAACTTTCTTCAAATCAATAGTAATATTGTCAGGATTAGGGCCGTATAAAGGTTTTGGAGAGATATCTATCGTAACTTTTAATTTTGCTCTATCTCCAACTTTTCTTTCTTCTATATTCAATATATCTATTGACGCATTTTTTGGAATTCCAATACGTTTTCCAGCTTCTACATCCCAAGGGAGACTCGGATGTATATACTCACCTGCTTTGTTTAAATCTCTTGATTCAAGAGCTTTAAAAAAGCCTTTTACTGTTTCTTGTGGACTATTATTTTGAATTAGAACGTTAACTAATATAACTATAAATACAATCCCAATTATCCACACGTACCAAGGAGATTTTTTTGCAATTCTTATTAATTTTATGTTTTTATCATTTCTATTTTGGGGCGTAATATCGTTATGGAATTCTCCATTATCAAATAGTTCTTCTGATTCATCCAAATTTATTCTCTCTGTACCACAACTAGTACAGTACTTATTTGTTTTCAATAATTTCTTATTACATGCTGTACAATTCATTATTTTATTTCTCCCTGCCCTATTATTAAAATCAAATCCCCAAAGTTTCACATATTAATTTTCTATTATTTTCAATTTTTTTGATGTAGTAGCATTAAAATTACCTGATGAATCCAATTCTGTATGATAAATGTACGTTTTGACTCTAAAATTTTTATGTGGAAACTTTTTATTTACAGCACTTACCACTAAATTGTTAATTTCATTTCCGATTTTCACAGCTTCTTCTACCGTAGACTTATTATCAACTCGAACTTTTATCGGAAAATCAGCTGTATAATACATATTTGGATTATCATACAGCGTTGCTTGAAATAAAAATGGGGCTAATCCGGTTTGTTCAATAAGTAAATCCTTCGTATCATAAACTTTTATATTTGCAATATTCTTTCCTACTTCCGATCCTGCCTCTGCATCAAAGGGTTCTAATTTCTCGTTAGCAACACTTGTTTCATTTCCTACCGCCTTACCCTTATAATTCATTTCAATAAATTTCACATTACCATCCCGGTCACAATCCAACCAAACAGTACCTTCTTTATTTTTGAAAGCCCCATCCACACTTACAGATATGCTACCGCCCCCAGTTCCTGAAAACTTCTCAATCTGCACACTTTCCGCATCATTTCCTCGAACATCATATTTTGCATACCCTTCCGCCTCAGTGCCTTCTGATTCAATTTTAGTACCTAACATAATATCAAGACCTAATAATTTGAAGGCATCCTTATACTTCAAATCTTTTGGCTCTAATAATTCAATCTTAATATGATTAATAATTTTCCCATCACTTTCAAATGTATATTTAGCATAATTATCTACATATAACCATCTAGTTTCCTCTTTTGTTCTTGGGGATGAAAGCGTTCTCTCTAAATCTTCAAGTCGATAAGTTTTTTTTAGGTACATTGCTATTCCACTTAAATTTGAAGTCGAAATATCATTGCTCTCATTCGTCATAATTTTCTTCTCATCTTGCTTAACATTTTGGCTTACTTCTTTTGTTGGTACTGATTCTGTTGATTTTTGACAACCCGATGTAATTAATCCTGCTGTAAGTAAAGCTATTAATACTTTCTTCATAATTTCCCTCCAATTAAAATAAAAAAATTCTGGTAGCTCCTATAAGAAAAAATCTTCAAATCAGAAGAAAATTCCACAGTACTCTAAAATTATTATCGAATATTTAAAAATAACTATTATTCAAAAGATCTTCATACCAATACTAAATAATTAACTTTATAAATTATGTCGAAAGAAGTCGAAAAACAATATTTTTATAATCGGAAATTTAGATTTAATTTTTCCGCTGTTAAATTAATTAATTTGAACATAAAATAGGACCTCCTTACATGCACTCTGCATGTAAGGAGGTCCTATTTAGATAAAAATCATACATTTTCTTAACTTGATGGCCATGCTCAAATAAAGAGATTTTTTATTTCTGTCTATTATTCAGATTACATTTCATACCTCGATAGAGCCTAATGTACTCTACTCCAGCTCTTGTCATTTTTCTCCTTACGAGTATTCGTTAGTTCATTATATTCTCAAAGACTTCTTTTTTCAGCAAGCAGACTGTATCAACAAAAAAAGTTACATTCACAAAAAAACTCAAAACTAAATAAAATAACTACCCACAAATTAATACAATCCATTTCCCTCTATCTTCAAAGTATTACACCGTCTCACTATCCTGAGCCACACCAACACTATCCTCAAACTTATCAAGCAACCCACGCACCTCATCAGTCGATTTCGTACTCATCAATTGATTTCTCAATTCAGCAGCTCCAGGGAAGCCTTTTACATAAATTTTGAAGAAGCGGTGAAGCCCTGTGATTGAGCGTGGCAGTACTTCTGCATATTGATCTTGAAGATCAAGTTGTAGTCTTAAAAGATCTAGGTGCTCTTTACTGCTATGCTCTCTTGGCTCTTTTTCAAAAGCAAATGGATTTTTGAAGATGCCTCGTCCGATCATTACGCCATCAATGCCGTATTTTTCAGCAAGTTCCAGCCCCATTTTACGATCAAGGATGTCTCCATTGATTGTTATTAACGTATTTGGTGCGATACGGTCACGTAATTTTTTAATTTCCGGAATTAGTTCCCAATGCGCATCTACTTGGCTCATTTCTTCTCTTGTACGTAAGTGAATAGAAAGGTTTGCAATATCTTGTTTGAAAATGTGCGTTAACCAATCTTCCCACTCGCTTAACTCTTTAAAGCCAAGTCGTGTTTTTACGCTGACAGGTAGTCCGCCCGCTTTTGCTGCTTGGATAAGTTCTGCTGCAACGTCTGGACGTAGAATAAGGCCACTACCTTTTCCTCTTGATGCAACGTTCGGAACTGGGCAACCCATATTAATATCGATGCCTTTAAATCCTAGTTCTGCCATACCAATACTCATTTGACGGAAGTATTCGGGATTGTCTCCCCAAATATGTGCCACCATCGGCTGTTCGTCTTCTGTAAAAATTAAACGGCCACGTACACTTTTCATACCTTCTGGATGACAATAGCTATCCGAGTTTGTAAACTCTGTGAAGAATACGTCCGGACGACCTGCTTCACTTACTACGTGACGGAAAACAACGTCTGTCACATCTTCCATTGGTGCAAGTACGAAAAATGGTCGTGGTAATTCACGCCAAAAATTATCTATCATTTCAAATTCAAATCCTCTCACTATGAATACAATTTCAAAATCTCAATTTATAATTTGTGAAAATCAGCAATATTTATTTTAACTAAAATCGCTTATGAATGGTATTTTTGTAAACCAAAAAGCAGATGGTATAGATTTCCCCTATATCAACTGCTTTCCTATTATACTAACTTAAGCCAAGCCACACACTCCACATGCGTCGTATGCGGGAACATATCAACAGGCTGTACTTCCTGTGTTTTATATCCGCCTTCTTCTAGTACTTTTAAATCACGTGCTAATGTTGCTGGGTTACACGATACGTATACGACGCGGTTTGGCTTCATGTCGATGATTGTATTTAGTAATGCTTCGTCACAGCCTTTACGCGGTGGGTCTACGACCATTGTGTCGGCGATTACGCCTTCTTTGTACCATTTTGGAATGACTACTTCTGCTTCTCCTACGCCAAATTCAGCGTTTGTCATGTTGTTTAGTGCTGCGTTTCGGTTTGCGTCTTCGATTGCTTCTGGGACGATTTCAACGCCGTACACTTTTTTCGCTTTTTGCGCTAGGAATAACGAGATTGATCCGATTCCGCAATAGGCATCGATTACTGTTTCGTTACCATTTAATTTTGCGTATTCTAACGTTTTATCGTATAGCACTTTCGTTTGTTCTGGATTTACTTGATAGAATGAACGTGCTGAAATCGCAAATTTAATGTCACCGATAAAGTCATAAATATATTCTGATCCGTATAATACTGTCGTTTTGTCTCCGAAAATTACGTTTGTACGCTTCGTATTTACGTTTTGAACAATCGATTTTACTTCTGGGAATTTCGCTGCAATTTCTTCAATAATTGCTTTTTTGTTCGGCAATTCTGCTGTACGTGTAATGAAGACCAGCATAATTTCTCCTGTTACTTGCCCGTAACGAGCCATTACGTGACGAAGTGTTCCTTTGTTACGCTCTTCGTTGTACGCAGTGATACCGTGCTTTTCACAAATACGTTTTACTTCTTGAATTAATGTATCGTTTTCTTCTGCCTGAATTAAGCATGATTCCATATTAATGATATCATGCGTTCCTTGGCGATAGAAACCAGCTACAAGTCCGCCTTCACGTTCTCCGATTGGTACTTGTGCTTTATTACGGTATACCCACGGATTTTGCATGCCAAGTACAGGATGAACAGGAACATCACCTAGTCCTCCAATGCGCTGCATAACGTCACGTACTTGCTTTTCTTTCGCCTGTAATTGTCCCTCATATGATAAGTGCTGAAGCTGACAACCGCCGCACTGATTATATACTGGGCATTCAGCATCTTTACGATATGGGCTTTCTGTATGAAGCTTCATTAAACGACCAAATGCAAAGTTTTTCTTCACTTTAATAATTTTAATTTGCGCTTCTTCACCTGGTAATCCGTTTTTAACGAAAATAGGATAGCCCTTTACTTTCGCAACACCGGCACCATCATGTGTTAAATCTTCAAATACTACATCTATAAACTCGTTTTTCTCAACTGGTGGCGTCATTTTAGTACTCATTTTCCGACCTCTCTTTTTCATAACACTGCGTTACATTTTATCATACTTATATGGTCTTTTTCTATTGGAAGAAAAAAAGCTATTGACGATACTTCTCTGTTAATGTTACGCTACTACTAATTTAATACGGACGATGTTACCTCATATATACTTGATAATATGGATCGAGAGTTTCTACCCGGCAACCTTAAATTGCTGGACTATGGGGAAAACTAATGAATATTAGCCTATGCGCAAAAAAGGACTCATATTGATTAGCTTTCTCTCATAGATGAAAGTGAATCCATATGGGTCTTTTTTTATTTTTATTTTTCTAAAAGGTCAGACATCTTACGTATGACATAAAACCTCATTCCTTTATTTTTAGTAATATAACGAGCGTTTTATGTACAAACTTTATACGAACTTCTGAAAGGGGCAACTACATGCAATATGTAATGAGCATTATCGGTATTATTGCCGTGTTAGGTTTATGTTTTGCTTTGTCAAACAACAAAAGTAAAATCAACTTCCGTGCAATTGCAATTATGATTGGTTTCCAAATTTTAATCGGTTGGTTTATGTTTGCTACAAAGATTGGTCAACAAATCATTATTTTCATTAGTAAAGTTTTCAACAAACTAATTAAACTTGGTACGACAGGTGTCGATTTTCTCTTTAATGGAATTCACAGAGATTTTGTCTTTTTCTTAAACGTATTATTAATTATCGTATTTTTCTCAGCACTACTTTCAATCTTTAGTTATTTAGGTGTTTTACCATTCATCGTTCGCGTTGTCGGCGGTGCTATTTCAAAAATTACTGGTTTACCACGTGTTGAGTCATTCCACGCAGTAAACTCTGTATTCTTCGGTTCAAGTGAAGCGTTAATCGTTATTAAAAACGATTTACAGCATTTCAATAAAAACCGTATGTTTATCATTTGTTGTTCTGCGATGAGCTCCGTTTCTGCTTCTGTTACAGCATCATACGTAATGATGTTAGATGCAAAATACGTACTGGCAGCTCTTCCGCTAAACTTATTCTCAAGCTTAATCGTTTGTTCGTTATTAACACCAGTTGATACGAAGAAAGAAGATGAAGTGATTCAGAAATTTGATAGAACTCTATTCGGGGACAGCTTTATCGGCGCAATGATTAACGGTGCGCTTGATGGTTTAAAAGTAGCTGGTATCGTTGCCGCATTAATGATCGCCTTTATCGGTGTGATGGAAGTTGTAAACTACGTAATTAGTGCAGCTTCAGGCGCAATGGGACATGCTGTTACTTTACAACAAATCTTCGGTTACGTACTTTCTCCATTCGCATTCTTAATGGGTATTCCAACTCAAGATATTATCCCAGCTGGTGGTATTATGGGTACGAAGATTGTTTTAAATGAGTTTGTAGCAATCCTTGATTTAAAAGACACAGCTACAACATTAGCTCCACGTACAGTTGGAATCGTTACAGTATTCTTAATTAGCTTCGCAAGTATTAGCCAAATTGGTGCAATCGTTGGTACAATCCGTGCCCTTTCTGAAAAGCAAGGAAGCGTTGTTTCTAAATTTGGTTGGAAAATGCTATTTGCATCAACACTTGCTTCTATTTTATCTGCGACAATCGCTGGATTGTTTATTTAATAAAAAATCACCTTTGCTTAGACAGCAAGGTGATTTTTTTATTATCATCATTTAAGAAACTGAAGAAAACTCTAATGCCTCTTCCTTATTAATAATTTCCCCCTTATATTTACCTTTCACCGAAATATCAATAATTGATTTATTTTCTGCTTCCATTTTCCCTAAAGAAAATATATATATTAAATCATCTTTTTTTAACATCCATTGTTTTCCGTGCCAAGGACCAGTTAACTTCTGTTCTGGTGACGCCAGTATTTCTCCAAAATATTCACATTCGCCTAGAGATGTTTTTACTGTATTCTTCTTCGTATTAATAACTACATATTTAAGGAGCTTTATACTTTCACTTGAAAAAATCTCTACTTCATGATCATTTTTTTTCTTAAATTTCAGCTTTCCATCTTTTGTATTAACCAATTTACTTTGATCAATTGCATTTAGTACAAACTCATACTCTTCTTTTGTAACACCGAAATTAGGGTGATATGGAAAACTTTTTTTCTCTGCATGTTCTTCTACATATTTTAAATACCATTCCATATTACTCGCTAGATGCTCTCTCATTCTTTGACCAATACTCCCTACCTTTTTAAGAGTATCTGGTTCCATCTCTAGTGTCATAATATCCGCCGTCACTTCCGCATTCATAAGATGCGATGGAATATACTCTTCCACGCTATTCGCTTTACTCACTTCACTTTGACAACCAACTATAAATAGCGATATGAAAAAGATATATATTATTTTTTTATATTTCATTTCTATTCTCCACTCCATACATTATTCTTACTTAGTTTTATAGCGGTTTTCATTATAGTATAAAATCTTTATATTTTAATAAAATACATATCCTTATGCAAAATTGCATATTAATATGTATTCTTCTTACTTTAAAATTAGCTTAAATCACTTTCCAAATTATACAAATAACAAGTTAAAAATGTTATAATTTTCAAAAAACCATTGGAGGATATTATGAAAGCTCACGCTATTTTCGATTTCTTACATTTACTAGTCTTAACGCTGAAAAGCTATTATGTATGGGGAATGCCTATCTATGTCTTCATTATTCCTCTTATCTTTGTAGTCGGTTATATTATTATTAATTCTAATAAGAAACAAAAAAACACATCTATTCAAAGTCACTAATCTATTACCTTAATAGCCTCCTAAAAATCATATTCCCCTCATTTTCTTCAAATGATATGATGAACAAGGGTATATCCCCACCACTCTTATAGCGGTGGGGATTTTAATGTCAATATGCAACATACTACACAATAGAAGGTGATTTTTATGAGAAAATACGCAGCAATTGCTTTATGTACGTCTGCCATTCTAGCAGGCTGCAATACTAGCAATGTAAGCCAAGAACCTAAAAAAGAGAAAAAGGTTCAAGAAGTAGCTATACAAAAAGAGGCTCTACAAGAACAAGGTAAAATTTCTTATACTCCCATCACACACGAATCTACAAACACAAGTATTCATATTACAGACTTAAAAGATTCTTTAAATGAAGTACAATATAAAATTTGGCGCACAGCTGATGGAAAGGAACGTGCTAAATCTTTTTCTTCTAAAGAAAAGGAGAAACAATTTACAATTCCTTTTGACATAAAAGAATTTGAAGGAAAACGCGGTGAGTTCCAAATTGAAGCAACAGGAATGAAAGAAGATGGGAAAACAATCCCGCTTACGAAATCTACTATTACTTTCGAACAAAAGGTTCCTGTTCTTATGTATCACGCAATCGATGATTATCATGGTCAAGGTATTAAAGACTTATTCGTATCACCAGCTAACTTTGAAGCACAAATGAAACATTTAAAAGACAATGGTTATACGCTTTTAACGTTTGAACGCTGGGGTGATATAAATAAAGTAAATAAGCCGATTTTCGTTACATTTGATGACGGTATGAAAAATAATATGAATGCATTTCGCGTTTTACAAAAGCTAAAAGATGATACTTTTAAACCGGCAGCAACAGAATATATGATTGTTGATAACGTTGATGTAGAAGGAGCATTGTCTACTTCTGAAATAAAAGAAATGGTTGATTCCGGCATTTTCTCGGTGCAATCTCATACTGCAACACATGCAGACTTACCGAAAATTACAAACTATGAGGAAGAGTTAAAAGGTTCAAAAGAAAAACTAGAAAAAATAACAGGTAAGCCTGTTATCGCGATTGCTTATCCATTCGGTCATGTAGATGATAAGGTTGTTACAGAAACGAAGAAGTATTATCAATTTGCGACGACGACAAAGCCTGGGCAATTCATTACGAAGGGTGAACCTGATGAATTGTTAAAGATGAAGCGCGTTCGTATACACCATACAACGACTGTAGAGCAGTTTGCTTCCTCAATTAAGTAAATGTAAGAGCTCAATACATTTTGAGCTCTCTTTTTACTTTATATTTATATATATTTTTAGAATTTTCTTGTATTATATATAGTAAGAAATCTTTCAAATTAAAGGAGATTATACATATGTCATTTGAACAAACGTTAGAGAAATATGCTGCTCTTGCAGTTAATGTTGGTGTTAATATTCAACCTGGACAAACTTTATCAATTAGTGCACCTCTTGAAGCTGTACAATTTGTACGCCTCGTTACAGAAAAAGCATATAAATCTGGTGCAAAACACGTATATGTAGATTGGAATGATGAGACGTTAACACGCTTAAAGTTCGATCTAGCTCCTGAAGAAGCTTTCGCTGAATTTCCATCTTGGAAAGCACATGCTCGTGAAGAATTAGCAAAAGAAGGCGCTGCATTTATGTCTATCTATGCAGAAAACCCTGATTTATTAAAAGGTGTAGAAGCATCGCGTATTGCAACAGCTCATAAAGTAGCTGGAGAAGCAATGAAAGTATACCGTGATTACGTACAAGCAGATAAAGTAAGTTGGTGTGTCATTTCTGTTCCTACGAAAGAATGGGCTGCGAAAGTATTCCCTGACGTAGCGCCAGAAGAACAAGAAGCAAAGTTATGGGATGCTATTTTCAAAGCTACTCGTGCTGATTTAGAAAATCCTGTAGAAGCATGGAAAGAACATGATGAAACATTACATACAAAAGTGGATTACTTAAACGAAAAGCATTATAAAGCTCTTCACTATACAGGTCCTGGAACAGATTTAACAATCGAACTTCCAGAAAAACATGTATGGGCTGGTGCTGGTAGCTTAAATGAAAAGAACGTACCATTTATGGCTAATATTCCAACTGAAGAAGTATTTACAATGCCACTTAAAACAGGTGTAAACGGCCAAGTTTCTAGTACAAAACCGTTAGTATTTGCAGGTAATATTATCGATAATTTCACGTTAACATTTGAAAACGGGCGTATCGTAGACTATAAAGCTGAAGCTGGTGAAGAAGCTTTAAAACATTTAGTAGAAACAGATGAAGGTTCTCACTTCTTAGGAGAAGTAGCTTTAGTACCTCATGACTCACCAATTTCAAACACAAATGTTTTATTCTACAATACACTATTTGACGAAAATGCATCTTGCCACCTTGCAATCGGAAATGCTTATGCATTTAACTTAGTTGGCGGAAAAACAATGTCTAAAGAAGAACTTGCTGAAAACGGCGCAAACGCTAGTATTACACACAACGACTTCATGATTGGATCAGCTGAGCTTGATATTGACGGTATTACTGCTGATGGCAGACATGAGCCTATCTTCCGTAAAGGTAACTGGGCGTTTTAAATTTATTACCATAAAGAAACACATTGGATAATCCAATGTGTTTCTTTATTTATTTGGTTTCAATTCAAATTTTATCGTTCTATTTTCATGCGTAAACTCCGGTCTATACGTAGCGATATACGTATTTTCTTTCGCTACGTCAAATAGCATGATATCTTGAATTTTTTCATCTGGTGCTAACTTTTTACTAATAAAGCTATCAGGGTTATTATATTCTTTAAATCTTGTACCTTTCTTATCGGTAATCTCAAATTCATAAAATGCAAAAGGTATTTCCTTTTTACTATTATTTTCTACTTTAAAAATAATCCCCAAAATCTCCTCTTTCTTTTTATTCTCATCATAATCCGGATATCCTAATTTAACTGAATCGATAGTTACTTGCAAACCATCTACGTCTACTGTCTCCCCTATTTTATACACTTTATCTTGAACATCTTCTTGTTTACTTTCATTACTATCTTTAGTCTCAGTGCAAGCACTTAAACTAAAAGCTATGCCAAAAATTAAAACAATTTGACTTACCTTTTTTAACATACTCTTTCCTCCACATAAGACAATATTTCATATGTATCATAACAAAACGCTTTACTCTTTCTTGTCATATTTTGTCGTATTAATTGCTAACTGCACAAATAGAAAAAAGCTATCTTCTACAAAAGATAGCTTTCATGATGCCGATGAAACCTTAAGTCCAATGACACCCAACACAATAAAAAGAATACAAAATGCTTGAAATAAACTAATATGCTCTTTAAAAAAGTACACACTAATGATTGTAATAAGTAATGTTCCAACGCCAGACCAAATAGCATAAGCAATACTTAAATGGATCTTTTTCACAACGATGGCGAACACGCTGAAACAAATTCCATAAAACACGAAAATCAGTACACTTGGAACGAGCTTTGTTAAACCATTTGATAGTTTCATCGCAATTGTTCCAGCTACTTCAAAAATAATTGTAACAAGTAATAATAGCCAATATACCATACTAGAATCTCCTTCTCTGTTACCTTATAGAGATTCTAGTATACTACTTATAGTCCCAATGAAATATATTTAATTTCTAAATATTCCTCGATGCCGAAATGGCCTCCTTCACGACCGATACCACTTTCTTTAAATCCACCAAATGGTGCTTGTGCAACTGATGGAAGACCATCGTTTAGACCGATAATACCGTACTCTAACGCTTCACTAATTTGGAATGCTTGGCTAATGTCTTTCGTGAAAATATACGCAGCTAAACCGTATGGTGTATTGTTTGCACGTTCGATTACTTCATCAACTGTTTTAAATTTCGCAACTGGTGCCACTGGCCCAAATGTTTCTTCATTCATACAAAGCATCGTATCATTTGCCAACCCAATTACAGTCGGTTGAATGAAATGTCCCTCTAACTCTGCGACCTTTTGACCACCATATAAAACTGTTCCACCTTTTTGAATAGCATCTTCAATATGTTCTTGTACTTTTGAAACTGCATTCTCATCAATAAGTGGCCCGACAGTCGTTCCGTCACCGAAACCGTCTCCTACTTTCAACTGCCCTACTGCCTTTTGGAACTTCTCTACAAATACTTCGTATACTTCTTCTTGAACGAATACTCGGTTTGTACATATACACGTTTGTCCTGCGTTACGGAATTTCGAACCAATCACCGCTTCTACTGCTTTATCTAAATCTGCATCATTCATTACGATAAACGGAGCGTGTCCCCCTAACTCAAGCGAAACTTTTTTCATCGTTTGCGCCGCACTAGCCATTAACTCTTTCCCAATTTCCGTTGACCCTGTAAAGGACACTTTTCGAACGCGACTATCTTCCATCCATGTATCAGCAATTGCTTTTGCACTACCTGTTACGATATTGATTACGCCCTTTGGAATATCTGCTTCATGGGCTAATTCAGCTAATTTCAATGCAGTTAATGGCGTTTGACTCGCCGGTTTCACAACGGCTGTACAGCCTGCTGCAAGCGCTGGGGCTACCTTTCTCGTAATCATAGCAGCTGGGAAGTTCCAAGGTGTAATAGCTGCCATAACGCCAACTGGTTGCTTCATAACTAAAATGCGCTTATTCGGATGAGCAGCAGGAATCATTTCACCATATACGCGTTTCCCCTCTTCTGCATACCATTCAACAAAACTGTTTGCATAATTCACTTCACCAAGCGCTTCTGCAAACGGCTTCCCTTGTTCCTTCGTCATAATCGCTGCGATCTCTTCTTTATTTTCATCAATAAGCATGAACCACTTTTTTAACTTCGTTGCACGATCTGCTGCCGTTAACTTAGACCACGTTTTAAAAGCTTCATGTGCAGCATCAACAGCTTGCTTTGCCTCTGTTACTCCGCCTTTTGGTACAGTTGCAAATATTTCCTTCGTCGCAGGATTATTTACTTCAATTTGTTCTTGTAGTGTAATCCACTCACCATTTATATACATCGCCTTTTTATCTATACTTACGAAAGTCGCCTTTTTATCCAATGTTTTCTTCCTCCTCTATGAACTTCTTAATTTTTCTAGTAGCAGCAGATTGACTAATTTGCAAAAACTCAGCCACTTTATAACTTGATCCATACGTTTTATACGCTTTAAGAATTATATTTCTCTCTACCTCTTCCAGCATTTTATAAAGGCTTTGCCCCGATTGTTCAACTGCAGCCTCTTGCATAGAGAGTGGCAAATCCTCTACCGTTACAACATCATCAACAGTAATAACAATTCTCTCAATTACATTCTCTATTTCTCTATTGTTCCCTTCCCACGGATATCCAACAAACATTTGTAACGTACTCGGCGCTAGTTTCACATCACGTCCGTACTTGTTATTAAAGTGCTGCAAGTAATGATAAATAAGCGGCAAAATATCTTCTGTTCTTTCCCTAAGCGGGGGAATTGCAATTGGAATGACATTCAAACGATAGTATAAATCTTTCCGAAATGTTCCTTGTTTCACCATCTCGCTTAAATCTCTATTTGTTGCCGCCACAATTCGAACATCTACTTTTTTTAATTCTCTTCCGCCTATAGGACGAAATGTTTTTTCTTGCAATACTTGCAAAAGCTTCGCTTGAATTTCAAGCGGCATTTCACCGATTTCATCTAAAAAAAGAGTTCCTTTATGCGCGGATTCTAATAGTCCCTTTTTCCCTTCACGATTCGCACCTGTAAAAGATCCACCTGAATATCCAAAAAGCTCCGATTCAATTAAATTAGTTGGTAATGCCGCACAATTAATTTCATAAAAACTTTCATGCTTACGGTGACTCACTTCATGTAAATGGCGTACTAATCGACTTTTTCCTACTCCAGTCTCGCCTAAAACGAGAACAGTACTATCCACTACAGATACTTTTTTGATTGTATCGACTATTTTTTGCATAGCTAGACTTTTAAAAATAAGTCCTTCATGCTCATATGTTTCTCTTAATTCTTTTTTATATGTTTTTAGCTGATTATCCATTTCCTCTACCTTTTGACGTAATTGATAGAGTTCAGTAAGGTCGCGAGAATAACTAATCACTCTTCTTAAATTTCCCTCATCATCAAAAACAGGCCTTGTACGAACGTGTAAATACTCTCCTGATTTTGTAGTTTGAACGAGTTCAATTGGCCTCTTTTTTTCAATCACTTCTAATGTCGCTGATGGATAAAAGATTCCATCCTTTTGTAGTTCTTTTACATGCTTACCAACTAACTCTTCTGCAGCTAGTTGGTAGTGCCTTTCACATGTACTATTTACACGTACAACGATCCCTTGCTCATCTGTAACAAAAATTTCGTCAAACGCATATTCAAATACATCTTTTAAATCCATTAACACTCGTTCCTTTTCTGCAACCATCCTAGCCACCCCTAACTTCAAATCCATCGATCCACTTCACTACCTTTATTATAAAGTGAATTTTCTGCATTTAATATAGAGTCAACTAGAATGTTTGCTATTTATACTTCAGTTTTTAAACGCGAGCGATGTTTGTTTGCTCATAACAAGCTTGCAATGATTCTTCAATTATTGTTAAACCTTCTTCAAGTTGCTCATCTGTAATAACTAAAGGCATTAACACACGGATAACATTTCCATATGTCCCTGCTGATAATAACAGTAACCCACGCTTATTTGCTTCTGCACATAGATTAGCCGTTAACGTTTTGTCAGGTGCTTTCGTCTTACGATCTTGAACGACCTCAAATGCACACATTGCGCCTAACCCACGCACATCACCGATGCAATGATATTTATTTTTCATCTCTTCGAATCGGTTCATTACGACTTTTCCTAATTCTATCGCTCTATCATTTAATTTCTCATTTTCTATTACATCGAGAACAGCTAATGCAGCCGCACATCCTAATGGACTTCCTGCATACGTTCCACCAAGTTCACCTGGTGCAGACTCATTCATAATTTCTTTACGTCCAATGACACCACTTATCGGTACACCAGCACCTAATGATTTAGACACTGTAATTAAATCTGGAACGACATCATAGTGATCAATTGCAAAATATTTTCCTGTACGACTAAAGCCTGTTTGTATTTCATCCGCTACAAATAAGATGCCGTTCTCTGAACAAATGCGGCGTACTTCTTGAACAAATTTCTTACTTGGGACGATAAATCCACCTTCCCCTTGAACAGGTTCCATTACAACAGCTGCAATTGTTTCTGGTGCTACTTCCGATATGAAGAAGTTCTTAAACTCTTCAATAATAAAATCATCATACTGCTCTTCCGTTAATCCCTCTGGGCGACGGTATTCGTATGGAAATGGCGCTTTATATACTTCTGGAGCAAAGGGACCAAACCCAAATTTATATGGCTTCACTTTACTTGTCATCGTCATTGTCATTAATGTACGCCCGTGGAAACCTTTAGAAAATGCGATAATACCAGGTCTCTTCGTATATTTACGAGCGATTTTCACCGCGTTCTCAACTGCTTCTGCACCACTATTTAAAAACAGGACTTGCTTATCGAAACTTCCTGGTGCCAATGCCGCAAGCTTTTCTGCTAATTCAATATATGGCTCATACATCATAACGTTAAATCCAGTATGAATGTATTGATCGACTTGTTTATGGAGCGCTTCTTTAACCGTTGGATGACAATGCCCTACGTTAATTGTCCCGATTGCTCCTGCAAAATCAATGTACTGATTGCCATCAACATCTGTTACAAGAGCACCATTGGCAGATCGTACAAACGTTGGGATGCCGTTACTTACTCCTTTTGGTACTATATTTTGACGGCGTTCTAATAAAGATGCCGCTTTCGGTCCTGGAATTTGTTCATTTACTTTAGCAAATTTTTTTGTGTTCATTGCGTACCCCATCCTTTTCTTTACATTGTTTTCTCTTTTTATTGCAAAATATATGCCAACTTTCTTTTCTAGCATTTATCCTATATTCTTTGTATCCAGGCATAAAAAATAAGTCTATAAAGACTCATTAAGAGTCTTTATAGACTTATTTTCCTTACACATTAGACTTTTCTTTCTCCCAGAAAAACTCACCCGATTGAGAAATAAACTCTCCAACAGAATCTAACACTAAATCAGCAAGTGGTTCTAATGTTGGACGGTCTCCTGTACCAGATAGCACCCCAATTGCATAGCAATCGCCATTTTTAGCTAAATGTAAATCAGTTGGCGTATCTCCAACAACCGCAACCTCACATGATTCTAAATTAAATTTCTCACAAAACACTTCTATAATCTTTTTATCTGGTTTTTGCGCAGGGAATGTATCCGAGGCTATAATATAATCAAAAAAGTTCTCCAACTTATATTGTTTTAAAAATAATTCTGTTGGTGCGAAATCATCCGCCGTGACAACCCCTAATATAAATCCTTTATCTTTTAATGCCTGTAACACTTTCGGTAAGTCTGCTGTCATTTTCATATGCGAACGATGCTCATACATAAGGGAAAATAACTTCTCACTTACCCACTGATGCATCTCTTCTTCTCTAGCAGACTCAATATAATTACAAAGCCCCTTCGCTACATCAAGGCTTGTTCCAGCAGCTATTGCACTCCTTGGATTAACAAATGCTCCCTCTACACCAATCTCTTCTAATAAGGTCTGCCCTATTGTACTTGGTAAATGATATAAACTTATACATTCAGCTACAAGTTCTTCAGCTACTTTTATCCAAATTGAATGAAAATCCATTAATGTCCCATCTTTATCAAATAATATTGCTTTTACCTTCTCCATAGCATCCTACCTCTCGTTTCTTATCTCCTCCAGTGTATCAATAAAATATGGATGTAAAATAAAAGAATTGTAAAAATACCATAAAAATCAAACTAACTCCCAATTTACAATTCATTTTAACAAAGTAAAAGAGGATGCCTTTACAGGGCATCCTCTTGATGTTCAGGAACAAATAGTTCTAAACAATGATATATATTTTCGAATTCCATCGGTGCATCTCCACCATACTCACCATCTAAATTAATCATTAGTTTATCTGGTGAATGTACTTTAATTCGGTTCGCTTGTGTATATAACACTTTTGGATTATTAATATGTTCACCACGTTGTGCTTGTGTTGCTGCTTTAATTAAATCAGCGATAGAACCTTTTTTCAATACTAATAGGTCAAATAACCCATCGTTAATAGATGCATACGGTGCTACCTTTTCAAATCCACCTACTGAACGAGTATTCGTAATTAAAAACATCGTAATTTCTTCTTGTAGTAACTTTCCATCATACTCAATTTCAACATATGTCGGATGCAATGATGGTAACATCTCGATACCTTTTAGGTAATAAGCAAGCTGCCCTAATACTGTCTTTAACTTACTCGGTACTTCGTATGTTAATTCTGTAATACGACCGCCACCAGCGATGTTAATAAAATATGTATCGTTCGCTCTACCAAGGTCTAATGGCACTGTTTTTCCTTCGCAAATAATATCTGCTGCCTCTTCAATAGAACGAGGTACACCAATTGCACGTGCAAAGTCATTTGTCGTTCCAACTGGAATAATTCCAAATTTCGGACGGAATTCATGCCCAACTAAACCGTTTACTACTTCATTTAACGTACCGTCGCCACCAGCCGCAATAACAACATCAAACTTACGATCCGCAGCTTGCCTCGCCGCCACAGTAGCGTCTCCAGGACCCGTTGTCGCATGACAAGATGTCTCATAGCCAGCTTGTTCTAATTTTTGTAATACTTCTGGTAAGCTCTTCTTAAATAGCTCACGCCCAGAAGTAGGATTATAAATAATTCTTGCTCGCTTCATCATTTATTAGCACAGGAAATTTCTTTATGTATCGAAAAAGAACATACTGAACTTCTATTCAGTATTCCCATGCCTACCTCCTCTCATCTTGCTATCCTTCTTTTATCCCGCTCAAACAGGCAGTAAGAACCCGATTCGTGTAGTCCATCAAAAGTAAATATTCATTTCAATGGTTTTTTATTTGACTCCAAAATTTATCCCGCTATTTGCGGGCAGTAAATGCCCGATTGGTGAGGGCTAATAATCAGTGTTGGATGAACCTCCCACTGATTAAAGTTTCACTTTATTTCTATCCATTCTTCCATAAAAATTTACATATAACGAATAATAACTATCTATTATTTCATGAGATGAAAAAAACCTCTATGTTTAGATTTATCATTATTCCCACCTTTTTGCAACTATCATACCATAGTTGCTATACAAACATTTTTCCACTTTTGACAGTTAATCAAACGTTTGTTTAAACGATTTTGTCTCATTTAAACAAACGTTTGATTAACCTAGAAAAACACCCATGTACGGGTGTTTTTCTGCTTAATCTTTAAAAGTTACTACTATTATCGCTTATTAATCTCTTCAAGTAAGATTTTGTTAACAAGCGGTGGATTTGCTTGTCCTTTTGTAGCTTTCATAATTTGACCAACTAAGAAGCCAATTGCACGGTCTTTACCGTTTTTAAAGTCTTCGATAGATTGCTCATTATTATCAAGAATTTCTGTTACAACTTTACGAAGTGTACCCTCGTCAGAAATTTGAACAAGACCTTTCGCTTTAACGATTTCTTCTGGGTCTCCACCTTTTTCAATTAATTCATTAAATACTTTCTTCGCGATTTTAGAAGAAATTGTACCTTTTTCAATTAATTGAACCATTTTAGATAAACCAGCAGGCGTTAATGCAACGTCTTTTAATTCTTTTTGTTGTTTGTTTAAGTATGCAAGTACTTCACCCATTAACCAGTTCGATGTTAATTTCGCATCAGCACCGTCTGCAACAGTTGCTTCAAAGAAATCAGACATCTCTTTCGTTAATGTTAACACGTGTGCATCATAAGCTGGTAAGCCTAGTTCTGCAACGTAGCGAGCTTTACGTGCATCTGGAAGTTCTGGAATAGAAGCTCGAACTGCTTCTTTCCACTCATCATCAATGTAAAGTTCAACTAAGTCTGGCTCCGGGAAGTAACGGTAATCGTCAGATCCTTCTTTCACACGCATTAAGATTGTTTTCTTCGTTGCTTCATCATAACGACGTGTTTCTTGTTGGATGATACCACCAGATAACAGTTCTTTTTCTTGGCGCACTTGCTCGTGCTCAAGACCTTTTTGTACGTAAGTGAATGAGTTTAAGTTTTTCAGTTCCGCTTTTGTACCGAACTTCTCTTGTCCAACTGGACGAAGAGAAATGTTCGCATCACAACGTAAGGAACCTTCTTCCATCTTACAATCAGATACACCAGTGTATTGAATGATTGATTTTAACTTCTCTAAGTATGCATATGCTTCTTCTGGCGTACGCATATCTGGCTCAGATACGATCTCGATTAAAGGCATACCTTGACGGTTGTAGTCTACTAATGAACCATCAGCTGTATGCGTTGATTTACCAGCATCTTCTTCTAAATGAAGACGTGTAATACCGATACGTTTCTTTTTACCGTCTACTTCGATTTCAATCCAACCATTTTCACCAATTGGCTTATCAAATTGAGAGATTTGGTAAGCTTTCGGGTTATCTGGATAGAAATAGTTTTTACGGTCAAACTTCGTTTCCGTTGCGATTTCACAGTTTAATGCCATTGCAGCTTTCATCGCAAAGTTAACTGCTTCTTTATTTAAAGTAGGAAGTACCCCTGGGTATCCTAAGTCAATTACACTTGTTTGTGTATTTGGCTCCGCTCCGAATTCTGTTGGACTCGCAGAGAAAATTTTCGAATTTGTTTTTAACTCAACGTGAACCTCTAAACCAATAATTGTTTCTAAATTCATCTATGCTCGCCTCCTTACAGACTTGCTTTTTTTGTATGATAGTCTGTTGCTTGCTCAAACGCATGTGCAACGCGGTAAATTGTCGCTTCATCGAAGTGTTTACCAATGATTTGTAGACCAAGTGGCATGTTGTTAGCACCGAATCCACATGGAACTGAAATCGCTGGAACACCCGCTAAGTTTACTGGGATTGTTAAAATGTCATTTGCATACATTGTCATTGGATCGTCAACTTTTTCTCCCACTTTAAATGCCGGAGTTGGTGTTGTTGGTCCAATAATAACATCATAGTTAGCAAATACATTTTCAAAGTCGTTCTTAATTAATGTACGTACTTGTTGTGCTTTTTTGTAATATGCATCATAGTAACCAGAGCTAAGAGCAAATGTACCAAGCATAATACGACGTTTAACTTCATCACCGAAACCTTCACTACGTGTGTTTTTGTAAAGATCTAATAAGTTATTTACATTATCAGAACGAACACCGTAACGCACGCCATCAAAGCGTGAAAGGTTAGCAGATGCTTCAGAAGAAGATAGTAAGTAATACGTTGCTAGAGCGTATTTAGAATGTGGAAGAGATACTTCCTCCCAAGTTGCGCCCATACCTTCTAATACTTTTAAAGCAGCTAGTACTGACTCACGAGCTTCTTCGCCAACACCTTCGCCTAAGTATTCTTTCGGTACAGCAATGCGTAAACCTTTAACATCGCCTGTTAAACCAGCTAAATAGTTTCCAACTTCAACGTTTGCAGAAGTTGCATCCATGCGGTCAATACCTGAAATAGCTTGTAATAAGTATGCATTGTCTTCTACTGTACGTGTAATCGGTCCGATTTGGTCAAGTGAAGATGCGAATGCTACTAATCCGTAACGAGATACGCGTCCGTAAGTTGGTTTTAAACCTACAACACCGCAATATGCAGCTGGCTGACGGATAGAACCACCCGTATCAGAACCTAGAGAGAATAGTACTTCTCCTGCTGCTACAGCTGCTGCAGAACCACCACTAGATCCGCCTGGAACGTAATCTAAGTTCCATGGGTTTTTCGTAGCGTAGAATCCTGAGTTTTCATTTGAAGAACCCATTGCGAACTCGTCCATGTTTAATTTACCGATTGTAATTGTGTCAGCAGCTTTTAGCTTTTGCACAACTGTCGCATCATAAATTGGATCGAAGTTTGCTAATATTTTGCTTGCACAAGTTGTACGAAGACCGTTAGTTACAATGTTATCTTTTACACCAATTGGCATACCGAATAATAAACCATTATCTTCAGCGCCGATTTTTGCATCTAATTCTTTCGCTTTTGCGCGTGCATTTTCTTCATCTAATGTAAGAAAGGCTTTTACGTTATCTTCAACATCCGCAATACGTTTGTAAGATTCTTCTACTAAATCCGTAACGGAAATTTCTTTGTTGTTTAACTTCTTATGTAACTCTGATACTGAATGATCAAATAATGACATCGAAATTCCCCTCCTCTATTCTAATACTGCTGGAACACGGATTTGATTATCTTTGTGATCCGGTGCATTTTTTAATACTTCTTCGACTGGTAAACCTTTTTCTGGTACATCTTCACGCATAACATTTTTCATAGTTAATACATGAGTTGTTGGTTTTACATCTGTTGTATCTAATTCATTTAACTGTTCTGCAAATGTAACAATTGCATCTAGTTGTTTTTGAAATTTTTCTGCTTCTTGATCAGTAATTGCAAGACGTGCTAAATGTGCTACGTGCTTTACATTCTCAACGGAAATTCTTGACACGGCTAGGCCACCTCCATAATATATCGTTCAATCTACAATACTATTGATGATACCAAATTTTCAGTACTTCAAGCAAGTCAACACAGAGTACTTACGCCATTTTTACATAAAAAAAGAAAGGCAAATGCCTTTCTTTACAATTTACTCTTTATCTAACGGTTTATTTTTCGGAAATCTCTCGTTATCTTCTTCATTATCACGAATTGTTTTTTGTAATACAAAACAAGACATCGTTAAAAATAATGTTCCAATTAAATAGTATCCTTTTACACTAAGCGTTTCATCTAACGTATAAATCCCAATTAGCATACCTGAAAGCGCACAAACAAATGAAGTCCATGCTAAAAACGTGAACGCTTGCGTATTACGTCTTCTCATCGTTCTCCCCCTCGTTAGCTGCATACCCATTATAGATAAGTATATTTACCATGATGGATTTTTATGTAAATTCTCGTTTTATATTTATAAATCTATCATAAAAGAATACTATTTTAAAGAAAGTTTTCTGCCTAATCTGAAAAAACAATTAAAATCATTGACAATTATTTCTATTCTACATAAAATAAAAATAAATATTACGAACCTCGAAATATACGGGAGTGGAATTAATTGTTGCAATATGAACATTTTTTAGACTTACTGCTAGATAACGCCAAGAAACTTTTCTATCCTGAAGAATGGGTAAGCCTAGATTTAACACTTTCTAAAACAGAAGTATTTTGTTTACTTTGGATGGAACGAAATACAGATATTACAATGACGAAAATTGCTGATCTTCTTGATATACCAATGAGTACAACAACGGGCGTTGTAAATCGCCTTGTAAAAAAGGGATATATTGAACGCTACCGTGATGAAAATGACCGACGTATTGTATTAATTCGGTTAACAGAAAACGGCGTAATGCTCGTTCAAGAAGTAAAACAAAATGCGGCCCATTACTTTAGCTTAGTAACAGAAGCATTATCAGAAGAAGAAAAAGCATTCTTACTACAAATCTTCCAAAAAATCATGAATCACATCGCTACGTCACAGCAAAAAACAGAAGAAAAGATTTCTACACCTAAAATGAAAAACATTCCGATTGAATAAAACCCTATCTGGGTTTTTATTCAACCATTTACTTCGACATTCGTAATATTCGACATTCGAAACAAAGGGGATATGAATGATGAGAATTATCTTGTATACAGGTAAAGGCGGCGTAGGAAAAACTAGCATTTCAGCAGCAACAGCAATTCAAAGTGCGAAACAAGGATTAAAAACATTAGTAATGAGCACAGATCCTGCTCATAGTTTAGGAGATTCATTTGGTATAAAGCTATCTTCTGAACCACTAGAAATTCGTGAAAATTTGTGGGCACAAGAAATTAATACGATTTATGAAATGGAAAAAGGCTGGGGAAAATTACAGAAATATATTACACTACTCTTCACTTCTAAAGCAGCTGATGATATTACAACAGAAGAATTAACGATGTTTCCCGGTATGGAAGATTTAATTAGCCTACTTCGCGTACTCGATTATTATAAGCAAGACACATATGATGTTATCATTATTGATTGTGCCCCTACAGGAGAAACATTAGCAATGCTAAGCTTTCCAGACATGCTCGGCTGGTGGATGGAAAAATTATTTCCTATTAAAAGAAAAGTTTTAAAAGTCGTTCGTCCTGTAGCTCAACCACTCCTTGGTGTCCCTCTTCCAACCGACGATATTATGGACGAATTAACAAGTACACTTGAACAGCTCGGAGAAATGAGAGATATTTTATCAAATCGAGAAGTAACAAGTATCCGCATCGTTGTAAATCCTGAAAAAATGGTCATTAAAGAAGCCCAGCGCAGCTTTACTTATTTGAATTTATACGATTATAACGTAGATGCCATTATGATTAACCGCGTCATCCCTAACACTGTCACCGATCCTTATTTTCAGGCATGGAAAGATACACAGAAGAAATATAAAACATTAATTAAAGATAGTTTTCAACCCCTTCCTATTTACGAAGCTCCAATGTTTGAACAAGAAGTTGTTGGTTTGTCTATGTTAGAACGTGTAGGAGATTCTTTATTTAAAACTGATCATTCCCCTACAGAAGTAAAATTTAACGGGCGCACTCAATATGTAAAAAAGGATGGCGATGAGTATATTTTCGTTCTGTCCATTCCCTTCTCAAACAAAAGTGAACTTTCCTTAAATCAAAAAGGTGATGAACTTATTATTCGAGCGGGTTCTGTTAAACGGAACATCACGTTACCAAAAACATTAACACACCTTTCTATTCAAGGAGCAAAATTTGAAGAAGATGTACTAAATATTCGGTTTGGAGGTGTAGTACATGCATGAGGAATTACTACGAAGGGTAATTCGTACAAAAGTAAAAGTCGGGATGCATATATTAGAAGAGCTACCTAATCCAATCCAACAATCAGCTAAGCAAATATTAAATATTTTACAAGAGGAACTAGCTGCTTATCTGAAAGAACGAGAGCATCATGAAGTTAATTTAAAAAATATCATAATTGAATAACCATCTCTGTATAGAGGGCCTTTTTTTAGGCTTTCTATACTTTATTGGAGTGATGTAAATTGATGAAAAAACATTCCACTACTATATTCTGGATCATTCCCTTATTATTTTTCATTCATAACCTTGAAGAAGCTTTCCAAATGCCACAATACCTTGCTAATCAATTTTCAATCCGTCTTATAACTAGCCAACAATTTTTCATCGTCATTTCCGTATTAACAATCTTTGTATTACTTATCGTCTTTCTATATCAACTTAACTTCTTGTCTTCTATATGCTGGATTATTTTTATACAAGGGGCCATCTTCTTCAACTCTGTTCAACATATTATTTTGTTTTTCATTTATCGCTCTTATAACCCCGGCGTAATATCAGCATTTTTCATTACTCTCTTTTCTATTTTCTTTTTTTTATCAAAAAAACACTTAATTCATCCAAAGCAATTCGTAATTACACTCCTTTTCAGCTTATTTTCTTATCCCATTATAATTTGGATTACCTTACTGTTCGCTAGCTACTTTCATTCATAAAAAAAGACCAGGAAAACTCCTGGTCCATTACTCTACTTAACAAACATTGGATTCTACGTTATACAAAATTGGAAGGTACAGAATTAGGGTTCGTTTGTTAAGTTTATATGTTGAACGAACTAACAGCGGAGGGGTTCCTTCTGTTAGTCCATTAAACCCAATAATTATTTTACGATTTTTTCAAGCTCCTCAAGTGAAAGATCTACTGAAATTGAACCATCATTTGTTTCTTTCTTAATTGCATCTGTTACTTCTTTTGAATGGTATAATTCAATTACTTTTTTCAGTGTTGGATCATCTTTATCTTTCGTACGAGCTGCGAAAATATTAATATAAGGCTTCGCATTTTCATTCTTTGGATCTTCTAAGAAAATAGGATCCTTCGCTGGATCTAATCCAGCTTGACCAGCAACACCGTTATTAATAACTGATGCCGCTACATCTTTTAACACACGAGGTGTTTGCTGTGCGATAACCGGTGTAATTTTTAATTTCTTCGGATTTTCAGCAATACCACTTGGATCTCCAAATAGACCAAAATCCTTTTTCAGCTTTAATAATCCAGCTGCATCAAGAAGTTTTAATGCACGTGCTTGGTTCGTTGGATCGTTTGGAATTGCAATTTCTGAACCATCTGGGATTTCATTTGATTTCTTATATTTTTCAGAGTATAAACCCATTGGTGCAATTTGTGTTGTACCAACAGCTGTAATATCTAACTTATGTTCCTTTTTAAATTGCTCTAAGAACGCAATATGCTGGAATGAGTTTAGTTCAATATCTCCATCAGCTAACGCTTTATTTGGCGTTGTGTAATCAGAGAACTCAATCAGTTTAACTTTAATCCCTTCTTTTTCAGCTTTTCCCTTTACAATTTCCCAAGCGTTTCCATCCGTTCCAGTTACACCAATGCGAACTGTTTTCTCTTTTGCTCCTGCATCCGAGCAGCCACTTAACGCCGAAATCCCTACAATCGCTGATAATGCAAATGCTAAAATTTTCTTCATTTTCTTTTCCTCTCTTCCTTTTTATGATCTGCGTAACAAGACTTTCGCAAAGTAATTCCCTAAATTTTGAGCTATCTGTACGAGAATAATAAGTAACACGACCGTTACGAACATAACTGATGTATCAAAACGTTGATAACCATATGTCATTGCTAAATCACCAAGACCGCCACCACCGACAAGCCCAGCAACTGCAGAAAATTCAATTAAACCAACTGTCATAAATGTGACACCTAAGATTAATGGTGCTAACGCTTCTGGTACAAGGATTTCAAAAACAATTCTAATTGGCGAGGCGCCCATTGCTTGCGCTGCTTCAATTACTCCTTTCGGAACGGAAACAAGGTTTGTTTCAACCATTCTAGCAATACCAATTGATGCGACTAACGTCATCGGGAAAATTGCCGCTGCTGTTCCAATCGTCGTTCCGATAACACTTCTTGTTAGTGGACTTAAGGCTACTAAAAAGATAATGAATGGTACCGGACGAATTGTATTAATTATGATGTTAAGAATAGAAAAGACCCATTTATTTTCTAAAAAGTTTCCTTTTCTCGTTACATATAAAAGTAAACCTAGAGGTATACCAAGAATTGTAGCAAATATAAGGGTTACAATTACCATTAAGAGGGTATCCCCCGTCGCATCTAGTATGCGCGGCCAAAATATACTCCAATCAACTCGCATGAGCTTCTACCTCCTTCAGCTGCACTTGCAGTCTTAGATGTTGTAATGCTTTTTGAATTTCCCTCTGCTCACCTTGCAACTCTACAAGAAGATTTCCAAATAGCACATTTTGAAGTTCAATAATATTTCCGTACAGTACATTTACATCGACGTTATAGTTTTTTGCGATATATGATAGTACCGGCTGTCCTGTCTCCTCACCAGTAAATGTTAGACGATAAATTTGACCACCATTTTGAATTTTCGCTAGAACACTTTCCGGTAAATGATCATTAATGACAGAACGTACAAAGTTTTGAGTCGTCTTTGTTTTTGGTTGCGTGAAAACATCAAACAGTTTTCCTTCTTCAATAACTTTTCCCTTCTCCATTACAGCTACACGGTGACAAATTTCTTTCACAACATGCATTTCATGTGTAATAAGAAGAATTGTTAAATTGTATTCTCTATTTACTTTCTTTAATAAGTTTAGAATTTCTGTCGTTGTTTCTGGATCTAAGGCTGATGTTGCCTCATCACATATAAGAATATCTGGCGATGTCGCAAGTGCTCTAGCAATGCCCACACGCTGCTTTTGTCCACCTGATAGCTGCTCTGGGTAATAGTTTGCTTTATCTTCTAACCCTACAAACTTCAGCAGTTCATTTACTCTTTCTTTTATCTCATTCTTTGGTACTTTCGCTAACTTTAATGGATAAGCAATATTTCCAAATACTGTTCTTGAATTAAATAAATTAAAACTTTGGAAAATCATTCCAATTCTTTGTCTCAGTTTACGTAATTCTTTCGTCGATAATGATGTAATATCTTTATCATCTATTGAAATCGTTCCTGCCGTCGGTCTCTCTAACATATTTACTAAGCGTAATAACGTACTCTTTCCAGCGCCACTAAAACCAATAATGCCAAAAATTTCGCCTTTCTCAACTGATAATGTTACATCCTCCACCGCATGAACAGATTGCCCAGCTGATTCATACACTTTACTTACATTGTTAAAAGAAATCATTTTTCCCCCTCCTATATGCTGTAAAAACTTGAAGTAGAGCTTTCGAGGTAAAATAAAAAGTGCTCTCCTTCTTATCAACCATAAAGATAAGAAGGAGAGCACTTATATGTACTCGTTCACATCTTCTCATCTTCCAAGCCTTTATATGGCTTGCTGGAGTTAGCACGGTATTAAAAAAACCCGTTGCTGAGGTATCGTAGGGCCAGTCCCTCCACCTCTCTGGATAAGAATGTATCGATTTAATTGTCGTTTAATTAATTCTCATTATAGAACTCAGAATAATAAGAGTCAATACATTTTTTAGAAAAATATTAATTATCCCTTTATTAAAATTTTCAGATGAAAATTCATGAGAAAATAGTAACTTTCAAGGTTATTTAAAATTCTTCTTCCTCATATTTTTAAACAGGAGAATCTTCTCTACGAATTGAATAAATTTATTTGAATATGAAACTCGGAGGAAGATAAATATATGAAAACAGCTCTTTTACTCATCGATATTCAAAACGATTATTTTCCAAATGGAAAGATGGAATTGCGTAATCCAGTAGAAGCAAGCGAATATGCTAATCAGTTATTACAACACTTTAGAACAAACAGCGAACCTATTTTTCATATCCAACACGTAGCTATAAAAGATGACGCTACTTTTTTCCTACCTAATACAGAAGGTGTACATATTCACGAAAGCGTACGTCCACTTAGAGAAGAAACAGTTATAGTCAAACATTATCCAAATAGCTTCCGAGAAACTAATCTTCTAGAGCAATTAAAACGTTTAAATATTGAACATGTCGTTGTATGTGGGATGATGACTCATATGTGTATCGATGCTACAGTAAGGGCTGCATTCGATTTTGGCTTTCAATGTACCGTTATACATGATGCTTGTGCTACAAAAGACCTGTCTTTTAAGAACGCTACTATACCAGCTGTTTACATTCACAATACAATTTTAGCTAGTTTAAATGGCGTATATGCAAATGTAATAAGCACGCAAGAATTTTTAGCTACATAAAAAAACACTCCTTTCAGTGAGCAAAACCGAAAGGAGTGTTCCTTGTCGAACCATAGATTTTCTTTCAAATTGTATTATACAGGAAATTCTCAAAATGAATACTAAAAAATATGACTAATAAGTCAACTTTTCTCATCATTTTATTTCTGTTCACATGTTTATCCCGCTATTAATAGGTTTTAGCTCATTCCCTTCGAACGATGGTAATATATAGGATTTCAATTTTAAAAGGAGCTCTTCACATTCTGTGAAGAGCTCCTCTACTATTTCTTATAAAGTTTCAGAAGTAGTTTTTGCTTGCATGTGAAGTGCTAAGTAATCAGGTCCACCAGCTTTAGAGTCTGTACCAGACATGTTAAAGCCACCGAATGGTTGGTAACCTACGATTGCACCAGTACATCCACGGTTGAAGTATAAGTTACCAACGTGGAAGTCTTCGCGTGCTTTTTCAATATGGTCACGGTTGTTAGTAATAACAGCACCTGTTAAACCGTATTCCGTATTATTTGCAATTGCAAGTGCATGATCGAAGTCTTTCGCTTTACAGAATGCTACTACTGGTCCGAAGATTTCTTCTTTCATTAAGCGAGCATCTTCTGCAACGTCAGCAACGATTGTTGGTTGGATGAACCAACCTTTAGAATCGTCTCCTTCGCCACCTGCTAAGATTCTACCTTCTTCTTTACCAATTGCAACATAGCTCATTACTTTATCGAATGCAGCTTGGTCATTAACAGGACCCATGTTTGTACCTAATACTGCTGGGTTAGCAACTGTTAATTCTTTTGTTAATTCAACAGCACGATTTAATACATGATCATATACATCTTCATGGATTACTGCACGAGAACATGCAGAACATTTTTGTCCTGAGAATCCGAATGCTGATGCAACGATAGACTTAGCTGCTAATTCAAGATCTGCTTCTTTATCAACAACGATTGTATCTTTACCGCCCATTTCAGCGATAACGCGTTTTAACCAAATTTGTCCTGGGTTTACTTTCGCTGCACGCTCATAGATGCGGATACCTACATCACGAGATCCCGTGAAGCTTACGAAACGTGTACGAGGATGATCTACTAAGTAGTCACCAACTTCAGAACCGTTACCTGGAACGAAGTTTACTACGCCAGCTGGTAAGCCAGCTTCTTCTAATACTTCCATAAATTTCGCTGCTACTACAGGAGTTGTACTAGCTGGTTTTAGTAATACTGTGTTACCAGAAACTAAAGCAGCTGTTGTCATACCTGCCATAATTGCGAATGGGAAGTTCCAAGGAGAAATGATAACACCTACTCCTAATGGAATGTAAGAGAAACGATTATATTCAATTGGACGGCTTTCTACTGGAATACCGTCTTTTAATTTTAACATTTGACGACCATAATATTCCATAAAGTCGATTGCTTCTGCTGTATCAGCATCTGCCTCATTCCATGGCTTACCTGCTTCTTTTACAAGAATAGCAGAGAATTCATGTTTTCTGCGACGAACGATTGCTGCAGCACGGAATAAAATGTCTGCACGCATTTCTGGCTTTGATTTTCTCCAAGTTTGGAATGTTTCATCCGCTACTTGCATTGCTTTTTCAGCTAACTCACGGCTTGCTTTTGAAACACGACCAACAAGTTCCTCTTTATTTGCAGGGTTTACAGAAACAATTTTGTCTTCTGTAGTGATTTTTTCTCCCCCAATAATTAATGGATAGTCTTGTCCAAGATAAGATTCTACTTTCTTTAAACCTTCTTCAAACGCTAATTTGTTAGCCTCCACTGAAAAATCTGTAAATGGCTCATGTTTGTATGCTACTACCATTTTTTTTAGCCTCCCCTTAGAAAAACGTTTACATTTTACAACATTATTCTACACGATAATTTAGATTTATTCAAATATTCCTAGACTTATATTTTAAAAATTAATAAATTTTTAAAATATAATAAAAAAAAGAGATTCATACATGCGTATGAATCTACAAAATATGAGTATATTCCAAAACATTTTTCCCGATCAATAATATAGTAACTAATAAAAATAAAGTCCTTACATATCCAACACCTTTTTGAACCGCAAACTTCGATCCAAAATAAGCACCTAAGATCATTGATAATCCCATGATAATACCGTATTCAAAATGAATTATATCTAAAAATAAAAAAGTAATTAAAGATACAATATTACTAACAAAGTTCAAAAGTTTTCCAGATGCTGCCGCTTGAATAAAATCCAAGCCAATTAATAAAAATGCAAAAATTAAAAACGACCCTGTCCCTGGTCCAAAAAATCCATCATAAAATCCTATCATTAAAATAGCAAAGAAAAATATTAATGTTTTTCTTTGCGTCATCTTCTTATAGGTAGACACACTTCCCCAATTCTTTTTTGCAATAATATAAATAGCAATAAATACCAACATTACAAGTACTAATGGGCGTAAAATATCCGGTGGAATAAATTTTACTACTAAAGCACCTGCAACAGCTCCAACAATAGTTAACGGGATTAACTTTCCTACAATTTTAAAATCAACTTTTCCTGATCGAATAAAATACATCGCACTCGTAAACGTCCCCATTGTTGCCGCTAATTTATTCGTTGCAATTGCCGAAGCTGGCGATAAGCCAACAAACATAAGCGCAGGAAGCGAAATTAACCCTCCTCCTCCAACAACGGAATCAATAAAAGCTACTAAAAAACCGAATGCAATTAATAAAATAATGACTTGAAAACTTAATTCTTCCATGAGATTTACCCCTTACCCCTATTTTTTACAACATTTTAAATTATAACAAAATTACATAAGAAAAAAAGCTGTTCCATAGAGGAACAGCCTTCATATTTAATCTAAAATCTTCACAAGTGGTTCATCTTGTTTTGCTTCACGTATAATAATAGCTTCTGGGCGTTCTACAGATTTAATCGTTACTTGTACTTTCATATAATTCGGGAAGTATTCCATAACAAGCCCTGCCACATATTGTGTAAAACCAACTATTTCAGCTTTTCCATTAAACTGGACAGGAATATCAAGCTTCATTTCTCTTAATTCATCATCTCTATACATACCAGTACCAATAACAGCTGTATAGTCGCCTTGGAAATAATCGCTTAGTTTTGCCTTAAAGTTGGATACTCTTGCAAGGTCTTCACGTTTATTATCTGTTTTCGCTTGCTCTGATGGGAACAAATAATATTTTTCATTAATTTGTTGCCAATCTTCAACCGTTTCACTACCTTTTTCGGCATTTGCATAAGAAACAAAGTTACCTGGCACGAGCGAAGACTTTGGAGCTTGGCGATAAATCGCAAATGTTATTGGAATATTTTTGGTTTCAGGTTCTTTTTGATGTATGACTTTCAAAATTTCTTGCGCCATTTTTTTCCCTTCAGCTAACATCTTTTCATCCGGGATTGCAGCTTCACGTGGATAACCATGCTCTTCGTTAAAATATTGAACAGAATTCATTGCTAATCCAACTACCATACCAACGCGTTCCTCGCCGTTATCGCCTTTTTTCACATAATAATCATGCTCTAAAATATTTGAAATATATATTGGATTTTTTTTATTTTTCACTTCTAGTGATTCGGATCCTGTTCCTAATGCAGGGTTTAATCCTATATTAGGAAATTTAACTGCATCTTTTTTTAATTTGTCCTCTAGTTCCTTTTGTTCAGCATCTGTACGTTTTCTTTTAACAAGCATCTGTATAGTTTGAGTATCTAGAGCTTTTCCGCCTTTTAAAAAATTATCTTTCGTACTAAATGATTCTTTTGCAATTCGCATTAACCCTGTTTCAAATTCATCTATATCAAGACGACTATTTAACCCTTGCACCACTAAACCACGTGCATTTCCACCATCAAATGGAATAGTCGTCTTATAATATTCATCCGAAATAGCGTATTTTGGAACAACTGATTGTTCTTTTGCTTTCCCCGATTTCTCAGCCACTTTTTCATCTTTGTCGGCACCTGCACTACACCCACTTACAAGTAGGCCAAGGCTTAATACCGCTAATGCTATTTTTTTCATGGTAAGTTTGCACCTCTTACTTATTTAGCTCTTGTAAGAACCTCTCTTCATTCCAAACCTCAACATTATGTTTCTCCGCTTGTGCTAATTTCGAACCAGCCGCTTCACCTGCAACAACTAAATCCGTACTCTTACTAACACTTCCCGTTACTTTTCCACCTAATGCCTCAATCTTCTTCTTCGCTTCACTTCGCCCCATAACTTCTAGCTTACCTGTTAAAACAACCGTTTTTCCTGCGAAGTAAGATTCAACATTTTGTAAATCTGCAATTTTTATACCTTTGTATGTCATATTCACGCCATACTCTTTAAACTGCTGTAATAACTCTAATACATCTTCATTATCAAAATATGTCACAACAGATTGAGCCATTTTTTCGCCAATTTCATTAATTGCTTTTAGTTCTTCTTCCGTTGCTTTTACAAGCTCATCCATCGTTTCAAAGTGCTCTGCAAATGTACGTGCTGCTTTCGCTCCAACGTGGCGAATTCCAAGACCAAATAATAATCGCTCTAACGAGTTTTCTTTAGAATTTTCAATTGCTTGTATTAAGTTCGTTGCTGATTTTTCACCAAAACGTTCTAACTGTAATAATTGCTCTTTCGTCAATGCATATAAATCAGCAAATGTACGAATGTAATCAGCATCAAAGAGTTGTGTAATGACACGTTCTCCAAGTCCATCAATATTCATTGCATTTCTTGAAACGAAATGGATTAACCCTTCTCGAATTTGAGCAGGACAAGTTGGATTTATACAACGAAGTGCTACTTCTTCTTCTAAACGAACAAGTTCACTCTCACATGCTGGACAATGAGTTGGCATGCGGTATTCTTCTTCCTCACCAGTACGCTTATCAAAAATAACGTTCACAACTTCAGGAATAATATCTCCAGCCTTCTTCACAACAACGTAGTCACCAATTCGAATGTCTTTTTCACGAATTAAATCCTCGTTATGTAAAGAAGCACGACGAACAATCGTACCAGCAACTCTCACTGGCTCTAGTTCTGCAGTCGGTGTTACAACTCCTGTTCGGCCAACACTTAATTCAATGCCTGTTAATCTCGTTACAACTTCTTCAGCCGGGAATTTATAAGCAATCGCCCATCTTGGACTCTTCGCTGTAGTTCCTAGACTTTCTTGAAGGGCAACATCATCTACTTTTATAACGATTCCATCAATCTCATAATCAAGATGCGGACGTTTTTCTTGCCATTCTTCTACATAAGCTATAACTTCTTCAATTGTTTCACATGTACGGCGATTTGGATTTGTCTTAAATCCAAGTTCACCTAAGAAATCAAGCGATTCACTATGTGATGGAATTGTTTTTTCTTCTACATTCGCAAGACCATACACAAACATAGATAAGTTACGCTTCGCTGCAATTTTCGGATCAAGTTGACGTATTGAACCTGCTGCTGCATTACGCGGATTCGCAAATACATCTTCTCCATTTTGCTCTTTTTCTTCATTTAGTTTAACGAATGAACGCTTCGGCATATAAGCTTCGCCTCGTGCTTCTAACGTTACTTCTTCATTTAAACGAAGTGGGATAGCTTTAATCGTTTTTAAATTTTGAGTAATATCTTCACCCGTTACACCATCACCACGTGTCGCCCCTTGAATGAAGCGTCCTTTTTCATAATGAAGCGAAACGGCAAGCCCGTCAATTTTTAATTCACATATATATCTTACATTCGCACCATCAATTCCTTGACGTACTCTTCTGTCGAAATCACGTAAATCTCCTTCGTTAAATGCATTTCCTAAACTTAACATTGGTGACTTATGTGTTACTTTTTCAAATATATCAAGAACAGTCCCCCCAACGCGAACGGAGGGAGAATCTTCACTCATAAACTCTGGGTTCTCTGCTTCTAATTTTATAAGCTCCTGCATATTACGGTCATATTCCGCATCAGAAACAGAAGGATTGTCTAATACGTGATATTGATAGTTAAATGTATTTAATAAATCACGCAGTTCTTCTATACGTTTTTTTGCTATCTCTTTTGACATATCCTCATTCCTTTCTATTGTTTCGTCACAGGTGCAAATTTTGCTAACAAACGTTTAACACCAATTGGGCTTGGGAATGCAATATCTAATTCTTTTGCATCACCTTCACCTTTTACACTTACAACTGTACCGACTCCCCATTTTTGGTGGGAAGCTTTATCTCCTACTGCCCAGCCAATTTGTTCGCCGCCTGTCGTCTTAGCTGCAGGGCGCGCGAAAGCTGAACGAGAGCGTGTTGTCGTTGTGATTGTCGTTTTGCCGCTACTTGCCGTTCTGCCTTTTGCACCAAACGATGTTTCACGCTTTGGCGCTGTTTCATTTAATGATTCCACTAGTTCTGTCGGGATTTCTGTAATGAATCGAGACGCAGCGTTCATACTTGTTCTACCAAATAAAGTACGCATTTGCGCGTTAGATAAATATAGCTCTTCTTCTGCACGGGTAATACCTACATAAGCAAGACGACGTTCTTCTTGCATTTCATCCTCTTCCATAAGAGAACGAGTATGAGGGAATATCCCCTCCTCTAAGCCAACAATAAAGACAACCGGGAACTCTAATCCTTTCGCTGAGTGCATCGTCATTAAAATAACTTCTTCACCAGCAGTTGGGTCTTCATCTACACGATCAATATCAGCAACAAGTGCTAAATCTGTTAAGAATGCAACAAGGCTCTTATCTTCGCTTTGAGATTCAAATGTTTGCGTAACAGATAAGAACTCGTCTAAGTTTTCTAAACGACCTTCCGCTTCTAAAGAACGTTCATTTTTCAACATATCGCGATAGCCTGTTTTTTCAATAACTTCTTCTACTAATTCTGTAACAGATAAATACTCTTGCATATTTACCCAGTTATTTAATAAATTCGCAAATTCTTTTACTGCCTTTGTAATTTTTGCACTTACTCCAACATGCTCAATTTCATCAAATACAGCAGTTAATGAAATTCCGTTTTGCACACCGTAATTAATAATTTTATCGATAGAAGTCGCACCAATACCACGCTTTGGCATGTTAATAATACGTGCAAAACTAATTTCATCATCTGGATTACCGATTAAACGTAAGTACGCCAAAATATCTTTAATCTCTTTACGATCGTAGAACTTCGTACCTCCGACAATTTTGTACGGAATGTTAGATTTAAGGAAAATCTCCTCGACCATACGAGACTGAGCATTCGTACGATATAACACTGCAAAATCAGTATATTTTCGTTTCCCCATTTGAATATCGTCACGAATTTTTTTCGCAACAAAATACGCTTCGTCCTTTTCAGTTGCAGCACGATAATACGAGATTTTACTTCCAACTTGATTGTCTGTCCATAATTTCTTCGGCTTACGATTCGTATTTTTTTCAATAACAGCATTCGCTGCATTTAAAATATTTTGTGACGAACGATAGTTTTGTTCTAACAAAATTACTTGTGCATTCTCATAGTCTTTTTCGAACGACAAAATGTTAGAAATATCTGCACCACGCCAGCGATAAATAGACTGGTCAGAGTCACCTACAACGCAAAGATTTTTAAAACGCGCTGCCAAATGTTTAACAAGAAGATATTGCGCTTTGTTCGTATCTTGATACTCATCAACGTGAATATATTGGAACTTACGCTGATAAAACTCTAATACTTCTGGAACACGTTCAAATAACTGAATCGTGGTCATAATTAAATCATCAAAGTCTAATGAATTATTTTTCAAAAGACGTTTTTGATACTCTGTGTATACATCGCTCGTTAATTTTTCATATGGATCAGCCATTGTAATTTTTTTTGCATATTTATCCGCAGATAACAGTTCATTTTTCGCATTACTAATACCCGCTAAAATAGAGCGCGGCTCAAATTTCTTCGGATCAATATTGCGCTCTTTCATAATTTTTTTGACTACAGTTAGCTGATCGCCTGAATCTAAGATTGTAAAGTTACGATTAATACCAATACGATCGATATCCCGTCGTAAAATACGTACACACATAGAGTGGAACGTCGAAATCCAAATATCTTCTGCTTCTGGTCCCACAAGTGTATCAATACGCTCACGCATTTCACGAGCTGCTTTATTTGTGAAGGTAATAGCTAGTACATTCCATGGTGCTACACCTTTTTCACCAAGTAAATACGCAATACGATGTGTTAACACACGTGTCTTACCACTACCTGCACCTGCCATTAATAGAAGTGGTCCATTCGTTGTTTGGACTGCTTTTTGTTGCTGTGGATTTAAACCGTTTAATAATCTATCTGTCATACTCATATACGCCTGCACCTACTCTCCTTTTACTGCTTTAACTGTTTTTAACGCCAATTTTATATCATCATAAATAATATTTCCAACAACTACTGTATCAGCATATTGTGCCATTTCTTTCGCCTGTTCTGCATTAGAAATACCACCGCCATAGTATAACTTAGCTTGTTTCAATTCTGCTTTTACATTTTTAACAAGTTCAACATCTCCATACGTACCGCTATATTCTAAATAAAATATCGGTAAATGTAATAACTTGTCTGCTAAACGAGCATATGCAATAACGTCATCTTCTGTTAAATCACATTTCGCTTCTGTAAGCTGGGCTACTTTCGCTTCTGGATTTAAAACACAATACCCTTCCATAAAAATTTCGTCCCAGTCCATAATATCCCCAAATTCTTTCAATGCCTCATGATGAACACCTGTTACCCATTCTACTTTTCGGCTATTTAAAACACTTGGGATGTAATAAAAATCAAATCCTGGTGTAATTGCTTCTACATCAGAAACCTCTAATACACAAGGAACTGCATATCTACGAATGCTAACTAGCATGTGTAATACGTTATCAATTGTAACTCCATCACTTCCGCCTACAATAACCGCATCAGTTCCAGACTCACAAATCATTTCTAAATGTTCATCGCTTAACTCCTTATTTGGATCAAGCTTAAATACATGTTTCCATCCGGAAATATCGTACATGAAAACACCCTTCCTTTTCTCTAGTTATATATATTTCTGTTCAAAATAACAGTTTATTTTCATCATTATTGTTTTAACTTCATCTTAAATATTTGTTTAAAACGGAGAATTAAGTTTGGAATTACCTCTTCCATATTTTTTAAACTAGAGGATTTAATTTTGAAGTTCCTTTTATGCATTCTTTCATTATAACAAAAAAAGTTACTTACACACACGCACATTCCAACATCTTTTTCCACGTCAAATGTTGGATTACATATCCCAAAAATCAAACGGGATACTAATAAAAGAAATAGTATTATCTATTTCAACTTTCATAAAAAGGAGTGTTTTTCTAATGAAGCAAAATATCGGGACAATAAACGCTCTAATTCGAATTACACTTGGGCTTGTCCTCTTCGGATGTAGTGCAACTAAACTTGTACGCAAGCCGTGGTGCACTTGGTCTAACATTTTTCTATGGATTGGTGCAATGAAAGTTGCAGAAGGAATTGTTCGTTTCTGCCCTGTTGTTGAAATGTGGAAATTCGGAAAATACATGAATATGGGGGCATTTAAAATGCCTAGCATGAATTTTGCTGAAAAAGGACATGCTAAAGAAGAAGTGAATCAAACTTCCACTCATGACAAGCCAAAGTCAAAAGGAAGTTATGACGCTTCTGACAAAGAGATTGAGTCAGCGATTGAAAATATAATCCTGGCAAAACCGCTTTGAATCATTTGTCACGATGCAAGATGCTCTCAAAGGGACTTAGCTGCTGCAGTGGGCGGTTAAGTCTTCTTTATTTTACCATAAAACAGAACGTACATTCTCTTTTTCGGCCTTAAAATGTATATAAAAGATATCAATCAATAAAATTCAGAAAATTAGGTGCATACCTCTTGCTTAAAATGATATAAAAGTGATATCATTTTTATATCAGGAGGCGATCATATGAAAGAAAAACAAGTATTTTATGTAAATGGTTTTCTCGGTATTATTGGAATTTTGATTTTAGCTGCTATCGGTGTATTTTTCCTTGCACAAGAAATTTTCATAGGAGCGGCACTAACTATTATATTAGCCGCAGTTCTCGCTACAGGTATCGGTATTGTTCAACCGAATCAAGCGAAGGTTATTACGTTCTTCGGTAATTATTTAGGAACAATTCGTCAAAACGGTTTATTTTTAACGATTCCGTTCGCATTCCGTCAAACTGTATCTTTACGTGTTGAAAACTTTAACAGTAAAAAATTAAAAGTAAATGACGTTGATGGAAATCCAATTGAAATTGCAGCTGTTATCGTATATAAAGTTGTTGATTCTGCAAAAGCAATGTTTGGTGTTGAACATTATGATCGATTTGTAGAAATTCAAAGCGAAACGGCAATCCGCCATGTTGCAACAAAATATCCTTATGACAATTTCCAAGATGAAACCTGCGTTACGTTACGCGGAAATACTGAAGAAATCTCTGAAGAATTAAAACGTGAATTAGAGGCGCGTCTTGAAATTGCTGGTGTAGAAGTATTAGAAACTCGTTTAACGCACTTAGCTTACGCAACAGAAATTGCCCATGCAATGCTACAACGCCAGCAAGCAAAAGCAGTATTAGCTGCTAGAAAAGAAATTGTTGAAGGTGCTGTGAAGATGGCGAAAGATTCCATCCATATGTTAGATGAAGAAGGCGTACTAGAACTCGATGACGAGCGTAAAGCAAATATGGTAAACAACTTATTAGTTGCCATCGTTTCAGATAAAGGTGCGCAACCAGTTATTAATACAGGAAGCCTATACTAAGGGCTATAAGTAATTATGGCTAAAAAGAAAAGCTTTCCATTACGTATTGATCCTGAATTACACGCAGTCATCGAAAAATGGGCAAATGATGAATTTCGTAGCGTCAATGCACACATCGAGTATTTACTTCGAGAAATGGCAAAGCAAAAAGGGAAATTAAAAAAAGATAAAGATGCATAAAAAATCCCGCTGATTCCTCAGCGGGATTTTTACATATTAACTTTTCGTCATCTCATGCCCAATTGCACGATATCCTATATCACTTCGATAAAATAGACCATCACTCTCAATTTTACCGATTTCTTTATATACTTTATCTTTTGCTTCTTGTAAACTATTTGCCTTACAAGCAACAAATAATACACGGCCACCGTTCGTTACAAAGTCCCCATGTTTCATTGCTGTACCTGCATGGAAAACAATCACATCTTGCAGTGCATCTAGTCCACTAATAATATCACCTTTTTTATATGCTTCTGGATATCCTTTAGAAGCAAGTACAACACCGATTACAGCTTCTTCTGACCATTGTAACGTTAGTTCACTTTCATCTAATACAGCGTTACATACGTCAACTAAATCATTTTCTAAGCGAGGTAATACAACTTCTGTTTCAGGATCACCGAAGCGTGCATTAAATTCAATTACCTTCGGACCATCATTTGTTAAAATAAGACCTGCGTATAAAATACCTGTAAACGAACGGTTTTCTGCAATCATCGCCTTAGCAGTTGGATGTAATACGGTTTGAATCGCTTCTTGAACTGCTGATTCTGGAATTTGTGGTACTGGAGAATATGCACCCATTCCGCCCGTATTTGGACCTTTATCACCATCAAAAGCTCTTTTATGATCTTGGGCGATTACCATTGGATGTACAGTTGTTCCATTCACGAATGCCATTAATGAAAATTCTTGTCCATCTAAAAACTCTTCAATAACGATCTTCTTACTTGCCGCGCCGAATTTCACATCTTGTAGCATTTCTTTCACAGCTTGTAATGCCTCTTCAAGCGTCATTGCTACCGTTACCCCTTTACCCGCAGCTAGGCCGTCAGCTTTAATAACGATTGGTGCACCAACTTTTTGAATGTACTGTACTGCTTCTTCATAATCTGTAAAAGTTTCGTACGCCGCAGTTGGAATATCATACTTTTTCATAAGCTCTTTTGTAAAAGCTTTACTACCTTCAATAACAGCAGCCGCTTTATTCGGACCAAATACGCGAAGTCCCTCTTCTTTAAAACAATCAACAATTCCATTCATAAGCGGAATTTCTGGTCCAACGAAAGTTAACTCAACATTATTCTCTTTTGCAAATAAAACTAATGCATCAAAATCATTTTCATCAATATCAACTGGTGTTGCAACATCTCTCATACCTTCATTACCTGGTGCTACATATACCTTTTCTACTTTTTCAGATTGTGCAAACTTCCAAGCTAAAGCATGCTCACGCCCACCGCGGCCAATTACTAAAACATTCATATTTCATCCCCCAATAATTAAATAAGTACAAACTAGAAGCTATGCTCCTAGTTTGCTTTTTCATATCAATAAAAGGTTATCGACCGGACTTTTTAAACATCCATATCAATAAAGGTTTAAAAAGGAGGATTAAGAGAACCGAGCAGGTCTAGGCGCATTTGCCAGGAGGACACGGAGTGTAGCTTTCCTACATGAGTACCGCACTGGCATTGCAACGACGACATGCGAAGGTTATCTTAACCGGACTTTTTAAACATCCTCTATTAGTGTTTGAAATGACGTACGCCAGTGAACACCATAGCAATCCCATACGTATCTGCCACTTTAATAGAATCTTCATCACGGATTGATCCGCCTGGTTGAATGATTGCTGTAATTCCTGCTTTTGCTGCTTCTTCTAATGTATCTGGCATTGGGAAGAAAGCATCAGATGCAAGTGCGCTACCTTGTGCTTTTTCACCAGCTTGTGTAATTGCGATTTTTGCAGAACCTACACGGTTCATCTGTCCCGCACCGATGCCAATTGTCATGTCATCTTTCGCTAAAACAATTGCGTTTGATTTCACATGTTTTACAACTTTCCAAGCTAGTTTTAAATCTTTCCATTCTTGCTCTGAAGGTTCACGTTTCGTTGGAATTGAAATTGTACTTTCATCTAATGATAACGTATCTTCTTCTTGAACGAGAAGTCCACCTTGTACAGAAGTTAGTTTTTTGCTTGCACTTGTCGCTTTTTCAATATTTATAGTTAATAAACGTAAGTTCTTCTTACTTTGTAACACTTCTAAAGCTTCTTGCGAGAACGAAGGTGCGATAACAATTTCTAAGAAAATTTCATGTAACTTTTCTGCTGTAGCTTTATCAATTTCACGATTTGCTGCAATAATACCGCCGAAAATTGATACTGGATCTGCTTCATAAGCGCGAGTATATGCTTCGTGAATATCAGTTCCTACTCCAACACCACATGGATTCATATGTTTTACTGCTACTACTGCTGGTTCTGTAAATTCTTTTACGATGCTAAGTGCTGCGTCTGCATCATTAATATTGTTATACGATAATTCTTTACCGTGTAATTGTTCTGCGTATGCAACAGAAGAAGTTGCTGCGAATGGCGCTTTATAGAAAGTTGCCTTTTGATGTGGGTTCTCGCCATAACGTAAGTCTTGCTTTTTCTCAAATGTCACAGTTAATGTTTCTGGACTTTCTTCACCCATTTGCTCTGTTAAGTAGTTAGAAATTAACGCATCATACGCTGCTGTATGACGGAATACTTTCGCTGCTAGTTTACGTTTTGTTTCCTCTGCTACTTCACCGTTCTCTTTCAGTTCTGCTAACACAATATCATAATCTACTGGATCTACAATTACAGATACGAATTTATGATTTTTCGCAGCAGAGCGAATCATTGTCGGGCCACCGATATCAATATTTTCAATTGCATCAGCAAATGTTACATCAGGCTTAGCGATTGTTTCTTTAAATGGATATAAGTTAACAACAACAAAGTCAATTGGCTCCATACCTAATTCATTCATTTGTGTTACATGTGTTTCATTATCACGAACTGCTAATAGACCACCATGAATATTTGGATGTAACGTTTTCACACGGCCATCCATAATTTCAGGGAAACCAGTTACTTCAGAAATACCAATTACTTGTAAACCGTTTTCTTCTAATAACTTTTTCGTACCACCTGTTGAAATAACTTCAATCCCTTGTTCTAGTAACCCTTTAACAAATTCTACTACTCCTGTTTTATCTGAAACACTTACTAATGCACGCTTTTTCATTTATCCTTCACCCCTGGTTGTATGTTAGTTAACAGTTGATTCTTTCACAGACTGAACAATTTGATTTACTGTATTTACGTATAATTTATGTTCAACTTGTTGAATTTTCTTTTGTAAACTTTCTCTCGTATCCCCTTCAGAAACAACCACTGCTTCTTGCGCAATAATTGGCCCTGTATCCATACCTGCATCTACATAATGAATTGTTACTCCAGTTACTTTCACACCTGCTTCTAACGCTTGACCGATAGCATCTTTACCCGGAAAGCTCGGTAGTAATGATGGATGAATATTAATAATCTTCCCGCCGTATGCTTCTAGTAACGTCGGCCCGATTAACCGCATATATCCAGCTAAAATAACATAATCAATTTCATATTCTTCTAGCTTCTTTAATATCTCTTTTTCAAATGCTTCTTTTGACTCATATGCTTTCGCTGAAAAAGCAAAACACGGAATATGATGATAATTTGCCCGTCCAACAGCGCGTGCTTCTGGTTTATCACATACTAATAAACTAATTTCTGCATCCAATCTTTTTTCTTCTACCGCATTAACGAGAGATTGAAAGTTAGATCCGCTTCCAGAAGCAAAAACTGCTAATCTACTCATAGTGCTGTGCCCCCATTAAAAGTAACGCCAGCTCCTTGTATAGTACGTCCAATAATACGAGCCATTTCTCCTTGCTCTTCAAGAAGACGAACAACATCTTTTGCATCTTCTTCCTTCACTGCTACTACCATACCAATACCCATGTTAAAAATATTGAACATTTCTTTTTCTTCCAGTTTTCCAACTTCTTGAAGCAAACTAAAGATCGGCTGAATTTCCCAAGATCCTAGTTCAATCTCGGCACCGATTCCTTCTGGCAACATGCGTGGAATATTTTCAATAAATCCACCACCTGTAATATGCGCCATACCGTATACTTCATGTTTCTTCAATAGTTCTAAAATAGGTTTGACATAAATTTTCGTTGGTTTTAATAATTCTTCACCAAGAGGTAGTTCTAAGCGGCCATAAATACGCTCTAAAGATAGTTCCCCATCTTCTAGTAACACTTTTCGTACTAAAGAGTAACCATTGCTATGAATACCGCTAGATGCTAAGCCAATTAGCACGTGACCAGCTTCAATCTTTTCACCTGTTACAATTTTCTTTTTATCAACAATCCCAACTGTAAAACCAGCTAAATCATATTCTTCCGTAGAATACATTCCTGGCATTTCAGCTGTTTCTCCACCGATTAATGCACAACCAGCTTGGCGACAGCCCTCTGATATACCTTTGACGATGTTTTCAATTTTACTAGGTTCAGCTTTACCACAAGCAATATAATCAAGGAAGAAAAGCGGCTCTGCTCCTTGGACAACAATATCATTTACACACATTGCTACTGCATCAATACCAATTGTGTCATGTTTATCTGCCATAAAAGCGAGCATCAATTTCGTTCCCACGCCATCTGTTCCAGATACTAATACAGGTTCTTCTAATGCAAATTTTGATAGATCAAACATACCTCCAAAACCGCCTAAACCGCCTAGTACTTCTTTTCTCATAGTTGTTTGTACGTGTTTTTTCATGCGAGATACCGCTTCATATCCAGCTTCAATATCTACTCCTGCTTGCTTATATGGATTCGCCATCGTTATTTACACCTCGTCTTTTAATTTCTCCCCATCCAGGGCGGGCTATTTTAAGAAAGGAGCTAGCTTCTACATCAAAAGAAGTAGAAGCTTGTTTCACTTTTCTTATTTCATACTTTCTAAAAGCTCTTGCTCATAATCATAAAGAGCTGTTGGATAGTCCCCATTAAAGTAAGCCATGCATAGGCCACCATATTTCCCTTCATATGGACGTCCAATTGCATCTACTAATCCATCTTCGCTTAAAAATGTTAAAGAATCTGCTCCGATCATTTCACGGATTTCTTCTACTGTATGATTTGCTGCAATTAATTCTTTTCTCGTTTGAATATCAATGCCATAGAAACATGGATATTTCAGAGGTGGTGAAGCAATTCTTACGTGAACTTCTGTCGCTCCAGCTTCACGAAGCATACGAACAATTCGTTTACTTGTCGTTCCTCTTACGATAGAGTCATCAATCATAACAACTCGTTTCCCTTCAACTACACCTCTTACTGCGGAAAGTTTCATCTTAACCCCTTGCTCTCGCAGTTCCTGAGAAGGTTGAATAAACGTACGTCCAACGTAACGATTTTTAATTAATCCTAACTCATATGGAATACCTGTCGCCTCCGCATAGCCAATCGCAGCTGAAATACTAGAGTCTGGTACACCAGTAACAACATCTGCTTCAATAGGAGCTTCTGCCGCTAAACGTTTCCCCATATTCTTACGTGCTGCATGAACGTTAACGCCTGCAATATTAGAATCTGGTCGTGCAAAGTAAATGTATTCCATACTACAAATTGCATGTTCTACATCGTTTGTGAAACGATCTACGTGAATTCCTTCATCATTAATGATAAGTAATTCACCCGGTTCTACATCACGAATGTATGTTGCACCTACTACATCAAAAGCACATGTTTCAGATGCTACAACGTAAGCATCCCCCATCTTTCCAATTGAAAGCGGACGGAACCCATTCGGATCTAATGCAACGATCATTTCATTTCCAGTTAGTAAAAGATACGCAAACGCACCTTTCACTTTGTTTAAAGCTTCTTTTACACTTTCAATTAAAGAATCTTTCGTACTACGCTTAATAAGATGTAAAAGTACTTCTGTATCTGAACTAGTTTGAAAAATACTGCCCTCTGCTTCTAATTCACGACGAAGCATTTTTGCGTTAATTAAATTTCCGTTATGAGCTAACGCCATACTATGATCGGAAAAACGGAACAACAATGGTTGAACGTTAGCAACTTCACTTCCACCAGCTGTTGCATATCGTACATGTCCGATCGCTGATTTTCCATTTAATCCTTCTAGCTCACCTCTTGAAAACACTTCTGATATTAAACCTAACCCCTTGTGACCGACGATTTTTTCCCCATTATTTACGACAATGCCTGCGCCTTCTTGCCCACGGTGCTGTAAACTGTGCAATCCGTAGTATGAAACTTGTGCTGCATTTTCATGCCCCCAAATTCCGAAAACGCCACATTCTTCGTTTAACCCCTTTATTTCAGCAAGCATGGGATTGCCCCTTTCCAAGCCTTTCTCATTTCATCTACATTTGCTGTAAGTAATACTTCATTTTCTTCATTATGAATTGTTACTTCATTTGTACTTGTTACTTCTCCAACTTGGGTTGCTTCTACCACTTTCTCAAACGCCTCTTTATTTTCACGTTTTACAGTTATCACGAAGCGAGACTGTGATTCAGCGAATAATGCAGCTGTTGCTTCTCCATCTAATTTCACAGTAGCACCTAAGCCTTTAGCACCAATTGCACTTTCTGAAATCGCAACTGCTAAACCACCTTCAGCAACATCATGTGCAGATTGAACAAGACCAGCTTGAATTGATTCTAATACTTGTTTTTGGCGTTTTAATTCTACATCTAAATCGATACTTGGTGATTGACCGAAAATTTTGCCGTGAATCATTTTCTGTAATTCACTTCCGCCAAACTCAGCTTTCGTCTCACCAATTACATACACTAAATCACCAGCTTGCTTAAACTCTTGTGTTGTTACATGTTTTAAGTCATGCACAAGTCCGACCATCCCAACAGTTGGTGTTGGATATACAGCTTCACCACTACGCTCGTTATACATCGATACGTTTCCGCCGATAACTGGTGTTTGTAATGTGCGACAAGCTTCACTCATACCGTCTACTGATTTCTCAATTTGCCAGAAGATTTCTGGTTTTTCTGGGTTACCGAAGTTTAAGCAATCTGTAATTGCAAGTGGCTCTCCGCCAGAACATACGATATTACGCGCTGCCTCTGCTACTGCAATTTTACCGCCCGTCTCTGGGTCTAGATAAATGTAGCGAGAGTTACAATCTGTCGTCATTGCTAATCCTTTTTCTGTACCGCGTACACGTACAACTGCAGCATCTGAACCTGGCGTAACAACTGTGCTTGTGCGAACTTGGTAATCGTATTGATCGTATACCCACTCTTTACTTGCAATTGTTGGTTGCTGTAATAAAGCGAATAACGTTTCTTTATAATTTTCTACTTTTGGCGTTTCCATTTTCATTGCTTGGAATTCAGCAAAGTATGCTGCTTCTTTTGATGGCTTATGATAAATTGGTGCTTCTTCTGCTAAAGCATCTGCTGGAACTTCAGCTACCTTTTCACCTTTATGGAATAAACGAAGCATTTTATCTTCTGTTACTTTCCCCATCGTAACCGCTGCAAGACCATACTTCTCAAATAAATCTACTATTTCTTGTTCTCTACCTTTTTTCACGACAATTAACATACGCTCTTGTGATTCAGATAGCATCATTTCATATGGTGTCATTCCTGTTTCACGCTGTGGTACATCATCTAAGTACATTTCAATACCCATTCCTGCTTTACTTGCCATTTCTGCAGATGATGATGTTAAACCAGCCGCACCCATATCTTGAATTCCAACAAGTGCATCAGATTGAATTAATTCTAAACACGCTTCAATAAGAAGTTTTTCCATAAATGGATCCCCTACTTGAACCGCTGGACGTTTCGCTTCTGAGCTTTCAGATAGTTCTTCCGACGCGAATGTTGCACCGTGAATACCGTCACGACCAGTTGATGCTCCTACGTACATTACTGTGTTACCAGCACCATGTGCTTGTCCTTTTTTAATGTCTTCGTGGTTAATCAAACCTACGCACATTGCATTTACAAGTGGATTTCCTTCGTAACATGGATCAAATTGTACTTCGCCGCCAACAGTCGGAATACCGATGCAGTTACCGTATCCTGCAATTCCTGCTACTACTTCTTCGAATAAATATTTCACACGTGGTGACTGTAATTCACCGAAACGAAGTGAGTTTAATAGAGCTACCGGACGTGCTCCCATAGAGAATACGTCACGAATAATACCACCAACACCTGTTGCAGCTCCTTGATATGGTTCAATAGCTGAAGGATGGTTATGACTTTCCATTTTAAATACAACTGCTTGATTATCACCGATATCTACAATTCCAGCACCTTCCCCAGGCCCTTGTAGAACACGCTCACCTGTTGTTGGGAATTTTCGAAGCACTGGTTTTGAATTTTTATAACTACAATGTTCAGACCACATTACAGAGAATAACCCTGTTTCTGTATAATTTGGCAGACGACCTAAAATCTTTTCAACCATGGCAAACTCTTCGTCTGTTAACCCCATTTCCGCATATATACGCTCTTCTTTAATTTGTGTTGGATTTGGTTCAAGCATTAACGACATATGTTTCCCTCCACTGTTTTAAGATAGATTGAAAGACTTTTAACCCTTCAGCACCGCCAAGTAATTCATCTACAGCACGCTCTGGGTGCGGCATCATACCAAGTACATTTCCTTTTTCATTTACAATACCAGCAATATCTGAAACGCTACCGTTAGGGTTTTCTACGTAACGGAATGCGATTTGATTGTTCTCTTCTAATTGTTTAAGAGTCGCTTCATCACAATAGTAATTCCCCTCACCATGCGCGATTGGAATATTAATTATTTCATCTTTTTCATATTGTGATGTAAACATCGTTTCATTATTTTCAACACGTAACTGAACAGTGCGACACATAAATTTTAAGTTTTCGTTTCTTATTAACGCTCCTGGTAGTAATCCTGATTCAACAAGAATCTGGAATCCATTACATACACCTAAAATCGGCTTTCCTTGCTCAGCAGCTTTTTGCACTGCTTTCATTGCATTAGCAAAGCGAGAGATAGCACCGCAGCGTAAGTAGTCACCATAAGAAAATCCACCTGGTAGTAGAATTGCATCATATTCATCTAAATTCTCTGTATCGTGCCAAACGTAATCTACTTCTTCGCCAAGCTCATCTTTAATTGCATGGAACATATCGACATCACAGTTCGAACCCGGAAATACTATTACGGCAAATTTCACTGTGCGACAACCTCCTCAACTTCATAACGGAAGTCTTCCATTACAACGTTCGCTAATAGTTTTTCACACATTTCTTTTACCTTGCTATCTAAATCAGATACAGATTTATCAATTGTTAGTTCCATGTACTTTCCGATTCGAACGTCTTGTACTTCTGTGAATGAAAGACTATGAAGTGCTCCTTTTACTGCTGTTCCTTGTGGATCTAATACGCTTTCTCTTAATGTTACATATACCTTAACTTTATACATGTGAAATTCCCCCTAAACGTTTTAAAATCTCTTCATAAGCATCTGTTAAATTTCCAAGATCACGACGGAATACGTCTTTATCAAACTTTTCATTGCTCGTTTCATCCCATAAACGGCAAGTATCTGGTGAAATTTCATCCGCTAAAATGATTTCTCCTTCTTCCGTTACACCAAACTCTAATTTGAAATCTACTAATCTTACACGACAGCTTGCGAAATGATCAATCAACACTTGATTGATTTGTAGAGCCATATCTCGTAATACACTTACTTGCTCTGGCGATGCAACGTTTAATACACGAATATGATCTTCCGTTACAAGCGGATCTCCTAAATCATCATCTTTGAAGTAAAATTCTACGATTGGTTCTGCAAGTACAGTTCCCTCTTCCATTCCTAATCGTTTTGAAAGACTTCCTGCAATTACATTTCTTGTGACAACTTCTAAAGGAATAATACTCACTTTTTTAACAAGTTGTTCTGTCTCAGATAACTTCTCAACAAAATGTGTTTTAATTCCCACTTCTTGTAACTTTCTGAACAATAAAGTTGTAATTTCATTGTTCAAACGACCTTTTCCTGTAATCGTCTCTTTTTTCTCCCCATTGAAAGCAGTCGCACTATCTTTGTACTCTACCCAAACCATATCTGCTGATTCTGTACGATAAATTCTTTTTGCCTTACCTTCATACAGCAATTCTAGCTTTTGCATTTCGCAAGCCCCCTGTAGTTTGAAAAATGTGAATAATATTTTTATAAAGAATGGCACAGAATGACTCTATTCTGTGCCATATGAAATTTTACGCTTCGTTTAATCCAAGGCGTTCAAAGATTGTATCAACGTGTTGCATATGATGCTCATAGTTGAAGCATTCATTAATTTCTTCTTGTGTTAACTTGCTTGTAATACGCTCATCAGCTTCTACAAGCTCTTTAAATTGTACTTGTGTTTCCCAAGCTTCCATCGCTTTAGGCTGTACGATATCATAAGCTTCTTCACGTACCATACCTTTGTCGATTAGTGTAAGCATTACGCGCTGAGAATAAATTAAGCCGTATGTTCTTGTCATATTACGTTTCATATTCTCTGGGTATACAGTTAAGTTTTTAACAATATTACCAAAGCGATTTAACATGTAATTTAATGCGATTGTAGCATCTGGTAAAATTACACGTTCTGCCGAAGAGTGAGAAATGTCACGCTCATGCCATAATGGAACATTTTCGTAAGCTGTCATCATATAACCGCGGATAACACGAGCTAAACCAGTCATATTTTCAGAACCAATTGGATTACGTTTATGTGGCATTGCAGAAGAACCCTTTTGACCTTTTGCGAAAGCTTCTTCAACTTCACGTGTTTCACTCTTTTGTAAACCACGAATCTCAACTGCCATCTTTTCGATAGATGTTGCAATTAGTGCAAGTGTTGACATGTAGTGTGCGTGACGATCACGTTGCAATGTTTGTGTTGAAATTGGTGCTGCTTCTAATCCTAAATTTTCACAAACATATTTTTCTACGAATGGATCGATATTTGCATATGTACCAACCGCACCAGATAGTTTACCAACACGAACTGTATCAGCAGCTTGTTTGAAACGCTCTACGTTACGTTTCATCTCTTCATACCAAAGACCAAGTTTTAAACCAAATGTCGTTGGTTCTGCATGAACACCGTGTGTTCTTCCCATCATGATTGTGTATTTATGCTCTTTCGCTTTGTTAGCTAAAATGCTTACAAAGTTCTCTAAGTCTTTTAATATAATTTCATTCGCTTGTTTTAAGATGTAAGATAATGCTGTATCTACTACATCTGTAGATGTTAAACCGTAATGAACCCATTTACGTTCTTCGCCTAATGCTGGCGTTTCTGATACAGCACGAGTGAATGCAACTACGTCATGACGTGTTTCTTTTTCAATTTCATAAATACGATCAATATCAAATGATGCATGTTCACGAATTTTTTTAACATCTTCTTTTGGAATATCGCCAAGCTCAGCCCATGCTTCACAAGCTAAAATCTCAACTTCTAACCACGCTTTAAATTTGTTCTCTTCCGTCCAAATCGCACCCATTTCAGGGCGTGTATAACGACTAATCATCTTTTTCCCTCCAACAGTTGTTCTTGATGGTCCCAAATATGCAAACTCTTCGCTTTTTCTAGAGCGACTTCAATATTATCATTTAAAATATTAACATGCCCCATTTTTCGCTGTGCTTTTGCTTCTTCTTTTCCATACAAGTGTAAATAGCACCCGGTTAATCTATTCACTTGTCTTAGGACCCCTTCTATATGTTCGCCTAAAATGTTTACCATGACAACTGGTTTTAACAAATTTGTTTCTCCTAGAGGTAAATTACAGATTGCTCGAATATGTTGACCAAATTGACTCGTTTCACATGCATCCTGTGTATAGTGTCCTGAATTGTGAGGTCTTGGCGCTAATTCATTAATATAAATCTCACCATTATCTGTAGCAAACATCTCTACAGCTAGTGTTCCCACAAGTTCTAATTCATCCGCAAGTACCTTTGCATACGCAATTGCTTTTTGAGAAAGCTCTTCTGTAATGCGAGCTGGAACGATAGATTCATGTAAAATGTTATTTACATGAATATTTTCTGCTACTGGAAACACTTTTGTTTCACCACTTACACTACGAATCACAATAACTGATACTTCTTTTTCAAAAGGCACCCATTTCTCTAAAATACATTCTGCTTTATCCACAAGATTTCTTGCCGCCTCAACATCAGCTTCACTTCTTAAAACAACTTGCCCTTTCCCATCATATCCACCTGTCGTCGTTTTTAAGACGGAAGGGAATGATAACCCAGCAATTGCTTCTGTAAGCTGGTCTTGATTTTGAACTAATCTATACGTTGCTACTGGTAACCCAGCCTTCTCAATCGCATTCTTTTCTGTAAAACGATTTTGTGTTGTATTTAACAACTGACTACCTTGTGGTAAGTACGCATGTTTTTCAAGCCATTGTAAACATCTATAATCAATATTCTCAAATTCATATGTGACAACATCACTTATCTCTGCTAAATGCTGAATTGCTTTTAAATCATCATATGGTGCAACAATTTCAATATCAGCAACTTGTGCACATGGCGAATGCTTTGTAGGATCTAAAACAGCAATTTTATATCCCATCTCCTTAGCTGCCAATGCCATCATTCTTCCTAGCTGGCCGCCTCCAATAATACCGATTGTTTTTCCAGGTAAAATGATTCTCGTCATACTAGCTCACTACCTTCACGCACATCTTTTTCAATCGCTTCTCGTCTCAATTCTAATGCATCATGTATATCATCATGAAATGATCCAAGTATTTGTGCGGCAAGTAATCCAGCATTCGTTGAACCGGCTTTACCAATTGCAACAGTTGCAACTGGAACACCTCCTGGCATTTGGGCGATGGATAATAATGAATCTAAGCCGTTTAATGCTTTTGATTGAACTGGAACTCCAATTACAGGAAGATTTGTCTTCGCTGCAACCATTCCTGGTAAATGTGCTGCTCCACCAGCTCCAGCAATAATAACTTTCAATCCACGTTCACGAGCCGTCTCTGCATATTCAAACATATAATCCGGAGTCCGATGAGCGGATACAACTTTTTTCTCATACGGTATATTTAATTCATCTAAAATGTCACAAGCATATTTCATTGTTTCCCAGTCTGACGTACTTCCCATTATGACTCCAACTAGTGATTTCATATTAGAATCCCCCCGATTCAAATAAAAAAAGCCTGAAATAGAACAGTTTCTCTTTTACTATGAGAGAAAGCGCTCTACTCAGGCATACGTATCCCTTGTGAATAGAAAAATACCGAGTGACTTTCCCTCATAGTCTAACGAATAACGGTCGTTAGGTAGAGACTTGCAGGCCATATCCCCGCGATTATATGAGGTCTTATATTATTGTTTCTATGGCTATATTAACAATATTTCATAAACAATGTCAATAAATAATCGAATGTTTTTTTATTAGCAGTCAATAACGTTCGTGTTTTAGTTATATTCAAAAGAAGAATTGCAACTATATACAAGAAGAAAAGGGAATTAGAATATATATTTCTAGAGATCTATTTTATGTATTTATCGTTTAAATAGCACTTCAGTATGTTTTTAATCAAAATATATACACTCTTGTATTATTATAACGATTTAATTTCTAAGGAGGATAACTGTTAAAGAAAGAACTTTGCTATTATCCTATTTATTTTTCTCTATTGCAGTAATTTCTGTAATTATTAAATATTTATTTATAGCATCTCATTATTTAAAATATATACTTATGATAGAAATAATGTGTCCTATTTTAAGTATTACTTTAGCGACATTAGGAAAATCAGGAACACAAAAAATCATTACTATTATTTTAAAGAGTCTCTACTTCATTCTTTTTTCGTCTGTAGCTTTATTAAATTTACGGATTATAGCATTCGGTAAATAAAAATAAACACAAAAAAACCTAAGTCAAAATGACTTAGGTTTTTGCTTGGCGACGTCCTACTCTCACAGGGACAAGGTCCCAACTACCATCGGCGCTAGAGAGCTTA